>JAXMAA010000011.1:0-3222 GCA_046350615.1 Saccharimonadales bacterium (SeqCode) | reverse complement strand
CACGATTATCGCCGTGCACGGCTAAATCAATTATGTAAAACCCGGGAATATTGGTTTCTCGAACAGCTAGATCACCCATTAGCGGCCCAACTCCTTGTATTTAGCTTCAGTAGCTTCTTTTTGTGACTTCCACCATGCTTCGTTCTCTGTATACCACGCAATAGTGTCCTTTAGACCTTCTTCGAAGTTAGTATACTTCGGCTCCCAGCCGAGCTCGGTACGCAAACGCGTGGCGTCGATCGCATAGCGCATATCATGGCCAGGCCGGTCATTTACGTGATCGTAATCAGAAGAATCTTTGCCCATATCTTTTAGTATGAGCTCAACAACCTCTTTGTTATTTTTCTCGCCATCGGCCCCAATTAGGTATGTTTCGCCAATTTTGCCTTTCTCAAGAATCGCTAGGACGCCGGATGAGTGGTCTTCGGTATGGATCCAATCACGTACGTTCTCACCAGCACCATAGAGTTTTGGTTTGCGGCCTTCGAGTATCTCAGTAATTTGGCGAGGAATAAACTTCTCGATGTGTTGATAGGGGCCATAATTATTTGAGCAGTTGCTGATGGTTGCCTGCACGCCAAAACTACGTACCCATGCTCGTACTAGCAAGTCAGAACCAGCTTTAGTGCTAGAGTATGGGCTCGAAGGATTATAAGGGGTTTCAGGTGTAAACTTAGCAGGATCATCCAGCTCCAGGTCGCCATACACTTCATCAGTTGAAATATGATGTAAACGTTTATTGTGTTTGCGCACTGCTTCGAGAATTTGATAGGTGCCAATGATATTAGTGTCAAGGAATGGGCGAGGTGAGTGCAGTGAATTGTCGTTGTGTGATTCAGCTGCAAAATGTACCACGGCATCACAGTCGGCAATCGCAGCATCAATCGCAGCTTCATCGCAGATATCAGCTTGAATAAAGCTTACACGGTTTTCATCAAGTCCAGCGATGTTTGCCTTGTTGCCGGCATAGGTTAATTTATCAAATACGGTGATGTGCCAATCAGGCCGTTCTCGATATACGTAGTGTACGAAGTTCGAGCCAATAAATCCGGCACCGCCGGTTACCAAAATGCGCATTCGTTTTACCCCCGTTTTGCAGTTATGTAGTGTCTGAAAATTTTCTTCATTCGCAGGTTTTATTTTACTATAGATAACGTGAATCTACAGGATGAACTCGACAATCTAGCCAGCAAAATAGCCAGTTTCCATAAAAACTCCTCTGTTAGCGACGAAGAATGGCAAAGTTTTGCTGACAACACTGTTATAGCCCTTATGGCTGGTGGTGAGAGTACTCGATATGCGGCGGTACTCGATGGAGAAGCGGTACAAAAGAACGCACACGAGCTACCAAACGGCGACACGATGATCGAAATGTGCATTCGCGCTTATAAAGAAGCAGGTTTTAAAAAGTTTGTAGCTTTGGTGTATCACAATGCCCATACCGTCGAAGATCGCTTAGGCGATGGCAAAGACCTTGGAGTAGAAATAAAATATAGTTATGATCCAGAACCACCAGCAGGTAAGGGTGGCGCCATTCGTAATGCGCTTGAAAACGGCTCAATCCCAGAGGATTATAATCTCATTGTTGCCAACCCCGACGATGTTATTCTCGATTTTCCCGGTTCGTATGTTCGATACGTCGGTGAATCACACCTGGAAGGCATCAAAAAAGGCATGCTCGCCACCGCTGTACTTGCCAAAGGACAGCCATACGCCGCAACCGGCATGATGGTGGTAGATAATGCAGTCGTTGACACGCAGATGTATCCACTCATTCCTGTGCCAGCTCATGTAGGGATTACGGTATTTTCGCCGGAGATCTTTCCGCGCTTCAAAGAGCTATTTAGTCTTGAAGAAAAAAGCGACTTCGAACAAGTACTATTCCCAATCCTGGCGCACGAAAATAAGCTGTGGTCGGCTGGCCTCACCGAGGGTACCTGGATTGCCGTGAATGACCTTAAGTCCTATAAACAACTCGTTACTAAATTGGCAAATAATACTTAAAAGGAGATATATGAAGAAGAAACTAATCGCATTTGACCTAGACGGCACACTAGCACCGAGTAAATCCCACTTTCATGACCGCATGGTTAATATGTTTGATCGATTGCTAGAGCAGTATCAGGTTTGTGTAATCTCCGGTGGCAAATATGAACTTTTTCAGCGTCAATTCCTGACTCAAATAACCAAAGACCCTGATTGCCTAGAGCGCTTACACCTAATGCCTACCAGCGGCACTCGCTACTATCGTTTTGAGAAAGGTGAGTGGGTCCAAAAATATGCCGAGAACTTCACTGCTGAAGATAAAAAGAAGATCATCAAAGCTCTCGAAGAAGGTTTAGAAGAATCAGGCTATAAAGCCGATAAAACCTACGGTGAAACCATCGAAGACCGTGATAGTCAGATTACACTTTCAATTCTTGGGCAAGAAATTGTTGCAGAGCTAGGCGAAGAGGGTGTTCGCATCAAAGAAGAGTGGGATCCAGATGCAAGCAAAAAGCACAAAATTCGCGACATTGTAGCACCAAAGATCCCGGAATTTGAAGTGCGAGCTGCTGGCGCAACGTCCATTGATGTTACCAAGCCAGGCATCGACAAGGCGTATGGGATGCAAAAGCTTATAGATGCAACTGGTCTCAACAAAGAAGACATATTGTTTATGGGTGACCGCATCGAACCCGGCGGCAATGATTACGCTGTAGAAGAGTTCGGTATTGATTGCATCAAAGTGCGCAACTGGCACGACACTTCATACGCCATCGAAGGCATCGTAAAAGTCAGCTAAGCTATTCGACGGTTACTGATTTGGCAAGGTTTCGCGGCCGGTCTACATTGAGACCTTTTGCTTCTGCAATATAGTATGCGAATAGTTGTGTGACCATGGTGGATAAAATTAGGCTGGTTTGCTCGAGACTATCAGGAACATAAATAACATCATCAGCGTGTTTCTTCACAGCTTTATTACCCTTTGTTGCAATGGTCACAACCGGGCCTTTACGGGCACGAATTTCTTGCATATTTGAATATGCTTTTTCGAGCATTAGTGAATTTGTGGCAATTGCAAGGGTTGGGAAGTCCTCATCGATCATAGCCAATGGACCGTGCTTCATTTCGCCACTGGCGTAGCCTTCTGCATGTATATAACTTATCTCTTTGAGCTTAAGAGCGCCCTCTAGCGCGGCTGGATACGAATACGTGCGGCCAATAAACAAAAAGTCTCGA
>JAXMAA010000010.1:0-7096 GCA_046350615.1 Saccharimonadales bacterium (SeqCode) | reverse complement strand
AGGAACTTTGTGCTATCGGTAATGAAGAATCGGAGGTCGGCAGGGCGATCTTCCTTGACTGAGGCTATGTCGATTGTGTTGCCAGTTGCTTTTTCGCAAAGAGCGGTCAACTCTTGCAAAGAAACACTATTTTCCAGCCCACCACCAATGTTCCAAGTTTCGGCATTGTACTCATCAAAATTCTCGAGCTGTAATTTTATCGAACGATATAGATCATCAATATGAATGAAATCGCGAACTTGCTTACCCTCGCCGCCATACCCGATGTATGAAAGTGATTGATTAAAGTAATGCTTGGCCACCCATAGTACAAATACCCCTTGATCAATCTTGCCCATTTGCCATGGACCGGTTATAACACCACAGCGATTTACAATTGCTTTGAGACCATAGGTATCGACGTATTCTGCGACCACCATTTCGGATGCTAGTTTGGTCGTGCCATAGAGCGAACGAGGTTTATCAAGCGGGAAGTTTTCGGCAATGCCTTTTGATGACGCACCTGTGATTTCCTGTCCGTCGAGAATATCAAAACGGGTTTCATTTTCTTCAAATTTCAAATTATTGATGTAGCTGATAGGGTACACGCGGCTGGTAGACAAAAATAAACTTGCGGCATTGTGCTCGCGAGCTACCTCTAGGCAGTTGAGTGTGCCTACTAGGTTGGTGTTCATGAGATAGTCTGGTGATCCACCAATGCCAGCGAGTACCGAAGGTTCAGCGGAGCACTCAAGCAACAGATCAACCTTTTCGAATACCAAATCTTCACGATTTCGAATATCGCCATGCACAAACTCTATCCCAGCAGCTTTGAGACGTTTAAGCGAAAGCTCTGAGCCGCGGCGCTTTAGGTTATCGAGCACGGTTATGTTGGCATCAGGATAATCTGCTTTGAGCTTGAGTGCTAGGTTTGAGCCAACAAATCCTGCGCCACCGGTAATCAAAATATTTTTATAGTTCATCTACTTATCAACCGCAGCGCACATTTCTTTAAGAATTGCATCTATGTCGTATTCGAAGTCCCAGTCAGGGTAGTGCTCCTTGAATTTTGAAACATCCGAAACGTACCAAATGTGATCACCAATACGATTTTCATCAGACAATTCATAATTAGCCTTTTTGCCCAACAGTTTCTCGATTTTCTCGATAGCTTCCAGCATGGAGATGTTGGAGTTGCGGGCACCACCAATGTTGTAGACCTCGCCAGAACGTGGGTTCTGGTAGAAGTGGTAAAACGCATTTACTAGGTCGTGTGAGTGGATGTTGTCACGAACCTGCTTACCTTTGTAGCCAAAGATCGTATATTTTTTGCCGCTGGCAATACACTTGATAAGGTATGCCAAGAAGCCATGGAGTTCAGCACCAGAATGTGAAGGTCCGGTAAGACAGCCGCCACGGAACACTGCAGTCTTGAAGCCAAAGTATTTGCCGTATTCTTGCACCATGACATCCGCAGCAACCTTGGAAGCACCAAAGATTGAATGTTTTGTGTCATCAATACTCATAGATTCATCGATGCCTTTATAGTATTTGTGATCCTCAGGAAGTTCCCAGCGCTTTTCAAGTTCAACGAGAGGTAGACGGTTTGGGGTATCGCCATACACTTTGTTGGTAGAGGTGAATATAAAAACAGCTTCCGGGCAGTGTTGACGCATGTTTTCGAGCATTACCAAAGTGCCGTTGGCGTTAACACTAAAGTCGGTGAAAGGTTCTCGAGCAGCCCAGTCATGAGAAGGTTGAGCAGCAGTATGGATGATTACATCAAACTTGTGCTCTTTGAAAATCTTTTCGATCGCATCGTTATCTCGAATATCTGCTTTGTAGTGTGTGTATTTACCAGCCAGTTGTTTTTCAACCTTTTCACGATTCCAATCGGTACTGGCTTCTTTCCCAAAGAAGTAACTACGCATATCATTGTCGACACCAACGATGTCAAAGCCTTTTTCTGCAAAAAATTTGGCTGCTTCTGAGCCAATCAAACCACCTGACCCGGTTACGAGTGCTTTCATAAAACCCCTTTACTTACTTGCTTTAAGTATAGGTTATAGGGGTGAACCAGTCAATTTGTCTAGAGGCCATAATTAGCATAGAATAGTCGGTAATGAAGATTACAGTTGTAGGGACAGGCTATGTGGGGCTGGTAACTGGTACTTGCTTTGCAGAATCTGGCAACACAGTCACCTGTGTTGATATCGATAAGACAAAAGTAGAGCGAATGCGCCGAGGTCATGTACCGATATATGAGCCAGGTCTCGAAGAACTGTTTCAGCGCAATACCGCAGAAGGCCGATTGAGCTTTACCACCGATCTTGCACAAGCGGTAGCCACTGCAGAAATCATCTTTTTAGCACTACCGACGCCACCAAATGAAGATGGGTCTGCAGACCTTTCATACATTTTAGGTGTGGCAAAAGATCTTGGTCCATTACTCAAGCACTACACCATCATTATCAATAAGAGTACGGTGCCGGTAGGAACTGCCGAAAAGACCGAAGCAGCAATCGCCGAGAATGCCAAAGAAGAGTTTGATGTTGTATCAAACCCAGAATTCTTACGTGAAGGTCTAGCAGTGCAGGACTTTATGAAGCCAGACCGCGTAGTGATAGGTACAAGCTCAGACAAAGCCCGCAAAGTACTCGAAAAGCTCTACGAACCCTTCGTCCGCCAGGGTAATCCAATCTATTTTATGGATCAGCGGTCATCAGAAATGACTAAATATGCTGCCAATGCGTTTCTAGCCACGAAGATTAGTTTTATGAACGAAATGGCCAACCTTGCAGAATTAGTCGGTGCGGATGTAGATAGCATACGCCTGGGCATGGGTTCAGACCATCGAATCGGCAATAAATTCCTTTTCCCTGGTATTGGCTACGGCGGAAGCTGCTTCCCTAAAGACGTGCGTGCCCTAGAGCAAACAGCAGCTGATAATGATTATGACTTCAAGATTCTAAAATCTGTTACAGAAGTGAATAATCGCCAGAAAGGCATTATGTTCAAGCGCATCACCGCTCATTTTGGCAAAGACTTGAAGGGCAAGAAGTTTGCAATTTGGGGATTGGCATTTAAGCCCGACACTGATGATATTCGCGAGGCGCCTGCACTCTATCTAATCGACGATTTATTAAAAGCGGGCGCAACTGTCGCGGCGTATGATCCAGAAGCTCACGAAAATGTCGCCAAGCGTTATCACGACAACCCAAATGTCACGATCATAACTGACGAATACGGCATCTTAAATGAGGCGGACGCACTGTTGATTGCAACCGAGTGGTCTGTATTTAGAACTCCGGACTTCGAACGCATCAAGCAAGAACTCAAGAAGCCGATCATTTTTGATGGCCGCAATTTATATGATGCTTCAGAAATGCAAGAGCGCGGCTTTACCTATAAGAGTATTGGCCGTAAAACGGTGGGTAAATGAGCAAGACAGTTTTAATTACTGGTGCATCTGGGTTTTTAGGGTCGCACTTATGTGATTACTATTTGGACAAAGGCTATACCGTTATTGGTCTTGATAACCTGTCGACTGGATTAGCTCAGAATGTAGATCACCTTGGCGATAATCCGAACTTCGAGTTTTATGAATGCGATATCGTGGAACCGCTCCCTGAGAAAGTTTTGGCGCATAGGTATGACATTATCCTGAATATGGCCTCTCCGGCTAGCCCACCGCACTACCAGCGTCTTGGTGTTGAGACCCTACAGGTTGGTTCTGTAGGAACATTGCGCATGCTCGAACTTGCAACGCGCGATAAGGCTCGTTTTTTCCATGCCTCAACCAGCGAAGTGTATGGTGACCCAGAAGTGCATCCTCAGCCAGAAACTTATAAAGGGAGCGTGAATTGTTATGGTCCTCGCAGCATGTACGATGAATCAAAACGCTATGCCGAGGCGCTAATTTGGACGTACCGCCAGAAGCACGGCACTAACACCTGCATCGGCAGATTCTTTAACACCTATGGTCCTCGCATGGATCCAAAAGATGGCCGGGTTGTATCAAACTTTATCGTACAAGCGCTACAAGGCAAGGACCTAACTGTCTATGGCGATGGCGGACAGACTCGAAGCTTTTGCTATGTTGATGATCTTGTAAACGGTATCGTCGCTTTGGTTGAATCGGACGAAAGCGATCCTATGAATCTTGGTAATCCTGGTGAATTTACCGTGAAAGAGCTGGCAGAGATTATCCTAGATAAAATAGGCGACAAATCTGAACTAACCTATATGCCACTGCCTGGTGACGATCCTTTACAGCGCAAGCCAGTTATTGATCAAGCCAAGAAGAAGTTAGGCTGGGAACCTAGCATTAAACTCGAAGATGGCTTAGATAAAACCATCGATTATTTTAAGACGGTTATTTAGAAACAAAAATCAGGCGCTTGTAGGCAGGGTAGGTCCAAATCATTGTTATGGCTACCGATAAAGCTTTAGCCAGCATGTAATTTATATGTAAACCAACGATGGCCACAAACCCAACGGTAAATAAATAGTTGATGATTAGCAACGCAAAATAGGTTGTAATGTGCCTCAGAAGATCATCACGTTCGTGAGCGTCAAAAGTCCAATAGCGGTTAAGTGTGAAGTTGTAGGCGATTGAAACCCAGTAGGCCACTGAAGCCGAGGCTGCTAAATTTAAATCTAGTACACCATGCAAAATGTATAGAATGCCAAAATCTAAAAAGAATGTTGTGCCGCCAACCAACAAATACCGCACAAAATGATGCTGGTACAAAAATATAGTCGCAGCTTTTACTTTTTGCACACTTAGCTCGCGATATTCAGTAGGTAGTGTCCGTAGCCAGACTTTTTGAGCGGTTCAGCAATCTTTAGTAACTGATCTTTGCCGATAAACCCTTGTCGGTAGGCTATCTCTTCGATACAACCAATCTTTATGCCAGTACGATGTTCAATTACGCGAATATACTCACTGGCGTCATTCATTGATTCAAATGTTCCGGTGTCTAGCCACGCTGAGCCACGATCCATGGTTTCTACCTTCAAGCGACCACGCTTAAGATATTCTTCGTTGACGGTAGTGATTTCTAATTCGCCACGAGCACTTGGCTGAATGTTCTTAGCGATTTCCACGACGTCATTATCGTAAAAATATAGGCCCACTACGGCAAAGTTGGACTTTGGTTGCGCAGGCTTTTCCTCGATCGATACGGCATGGTTTTGATCGTCAAATTCAACCACACCATATCGCTCTGGGTCAGAAACCTCGTAGGCAAACACAATACCACCTTCAGGGTTCGAGCAATTCTTGAGGCTATCACCAAAACTCTCGCCGTAGAACAAGTTATCCCCTAAGATTAAAGCAACTTTATCATCGCCAATAAACTCTTCACCAATAATAAACGCTTGGGCTAGACCATCAGGAGAAGGCTGCACAGCATACTGCAGGTTAATGCCAATGTCAGAGCCATCACCGAGCAGACGCTGGAATTGTGATTGATCCGCCGGAGTCGTGATGATCAAAATATCTTTAATACCTGCTTGCATCAAGGTGCTCAATGGGTAGTAAATCATCGGCTTGTCATATATGGGCATTAACTGCTTGGAGATGCCTTTAGTAATTGGATACAATCGTGTGCCGGAACCGCCGGCTAAAATAATACCTTTCACGAAAAACTCCTTTCAATACTGAATAGATCTCTCGACTTCGCTCGAGATGACAGGTGAGTGGTCATGCTTGTTCTCCTTGTGATTCATTTTCAATATACGCTTTCAGTTCAGTTTGCCAATCAGTTAGCGTAAAACCCGTTGCTTCAATTTTAGATAGATCCATGGTGCTTTGTAGCGGGCGGGGTGCTGCTTCGGGTTTGCTTGCAAAGTACTCCTCGGTCGAGGTGTCAGTAACAGTAAGCTCAGTAAAACCGCCAAGTTTGAATATCTCGCGAGTAATATCGGCCCAACTGGCGCTTTCGCCACCATTGCTAAGGTTGTAGGTACCATATGCTGCTTGTGCGGTAAGTAAATGATCAATAGCGCGCACCAACTCACTGGTAAATGTGAGTCTGCCAATTTGATCTCCCACAACCGTTGGTGAGATTCCTTTTTTGCCAAGTCCTAGCATAGTACGTACGAAATTATTGCCGTCACCGATTACCCAGCTGGTACGAAGAATGTAGTGCTTTGGTGCAAGTGACACTGCGATATCGCCAGCAGCTTTCGCTTGGCCATAGACGCCAAGCGGCGAGAAGGGCTCATCTTCTACATGAGGCGTCTTAGTGCCGTCAAATACATACTCAGTGGAAATATGTACCAGCGTTATGTCGTTGCTCAATGCAATATTCGCCAAATTACCAGGAGCAGCACCGTTTACTGCCCAAGCAGCTACGCGGCCTTCCGGCGTTTCTGCGCCGTCAACATTTGTGTAGGCTGCGGCGTTCAGTATTACAGATACCCCCGACCAGTCAAAAGCATTCATCTGGGCCAGATCAGTAATATCCAGCTCGTCGGCGTCAACGCCACGAGCATTTGGATATTTTGCTTGAAGTGCTTTGCCCAGCTGGCCCTTTGAGCCAATAATGACTATATTTGAATCATCCATCCTACACCTCCATCGGAATTACGTCAGCGAGCATAGGATGCCCAGCGTCTTTATCAGAAATAATTGCTTCATCTTTGCTAATCGGCCATGAAATACCATGAGCAGGGTCAAATAAGTTCACAAACGTGTATTGCGCCTCTGGTGACCAGTGGGCATTCACCAAATACGTATAAGTAACCTTTTCCTCCAGCGTTTGATAGCCATTGGCCACGCCACGTGGCACGAATACAGCTACCTCTGGAGTAATCTCGAGTGTCAGTGTTTCACCAAAACTTTCACCTTTGCGCAGATCAACCCACGCACCAAACACCTTACCATTCGCTACGGAAATGAACTTTTCCCAAGGCTCGGCGTGTAAGCCGCGAGTTGCACCTTTTTCTTCATTGTACGAGAAGTTATTCTGCACCACATCAAAAGCCGGGAGGCCAAGTGCCTCCATTTTTGCTTTTTGATAGTTTTCCTTAAACCAGCCACGATTATCGCCGTGCACGGCTAAATCAATTATGTAAAACCCGGGAATATTGGTTTCTCGAACAGCTAGAT
>JAXMAA010000009.1:0-8228 GCA_046350615.1 Saccharimonadales bacterium (SeqCode) | reverse complement strand
CGACATCTTCCTGATACTGGCTGCAACCGGCGTACTCTGGATTCTGTTTGGATTTCTGTTTCTGGCGAGGCACATGTTCAAAAAGAACTGGTTTGCCAACGCCATTGTTAACGCTGCTCAGAGTATGGGCATGACTGCCACAGGCCTATTATTTCTTCACATGGTGGATCCTAACGACAAAACCAATGCCGCCGAAAGTTTTGGATTTAAGCAGTTGATGTTTGAACCATTCGTGGGCGGCGGGATCATCACTGCCCTTTCTATGCCCGCCATTATTGCCATTGGCCTACCAATGTTTACCGCCATGGCCGCCGGCATCTGCGCCTTCTGGATGGTCACCGGCATCCTCTACTTCGGCAAAAAATAATATAGAATCAATTTTGCACGATCCGCAGACATAAGTTTTGCTGGGGGACGAACCCTCGCAAATTATCACAGAGTGAGGTGCCGGGGCTCAGGTAGAGAATTTACTGCTTCTTTGCTTGAATGATCAAGAACTGTGGTACATGTGCATTTCTGGCACGAGATGTATTGTCCGCAAGCCGCGGCTCGTCGACACTTGTAATTACGCAGCCGAGTGCTATAAGGTCGTTCAAGTAAGTCGAGATAGGCCTCATGAAAAGATAGCCGTAGCGTTGTTTTGTAGAGCTGGGATTAAAGTATTCACTTATCTCCACATGCCCTAGTTTTTGCCAGTTGCTTTCAAATCCTGGGAACGCCGGGTGAAGCATAGAGATAATGATGTCCCCGCCTTTCTTGAGTACCCGTACGCAGTTTTTTAAGGCTGCAAAGTAATCGGGGATATCCATCAAGACATTGATGGCAAGAATTTTATCAAATTTCTCAACGAAATCTAGATTGGCAAGATCTTGCTGAAAGTAAGTGATGCCTAAATTTTCTTCTCGTTCTTTCCCGACACAATATTCAAAGAGGCTTGTTGCGGGTTCGATGCCAGTTACAATTCCTCCCCGACGTGCTAACTTTCTTGATAAGTAGCCATTGCCACAGCCTGCATCTAGAACGTTCAGCCCTTTTACGTCTCCCAGCATTTGAAGTATAGCGGGATCAATAAGCTCTTGCCGAGCGAGGTCACCATCATCGCCAAAGTGCTTAAGATCTTCCTCACTAAACTCGGACCTGCTGTCGATAACTGCTTTGTTTGATATGTTCATATTCATAGAATAGCAAATGATTACTTAAGCGGGTTCTTCGGCGTAGTGGGTTTCAAGATATTGTAAGTGCTTTTCGCGGAACTTGTGAAACTCACTTTTGCTAAAGCCACTGCGTTTGATAAAGCTGCTGATTTTTTCACTGCCAATAAAGTGAGGCAGCATAACGTAGGCGGCGCCATCGGCGTAGAGCCGGGCAGCGTGGTAGGCCGTGTCGGCTGAACAGACAAAGACGGCACCAGGATTTTTAGTGCTGAGCCAGTGTGCCAAGAACTTGTTGGTGTTGTAGTCAGAGATAGTCGACACTATTAACTTAGATTTTTCTAGGTTGAGTTCCTCAATTAACTCGGGGTCAGTTACATCACCATATAAAAAGTTCAGTTCTTGGCGCTCTAATAGTTCAATGGCTTCAGGATCGTAATCAACTACTACAAAGCGTTTATTCATTGCTCTAAACGTGCGGATGAATTCGGCGCCGCCTTTGCGATAACCTAGTAGTACAATCGGGTAATGCTGCAGGGCTGTTTTCTGCTCCAATTTGGTGACGTGTCGTTCAAACAATCGTAGTTTACCCTCAAGTTTGTTATAAATTTCATCGTCGTACTTCATAAGGTACGTTGAGCCGGCAAAGGTCAGTAGGGCAACCAACGTAACGGCGGCACGGGCCTTCTCACTGGCTAACCCGGCTGAGGTAGCGGCAAATAAAAAGACTAACGAGAACTCACTAATCTGGCTCATGGCCACAGCAGTTTTAAAGCTAGCGCGTTTGGTATAACCCATAGCTCCCATGCTGATTAAAACAGATAGCGGCTTGAGTAGTACAACGAGTAAAGCAAAAATGAGTGCTGGCAGCAGCACTGAGCCGAGTTGGTTTGGTACCATCGAATGCCCGAGCGTGATGAAGAAGATAACAATAAAGAAGTCACGCAATGGTTTCAATCGCGAGGCCATCTCGCGGGCATAGGGTATAGAAGCCAGCGATACCCCAGCAAAGAGGGCTCCAATTTCAATTGAGAAGCCCACTTTTTGAAATAAAGTAGCCAAGCCCAGACCCCAACCCAGCGAAAATAGCAGTAGGAGCTCCTTTGAGCTTTCTAACGCTCGCGTAAACTTCGGCAGTAAGTACTTGCTTATAAAGTAAAGTGCCAAGGTAAGGCCAATACCGCGACCAAGCAGCAGCACGATGTCAAGCAGTGACCCGCTGCCTTGGTGCTTAGCGGCTAGAAAGATTTTGCCGCCAGTTGCCACGATGTCTTGCAGCAGCAACACGCCAATTGCAATCTGGGCGTATAGCCGGGTAATCTCTTTTTTGTCATTGAAGAGCTTAACAATAATAATGGTGCTGCTAAGAGCCAGACTGAGCCCGATAATAAACGATTCTAAGTTACCAAAATGCAGTAGCTTAGCGGCGATGCTGCCTGCTAGCGTAACTGAGCCAATCTGGATAGCGGCGGTTGTGAATACAACACTCCCGAGTCGCGAAAAAACCTTGATGCTGAGTTCCAGTCCAATAATAAACAGAAGCAGTGCTACGCCAATATTGCTAAATACACTAAAGGCGCTCTCATCGTGAATGATATTTAAAACAGCTGGGCCAGCGATGATACCGGTAATGATGTGGCCAATGATGAGAGGCTGTTTAAGGAAACGCATAATACCGGCAATGAGTGCGCCCAGTGCAACCACCATACTTAGTTCAGTAAAAAGACTAGCTTCGTGCACGTTCGTTTCCTTTGTTTCTGCTTAGTGTCTCAAAAATTTACTGCGTAGCTGGTGCTGTGCCGCCAGCTTTAGTAATCGCTTCAGTTAAGGCCTTCACATAGGCATCCGTTGTACTGGCAGGGTTCTCAATTTTTTTACCATTCAGTACGAGTGTTGGCGTGCCTGTGGCATCAAACCCAGATTTTGCACTTGAAACATCCCTGTTAATACGGTTTGCAGTTTCTTCACTTGCATAGTCAGTCTTAAACTGGTCCATCTTGAGGCCGAGTTCCTGCGCGTAGCCTTCAAATAAGCTCTGTTGATTGGTTGTAACATTGCCCCACGAATCTTGTGTTTCATACAAACGGTCGTGCATTTCCCAGAACTTTCCTTGTTTGGCAGCAGCTTCGGCAGCACGGGCGGCCGCAAAAGCATTTGGGTGCAAAGAGGTGAGTGGCAGATTGCGGAACACAAACGTTACCTGATCTTTCAATTGCTCGGTCGCCGCTTTAATTGGGGCGTAGGCTGCACCACAAGCAGGACACTGATAGTCACCATATTCAATCAAGACCACCTTTTCGTTCGGTGCCTTTATGATGTGATCTTCTTCCTGAATCTTGCTAGCATCACCATTGAAAGCACTTTGTTGATTCTTGTCTTTGCCAGTGAAGACGAATGCGGCAATGAGACCAACGACCACTATTGATAGAACAACCCAAAATCTATTCATATTACTCCTCGTATCTTGTAGTGTATTTAGTATAGCATTTTCAACTATTTGCAAAACAAGTTTAAGCGCATACAATCTATTAATATGAGAACTATTCTCTGGGTGGTGTTGGGAATGGAAATGGCAGCGCTATTATACTTTTTTGCGCTTGACTTGCGGCGCTACTATGCCTCGCCATACGAATTGCGTCAGAGTAACAGCAAACTACAAAAGCTCATCAATAAAAACTACCAAGATATTGCGGCACTTCGTGTGTTTGACCAGGCCATTCTGGTAGCCGTCACGGCTGGGCTGCTGGTGTATCTTGAGCAATCATTGGCCGGTCTACTCTACGCACTTGGTGGCATAACGGCACTTTATATCGTCTCAAAACTCACAATTCTCTCAAATATTGCTGCTCATCTTTTTGAGCTTCACTACGAGTTTGTATGTAAGCTAGCTGCAAGGCTTCGGTTTATTCTGAAGTATATCGTGCCTCTGCCGCTTGGTGAGCATAAGCTACAATCTCGAGAAGAGTTCATCGATACTGTAAAAACTCTGCCAAGTACCGTGCTCGTACCTTTGGAACGACAGCGTATCGAGCTGTTATTTACTGCAAGCGAGAAGACGGTGAAAGATATCATGACGCCAAAACGGCGCATAACCATGGTTGAGCCTTCGTCAACTTTGGGCCCCATTGTACTCAGTGATCTGCAAAAAAGCGGCCACGGCTACTTCCCGGTTGCCACCAAGAAAGGCGAGCCTGAAGGCATTCTCAACTTAAGCGATCTCTCTGATATTCAGCAAGCAAAACAACGCTCTACTGTTCGTGAGGTTATGTCTCAGCAAATTGCTTGGGTAGAAGAAGCCACCTCATTGTACGAACTCGCTGAAGCCTTCTTGAATGAGAAGCAGTATCTACTCTTGGTACGCAACAGCGACACTAACTTTAGCGGCGTGGTGACAATTGCCGATCTCATGAAGCACCTTGCTGGCGTCGTTAAAGAGTAGCTGGTATAATAGCCCTTAATGGCACATCTGGTAAAAAATAATATGAATTTACGGGCAGGCGAATAAAACGCTTGGATTTATTGCGCTCGTGCCCCGCATCACAAGATTTACCAGAAACTTATATAAGGAAATACGTTATGACACGAACGCTGAGCGGCGAAGTAAAACAATATATTGGAAGAGAAGTAACGATAAAAGGCTGGCTCCACAAAAAACGTCTCATGGGCGGACTGACTTTTATTAACGTACGCGATCGACAAGGCCTGGTTCAGGTGTTGGTAGAAGATAAAAATGAAGTTGAAAAGCTCCGCGGGCTGCAAATCGGGACAGTTCTTGCCGTAACCGGCACAGTCTTTGAGGATGAGCGTGCTCCAGGTGGTGCAGAGTTGCACGAACCGGAGCTTGATATCATCTCAGCCGTCACTGACGAGCCCATTATAGAAATAGACAAGCCTCTTGGCCACAAGCCAGAAAACCTCGACACACTTTTTGATAACCGACCAATCGGCCTCCGCAACTTACAAGAAACCGCGATCTTTAAAATACAAGCCAAGGTACTTGAATCGGCACGACAGTATTTCAAAGAACAGGGATTCACCGAGATGAATACCCCGAAGTTGTTAGCAGAGGCCACAGAAGGTGGCGCCGAAACCTTCACGCTCGATTATTTTGGCAAAACTGCAACTCTGGCGCAGTCTGCCCAGTTTTATAAGCAGATGATGGTTGGCGTTTTTGAGCGTGTTTTCGAAACCAATCCAACCTATCGTGCTGAGCTCAGCGCTACTACTCGTCACATGACCGAATACATCACAATCGATGCCGAGCTAGGTTTTATAACTTTCGACGAGCTGCGTGAGTTTGCTCACCAGCTGCTCGTTAGAGTTGTTAATGATGTCTGGGCAAGCTACGAAACCGAACTGAAACGCTGGAACACCAGCAAGCCAGTCTTAAGCGAACACGCAGTTTCAATCCCGCTTGCTGAGGTACATGAGTTGTTTGAAAAGCACAATAAAACAGTAGTTGAAGACAAAAAAGATCTTACCCCTGCTGAAGAAAAGTGGATCTGCGAGTACGCCAAAAAGAACCTTGGTACCGAGGCTGTTTTTGTCACCGAGTGGCCAGCAGACGAAATGAAGTTCTACCATAAAAAGATGGAAGACAAGCCAGATTTAGCCGAGCGCTCAGATTTCTTATTTAGAGGTGTCGAGATCATGACTTGCCCAATGCGCGAACATCGCTATCCAGTTTTGGTGCAACAACTCAAAGATAAGCTTGGTGTTGAGCCGGATAACCCAGGCTTCAAACACTATCTCAGCGCCTTCAAATATGGCCTGCCACCTCATGGCGGCTTCGGTCTTGGCCTAGAGCGTCTCACCCAAAAAATCATCGGTCTCAACAATGTGAAAGAGGCCACTCTCTTTCCTCGCGACATCAACCGGTTAACGCCGTAATGGAACTTTTCCTTAACTTTATTGCTAAGCTCATTCCGATATACGCGCTGATTGGAGCAGGGTTTATTATTGGTAGAAAGCTCTCAGTTAAGAAAGAGGCGGTCTCAAGTCTACTCATTTACCTCGTTGCGCCAGTGGTTATCTTCAACTCTGTCTATACAACCAAGCTCACAAAAGAAACTCTCTTGCTGCCCGTTATTTTCTTCTGCCTATGCTCCGGTATCGCACTCACTTCATATTTTTTGAACTCTCGAGTGAAGCCCAAAAAGATGAGAGGCATGCTTGCGTTTGCGGCGGGATCGGGCAATACAGGCTATTTTGGGTTACCAGTAGCCTTGGCACTTTTTGGAGAAGAAGTGATTGGGTTGGTCGTACTTTGTATTTTTGGGTATCTGGTTTATGAAACAACAGTTGGATTTGTACTGATTGCAAAAGGTGAGCATGGTATTAAAGACAGCCTACAAAAGCTCGTACGGTTGCCGATTCTCTACGCATTTGTAGCTGCTGTTATTGTCCAACAGCTTGGAGTAAAACTGGGTTCAGTGTACAGTGACTTTGTACCGAACTTTAGAGGCGCATACGTACTTCTTGGTTCGTTATTAGTCGGTCTCGCACTGAGTGAGCTCACTAGAACACACTTTGATGTACGTGCAATTGTCCGCTCGTTCATACCAAAGTTTATCGTGTGGCCAGCCATTGTATCTGCGCTTATTGTCGTGGATCGGCACTATACACACTTTTTTGCTCAGACGCATGGGGTTTATCAGGTCGCGTTCCTGATGGCTATTGTTCCGATTGCGGCCAACACTGTTGCGTATGCCTCGTTCTTAAAGGCAGAACCAGAACGAGCCTCTCTGATTGTTTTTGCAAGCACAATTTTTGCGATTGCTTACATTCCACTGATGACGAGCTTCATTTTACCTATAATTGTCCCGCAATAAAATAAAAGAAAGCAAGCGAACGGGCCAGAAAGATTTTACGTCGGTCTTTGCTGTATCAAAGAATTTTTCAGGTAAATAAAAAGGCTTCCAGCACTGGGGTGGCCTAGAAACTACGGGCTGAAAGTCTTAACAATATAATACACAACAGCGATCTTCCTAGCGAGGGCAGTAATGAGATATAGTAAATGGTAATATGAACAAAATTCTAGTCACAGATAGTTTATTTATAAAAGATAAGCATGTAAAAATGCTGGAAAGTGCCGGCTTTGAAGTTGAGCGGTTGGATAAAGCAGCAGCAACCGAAGCCGAGCTGAGCGAAGCGATTAAAGGCAAAGCTGGATATATTCTGGGTGGCTTAGAAAAAGTTACAGACCAAGTGATCCAGGCAGCGGATCAGCTTCGGGCGATAGCTTTCACGGGCACTAATTACGAAGAACACATTGTTGCGCTTGAAAGTGTTCGAGAAAGAGGCATAAAAGTTGCTAACACTCCGCATGCCAACGCAAATGCGGTTGCACAGTGGATGTTTGCTACGAGTCTTGCCATGGTTCGCAGGCTCTTTAGCCTAGGTAGGACGGGTTCACTAAACGCTGGTGTTGTTAATGAGTTTGCGGATCTCACGGTAGGGGTGGTTGGTCTTGGTCATATAGGTAGTAGTCTTGCTGATCTGTTTTCGCACTCAGGCTTTCAGGTCGTGTATCACAATAGGTCTGCAAAACAGACAAACTACACGGCAACTGATCTCGATACAGTCTTGTCCAATGCTGATATTGTCATCTTTTGCGTCAACGGTGACACAAATCAAGGTTTTGTTGACGAAAAGATGTTGGAAAAGTGCAAAGAAGGCGTGATTATATCGGCTGTTGCGCCAGGAATCGTTGATGAATTAGCACTTCTCAAATTATTGCAGCAGAAGAAGCTTCGGGCGTTCCTAGACTACTCCCCTGTAAACAGTGAATTCCAGAAGCTAGATCTCGATACCTTCTATAATTCCAATACCAAAACTTCATACAACACAAATGCAGCAAACGAACGGATTAGTGATTGGGCAACAGAATCTATGATTAACCTGTTACAGACGGGCGATGACATAAGGCGAGTGATCTAAGGGCTATTCCGCGATCTTCCAATAGTTTTCGAAAATTGCTCGCTGCATATCTGCGAACGACTTGTTGATAATTTCGGCACCGACTTTTTTGTTGTTGCGCCAGTGGTAGATGGCAACGGTGTTGTTATAAATGCAGAA
>JAXMAA010000008.1:0-15853 GCA_046350615.1 Saccharimonadales bacterium (SeqCode) | reverse complement strand
TTTCTGCGAGGCGATGTACGAATGGTTCGGCAACTTGTTGCGCAAATATATTGCTCAGACATCTTGTAGGAACATTCTGTGCCTCGAAGATATCAGTGAGAGCCAACGCATTAATAAGAGTGCTGAGCATCCCCATATGATCACCTGTCACACGCTTAATGCCCGCACCCGCGACCTGCGCACCTCTTACGAAGTTACCGCCACCAACCATGATGACAACCTGGGTTCCATTCACAGCGGCCTGTTTAACCTCGCGCGCAAGCCAAGCGGCTCTTTCAGGATCAATACCAGAATCGAATTTACCCGCTAGCTGCTCACCCGAAATCTTTAAAAGTACACGTTTATACATTATGGTAAATTCTAGCACAGCCAACCCGTTACTGTATACTTGTAGCATGAAGTTATTCTCATGGAATATAAATGGTATTCGTGCGGTTGTGCGAAAAGGGGAGTTACAAAAGTTTCTAGCAAAGTACCAGCCAGATATTTTGTGCTTACAAGAAACCAAGGCTGAACAAGGACAGGCCGAATTTGATGCCAGCGGGTACGAAGAATATTGGAACTCATCAAAAAATAAAAAAGGCTATTCTGGCACAGCAATCTTTACTAAAATTAAGCCACTTGCAATCATCAATGACATCCCGGAGGAATTTGTGAAAGCTGGCGGTCTCATAAAAGACGGCTATGGCCACAGCAACGACGAAGGGCGGGTGATTGCTGCTGAGTTTGATGAATATTACGTGGTGACGGCCTACACGCCCAATGCAAAGGATGGCTTACTCAGGATAGACCTTCGCCAACAGTGGGACAAAGCCATGACTCTATACTGCGCAGATTTGCAGAGAAAAAAGCCTGTGCTTTATTGCGGCGACATGAACGTTGCTCACACAGAAGATGATCTTGCTAACCCGAAAGCAAACAAGGGCAAAAAAGGCTTTAGCGACCAAGAGCGAACCGGTTTTGATAACTGGCTAGCCGCCGGTTTTGTTGATACATTTCGCTTGTTTACACAAGGCAACGGCCACTACACCTGGTGGAGCCACTTTGCCAACTCCAGAGCGAGAAATGTCGGCTGGCGCATTGATTACTGGCTGGTTTCTGAAAGCATGAAAGAAAAAGTAAAAAAAGCTGAAATCCATGCAAGCCAAATGGGCTCCGACCACTGCCCGGTTAGCATTGAGGTTAGCTAGCGGTGGGACGTAAAATTAGGAGGCCAGCAGCTAGTATCTCGGACATAAGCCAGGGTGCATTCTTAGACCGAGAGCCCACAGGTCGGCAACCACGAGATGCAAGCAGACGGCAAAGAGGATCGTATAATCACTTCGGCTCACTCAGTACCCGACGAGCCTATTTATCAACAGGTATTGGGAGGCTTCTTTCTGGTAGGACGGTGAGTGAACTTGCCGCCAGACTAGACCTGCCCGAAACAGCCTTTATACCCCGTACCGGCGTTCCAATAGTACCCGGTGCTGTTATGGCGAAACTAGTGAGTTACGGTATAAGCCGCAGGGGTAAGCAACAAGCAAGTCCTGAAGCCGCCACAAGAAGTGCGCTGCAAACAGCGGAAGCCAATGCAGCACAAAGATGTGCGACGACAGCCAGAGACCTTGAAGTGCCTGTTATCGGGCTGGGCGTACGTAAGTGGGGCACACAAATGCTATTATTCGCTACTTTGGGTGATACCCCAGGAGAGACCGGAGATGATCAGAGACCAACACTTCTCACTGAGAAGATACACTACGCAGAAGCTTTTGGCTTGCCACCAGATAGTACGCCAAAACTCAGAGACTGGCGCACAGCGCAACACACAGTAGCGCTTGCCGGTATCACACATGGTCAAGCCAATCATCTTGAACCAATTGCGAACAGCTATGGTGCTGCGGAAATTAATGCGCACCTCCTGCCTGTTGGTGTAATTAAAACCGAGTTGCCAGGCTAGTGGTGAGTTTGGATAAACTGATGTAGACTTAAGTACATGATGAAACGAGATATTGAACTGTTATTTGAACTTGGCATGTTAAGGCATCTGCCACGTCAATGGAACAGATTTGGTGGCATTAACTTTGCCAGTCTTGCAGAGCATCATTTTCGTGTTGCTTGGATTGCACTTTTAATCTCAAAATATGAAGGCGGCGATAACGAGAAAATTCTTAAAATGGCGCTCGCCCACGATATTGCCGAAAGCCGTACTAATGACGTCGACTACATCGCCCGGCAGTACACTAAGCGCAATGAAGAACTGGCGTTAAGCGACATGCTTCAAGACACAAAGCTTAACGATGAATTTACCGAACTCATGCATGAATACGAGGAACGAACGTCTTTGGAGGCAAAAATTGTAAAAGACGCCGATAACCTTGACGTTGATTTTGAGCTTCAGGAACAAGCTGCAAATGGAGTGTCCATTGGGGAAGTATGGGGAGATAACCGGAAAACAATTGTACGAGAAAAACTATACACCGAAACTGCAAAAAATCTATTCGACGAACTGAAAAAGTCGAACCCTCATGATTGGCATCACACATCACCCCGCAACCGTACAAACGGGGGCGACTGGAAGAAATAGTGAAGAAATTTGCAGTTTTTGATATTGATGGCACACTTATTCGTTGGCAGCTGTATCACGCAGTTGTTGATAGGCTGGCTCAATCCGGTCTCCTCGGCGAATCAGCACTGCAAACAATTCGCGAGGCTCGTATGGTCTGGAAACGGCGCGAGAGCAAAACGGACTTTCATGAATACGAACAGACCTTAATTACAGAATTTGAAAAAGCCATCACGAATATTCCCACAAAGACTTTTGAGAGCTTAACCCAGAGCGTAATAGAAGAGTATCAAGACCAAGTGTATACATTCACTCGTGATCTTATTACAAAACTAAAGCGCAGAGACTATATCTTATTAGCAGTCTCTGGCTCTCACACCGAACTAGTCGAAAAAGTTGCAAACCACTACGGCTTTGATGATTTTTTAGGCACTGTTTACATGCGAAAGAACTATGCATTTACCGGCCAGAAATTTGTGCCGAGTTTCGATAAAAGATCTGCGCTTTTATCTTTAATTGAGAAGCACCAGCTTGCATTACATGATAGCTACGCAATAGGCGACAGCCTCAGTGATGCCAGTATGCTCGAAATGGTTGAAAATCCTATCGCCTTTAATCCCGACCAAAAGTTATTTCAGACAGCCAAGAAAAAGGGTTGGAAGATCGTCATCGAACGCAAAAATGTAGTTTATCAACTCGAGAAAAAAGATGAACAATACATCCTGGTATAGGCAAAGTGGGAAGGCGCTGTTTGCTGATCTTGAATGGAATAAACCCGAGCGCCGTGATCACGCAGGCCACATTTTAATTATTGGCGGACATCTTCATGCTCTTGGCGCACCAGCAAGCGCATTTGAAACTGTCAAGAAAACAGGTATCAATAAAGTAACATTGGCCCTGCCGGAGAGTACCAAAAGATTAATAGGGCACACACATCCGGAAGCATTTTTTCTGCCCAGCACACAGAGCGGTGAACTGTCGCTTGAAGGGAAGCATGAGTTAGAGGGTTTATCCGCATTGGTTGACCTATTACTTATTCCGGGCGATACGGGGCGTAATTCGCAGACAACCCAGCTTTTAGAGCAGCTCCTAAGATCTACTACCACCCCCGCCATCATAACTAAAGATAGCCTTGACTCGTTCATGCATCAGCCACAGCTAATACTGGAACGTACCCGCACAGCCCTTGTTGCCAGCTTCGCGCAGCTACAAAAAATTGCTAAGCATAGCGAAGAGGGAACGGCTCTCACGTATCAGATGAATATAGGGCAACTAGTCGAGTTTTTGCATCATTTCACCCAGAAGCACCCAATCAGTATTGCAACGCTCCATCATAGTCAACTACTCATCGCTAGCCATGGCACTATTAGCACCACAAAACTGCCAGAATCCAAGGAGCCGCCACACTGGCGTGTCACCTATGCTGCTCTCGCTTCAAACTATCAAACCTGGAACCCCAATAAACCGTTCGAAGCCCTTACACAAGCCGCGTATAAGAGTCTAGAGCTACTTCATTAGCTCTTTGGCTATGCGGATCGCCGCTGTACGTCGGCGTGTAGGGCGCTGTGTTGCAAGCGCAACCACAGCCAAAAAACTATGGGGCAAAAGGATTGCCACTAAAATAAAACCGCTCGAGACCTTCTACTCAGCCGAAGAGGAACATCAGGATTATTTCAACAAACACCCCGAACGAGCCTACTGCCAGATCATAATTAACCCAAAAGTTATGAAGCTTAAACGAAAGTTTCATGAGCTTCTCCATAACGAATAAGCTTGCATGACAGTAACCGTGCGAGTAATATGAGCCAATGAGCAGACGTAGGTTCGATGCAGCTCGTTTAGCGAAAGAGCTACCCGAGCAAGAAGCTGAAGCAAACCTCATAATCGATCACCACCCCGAAAGAGTTTCAGGTGTGAATCTATATATAGGAAGAGTTGCTATCGGCACTGAAACAGTTGTTGACGATCTTGAAAGCGAAGGTTATGAGCCCATATCATACGACGGAAATCTTGTGTTGCCGCTCATGGGCCGCCACTTATTAACTGGCGATCAAAGGCGAGAACTTCGCCACCAGGTCCTTGGCCTACGAGCCGCACGAAAGTCTCTAAAACGAGAACTTCGCCTTGGGGTTGGCAACCCGTATATATATGAAGATCCGCCTGGCGGTCTTGCAGTTGCTCTCGAATTCGCCAAGGGCAACACCCAGGGACTTAAAGATGAGTATAGACAAGTACGTAGCGCCCTCACAAAACAAACTTTTAATTCAGAAAGGGTCTGGCGATCCAAGTCAGGGAAACAAGTAGTGCAGCAAATCTGGCATATTACCCGAGTTGAATCCAGGCCCAGCAAGCCACGTTCTTGATATCCTTGAAGATCACGGCATACTGGGCGGCCAGGTCAACTTCAGGCACGCTACTATCACATGATACACCCATCAGATCTCAGGAGAAAATATGAAATCTGCCTAGATTTTAGACCACTTACTAAATCCTTCGATTCTTTGCTATTTGGTACCGCGGTAGGACAGGCCAAGCACGTCCGTAATGGACACCAGATTTTGAGTCTAGCGTGTCTACCAATTCCACCACCGCGGCACAAAATAGAAAAGAACGTGTGTCAATCTCCTGGAAACATCCCGCAGCATAACTTGGGAATATTGCCTAACAATTGTACACTATTATCTGTAGTTAAGCATACTAACGCTATGGATGATCAACCAAACCAGATACCCGAACGAACACGGCCACCAGTGCGGCCTGTTGCGGGGCGTCCACCGATTCAGTGGCCAGTACGTGCACATGCGCCCACCGAAGACGCGCAGCGAGCTGCCGCAATAGCTCGCCAACACGTTGAACGAACCTACGCACAGCAGGGTGAACCAAATCAGGCGCCACCAGATCATACCCCTCAAACACACACCTTTCGAGAACAACCGTATGATCTTAAGCAGTATCACAGCGCATGGCAACAGTATTATCATCAATATTTTTATCGGTACTACGCAAGTTGGTGGCAAGAGCAAAAGTCGCAAATTGAGCGAAACGCCCATGAAGCCGCTCAAGCAGCACTGCCAGCACAAGCACCTGAGCCAGAAATAAACGAGCAGCAAAAAATTGCGAAAGAGCTCCGCCAAAAAGTACGCAATCAAGTTAAAAAACAATCTCACAAAGTGAAATCAAGCACACACTTCAAGCCATTGCTTGCTGCCGTTACTGTTGGTGTTTCTTTTCTATTAATTAACTACAACCAGGTACTGGTTGGTGCAATTAAGCAATATGTGGCCCCGGGTAGCACAGTAACAACTCCAGTGATAGTAGAACCGAGCGCTCAAGCAAATGTTGGACCAGATCCAAAAATTATCATTCCTAAGATCGGCGTAGATGCACCAGTGGTATACGATGAGCCAAATGTGGACGAGGCAAGCTACCAGCGAGCACTCGAGCGAGGTGTTGTGCGGCTTGGCAACACGGCAAATCCTGGAACAAAAGGGAATGTTGTTATAGGAGGCCATTCAAGCAATAACGTCTTTAATGCAGGAAACTACAAATACGTATTTGTAAATCTGCGGCGGCTTGAAGCAAATGACATTTTTTATCTTAATTACAATGGTACACGCTACACATACAAAATTACTGTGGCGGGCAAGATCGTTACTCCAACTGACGTTTCTGCACTCAGCCCAACCGAAAAACCAACAGTCACGCTCTTCACCTGCGATCCGCCAGGCACCAATGTTAACCGGCTGATCATTCAAGCAGAACAAATTGACCCGAGCCCATCGGAAGCAGCCGCAAACACTGCCAAGCAAACACCGGTTAACACGGCCAATCCGTTACCGAGTGTGGCACCAAGTCTTTGGGATCGGATTTTTCGCTAACCTACTTATTCGGCCAACATACTGCCGGCTTCAAGGCCTACCCGCAAATCATGAGCAACCATGCGATATAAACGCTCAAGATCACTACTGAAAAAGAGTGGTGTACCCGCTTTACTCGGCAACAGTGCCTGCATATTTTGGCCATCATATTCAAATAGATAATTCGCTCCATCCGTCCCCTGAACGGTCAGGTGAGTTGCATTCAGCCATATAGGGTGAGTGCCGTCTGCAAGATCAAACGGCAAGATTGTAGTGTAGGTTTTAAATTCATCGTAATCATAGGTAATAAGATTACGCCCGCTCTGCACCAGCAAGAATTGGCCCGAAGAGCCGAATGAGATTCGTTCAGGATTTTCAAATGCAATGCTTACAAACGGCGACTGTTTTTGAGGCAATGGATTCTTCAGTGGATCACGATAGATGGTCACTTTATTTAATGCCGGTTCAGCAACCGCAAGGTAGTAATAATCGTTATATTTGCCATACGACAGAAGGGAGGCAGATTGCGATGCGGCCACGTGCACCTTCGTCAGCTTGCCGTCTTTCCAAATACCGGCTTCAGCTTGATCTGAAACCGCACGGTCATACAAAATAGTATCGTTGCCATACGGCGCGTAGCTGCGAACACCCTCCAGCACCAATGTTTCTTCAGTTTTCTCGAAGTTAAATAGATATAGCGAACCATCTCGAACACCGTATACCGCATTTGTGTTCTCGCCAGCATAGTGAGGATTTGCGAGCGGCTTGCCGCCATACAGCGCTGTGACGCTGCGCGCCTCGGAAGGTTTGGTTACGTCAATACTGACAAGCTCAAGCGCACCGCTTGGCAAAGTCTGCTCAAGTAAGACATGTTTATTATCAAGCGCCCATTCCACCACCTTAAATGTTCCCGTTTGACCGTTTTCACGTTTAATTCCTCCTGTGATCGGTATGCTCTCACGTTTTGACTCTATGCCCGAGAGTTCAAACAGTTCGAAGGTTGGCCGATTAGTTACGTGCGTAAGTAATAATTTACGATCATTGGACTGGCTTACAAGCGAAGGCGCTTCGATGCCGATTTGCTCCTTGGTTGTAAGCGAAGTAGGGATTAATAACGGATAGATGACTTCGCGGACACTGGAAGCAGCCACAGATATCGTCTTCTTCCATTCCCGATATCCCGCTTGGCGGAGACCCAGCTCATACGAACCCGCCGAAAGTGTAAAACGGCCAGGCGCGGCATTATCTTTCAACTCGTTGTTTATGTAAATTTCAGCGGCAACAGGTCTATTCTTTACAAGTAATAATCCCGTCCTCACAAGATGCCCGTTTGAACCATCAAGCCGATACCCGAGCGCCACGTAGAGCAAGACGACCGTTGTAAGCGTGCTCAACACCACGATGGTGGTATAGGCTAAAATGCGAAGCAAGATTGTTTGTTTACGTTTTGTATTAATTCGATGCATACTAATATCTATCATACCACTTGCGCTCAACTTTCAGAGGGGGTACTATTGAGGTAACCAAAAGCACAATATGCGGATAAAATGAGGGATATGAAAGTAAACAACACCATTGAAATCAACGGCCGTCTCTATAACGCCAGTACGGGAGAGCCAATCCATGATTCTGCAACAAAGTCTGCTTTAAAAAAACTCCCTTCTTCCAGATCAGTTGATGGATTTCAAAAAGTAAAAAGAAGTGCAGATGCAACAACTAAAACCAGTAGGCAGTCTACGGCGATTACAGTAACTAATGATACAGATTTAAAACATAAGCCATCTGCTACATCATTCCCTCACCAAAGCCTTCCTCCAGCCAGAGCGACAGCAAATCATATAAAGCGAAAGGCAAAGCACTCAACGACGCTTCATAGGCAAGCCGTCAATAAACCAAGTATTCCGGCTGCTGATACCGTTGCTCCCCAGAGTCCGAAGCCGCAACAGCCAGCACGTATTTCGCAGCGGCTTGCTCGGGCTCACGATATTGAAAAAAGCAGTGCCATTAGTCACTTCACGCGCAGCGCCGCCACACCCACACCAGCTGCCTCTACCGAACCCACTCAAGAGCAGAAAGTATCTGTCGCTCCAAGACAATCAGATAAAACGCAGCTGCCGCCTAAACACACAACTGTTCCGCACGCTACCAGTAAAAACACTAAAGAGAGGTTGATCAATCAGGCTATCACTGCTGCCGTTGCTCAACATCATACCGAAGCAACCAAGCACCCTGCACCAAAGAAGCATCGACGGCACGCTCATCTTACACGCTACGCTTCAACAGCGGCACTCATATTGCTCGTTGGCGGATATGTCGCATATCTTAATGTGCCGAGTATTTCTATGAAGGTTGCCGCACATCGCGCGGGTTTTGCCGCGGCACTTCCAGGTTATAGACCAGCTGGATACAGTCTCAGCGGGCCAATCGCATATAGTCCAGGCCAGGTCACCATTAACTTCGGCTCCAACACCGACAGCCGAAGATTTTCATTAAAACAACAACCTACTACATGGGATTCCACCGCACTATTAGAAAACTATGTTACAAAACAAACGCCAAACTATCTAACATATCAAGATCGTGGCCTTACCATCTACATCTTTAACGGCAGTAGCGCGGCTTGGGTCAATGGCGGCAAGATGTACCAACTCGAAGGTAAAAACTCCCAGCTCGATACTGATCAACTTCTCAAACTTGCTACCAGCGTCTAGCAATGCTACCTCTGTTATGTTAGAGTAATGCTCATGAAAAGACTTTCTCACCGATTTGCTCGATCTCGCGTTGCCAAAATTGCTGCTGGACTCGCGCCACTCTATCTAGGCTCTTACACTATTGATTCCCAGCCATTTGGCCTGCACGAAACCGATAACATGCTTACTACCGAGGCCACGCCTCAACCTAGCCAAGCGGGTCTTATCGGTACCGCTATGGTTGGTGCTGGAGTAGCAGTTATCGCCGACACCCTACGCCGAATGGAATCCCCAAGTGAAGATTAGAACCCGCTTTGCACCGAGCCCAACAGGCTATCTGCACATTGGAGGTATTCGCACGGCGCTTTTTGCATGGCTGGTTGCGCGGCAAAACAATGGGCAATTCGTGCTTCGGCTCGAAGATACCGATAAAAAGCGAGAGGTAGAGGGCTCGGCCGAACACTTAATTCAAAGTTTGCAAACGCTCGGGCTTTATTACGATGAAGGCCCTGATATCGGCGGCCAATTTGCCCCGTATCGGCAAAGTGAACGACTTGCAATCTATAAAGAATGGGCACAGAAACTCATCGATGCCGGACGAGCATATGCTGACCCTTACAGCCCCGAAGAGGTCCAAACCTTCCGCGGACAAGCTCAAAAGTGAAAAGGCCGTTTTTATACCGCAATCATCGGCCTGAAAATCCGCCTGCATGGGATGGAACGCAGCCTCTGCGCTTTAAATCAGAACCGAAAAGCTATGAGTGGCATGACGCCGTTATGGGCGATCTTAAAACTGGCCCAGAAGTGATTGACGATTTCATTCTCATCAAATCAGATGGCTACCCAACCTACAATTTCTGCCACATCGTTGACGACGCCGAGATGGAAATCACCCATGTTATCCGCGGACAAGAGTTCATCTCGAGCGTACCAAACTACCTTAATCTCTACGAAGCGCTCGATATTACACCACCAGTTATGGCCACGATGCCACACATTCTAAATGAGCAAGGCAATAAGAAGCTTGGCAAACGTGATGGCGCTAAAGATGTACTCGATTACGTTCGGGAAGGGTTTCTGCCAGATGCACTCGTCAGCTTCATCGCAACACTTGGCTGGAACGATGGCACCGAGCAAGAAATCTTTACGCGTGATGAACTGATTGGTAAGTTCAGCCTAGACAGGGTAGGGAAAAGTGGTGCGCATTTTGATGAACGGCGTCTGCTTTGGACCAACGGCCACTTCATCCGCGAAATGCCTCTTGATGAACTCTACGAAAAAGTAAGCGGCAACGACTCAAGATCAACGACTCACGATCAACGAAGTTATTGGCCAAAAGCCGCAGAAGATTTTGATGAAACTTACAAAAAGCAGGTGCTATCACTTATACAAGAACGCTTAAAGTTCTTTGCTGAGCTTCCCGAACTCACCAGCTTCTTTTTCGAAGAACCAACACCAAACCTTGAACTTATTGATCAGAATAAGCAGCTCAAAAAAGTTGAGAAATCACGACTCAAAGAGCTGCTGCAACTCAGCCTGGAAAGCCTAGAAGAAAGTGATTTCTCAGCCGATGACCTGCAAAACCGTCTCAACCATCTGCTCGAGCAGACCGGCGAAAAGCCAGCCGTGCTCTTCAGTATCATTCGCATCGCCACCACGTGGGCACCCGCCAGCCCCCAGCTTAACCAAAGCCTCAGTGTACTTGGCAAAGACCGGCTCATCTCGCGAATGACAACATCTATTGACATATTATAGATTATTTGCTATAATTGTATATTATGTTTGGTCGCGTAAGCCAACTTCTTGAACAAACAGGTATTGCCAACGACTGGAGAGCAGTGCGGGAAGCTGCTGCTCAAAACACCGCTGGTTTCGAGCCATCTTATGAAGACAGGCAAGGGGTGGCAGAAGACATAGCGCCTCTAGTGGAAAATTGGTTGCAAGGAGATACCCCAGAAGATCCGTGGCCGCACTTTCAATTCGACAAACACACCGGCTCACGAGCGATTGTTGATCAGGAAATTGAAACATTAACCAAGCTGGTTAATCAAAAGCCCGACCCGATCACAGAGTTGTATCTCCAAATCCTCTTAAAACTTAGTCATTCCGGTCATCTTGATATTGAAACCGATATTTGTGAAGTTGTGGAGAAGGCCTACGGCGAGGATGGCGTATATACAATACCCGAACGATACACAACAGATACAAACACTCGCGATGAGCTAGCCCGAGATTACCGCTATAGAATTATTGGGCTGTATAGCGGTCGTTTGATGAAGATCTTTGCTATTAAGCACCAACCGCACCACGAAGCCAAACAAGACCACGGTACCGCAGTCCATAAAACTAACATATAATAAAACGATGAGCACAAATCAGTTAGTTGATTACTTTCAGCGAGTGCGGAAAGAGCCTTTATTCTCCGTCATTGAAGGTGTACAGGCTTTAAAACATGCCGCCCGGTTTGGTGCAGAGCTGGAGCAGATTATAAGCTCTGATCTGGCCTATCTGCGGCAACTTTTGCATGAACTTGCCCCGGACGTAGAAGACAAAGTTTTATCGCAAGCACAAGAGTTAGACGCCGAAACATTTGCGAGGCTCAGCCCGCAGCCACCACGCACCAAAGTGATAGCGATAGCAAAAAGGAAGGCTTACACACTTGCTGATATTGATCAGCAGAAGCCGATTGTTTTTCTTGAAGAACCGCGTGATCTTGAAAATATAGGCGCCGTAATCCGAGTAGCCGCAGCCGCTAATGCCGGGGCAGTAATCGTCAGCGGCAACATTGACATATGGCATCCAGCTATCATCCGCGGCGCTGCCGGTCTCCACTATGCAGTACCATGTTTCTCTGATCTGCAGGGAACCACCCTGGAAACTGTGCGAATGCTGAGCGGCGGACAGAAGAGGTTCGCATATGCGCTTGATGCCGACGATACCCGTGCACAGCTGTTCGACAAAAAACACGTTTCGAATAATGCCGTACTAATGTTCGGTAGCGAAAGGGCAGGTGTCAGTCGGACGCTTCTTGATAGTGCCGACGGTATCATTAAGCTACCAATGCAAGATGGCGTAAGTAGCCTTAATCTTGCTACATCTGTTGCTGCAACACTCTACATGATGTGATACCATAAGAACTATGAAAAAAAGGCAAAACAAAAATAACCCCGAATTCCATACTTTTGAAAGTTATCAACCACAACACCAGCCAATTGATCGGCCAAAAGGTAGTCGCATAAAACAGATAAATGCCTGGCTACACGGCCACCGCAAACTCGTACTTGGCACACTCATTGCATTCATACTGCTTATTGGCGGGAGCATCATCTATCTCTTTCACAGTCTTGAATTCGCCTCAATTCCAGAGGTAATCACGAAAAAGAAGGTTGTCGAGAAGATCTATTCACCGCTAACCGGCGTGGAGGTGAGCGAAGAAGACAGCAAACGTCCAGTTACGGGTGTCATGGTAGAAAACAGCCCCGAAGCTCGTCCACAAAGTGGCCTGAAGGAGGCTGGCGTTGTATTCGAAAGTGTTGCCGAAGGTGGCATCACACGGTTCTTGTTACTTTATCAAGAGGCAAAACCAGCACAAATCGGACCGGTTAGAAGCGTCCGTCCGCAATTTGCCAGCTGGGTCGCTGCGTTTGATGCTGGCCTGGCACACGTCGGCGGTAGTGATATTCCGCTCCAAAAATTACGTTCCGGTAAAATCAAAGATCTTGACCAATTCTTTAACGCTGGGGCATATACCCGTGTTACCAATCGCGCCGCGCCGCACAATGTTTATACAACCGATGAAAAGCTTCAGGCTCTCAACAGAGCAAAAAATTATAACAATAGTAATTTTACGAGCTGGAAACGCAAGAAGAAGGAAGCTCCGGCAGAAACTCCAACCGCAAGCAGTATAAACATACCCGTTTCTACTCCTATGCACCTTTGCCGTCAGTTACACATGGGATCAAGCCACCAATACCTACCCCCGAGCTGTTGGTGGAGCTGCACATACCGACCACGAACAAGGTCAGATCGCACCAAAAGTTGTGATTGCTATGCAAGTTCCGCACGATGTCATCCGTGATTCAAACAATTACTCGTATCCCGACGTAAATACCAGTGGCAAAGCCTGGCTCTTCCAAGATGGTAGCGTCGTAGAAATTAATTGGAAGAAAACCGATGATAACTCACAAATCAGCTTTACCGATGCAGCAGGCAAAGAAGTAGAACTCGAGGCCGGCCAAACCTGGATCACCGCCATCCGCCTCGACAGAACCCCAACCTGGCAGTAGATTAACCGTCATCTCTGCTCAACATATTCTAGTGAAAAAATATTCACTGCTTTGTAGTCTGCACCCAACGCATACTACAAAGCATGAACGAACAACTATACACCCCCAAACCAAGTAGATTATTAGTACCGACTGCTGAAGAAAGACCATTGGTAGTACGAGATTTCAAACCTTTCAAAACGCGCGATCCGAGGGTACATGCGCTAATACATGGCAAACCAGCTGGGGTGCGCACACTTTTTGATGAACCACGGGCCACACAAATTCTCCGCACAATGCTGGAGGCCGCCAGTACACCCGAAGAGGCCGCAGAAATAGGAACTTTCGGCGCAGTAGCCCTTTTTGGCGCCTCAGGTTACCTTTTTTGCGAACAGCAAGTAATTGGTCAGGGAATATCTGTGAGAGCCGTACAAAACCGGTACGTTAAACTACCACCACTTCTTGACAGGCAGACTCAAGAGGGTGGGGCAGAAGCGGCGTGTGATAATGCAGTAGCCGCGCTTGACACTGCTATAGCCTATGCGGACTCTCGTTTCGCAGCTTATGTGAATGGCGGCGAAAGTACCGCGCAGGCTCAAGCTCGGAAACTTGCCACTGGCAGAGCCATGGCTACCGCTGCCATGCGCTGTGCCATAATTGGTGCTGCCGACTTTGTTGCAAATCATAGCTACGGTATCTATGGCGATGAGGCACAACTCATTGCTCGAGATGCCTGCACAAATGCCATGAGAACCGGTCGAGAAGTAGGAGCTGAAACCGGATACCATCCTTCACTTATACAGCTTGTTGAGCCGCTTGCGCCGTTTACTGTTGAAATGCAGAAAGCCGCCTCAGACGCCGTTCACTTCAGTTACCGAGAAGCTCAAGCAGCAGTAGCCTGAAGCGTTTCGTCCAGGAAGAAAAACTCGTTTTGGAGGTAGCCCTTCGTCAATACGGTCATGTTTGGCAATAAGTTATCGTCTTCAGGATCAAGATTATCAACCCAAAAGTAATCTGCAAATTCATCATCAGCCTTAAGTGTGCCACTTGCATCCTCGCAGACCAATAGCGTGAAATTGGTAAAACTCTCTAGCGCCTCGCCTTCATACACTCTGAAGAAGCCTCCACCAAGCGCACGGAAGGTACCCGTAAGGCCCGTTTTCTCTTGAAGTGTAGATTGAGCAGTGACAGCAACCGACTCTGATGCATTTGGTGTAGCATGCATAAAACCGACTTTACCTAAAAGCGGGTGACTCTTTCGTCGATACAGTAGCCACTTCGCCGTATCCTTACTTTTTACAACCATGAATAGCACCGAGTATGCTCTGTCGAATAGTGCGTTACTATTTTCAAGTGCATGAACACCCAATCTCCGACCTTCGGAGGTAAGCTCATAAAAACCTTCTGAGGATTTCAAAACATACCCAGCCGAAACAGTTTTTTTCAGATGATACGTAAACAACTTGTTCTCAAGGTCATCCGGCTTCAGCTCGCTAAACCGCAATCTCTGTGCTAAAGCCAATGTATACACAATCCGCCGCTGAATATGATGATCAAGCATGGGCTTAATTATACCTGGTTTAAAAATATGAGATAATGGGCACATGAAGACAAAATCTTTCGCAGCACCATCGGTAAATAAACCTTTAGAATATTACGAATTCGAACGTCGTGAGCCGAGCGAAACTGATGTTGAAGTTGAAGTGCATTACTGCGGCGTATGTCACAGTGATATTCACACTGCAAGAGGCGACTGGGGCGAGACTGGATACCCTTGCGTACCTGGGCACGAAATAACCGGGATTGTCACACGTATCGGCAGTAAAGTAAGGAAGTTTAAACCAGGTGATCGAGTTGGCGTAGGGTGCATGGTGAATAGCTGCGGTACATGCGAAGCCTGCAAGAGGGGTTTTGAAAATAGCTGTTTCAACGAAACAATTTGGACATATGGATCCAACGACCCAGTAGATGGAGAAAATACCAAGGGCGGCTACTCAACCGTAATAGTTGTTCCTGAGCATTTTGTATTACGTCTACCAGAGTCTCTAGATATGGCAAAGGCTGCACCACTCTTATGTGCCGGAATCACAACATACTCTCCGCTCATGCATTGGCAGGTTGGACCAGGTAAAAAAGTGGGTGTCATTGGCCTGGGTGGACTTGGCCATATGGGCGTAAAGTATGCCAAAGCCATGGGTGCAGAGGTGTGGGCTATAACATCTTCCCCAGAAAAGGTTGCGGCTGCGAAGTCTTATGGAGCAGCCGGTGTTGTCGTTTCCTCGTCTGAGGAAGACATGAAGAAGGCAGCTCATAGATTTGACTTCCTGCTTGATACCATCCCGAAAGCACACGACTTATCGCCATATATGCAGCTACTCAATATTCACGGAACTATCTGCCTCGTCGGTCCAATAGAACCAATGCCTAGCTATCATTCTGGCGACGTAATTGGTGGCCAGAAGTCTATAGCTGGATCTTGAATCGGCGGCATTAAAG
>JAXMAA010000007.1:0-27213 GCA_046350615.1 Saccharimonadales bacterium (SeqCode) | reverse complement strand
TAAGTTAATCTCCTCTTTTTATACGGTGTACGATCTATTTTAACAGATATTGATATATACTGAAGCTTATGAAAATAGCGATTGATGCGCGGGAGTATCCAACAAGTACTGGGCGATATGTTCGGAAGCTTTTGGAGTATCTTGAGGAGGTTGATGCTAATTCAGATCGTGAATATGTGGTTATGTTGTATGCTAAAGATTTTGATACGTATCATCCAAAGGCAAAAAACTTTTCTAAGGTTATTGCTGATTTTAAAGAATTCACTTTCTCTGAGCAGTTTGGTTTCTTGCGACTTATTCGCAATTTAAAACCAGACCTCGTCCATTTTACACTAGTTCAACAACCGATTTTTTATCATCGTAAGGTCATCACGACCCTACAGGACTTTACAACTCTCAGATTCAATAACCCTTCTAAGAACATCCTTACATTTAAGTTCAAGCAGTTTATATATTTACTTGTAAATATAATAGCTTCCATAAAATCAAAACAACTTATCACTCCCACCGAGTTTGTTAAGAACGACGCCATCCGCCTTTTAAAATCAAATCCTCGCAAGATTACGGTTACTCTAGAGTCAGCCGATAGAATAGCTGTACCGGCTGAAGAGTTTGCTCCACTCAAGAATGAGTCGTTCTTGATGTATGTTGGCCGGTCTTTGCCACATAAAAATTTAGAGCGTCTGATAGACGCATTCTCCTTACTTAAGAAGAGTCACCCCAACCTACAGCTGGCACTGGTTGGGAAAAAAGATGATCATATGGAGCGCCACCTTGACTACGCACAAAAGCACAACGTTCCTGATGTACTTGCTACAGGATATGTGAGTGAAGGCCAGCTTAGGTGGCTGTATGAGAATACCACCTGTTACTGCTTCCCTTCCCTCTCCGAAGGCTTTGGGTTGCCGGCTCTTGAGGCTATGAAGCATGGTGCACCAGTAGCCAGCAGTAATGCCACTTGTTTGCCAGAGGTGAATGGCGATGCCGTGCATTACTTCAATCCCCTTGATATAGAAGATATGGCAGCCAAGATAAACGATGTGTTAACTAATAAGAAATTACGTGGGGAGCTTATTAAAAAAGGTGTCGAGCAGGTTAAGAAATATTCCTGGCAGCGTATGACCGAACAAACCCTGGAGGTTTATAAGAAAGCGCTTAAAAGTTAGGCCGACTTCCTCGCACGAAGCAACATCGTAATAGCAAACGGGGTACCGAAACCGAGCAACAGGAGAAACTGTGCCGATAGTGTATTCACACTCTGTGAGACTCTCTTTTTGGCTAAATAAGATGCGCTACTATTATCGTTTTTAGAAGTTTGAGCTTCAGTATTTTTTTGCGCAAACTGCTGGGACCGAGTAAATGCCCATTGGTTCCCTGCTGTTACATATGGTGTCTCATCATTTTCCAATGAGACTTGCCCGCTATTTAAAGTTTGCGCAACATGGTGGTACTCACTGACATCGACCTCTATATTATCTTGGTTTTGTGCGGCTGGGGCGTCGCCAATGTACCCATCACAGGCATCGTCTGTGCCATCCTGGTCTTCATCAACTCCCTCCGGATCAATAAACTGACATACATCGGTTGCATTAAGCTCCCCGTCTCCATCGTAATCATCTTGGGATGCAACAACTGTTATGTACTTATACATGTCAATGGGGCTACCTCAATATCACTACCGGTGATATGAATACTTTGGATACCTGGTTCAATTTGAGCGGGAATGGTTGCTGCAATTTCAGCGTTATGCATGTCACTCGCATGCGCGGTTCCGATAGTTTGCGGCTCAGAATGTATCGTAACAGTGTATGCACCATTTGGCCTCAAGGTTAATCCGTCGGCCGCAAATAGTTCGGAAATTGTATCCCCCGGCTGATACACCACTTTTGAGGTCATTGCATCTTGCAACGACGGTCTCGCTACAGCCTTCATATCTACCTGGCGCACACTGGGAACCAACGAGCTATCCATTTCCGATGGATCAACCGCCTCATCAGACTCTGGCATGGGTGCAGTAAGATTATTAGTTTTTGCGAGTATTGTACGTGCATATAAGCGGTGTCCTTCTTGGTTTGGATGATAGGTCTCTTTGCCGATGAGCGGCACGCCGAGTACCGCTACATCATTGCCCATTGTTATACCATTCATAGCCAGCTTCCATGAACGATCCTCGCAGAGGCGCTTTCCGTAAAACGCCTCGCTGACATCAACATAAAATACACCAGCCCGTTTTGCGGCTAAACGAATGACCTCGTTGAGATCATCAATTATGGCTTCGGCAACCTCCAGCTCCCGAGCGCTCAGGCGAACATTCACAGCGCAGTCGCCATCTTTCTTGGCAATTTGCGGATACCCGAGCACATAGATGGCCGTCTCTCCACTTGCATCCTTTAGTGCACGGTAGGTCGTTGTCAGTCTATCAAACTGCGCTACGATCTCGTTGTAAACTTCCTGTTTCTCACGCTCAGACTGAAAACAGTCTTTTACCGACAGGAGGCAGCTTTCCAACTTTTTACCAAAGCCAATATCATTACCCCCAATTGAGAGCGTGATGGCCTTTGGTCTATATTCTTTAACAAACTCAACCTGCCTTCTATAACCAGGAAGATAGTTTGCGAATATTGTTTCGTTGTATGAGACCCCGTCCATCCCTAGTGACTGCGGATCATCACGTTCATACTCTTTGTCATTTAAGTCGAATATGTCCTTTATTTTTGCTCCACTACAGGCAACCGAATCTGCAGCCCCATAGCCAAGTTCGGCCGCCATAAGATATGGATAGGAGTGCCGCGAAAGATGGCACATGTTGAATAGTTCACCCTGGCTTTGATTATCGGTGTCTCTCATGTATCCGTAAGCACCCTCACCGGAAGCATACGAATCTCCCAACCCGAGATACTCCATTTTAAAGCTTGCTTCGTCAGCAATACTGAGACTATACCGGCTTGTTTTGATAGCACCATTTTCGGTCCTAGAAACATACAATACCACCCTGTAGTCACTCGCAAACTTGGCGTCAACAATACTTACATTATTGCCCAACCTTTCTTTGACAAAGCTCTCGTAATCAAACACCGGACATGCACTCAGTGCACCCGGTGAAGGCTCACTGCAAGCACTGATATCATACACCCTACCGATAGCTGAGTTGATATCATTGGTAATAACATACTTCCCTGTGCTACTGAGTGATGTCGTCATGTCTGCCGTGTTGGTTCCTGGGTGTATAGTATCAATGCCAAACTTAATAGCTTTTCTCGTGTTAACATCAATAGCCGCCTGATACCTTCCAATGTTAACAACAAACACGCCGCCCGCACGAGAAAAGCTAATACTTGATGGCTTGATTTCAGCGAGCTCCACACCGTTGCTATAGGTAACTCGCTGTGAAGTATCAATAGGTTGCGTATATTTATATCTGTCAACTTGCCCATACCGCAGAGAACTTGTACTGTATATTGGCTCTAGGTATTCTCCCATGTTGTGATAAATACGCATTTTTGAATTAAATTGCACGACAGCATTTGTATTGGGAACGGGTACGAAGAAGTCCTTCATAACAGATCCCGTTGAACTAGCAAGTTGGTAGGCGGTATTTGTACCGTTGAGTGCCAGCATATTCGAACCTACAAAATAACCAAAGCTTGTTTGTGCAACGCAATCCTCCCCCGGCGACGGGCTAAGCGGCACGCTCCAGCTGTCGTACTGCATAATGGCTATGTTTCTTTTCTCGCAAGGGATATTCCAATAAGTTTTGTTTGGCGGCACGACATCTTCTGCTTCTAGATGCAGTTCAAACGGCTGATTGGCATCGGTCCAATCCACTCCCGACTCCGCTGTCGCCCGACTGGCCACAAACAGTGTTAGCGCCACAAATGTAAGTATAAAGAGTGCCCCAACCCTTCTCATACCCTTATGGTATACGAGAAATCTTAACTTTCTCTTAACTTTCTATTTTTTATGGCAGTTCAGGGTAAACTTGTTTTTTAAACCGTTTATAACACGAGATATTAACCCTTAGATAGTCCTCGTCATCATTAAATAGAAACCTTAAACCACCCCCCTGAAGCAACCGCCCTTCACGAATACTTGATAACAGATAGCAGCCAAGGCCGTTTGTCATACCAATATCCTCGATATAATACGCCTCCCATGAGTTTTTCTCGTCTCGTTCTATGCCTGTTGAGGAAAATTTTTTATCGATACCATTGGCGTATTCATCCAGAAGTTGCCGTGCGGTATTCTGATCAACGACCGGGTGTATACTTGTAACTTCCACTCCACAATTTGGAGGGCCCGGATCAGTAAACTTCACACTCCTCACACTGCAGCTGCGAACATATTCACGATGTTCCGCCTTGGGCAACGGTAGTGCGCGCATTTTTGCCTCTGCATCATCAAGCAGGGCGATATCTTTTTTCGTTTGTTGCTCGTTTCTTTGCTCCTCAATACCGTGTTGCACAACCTTGAACCCAATAATCACAAGTACTGCAAAAATTGGCACGAAAATATACCACCTCTGTTTTAAAGAGTGCTTTGACGTACTCCTAGTTTGGTTTTTTCTTTTTTGCCCCATGTTTTGCCCCTTATTTAACGCCTTCCATTAAACACGGTTTTTAGAAATCATCAATACCTGGCTACCGTATTTGCTAAGCTTCTAGCTCAAGCACAATGTGGCGATCTCGCGCCTCGCCTTCGGAGTGGCTAGTAACGTCACTGTACGCTTCAAGACCGCGATGGACCGTGCGGCGATCAGCGGCATTCATAGGCTTTAAATGTAGCGTCTGGCCTTCTTCTCGCACTTTTTGCACCCAGCTCTCGAGTTGTTCAAGAATCTTTTCGGCACGGTGTTGTTTGTAATCAGCAACGTCGATATTCACACGAATTAGCGCAGCCTCAGTGTTTTTCAGCATCGTACTGGCCAATGCCTGCAGTGCACGTAGAGTTTCGCCATGTTGGCCAATCAAGAATCCGTTGAGGTGGGTTGACGGAACACTGAGTTCAATCACGTCATCTTCACTACTCGCGCTCACTACGGCGTTAAGGCCAAAAAACGAAAGGATGTCTTCAAGAAACTTACGGGCCGTTTCAATTGCTTGGTCGTTTTCACTCATCGCTTTTTCCTCTTTGTAGTAGGCTTCTGCGGAGATGCAGGGCTAATGATGCGTGTTTTCGTTACTACCTTGCCCTTTGTTACTTTCTCGGCCGGTTCTGATTTTGACTCACTCACCGGTTTTGTATGAACCGAAACCACCTCGGCCTCCATTTCATCGGTATCACGTCTGAAGATAAGCGACTGCTGAAAAATCCCCACAAGGCTACCCACCAGCAGATAGACCACCATCGCACCCTGGGCCGCTACCGCAAAAAGCATGGTAAGAATTGGCATCAAGAAAAGCATAGAACTCCCCATAGCCGCACTCATATCCTCTTGAGCTGGCTGATTACCAGTAGCTGCTGAGTTGCGCAAGATGTCACGAAGACGCTTTTTTTCCTTCGGCTGGGGGATCAGTTGTTTAGATTGAATATACTGAAAGACCGTCGCCGCAATTGCAAGAATCAACACCGGGATATAGATCTTACCATTAGAAAATGCCTTTTGGCTCAGGTCAATAAACCCAAATGATTCAAAATTAAAGTTTGAGCGATTATTGATTACCGATTGCACGTGCGGAATATCCCGTACAAATCCATACGTAAAAGTCGAGATCCGATCTAACTGCTGCGTAAGATCACGGGCCGCCTGAAACACCCCAATGAACAACGGAAGCTGTACTAATGTGAGGCCAATAGTTCCAAATGGGCTAATACCCTTCTCTTTATAAAGCTCCATCATAAGCCGGCCCTCTTTTTGCCTATCACCTGCGGCAGCTTTTTTTATTTTCGCGAGCTCTGGTTGCAAATCGCGCATGACCCTGCTTTGATGCAGCTGCTTCTTCAGAAGTGGCCACATCGCTAAACGAATAAGCACCGTAAACAAAATAAGGCTTAGGCCCAGATCGTGCCCAGGCAAAAGCCCATAGAGCGCCACGAGCACGTTATAAATTGGCTGGACAATCAGTGTTTGAAACATTGCCCTCATCATACCATATCTGGTAGGAGCGTCGCTAGAGGGTCGGCGCATGTAGCACAGGCCGCCACTACAAATCGACCAAATCTTTCGCTAAGCTCAGTAACAAAAAGGAGTTTTGTGGATCGAGCTTGGTGCCCAGATCTCAAAACCCCACTTCCGTCCTCCTGAGTGAAGTCGAAGGATCTAATAGCTACTGCTTATGCGAAACCCGATCTTTCCTTCTTCGCTACAGCTACAATGGACAGGTCGACAGAGTTTATGCTCGACCCCGATCGAGTACTCAGGATGGCGAGGGTGGCTATTTCGTAATTCGAGTGTACCTGAGCCTCAAAACCTCCCGTCCGTCATTCCCATGAAGACGGGAATCCAGTTCAGATACTAGATCCCGGATCAAGTCCGGGATGACACCGGTGAGTTTTGAGGCTCAGGTTTTGGCATATTGACAAAGCTTATGTTTATTGTTATACTTGATTTATTGCCTTGCTCGCTATGGGAAGAAAATGGCCACACACAGCTACGCAAAGGACATGAAGTGTCAACTCATTACTACCCAAACCTATTCGTAGAGGTTTGCTTGCCGGAAGAGATCTTGCACAAGCTGTGTAACCTCGGCACTCGTGAGCTTGCTTATTCTGTCATCAAACACCGTGATAACCATATCCTGAGGGTGCCGCAAATTAGGCCACTCAGCACGAGCCACCTCATACACCCGACGTCGAATACGGTTTCTGACGGGCGCTTTTTTTGTAACTTTTTTTGAAACTACTACCGCAAGTCGTGATTGAGTACGGCGAGTATTCGGCAGATACTTCAAGCTTATCAGCCGGCTTCGTGCCATCCTCCCTTTTTGGTATACAAACTTTAGGGAGCCATAGCCGTGAAACCGAAAAATCTTGGCTAACACCGCTACACTCCTTCTATGCTTTAGTAACTTAGCCGCGCTCGGCCCTTAAGCCGACGGCTTTTCAGAGTTTTTTGACCATTTGCGGTCTTCATGCGAACACGGAATCCATGGTTCTTTTTTGCGTGGCGCTTTTTTGGCTGAAATGTTCGTTTCGGCATTGCTGTATCCTTCTTTTGATATCGCTGCGTTTATTGCAGCAGTTATTTGATGAAATTGATAGAAGTAATTATAGCATACTTGCCTTTTCCACACACCTCTCCTAATTCTCCACACATTCACCTCTGTTATTTTGTGCCTGTGGAAAACAATAAACTTTCTGTGCATTCTATTTTTCTTTGCGTACGGTTGTGGAAAACTCACATTTTTGTGTATAGTAGTTAGCGTAGAGCAAAAGGAGCGGGAGTTATGGATAGTGCTGTATGGAAGTCGGTTCTGGCCGAAATCGAGGTGTCGGTTTCACGGGCTAGTTTTGTGACTTGGTTTCGCAATACCGCACTTGTTGAGAATAATGAGGGTAATCTACGGATTACGGTGCCGAACATTTTTGCCAAACAACAGCTTGAGGTTAAATATGACGCAACTATTAAAGAGCTCCTCGCAAAAAATGGTCTTACAGCAAGACACATTACCTACACCATAGAATCATCGACTACTGCAAAAACTTCTACCAAAACCAGTGCTGTAGCCGTAAAATCACGGCAGACCTCCCTTGCCCGCAAAAGGAGTACGCAACAAATCCTGAACGAGCGGTACACTTTTGATAACTTTATTGTTGGTTCCGGGAACGAATTAGCCTACGCAGCAGGTCAGTCAATTGCTGCAAATCCCGGCCAAAAATACAACCCGCTTTTTATTTACGGCGGTGTTGGGCTTGGTAAAACGCACCTCATTCAAGCAATTGGCAATGGCATTTTGGCACATCAACCAGAGGCAAAGATTATGTATGTTTCCACTGAAACTTTTGTAAACGAGTTTTTGGATAGTATTCGATTTAAAAAACAGGGGTTTGCCGATCGGTACCGAAGTGCTGATGTTTTAATTATTGATGATATTCAATTTATTGCGGGTAAAGAGAAGACTCAAGAAGAGTTCTTCCACACTTTTAACGCCCTTCATCAGGCTAATAAGCAAATAATCTTAACGAGTGATAAGCCTCCAAAGGCGATACCGACACTTGAGGAGCGTCTACGAAGCCGGTTCGAGTGGGGTATGGCTATTGATATTCAACCGCCCGACTTTGAAACCCGTCAAGCAATTTTACAAACAAAAGCAAATCAACATGGCGTAACACTTGAACTTGAGGTGGTTGAATTTTTAGCAAAAGCAATCCAAACCAATATTCGCGAACTAGAGGGCTCGCTGAACCAGCTCCTGGCATTTTGCGAACTACGCGGTCTTGAGCCTGATCTTGCAACAGCGCAGGCACTCCTTAAGGGTCGCCAGCATCGACCGCGCCATCTTACTCCAAAAACAATAGTTGAAAAAACCGCGCAACATTTTGATATCAGTCTCACTGATTTACTAAGCCCGAAGCGCGACAAAGAGATTGTGCTACCACGACAGGTCGCGATGTATCTTCTTCGGAGTGAGCTGCATCTGAGTTTTCCAAAAATTGCCACTGAACTCGGTAGAAAAGATCACACTACCGCAATTCATTCAGTTGATAAAATCGAAGGCCTTTTGGGTTATGACTTCGTGACCAGGCAGCACCTGCTTGAAATTCGGGAGAAGCTTCATGGATAGTCTGAGTATAAAATGTGTACAAGCTGTGAGAAGTGTTTGGACACATATGGGTATAACAAGTGTTTTTCCACGTCTTACTTACAATACCGCCGAGGTGTTGTGCACAAAATGTGTTCTCTCCCCATTTTCTCCCCTCCTTTTCCCCAACCACTTTTACCACTCCGACACCTGTTTGATTGCGGTTTTTTCCTATTCATCCACAATCCCTACTGTTACTACTACTTTGTATAAACAAATTAAAGAAACCATCTTGGTAGATTGGGGTATGGTATGAAGATTCAAATAACACAGGGTAATTTAAATAGGGCGCTCGGACTTCTTTCTAGAGTGGCTAGTACGCGTACTCCTCTGCCGATACTCTCAAATATTTTATTGAAAGCGTCAGACGGTGTACTGGAGCTCGCAGCTACCAACCTGGAGGTAGCTATTATTTGTAAAGCAAGCGGTAAGATAGACGAAGCGGGTTCGGTAACTATCCCCGCCCGACTTCTTCATGACTTTGTCTCTCAATTGCCAAAAGATCTTACGGTTAATCTTGTGTTTGAAGGAACAAAACTCTTTATTTCCGCCGGCTCATATAGCTCGCACATACAGGGTGCGTCGGCTGAGGATTTTCCGGCACTACCAAGCATAGGAGGCGGAGTTTCTGTCGATGTGGCGAGTGAGCAACTTAAAGATGCGCTCGATACCACAATGCTGGCTGCATCCCATGATGAAACCAGACCAATACTCGGTGGTGTATATATGCACACCGCTGATGGTAATCTTCTAATGGCAGCAACCGATGGGTACCGTTTGGCAGAAAAAAAACTTACTCCCACGGATGCTGAGGTTTCAGCGGTAGTTCCCGCCTCAACCCTCCAGGACGTGTTAAGGATTATGCAGGACAGTGGTGAGGAAACCACAACGCTTCAGTTTGATGAAGGTCAGTTTGGGGTAGCAACCGAAACTGTTCAATTGGTAAGTCGGCTGGTAGACGGCCAATATCCGGCGTATCGCCAGCTTATTCCCGAACAAAGTGAAATTAACTTTGCAGTCCCTCGGAGCGACTTTTTAACTGCCGTGAAGTTAGCAGGTCTCTTTGCTCGCGAAAGCGGCGGTAGCATCACGATAAAAGCGTCTGAGGACGAAAAAACAGTCACCGTCAGCTCGATAGCTTCTCAAATAGGAGATAACAACTCATCAATCGAAGGAACTGTATCAGGTTCTGGCGAGGTCGTGGTTAATGTAAAGTACCTTACCGATGCTCTTGGTTGCTTTAGCTCAGACCAAATCAACTTCCGATTCAGTGGCTCAATTAGTCCGTGTGTGATAACTACAGGTGAGCAGACCGGTTATCAACATATAGTCATGCCGCTTAAAGGCTAGTGGGGGTGGTTTTCGGGTGGCGCACCATCGCCTGTGTAGTCTTCATCGGGGATAAGTCGGTGTTTAACGAGGCCTGAATCAATTACTTTGGCATTCTTTGAATCGTATACAGTAACACGAGCCTCTAACAGGCTCTCGTACTCGATTTTTACAGAAGATCTGTCTTTATCGTTTATGAGGATATCAAAATTTATGGTGCTGTTTGTATCGTTACTTTGAAGAGCGATACTGGTGGTGTATACACTGACTTTCTTGATATAGTCCCCGCGTTTTGCGGAGAAGGACTGCAGCTGCTCGCGGAATGTATTAACCATAAACTCCGACACCCCGGCTCGGGAGAGCTCGCTTGTGCCGTAAAAAACAATAGCATCTTTATCTACCCCATAAGATTCCGATTCCCTATTTTTGGGGTCAGATATCTCCTCTCCAGAGGGCTTATCTATTTTTGATGTAGACCTTGTGAGCAGCACAGCTGTGGTAGCCGTGATTGCCAACACAACAAGAATAATAATTACTTTTCGACGTGTATTATTTGGTGATTGCATAGACACTTCCTCCCCTGCCCTTCATGCTTTCCAGGATTTGATCTGCGTCCCAATCCCGATCACTTGTGTCGGCATGTCCAGAGTCGCCCACTTTGTATTTGCCGTCGGCAGTGATGCCGCGTATAACCAAAAAGTGCCCTCCGCTAGTAAACGGTTTTGCGCCTTGGCCTGCTGTGATCACTAGGCCTCCAGCCTTGAGTGTGGCCTCGATTTTGGCGGGGTCAACCCCGATATTCACAGCTTTAAGCCCCCAGTGTTCGGCGAGTACGGGGCCTATGTTCCAGGAGCTTCCTTCACCTGCCACGTATAGGTCCTTCTGGGCTGCATAAGCCGCTGTCTCAACAGGGGTAACCTTCTCACCGATGAGTGCGGTGATTATCATAGCCATTGCTGAAGGACCACATCCGGATATACCGATTGTACTTGAACCATAGGGCTTATCCTTCCAGGCCGGGTCAGTCTGACTGTAGATTATAAAACCATCACTCGTATATTTCGTATCCTGCCCATCTCCGGTGATGTCAGAGCAGTCTCCTGATGAAACGCTAACCGGAGAACTACTTGATGTGCTGGACTGTGCATAAAGCGCGTAAAAATCTTTTGCGTACTGGATTCGACGCTCCATCATCGGCTTGCCAGCGCCCTCCATTCTCTCCTCAAAGTCAGAGGTAGCCTCTTCAATCGTTGTTTTTTGAAGGAATCCTACTATAAAGTTCTTAACACCCGTCGGGCTCGTGTTGTTCATGTGCCACCAAATAAGGTCGAGTTGTGTACCAAGTTCGTAAACGGGTGAAGCAATACCGGCCTGGCTAAGGAGGCCGGTTATTTTAGATCCCGGAGTCCATTGCATTAGTCCAAAGCCACCACTTCCAGCATCTGCCGGATTCTGGCTGCGCTTACCTCCCTGAAGCTTCTCTGGGTCTAGGCCTGATTCTTGTTGTAGGTTTCCCATAATACCGGCGGCTTGTACTGCACTCAGTCCTTTCCCCATAAAGTAATTCCAGATTTTCCTGCACAGCCCGATCCTATGAGTTGAGAGGAGCCGCTTGTGGAACACACACACGAGCCAACAGAGACAGGGTTTTGGCTACCTGCACCGCTCCCGCCAGCTTTGGAGTGAATCACCGATAGAAAATATGAGGCGTAGTCTGATGGGTGGATTCCATCACTGGAGATTTGAGCCGTATTTTGAATAAGCGTTACACCATTCGTTGTGGCAAGCGTCTGGTTAAGGCTTGCGGCACTTATTGTAAGTTCTGGCTTGGTAACGTTCGCTATGGTAAGCCAGCATATGGCTGCAGTGGGGGCTCGGGTTCTTGAGGTTAGTAACAAGTTTCTGAACATCCGACTGGCTCGGGGGCCGCTGAGATTATTTGTACCCAGTATAACGACGATGTATTTTGCACCGGCTGATTGCAAGTGATCCTGTCTTGCTGATGCATGCGGCCTTTTCCCAGGGTCTGCCTACTCGGGTGTCTGCCGATATGCTCCACCCCTCCTCGCTCGGAAGCTGTGTGGCTAAGGGGGTTTTTTACTCCTTCGCCAATTGAGTCTCCGAGTATGAAGACCGATCTTACCCCCGCCACTGTAGAGGCGCCCGTATTCGGCGAGCATGTCCGGGTCTTGCATTTGTCGTTATCGGTAAAAAGGCTCCCCTTTTCGATAGCAATCCGAGCCGCAGTCGTCTATTGCATACGCGGGCTTGATGCCGAGCACTAGTGAATAAAGGAGGGTGGCGAGAATTACAACTGAATGGACGAGAAGCTGTTTTATGCGGGATTTCTTCCAGCAAGTATCATTCTATTTTCCGTTTGACGGACCAGTGCCAGGGCTCAGATGGCAAGTTAAACAAACCAAATCTCGCAGCGTTTTGTGCAAGCCACTGATGGCAGGCTGTCGATCTGCTTGAGCAGTTTCTGAAATTCATAGCTAGCCCTTTCTCGTGATTTGATCTTCCTGGAACGGCAGTTGGCGGACGACCCTTACAGGCACTATTGTAGACGTTTGCGCCACCACATCCATGCTGTTCTCGGAGTCTGATTTGCTCTGACTGCTTCTCCATCCTCCACCAGTTAGGTTGAGGCTGTCGTTGGCCGCAGCAAGCGGTAACAGATGCGTCTTCAACCAGGAAAACGAATGCCTGTAGGCGGCACTCATCAATTTGTATCATTGCAACCTTGTCATCGGGGCTGTTTGTGATTCTGAAACGACTCACCTGCGGCCGCATTTATAGCGTTTGCCGAACTCTCCTTTACGGTACCATATGCGCTTCCTTTTCCATCAAGAGAACAATCGTCTTCTGTGGTAAACCAGCAGGTTGTAATTATAGCCAGCACATTTTCTCGCTTACAAGGGGATTGGTGGTAACGGGTACATTAAAGGGCGCATCTGTGTTAACGTTTGCTTTTGTTGTGTTGGCGTCCACCATTGTCGCAGCGTCATATTTATCCCATAGCTCTTTGCTTGCCATGGTGTTTGAGGGGTCGTTTAGGAGTAACCCATTTTACCGGCATTCATAGGATTTATCATACGAGAATTTGCGCTTTTGTTGCAAGGAGAGTTGATGGCATAAACCTCGTTGCGAGTGATCCTGCAATTGCATCGGGCGAAACCAAACCCGCTAACTTAGTTGAGCCGTCGGTAATATTAGTTGGCGAGAGCATAGCCAGCCTCCCGAAGACCGAGTTTGGTGTATCAAGTGCGAACATTCGATCTTTGAATGATCGATACTGCATCGCAATCCTGTCGATTTTATCGACGTATTGTGTTGCTTGCCGTACCTCCTCATTACTAAGGTATTGCGCCCCCATCCCGTAGGTGTCATCAATAAGGGCTGAGCTTGTGAGAGATTCAGTTGCCGCCCACAAGGCCTCAAAGGCCTCTCCATTTGTCTCGCCTCCCGTGAGAGATGTCCCATAGATTTGATTGTTGTAGCCATCGTAGTCTGGCGCTAGTCTTGTTTCTATTTGCAGATTTTCAGTTGCAAGCGGAGAGGTTCGTATTTGCCCCTGGATCGCCTGCGCGATAAGATTTGATATGTTTTGAAGAACTGAGCCAATCGCACCCAGGCTATTGAAGCCGCTGTTCTTTGCTTCTATTTGCTGGTATATCTCTACCAGATTCTGCTCATCTTTAAACTCACTGGCTACCGGAACGAGCGTTTTACTAAAGCATACGTTTTGGTTTTTCGGACGCTTTCGGTAGTCTGTACCGTCATCTACCGGACGCTGATCGTTGAACGTGGTTTGACACGATTTTGTAAACTCTTCGCTGCCGTCTGCAAACACCGCCATCGAACCATTCATAAATGCTCGACGATATAACGGCGACTCCTCGACAATGCTAAGGTTGTCTGTGAGCGACCAGGCATTCGTGATATCCATATCCCAGTTAAGTATCTGTCCACTTCCAACAAAGTAGTTCATTCCTTGCTTAATACTCTGGTTACCATACCTGTCATACATCATTCTTCCCAGATTTCCGTTATCGGTGGCGTTCTTGAAACGGTCGTACATTTCAAGCAGGGCTACTCTATCCGGATACTTTGTGGGTTTGCCGCTACTATCTTTTTCTTTCGGCATAGCCTCAAGTACGGTGTCGGAGGCACCGGTAGAAATTTTACCAACCAAGGAGGTGCGCTTGCCCGGGTCGTCGACTTCATCTTTGATCTCACCGGCTTGTTTCGAGGCGTACCTTGAGAGCGACTGTGTGTCTACCTCGTTAACGAGGCGCTGTAGGGCGGCACTCCTGAGTTGCAAAACAAAGCCGACTATCGGGATGTTAGAGCTTTGCGTACTTGCGTTGCCCGGAGAGTCGACGCTTCCCAGGCCCAGGGTATCACAGTAAGACCCTCCTTGAATAACGCATCGGTAATAGGTATCAGACTTTTTTTCGATGGGCACCATGGTGTCGCCAACCAGCTTCTTGGTTACATTAGTTCGGCTCTTTGCCATGTCAAGGCCAACATCCTCGAATGTAAGAGTTCCCTCTTTGGAATCGAAGCGCTCTTGTGCTACTCGACGCGTGCCGACACGAGTGTAAATATCGTCCCAGTGCATTGTCTGCTTTGTAAAAACAGATATGAAGGCCTGAGCCTGATCGCTATCGAGTGTGCCAACCCGTTTTTCTTGTACGTACAGATCCCAAGCTGCTGGATCAAATCTGTCAACCTGCGGCTGCCCGGATCCGTTGGGCAGAATTTTTGCCTGATAGTTATTTAAGAACATGCGCTCCAGTCCTGCTGACTTCCAGCTATCAAACATCTTTTGGGTCATTGGGTTGAGCTGAAGGTTAGAGAGATTGTTTCTATCGATCTCCTCCTGACTAATCGGTGCTGCATAAACCACACCCTTTTGCCTTGCTTTTTCCAGATCTTGTTCAAGTGCTAGTGATGGAACATTTCGGGCAAGGTATATAGCAGTGCTCATACTTACACGTAATTGAGTGGCAATTTTTGAGGGATTGGTAACATTACTCCGTATACCGTCAACCATAAGGGCAACTTTATAAAAAGCAAAAACAACCAATAAAGCCGCGGCAGCTAATAACATTAGCTGTGCTAATGCGATGCCGGCCAGTATCTTTAGGCTTCTGCCAAACGACTTTGTGGTCTCGATTGGATGCGAAGCGAACCTCTGAGCTAATTGTGTCGCGGCTCGGGCATCTCCGGCCGCAGCCCTTGCGACCTGCTGGGCATTGTTAGCGGTTTCGAGCGCTTTACCCATGGTGCCCTCGGGGCCGCTTTTTCCTTGTCCGAGCTTCAACTTCTTTGCCGCATCATCTTCGGCGGGATTTCGTGCAAAAGATGAGCCGGCTGCTTCGCGTTTCCTCAGCTCGGCACCCACTCCTCCGCCCGACTTGCCTCCCGGGATATTAAGATTACCTTTGGCTATGCCACCCACCATCTGAGCCGCGCCTTTAACGTTATCGACGGCACCTCGCGCTCGGTCAACTGCTGACCCAACTCCGCCTCCCGGGTTCTGTCCTTCTGGTGGTGTGATTTCTTCTTCGTTCATGGCTCTACTGGATTATGTCCGCTGAGGCAGCGCTCTGGCTGTTGTTTGCGGCAATGTTACCCACCGTATTTGCCTGGGTCATGACCTGGTAGGCCTCTTGTGCGCGGTTGGCGACCTCTTGTACCTTTTTAATTTCTTCGGGGTTTGTGGTGATGAGGCTTGTCTCTGTTGGGCTGGCGATGATCTGAATATGTACATGGTTCTGGCCTGCGAACAGTAGACCCTGCCCAACAGGGAACTGACTGAGTCTCTTGCTTTCCTCGCTGGTGAGCTTAAACACTGCGGAGAGTACATCAACGGCCGAGGTAGATTGTTTAAGAAGCAGCTGCATTGAGGAGTTGGAGACGATAGCTCGACCCATTGGGCTGCTCATCATGTCTTCCACATCCTGGCTGATAGTAGTGAGGCCAAGGTAATATTTACGTGCTCGCTTGGCAAGGCTGAACATGAAGTTTGCCGAGTCTTGATACTTAAGGAGCTGCCACGCTTCGTCAACGATAAGGTTCCTGCGCTTGCGGTCAGTCTTTGTTCGGTTCCAGATGTGGTTTAGAATGATGTACATAGCAACGGGTCGTAGTTCGTCTTCAAGATCGCGAATATTAAAAACCACCATATTGTTATTAATATTAATATTACTTTGCTGCGAAAAGATGCCAGCAAAGGTACCAGTTGTATATTTGCGCAGCCGCTGTGCCATACTTGGGCCGGTTCCTTGCATGTGAAGCAACGTTTCATAGAGGTCGCCAATGGTTGGCGGCGGCGTTTGGTGTGTAAGCGGGTCGCCGGTAATGCCTGCCTTAGTGTAGGTGTCTATAAGCGCTTGGTCGAGATCGGCTTCTTCAACCGGGTTGAGTGCGCCGCCCATCATGAGACGCATCAGCCCGTGAAGCGTGATGAGGTTAGCCCTGAGGGCGTTGTCGGCCTCTTCTTTATCGACAACCTGCGGTAAATCAAACGGATTGATGCGCACGGTTGAGTTGAGGCTCATGCGTACATAGGCGCCGCCAACCGCATCACACAACCTTTCGTATTCGTTCTCTGGGTCGATAATAACAACTTCTGTGCCGAGCATCATTGAGCGCACGGCCTCAAGCTTTACGGCAAACGACTTACCAGCACCCGATTTTGCAAAGACCACCATGTTGGCGTTCTCAAGGGTGAATCGGTCAAACAGTACTAAGCCGTTGTTGTGCATATTAATGCCGTAGAGAATACCATTCTCTTGTGTAAGATCGGCGCTGGTGAACGGGAAGCTTGTTGCTAGCGCCCCGGTGTTCATGTTGCGGCGAATCTGCAGCTGGTCAGTAAATTGCGGAACTGTCGAATTAAGCCCCTGCTCCATTTGTACGGTTGCTGGTTTGGAGTAAACGAGCTGCTGCCCAAGAATGGTCTCAACTTTGTGCTGTATGTATTCAAGCTCCTCTAGGCTCGATGAGTAGAGGGTAACGTAAAGACCGAGACGGAAGAACCGCTCCTCACCTATTTGCAGACTATCTCGAAGCGCTTCAGCATCAACAATTGCTGCCTGTTTTGCGGGATCGCGAACACGACCCTTTTCGGCGTCAATCTGAAGCCCGGCTTCGAGCTGCGTAACCTTTTTGCGCAGATTCTCAAGTACGACCTGACTCTCAACGGGGTAGACAAACATTGAAACATCCACCTCCTCGTCCATGTTTACAATCGAGGAAAGCCAGCCGGTGAAGAGCTGTCTTGGGTAACCGTATACATAAAATGTTCGCGCATACCGAGTGCCCAGCCTGAAATGTCCCGATTCAATCTCGAGGCTACTTGGCGCAATGAAGTCGCGCATTTCTGAGATGCCCTTGCGGAAAGCCTCGTCTACCTCTTGTTGTTCGCGCAGCCGTTGTTGTTGGGCAAGGCTAACAGGGTCTTGTTTTTTGGGCTGTTTTGCCATTAGCGCACCTCCCCCATGTTTGATTGCGGGGCGTTGCCGATACCCTTTGTTACAATGGGCACTGTCAGCTGGGTGTTTTGGCTCAGAGTTTGCCGTGTGGCGGTGTCTGGATTATAGGTATTATAGTACAGTTCAATGAGCTCCTGAGTGTCGAGCGGCATTGACTGCACTCCCATCTGCAGGAGCCCGCTTACAACATTCTGAACACGGTTCTTGAGTTCAGTTTTGGCCTTCTCTAAACTCGACTCGTTAATGGTTACGACACCGCTCTTGTTGCCAAACAGTCCTGAAAGAAGACCTTTGCTTGCTTGTACTGCCTTGCCGGCGTCGAGCTCCGCGGCATACGGAACCACCAGGTAGAATTCCTTGCTCATGATGTTGGACTGTTGCACAAGATCATCGATAAAGTAAATGTAATCTTCCATTAACATGCCAAGCAGCATGTTATCAGTTTGAGTCCGGACTTTCCCTAGCTTATCCAGGTAGGGCTGCATATCGATCTTTCGTGATCGAATAAGAATCTGTACATCAAAGTAGAGCGAGTTCAAAAAACCCATGTAGGCATATTCAACGGCGTCTCGTTCTTGTGGGCTCATCAAATCAAAGTTGATGCTTTTCGCCATAATGACCGAACGAAACGAGCCGTCTTTTAAAATAACTATTCCATCTCGAATGGCGGCTATCTGCAGGCTATTCTGCGTACTATTGGGGGTAACGCTCTTTTTGCCCGGAGGGCTGTTTGGCGGTACGCCAGCACTATGCCCGGAGCTGGGCTGGGCGGGCTGTGTTGGGGTCTGGGGTTGTTGCGTTGGTTGCATATGTAAAACTGTGCTCTAGAGAATTAAGCCTTAAACTTATGCTTTAATTATGCCACAACACACCGATAATATGAAGTTTGCCAAAACCGCAAAGGCGCACTTAGTGAAGCTTGATTTCGATGGATCCGTCTTCGGTTTCGTGCGGGGTGTCGAGTTCTTCTGCTTGTCGTGGTTGCGGGAGCTCGGTTTCTGGAGAGTCTGCCGATTTGTCTTCCACTACCGGCTCTATTGGCGCAGCGGCTGGTGCATTTTCAACGACTGCCGGTGTGTCAGCTGGTGGTATTACAGGAGGCAGCGGCTCGGAATCTAAGGGGCCTTCTTGGAATGCCTGCTGCATATTTGCAATAGCTTGCTGGTGGGTTGCGTCGTCTGCTGCAATAATCTTATTTTCAAACTGTTGTCCTACAAGACTGCGCTCATCATAAGGGTCGGCGGGTTGCGAAAATCGTGCTGGATCGGGTGGCTGTGTTGCCGCAACTTCAGCTGGCGCCACAATTCTATCTGATTGTATTGCGACACTCGCCATCTGGGGGTTTTGCCAATCATCGACCCGTTTGCTTGCCCAGCCGCGGGAGTCCATCATCAGCGAAAGATTTGAGAGCCTGCCCCTGGCCTCCTCGCCTGTAAAATCTTTGGTATAGTGCTTCTCAATTACCGGTGGCGCAATAATGCTAACCCGCTCCTCGTAGCCGTCTTGGCTCCAAATGCGATTTTTAGGCTTTAGATAAAAACCAAGCGCCGATACCAGAAAGACTTCTGCCGGCTGGTCTTTTCGCTGGTATAACCCTAAGACCAAAAAGATCAAGGCAAACGGGAGCCAGATGAGTGCACCTAGGGGATGCACTTTTGTAAAGAAGAAAAATGTCAAGTAACTAAAGCCAAGCCCAATAACTGTAAAGATAAACTGTTTCAGGCTTAAAAAGCCAATAAGCTTATCATCTGCCTCAACATCTTGTGGAACGCTATGTACTGCCATACTTTACCACTCGGGGTCGCTTTTATTGCGTGGTCTTGTTGGATCGTAGGCGGATTTCCCTTTGTCGGTGCCTCGGTTCCCTCCTATCATGTCTGCATACTTTGTTAGTTCCTCTACCGAGATAGTGAGATTACTGTTGATGTTGTCGTTACCCTCAATTGCTTTGAGATCATCGAATATCTTATAGAATTTTTCAGTATCGCCAGTCTGAATAGTGGTGTGGACAGCGGCTTTCCAGGCATCGGCTTGATCGGTGGATCGTGACTGCAGATTCTTCCCCAGAAAGGTTGAGAGTCTTGTGTCTGCTACACCCTCCTGAGCCTCATCAATTGTATTGTAGCTGTCGATTGACTGACCAAAGCCTTTATCAAGGTTTGTGGTTGCTGAGAATACAGCGTTATCTGCCACCCCGGCATTCCACCGTTGTGCGCCCGCAACCCCTTGTGCCGCTAATCTTGTCTGGATTCTACCAATATGCCCGGTTGCCTTCTGTCTACCAAGTTCTTCCATGATCGCAAAGTACTCCTGTTGATCTGTGCCGGCTAGATCCGCAGCCCTGTCTTCCAGTCTGTCTAGCGCAAGTGTCCTGGCTTCGCTCGCTGAAATTTTCCTCTGTGCTCCAGTTGCATCTATATTACTACTGTAACCCAATTTGCTAGCGCTTTCGGGCGACATTAGAGGGTTGCTCATGATTTCTGATTGATCACGTAATACATCTTTTTCGATCTCAAGCGAATAACCGGTTCGCTGAGCATTTAAGGCGTCCTTTTCTGCCACCTGTCTACGCACAGCCTCTTTGTCGCGGGCTGCCCTAAAGCTAGCAATAGTATTCTCTCGTTCTTCGCCCCTGCCAAGCCCTCTTCTTTGCCACATTGCAAGTGCCTTCCGTGACCCTCTGGCTCCCTCGCCAATAGCCTCGTGGCCCTCAATTGCCCTGTCAATTGCCCTTCCGTGTCGTCGTCGTGCAGAATCTTCGGAGCGCAGTTTTTTATAGGCCTCACGATTCCTACCCATAGGCGTTTTGTCGTAAGTTCCCTTGGCACTCCTTCCGAGCTGTTTGGCACCGCCTACGAGTTTGCCCATCATATTACCACCCATCTTGTAGGTGAATGGTAGTACTATGAATGGCAGGAAGAATGCGATGAACCCGAATAGCTCGTATAGGCCGCCCATGGCACTGAGTGCATTACCTACAATCACGCCTATTGTCAGGAGAAGCTGCATGATAGGGTACATCATCAAGAGCTTAACGTAGGTATTGAGCCATTTCTTGAGGGTGCCTTCTAGTTGTGGAAGTGCAAAACTCGCAAATGCAAGAGGCGCAAGTATAGCAAGGAGCACCAAAAGAACCTCGCGCATCGCCAGTATCAATATACATACCAGCAGGATAAGCAGCAGGATAAGGCCAATAATAAGCGCGACAATTACCATGCCAACTGGCGAAAGAAACGCGAACCCAAAAAGGAATCCTCCAGCTATTTGGGAGACTGCGCCATCTCCGGTCGCCATGCTTACATCTGCACCACCTCCTTGTAATACTATCGTTCTAATGCTCTGGCCAAGATCGGTGGTAGCCGCATTCATTTCTACTACGATCCACCAAGAAGCCTGTACTAGAATGGCGGCAATCAGCACCCGCGGCAGAAACTTTTTTATAAAGTAAGCGTCAACTACATTAATATTGGTGAGATACTGAAATATTACTACCAAGAAAGCTACTAAAAAGATAAGGTTTGAGATATTTCTAATTGAGTCCCAAGACTTCTTAAAGTCGGAATTGTTCCCAAGTCTATCAAACTTCTCTCCCGTGTCTCCAAAGAAGTCGATGACGGCGCTAAACATTGAGCTAATACCTTCAAAAATCATGGCAACTGCTTTGCAAACAAGGTCGCCAATAAAGGGTATCCCAAGCTTACATTCGTCTTGTTCCCCTCCCTCGGAAGGTGGAGCGGTGTCGTCGATACTCACGGAAGTCTCGATAGCTGCCTGGTACTCCTCGTTGTCAGCTAGTTGTGTGTTGAGACAGGTTCTTATAGGGTCTGCCACCCCCTCGCCAAGCAAGGACGCATCAATGGCTTGCTGGGTGGTGATGGTCATTCTGAGGCTTGCTTCACAGGCATCAATGGCTGCTTGACCGGCGGCTGTTGCAAAAAACTCTTGTAGTTTTGTTTTCTTTTCCTTATCTGTCAGAAACTTTTCAATAACCGCTTTTGCATCTTTGAGTATATCCTGATAAGTCTTGTCTTTTACAAAATAGACCCTACGTCCAGCTTCACCCTTGCTTGCATCATCAGGGTCGGTCTTTTCAAGGCCATATCCTCGCATGCCACCATCTCCATCTGGGCAGTATGCTAGCTGGTAGCCGTATACGTAGTCGCCGCTGGTGGACTTCAGGGATATCCCAACTCTTGTGCTGCCCCTACCCGTGCCTAATCCGTAGTTTATCGCATACTTATCTCGGCCATTTCCACCCGGCGCACCAGTTTCCTTGTCTTTCTCAAAAGTACCCTCTCTGTTATAGCTATCTTCGTCGCCGGCAAGCAGTCCAAGGGTTGCATCCTTGCTACAGTTTGACAAACGAGAGAGATATCTAAACATTGTAATCTTCTCAGTGCTGCTGTCGTACCATCCGTCTATTTGAGCGTTTTCCGAGACCTCCAGGGTTACCGCCTTACTTGAGCCATCGCAGCCCTTAATGGTTGCGCTGCCTGGCCTCGGATTTCTTGCATCGCTGCCGAAGTTAACGGTTACAGTCGAACAGCTTTTGGCCCCGTTCGTGTATACAGCCTGGCCATCCATGAGGGCATATGTAGACGTGTTTCGATATATGTGATTCTCAAGGTCGGTGTCAACAGCATTGTTATAGAGAAGAATGGTTTGGCGGTCTATCCATATTCCCTTCTCTTCGTTCGCACCCGGCGGCCTGATGTTTGTATATGGATTGTCGGCAGCAAATACTGACGATTCCGTAAGACTAAAATAGTGAAAGGACGACGTAACTAGCATCATTATCCCTAAGAATAGGAAGGTTGATCGTCGCCTTAGCTGGGAGAATTTACTTATCATAGCTTATTGTATTTCATTTTAATGCATAAGCTTTGGAAATAAAACAAATCATGAACTTATTCCCATATGCTACAATACTACTCGAATATAATCTTCGGAGAACGAAGCGTGATCATTAGTGAAGTTATTTTAGGAAAAGTGTGGAATTTGCATAGAGCTATTGTTGGGATGCTTGCTGTCTTTTCGGTGCTTGCTATTGGTTTTGTAGGCTCGCCTAATGCCTCTGCTCTTCCGGCGGGGTGCGACGGAACAAGCAACACCTGGCATAATTGTGCACATTCGCGTACGGACTTTGAGAAAGAGGTTGGTTCTTGGTGCTCGCTTGCAAAGACTACCAAGTTACCCAACTCAGAGAAGACATATAGGCAGGAGTGTCAGGAGAAGCTTGGGTCATATGTTGAAAAGTCAAATGACGCTGCTATAAAAAGCTTTTTGGGCTATACGTCGGGAATAGTGAATCCACAGGCTTGTTATACGGACTGGACGTTCGACCAATCTCAATGTATAGCATATTTGAAGCGTGGTAATAAATGGTACGAGGCTTTAAAAAAGTTCATTGAAGACTGTGGTGTTGCTCCGAATCAAGATTTTGCCTGCGCGACGAAGGTGAAGAAAGACTTTCTGCACGAGATGGGGTGGGCCGATGCGCCCGATAACCCCCAGAATACAACCACCACAGTGGGTGGCGGCACAAACGAAGCGGCTGCAGATACACCGTTCATGCAAAGGATAGCCACCTACCTACGCTGGATCTTTGTTGGGGTGGGTGTGCTTGCTGTGTTTGGTTTTATTATCTCAGGCATTCAATATGGTGCGGCGCAGGATAATCCTCAATCGGTTGCAGCGGCTAAAACGCGGATTATAAACATTATTTATGGTGCGGTTATTTTTGCAATGATGTTTGGCTTGTTGCAGTGGCTTGTGCCGGGCGGCTTATTCTAGACATGGTGCTCCCGATACGGTAATGTTATAGAGATGCAGCTACTACCAAAAAGCCCGATTGAACTATTTGCCGCTTGCCAGAAGTTTTTTGGCATAGAAGGTTGGTATAAATATGTTCCGAAAAGCGGTAACTGCCAGCTTGATTTTGAGAAGAACGGGCTTGGTAACATCTGGCTTATTCTTGCCGGTATTACCGATATTCTGATGCGAGTCGGCATAGTCGTTATGATAGTCATGTTTATTATAGGAGCATTCAAGATGGTGATGAGCCAAGGCTCTCCCGAAGGGGTAAAATCCGCTCGCAACACTATGACTAATGCTCTGATCGGCTTTGTGCTGCTTCTGCTTGGAGCATGGATTATAAGCTTTTTGGTATACAATGTTCTAAAACCGTAAGGCCGTAGTATGACACGAAATAATCTAATAACACACACACTCAACATCATTCTTGTGAGCGCTATGGTTTTATTCTTGGGCTATCTGCCTGCTACGGCCGCCTGCCAGACCGGCGGGAACGGTTCGCAATCGGCTCTAACAGAGGGCCAGCTTGGCGACAACTTACCAAGAATTGGCTGCGGTGATGACACAAGCTTTATTGCGGATATCATGAAGGCTGTGTTTGGCGGGCTTGCGGTAATAGCGGTGGTATTTATTGTTATTGGTGGTCTGCGGTATACGCTTTCCGGTGGAGATGCGAACGCCGTTGCAAGTGCCAAGAAGATTATTCTTTACGCTGTGCTTTGGCCTCACTGCGTAATTAGTGTTCTTTATAACCGCTTTATAACGAGCGTGGTGGGCTAATATGGATACTCCAAAAATAAAGAAGATGATGCTATCTCTGACCGCAGTGATTGCACCGCGTTTAATGGCGGGTATCGTGGTTGTCTTCATGGTTGAGGCGCCAAACGATTTGTGTACCGGATCAGACTTGAGCACAAGTTCCTTTTGTTCAGAAAAGGTCAAAGGTGAAAATACTAATCCGTCAGGGCAAGATTCAATTCCAGCCAAGATAACTTCGTGATCATAACGTTAACCGGTGCCATATCGGTTATAATGGTCAGCTATTGGCGGGTTTTTATATGCCGCCGCAAACGGCGAACAAAATGCGGCTTAAAGGTGCAAAAGATACCATTCTGTATGCCTTGGTCGGCCTGGTAGTGGCTATTCTTGCGCAAGTAATTGTAAGTTTCGTATTATCTAAGCTGTAACACCACAAAAGGAGCCATATGAAAACTATTCAACAGACTACTGCCAATCGCGGCATTGATGGCGGTACTACTGCTTCCATTGCGGCGCTTCCGATATAGCCGCTCCTACTGATGATGCCTGTGCGGGTATTGTTGCGGCGGGCGGCGATTGTGATGCTTCTGCTGCCACTACGGGGTTTAACGGCATTATTGCTACAATTATCAACGTCCTTTCGGTGATTGTGGGTGCTGTTTCGGTGATATTTATCATTGTCGGCGGCTTCAGGTACGTGATTAGTAATGGAGACAGCAACGGCATGGCCGGAGCTAAAAACACCATATTGTACGCAATTGTCGGGTTGGTTATAGTTCTTTTTGCCCAGGTTCTTGTTGCCTTTGTGTTTACAAAAGCCAAAGATGCCACAACGGGCGGGGCTGGCACTAATACCACCACAAACGGCGGCAATGGCTCGACCAATTCTAATGGTGGCTCAACAACTGGCAATACGAATAACGGCAACAGTAATGGTAGCGGCTCGCCGGGCGGCAATTAAAGAAAGGGCGTAACATCATGAGGCTTCATTCTGCATTGGCAAAGAATATAAAAAGCGTACTTATCGGTATTGTGATGATGGCCGTTACCTTGCTGGCAGGGTCTACCCTTTCGGTGTATGCGCAGGTTTCGGTTAACGACGGCGTTTGTGATGGTCTAACAGCTGCGGGAGTAGAGTGTGGCAGTTCAGGTGCAAGCGGCGATGAGATTAAACCAGCTATTCAAACGATTGTTGATATCCTCTCAATTATTGTGGGTACCGTATCAGTTATCATGATTATCGTCGGCGGCTTCAGGTACGTGATTAGCAACGGAGACAGCAACGGTCTGGCTAGTGCAAAAAACACTATCCTCTACGCAATTGTCGGTCTAGCGGTTGTCATCTTTGCACAGGTGATTGTCCGATTTGTATATAGCACCGTGAAGACAGATGGCTCTAGCGGCTCAAGTTCTGGGAGTAGTACAGCGCCAGCTCCGGCCGAGAACTAAGCATTTGCTATTTGGTGCAAATCTATTATAATGCGAGCAGTATAATGAAAGGAAAAGATTAGAAATGAAATCAATACTACGTAAAATTGCTTTAACTTTGAGCGCGATCATGTTAAGCGGCGGCCTGACGTTTGTTGCTGCTGCACCCGCGGTTTACGCACAATGTGATAGCGGCGTTGGTAAGGGTGTTTCGCTGACAACCGAGGACGGCGGTTGTACTGATGATGGCACTGGTGAAAATTCGCTCAGCGGTGTTATAAAGAGGGTTATCGATATCTTCTCAATCGTTGTCGGTGCCGTATCAGTCATCATGATCATCATCGGCGGCTTCCGCTATGTTGTTTCAAACGGTGATAGTAATGGTGTCTCAGGCGCCAAGAACACCATCCTCTACGCTATCGTAGGCCTGGTGATTGTTATCTTTGCACAGGTGATTGTCCGATTCGTTCTCACAAACGTATCACCTCAGTAGAAGTAAAACAGTAGAGATATCAAGACACCCCGCAAAGCAGCGGGGTGTTTTCTTTAACCCCAATCTCAAAACTCCACCCCCGTCATCCCGACCAAAGTGGAGGGATCTAGTAAACCCACAATAGATAAGCTAGATCTTTCCTCCTTCGCTGAAGCTACGGTGGACAGGTCGACTGCGCTCAAGATGACATGGTAACAGATGAATAGTTTCGTGATAGGGGTTCTTTACTCTTGAGCTTCCTGCTCAATCTCGTTATAATTCTCTCAGATATGAAGAAAATCTTTCTCAGTTTCAGGGCTGCAGCGGTAGTACTGGTGCTATTCTCTGCGTTTGTATTGGGTACCAAGATTGTTGTGGCCCAACAGCAGCCTGCAACGACGGGCCAGCAGCAAACAACAAGTACACCAGTGGGCGGAGGAACCAATGCGGACAACGTTTGTAAAGGCGTTTTGAGCGCAGAGACGGGTACTTTTAGTTCTGATACCACTGTAGCGGCCTGTCAGGAAAGTGGAGATGGCAGCTTCGGGTTCCTGGTAAGGCGTATTATCAACATCTTCTCAATGGTTGTCGGTGCCGTATCAGTCATCATGATCATCATCGGCGGGTTCAGATACATTATTTCTGGAGGCGACTCATCGGGCGTCTCAGGCGCTAAAAACACCATTCTCTACGCTATCGTAGGCTTAGTGATTGTACTGTTCGCACAGGTGATCATTCGCTTTATCCTCACCAACGCTGCTTCAGTTACTAAGTAGCATCTAGTTCTGAAAGCTCAGAATCTCCTCGCTCTTACTCCTGCGAAGTCGGAAACCTAGGTCTCATAACGAACGAAGCGAATTAAATTATTCTGCGGCATGTAGACATGCAGTAAATGGTATGGAAAACAGGAGAGACAGGTTAATAGCGGAAGATAAAGATGCGCCAACCACTACAATCAGTTGCCTCACTATGCTCGAGATACAGACTGGATTCCCGCCTTCGCAGGAATGACGGCTGTAAGGGGTTGTGACCAGCGTTTGCGGCCTGTGAGCTACCCGCTACTCTCAACAAAATACACCCCGCACAACGAGGTGTATTTTGATTGAGCAACGAGAGCTTAGCTAATGGTGATCTTCTTAACCGTTTCTTGCTTTACCTTTGTAAAGCC
>JAXMAA010000006.1:0-28082 GCA_046350615.1 Saccharimonadales bacterium (SeqCode) | reverse complement strand
CCAGTGAAAAAGTGATTTTATATGCGGGCAGGATCAGCAAAGAGAAAAATCTTGATGTGCTCCTCGATGCTTTTATTGAGCATATCGCGCCAGTGCAGCCAAATATTAAACTTTTATTTGCAGGTGATTTTGATTATCGCCATGTGCTTGAACAAAAGGCTGAAGATTCTGGTTATGGCGATAGAATTATATTCTCAGGTAGTTATCAACGTGCACAAGGCGGTATTATTTACGGTTCAGCGGATGTGTTTGCTTTCCCCTCTCTTACTGATACCCAAGGGCTAGTTTTACACGAGGCTGCAGGGGCTGGCTTACCATTGGTTCTTTGTGACCCCGAACTTTCCGAGATTTTTCACGCAGATGAAAATGGTTTTCTTGCAGAACCATTGCCAGAAGATTTCGCCCGTCAACTTCTGAACGTTTTAACCAACGACCTGCTTCAGAAGAAAATGGCCGAAAAAAGTCGAACATACGCACATGAATTCACCGAGGAGCGCCAAATAGCCGCACTCGAGAAACTGTACATTCAGTGCATCGCCAACCATAAGCCAGTAAACTTTGCCGGTGGCAAGTGGTAGTGACTATAAGGATAGTTGCAAATCGATAGTAAGTCATAAGGCTTGATTATTTGATTATAGAATAAGATGTACGCCTTAACGTCACGCGAGGTATTACCGTTTGGAGACAAAAGGGTTGTCTTTAATATAAAATCGGGCGATTTCATCTACCGCTTTGCTAATGCCAATACGGGTTGTTTCAATGATCTTAAAGTCCCGCTGTTCGGGTTCAAAAATCCGAAGCGGTGGTTTTTGTAAATTATGGCCGTAAAGTGCTTTATCAATAGCAAGTGCCTGGGCTAGTTTCGCGGGACCATTAGTGAGTTGTGTTTTATCGTCTAGTTTTCGATTTTGTTGCATACATTCTATCCCTTTAAGCGGCTGAGCTGCTCTAATTAGAATTCCGGCACCGTAGCCTGCTGGGCCCGCCGTGACGTTGAAGCACCAGTGCATGCCGTAGGTAAAGTAAATATAGGCATGAGCTGATGGGCCAAACATGGCCGTGTTGCGGGCCGATTCTCCGGTAAAAGTATGGCTGGCCGGATCTTCCTGGTGGTAACTCTCTGTTTCAACAATTCTAGCCTGCAATGTAGCACCGTCTGGTAAGGTTCGATGGATAACACAGCCGAGCAAATACTTTGCTCCTTCCCTTACGTCAAGCAGCTTTGTTGGATCAAGGGGCTTCATAAGCCAAGGATCTCAGAAATGTATTCTGGCGTAATGCGTGTGCCATCTAGGGCGATATACGGCTCATCAGCCAGCGGCGGCTCAATCAACTCAGCAATCCGCTCAAACATACTGCTTGGGTCTTCGTTACGGGGAACTAAATGGTGGTGTTCGGCGGCTTCAATCCGGCGTTCACGCGCCACCTCTCGCGGTGTTTTCGTCCAAATTAAAATAACCTGTACGCCAGCGTTCTTCGCAATCTTATATTTCTCTAGTCGATGGATATAACGGTTCAGGTTGGCATCATAAATAACGCTCTTTCCTTCAAGAAGAAGCTGCTTGGTTCGTTGATTCAGCTGCTCATAAAGCGCGTCATGCTCAGCCTGGCTAAATGTCGGCTTTGCAAAAAGGTGCAATCTCACATCATCTGAAGAAAGCCGCACTGCATTTGTCAACTTTTCAATTATCCTTGCAGCTGTCGTTTTCCCCGCCCCGGGCAATCCCATTAATAGGTATAAAGTTTGTCTCACAAACTCTATTTTAGCGTATATGCTTGCCCTCAGAAATAATCTCATAGTACACTTGTGAAAACTGAAGGAGAAGTATGGCAGAAACTGGAGAGCAGCATAGCGAAGAAGGCTCCCATATTGAACAGGAAAGTGTGCACCCTGATGTTGCCGCCGCTAGTGCGAGGCCAATCGCACGGCGTCTAGCCGTTCTTGGTGTAGGAACGTTGGCCACAAATCCAAAAGCAGCCGAAGCATTTTTACACGCTTCTGCTAACGTTGCGCGAGCACTGGCTGAACTGGCTATTTCTGGTGCGACAACAGATGAACGGGCGGTTGCTGCAGACGCAGAGGAGGTTGGGGCAGATACTCAAGAACTGCGATTGCATGTGGTTGGTCCCCCCGAAGAACGCAGAGATGCCACTGAGGTGTCTTTCCCGGCACTTGATACCTCGTCAGATCCAGAGTCCACTGACTTACCAATAGAACCAATAGAACCAATAGAACCAATAGAACCAGAGATAGAGTTAGCACTAGCCCCTTTTACTCCAAGACAGAAACAAGTTGTGCGTGTGTTACTTGAACGTGGGGAGCTGGTTAGTGCGTCCGTGGTTCGGGGAATGCTCAGCTCGAAAAGCAGTGGCGCCGGCCACACAGCTCTCTATCAGCTTCTTAAGACGATCGATGGGCTGCCGGAGGATCACTTTATTAAGCAGCATTGGCAGACGCTAGGGACTCCAAAGTCGAAAGGTAGAAAAATTGGCATAATTGTTCCACAACCAGAATACGCCGACACCAAGACAAATCAAGGAGAGGTTGCGGAAGATGTCGAAGTGCCGTCGGAAGAACGTCGGCACGAGCAATATTTAGAGCCTCAGGGTGCCGTCGCTGAAAAGCAGGTCGATAGACCTACTTCTGTCGGGGGTTCAGAGGAATTAGCTACGGACTACCTGGGGCGGCATAAGGAGTGGGGGCTAGATTTTGATAGCAGCGAGACAGGCGATCTTGTGGTGGTGCTTGATGGTAACCCTATTTACGGATTCAAACCCTCTACGGCCATGATTATTCACAGTATCGCATTGCGGGAGCCTGGTATTCGATACAGAGTGGAAGATATACAGGCTATGCTTGCAAATACCGATTTTAACGAAATGACCCCCGACGCAATACGTGGGAGCTTTCACGAAATACAAGCACGGTTTAAAGGGTTCTCCAGAGATGACCATATTGAATACGATGCTGAAAACGTAGCCATAACTCTTTATGCGGAGGCTCCTGATAGACCCACGAATCGGAGGAGAACATCTGATTTTTTAGCATAAGCGAAGGCGCACCTCCGCAGAGACGTGGAGGTGGCTCACTAGCTTCGGTTTATACTAGCACGGGTTATAGCCATAGTATTGCTAACACGTCTAACCCAAAATTGGCTCAACGACTCAAGGATTACATTATGCACGGTGCATACATAAGTGAAGATTTTGTTGATACGATGCTTGGTGACCCATCTCTTTTACAATCAAGCTTACGTACTTGCCTGCACGATCCCGGCTATCCCGCTAACAAGTCTGCCCACAGAAGGTTTGAAGAAGTAGCAAGCATACTGAAGGTCGCACAAAGCGACGGTACCGATGTTGACTCAGGGGAGCCAAGAAGTAAACGAGGAGAAATGACTCCCCCACAATTTAACACAACGCAAGCGATTGTTTTGCGCAAGATATTAAGGGAGCGAGGACACTGTGATGAGATTGACGACTTTTATCCTCAAAAACAACAAGAAATTAATGAAAGCAGAAAAGTTTGCCAAGAATGCGTTGTAAGATTGGCTTGCGCTGAATATGCCGTTGTTTTTAACGAAGGATATGGACTATGGGGCGGTCTCTCAGAACGAGCTCGAAGCCGTGTTCGCAAAAAAATCAAAGAAGACTGGGGGATTACAAATATAAGCCGAGAACTTGCACTTGCGGATCCAGATAGTGAAGTGCGGGTGGCGCTAAGGGCTAAACTGCCTCAGTACCTTGATGAACAAGATCAAACTTCAGAAAGGCCACTTGGGCGCCCGCCGAAGCTGGTGCAAGAGGCGTGAATTCCTCAGACGTAAGTTATTTCACTAGTAATCGATGCCTTTATTTGCGAGGAATTTATTATCAAAGTGATGTTTTATTTTGGTCATGTTTGTGATGATGTCGGTATCTTTAATGAGCTCTTCGGGAAAATCACGGCCCGTAAGGCAGAGGCTGGTATTTTTTGCTCGGTTAGTGATGAGCGATTTCAGACTATCGTCAGTCAGCAAGCCATCGTGAACAGCGTTGTTGATTTCATCGCAAATTACCACATCCCACTCGCCGCTTTTGGCGTAGTCGAGCGCTAATTGACAGGCCTCTTCAGCAGCTGCTTTATGTGTATCATCAGAGGTATTTTTTTCGCTCAGATCACCAGCATTGTAAAAACCCTTGCCGCCTTTGTAAAAAAAGAGTTCTTTTTCAAACAAGGGCTGAATTTTACGAATAAAGGTGTGTTCGCCTACTTCCCAATGCTTAATAAACTGGATATAGGCCACCTTGTAGCCTCTGCCGAGCGCACGGCACATCAAGCCAATGCTGGCACTCGTCTTCCCCTTTCCCTCACCGGTGTAGACCACTACTACCGACTTTTTTAATTCAAAATCTTCAAACGCCATACAGACAGTATGGGTGAAATAATACTATATGCCAAATCCACCTACATGAATTGTTCGTACGTTTCTTTGATGAGCCCTCTGCTTTATTTTTGTAAATAGTGCCGGAAGTTCGACTTCTGTTTCAAAAACTGCCCATAGCCGTATCATCATCTCTGCGGTCTGAGCGGGTCTGCCGACGGTAACTAGTTTTGCAAGTGATTCTGCTTGATGGAGTATATCGGCATACAACGGAGGCGTTTGGTCGGGATCGTGTAGAGCCTCATCCATAATCTCGATTACTATCGCTACATCATCTTCGGACCCATTTTGGGCAAGTGCATCAGCTTCAGGGTACATTGTAAGAAAGTATGCTTCATTCGGGAGGGCTGATCTTTCAATGCCGTAAGTGATGCAGGCATTATCCATTAGTCCTGACGCAATGTGAGATGCTTTACGATCAACAGTGAGATATCGATTGCTGGCTATGGCACGGAAATCAAGCTCACGCTTCAATGCGGGTGGTTCGGCTGCATAATCGTTATGAAAACTCTCAACAGGAACGCTCATATGGCCTCCTTCAGAGAATATTATATCTAAAATTTCTCTACTTGCTGTGATATTCGTCACTCCTGTTGAAGGGGGCGTCAATACTAGAGAAGTTTTTCGGTTTGCAGTGCGAGGTCAATTTTTGGCTTATCAAAACCAACAATGATGTTATCGCCAATTTCAATGACTGGAACGCCCATTTGGCCGCTTTTTTCTACCATTGCTTCGGCGGCTTCTCGATCTTCTTCTACGTTAATATCGCTGTATTTCACCCCGATGCTATCAAAGTATTTTTTTGCTTGTACGCAAAAACCACACCAACTGGTTGAATATACTGTTACGTTTGCTGCGTTGCTCACTTTTTGCCTCCTTCATTAAAAATTAATTCGCTCAAAGCTTGTTTACTTGGCGAATCAGTACTGATTTGAAAACATACTCGTTGGCCGTCTCGTACGCGCTCTATCAAGCCTGCTTCAGAAAGAATCTTCATGTGTTGTGATACGCAGGCTGGTGTAATGTGCAGTTCTTCAGCCAGCTGACTGACACAAATCTGCTTTTTCTCGGCCAGTAGCTGAAATAAGCGAAACCTCGTTTTATCGCCGAGTGCGTTAAAGGTTTGCGCCAGATCAACTGTATGGATCATACTTTAATTTTAAGCAATTACTTAAACTTTTACAAGGGTCTACAGGTCTGAGGGCATAAAAAATCCCTCTACCAAGAGGGTGTGTTTGCCCGCTTGGGGGCGAGTGCTGCCGTCAGGACGAATCCTTCTGGCGCACTCACCCCCGTGCGGGTGTGGGCGTGAGGTTTGGTTGCAGCCGGAGGCTGCGCCGGGGATCACCCCCCGGTGTCGGCGTCCCCTCGAGTGCTGAACTGCTCGGCGTGTCGCATGATCTTCATCATGATGTTCTGCACGAAGAGCATGGTCAGTCCCATGCCGGTGAGGATGATGCTCGTCTCCAGGCCGTTGAGCTGGAGCCCGCCGGACTGGTCCTTGTAGGCGAAGATGAGCACCAAGCTCAAGCACATGATCAAGGCCATGATCGTCACGGCGCTGCGGGCACCAGACAGCTTGTCGGCCAGCGGGTCGTTGCGGTGCAGGGCGCTGAGCCAGTAGCTCAGCGCCATGATCGCGATGACACCACTGGCGATGGCGAAGCCGCAGGCCACGGGGCCGTTGACATCGCGGCTGTAGACCGTCGGGAAGACGATCGACACGATGCCGACCAGCACCGAGACCACGACCATGTAGGTGAAGCCGCGGAGAGCTCCCATGTGCTTGTTGGGGTTGCCGATGAGCGAGTTCGCAACGGCCTCCAGCCGCCGGACGGGGGTGGTGGATGGGGCGGTTCGGGGCGATCATGATGACTCACTCCTTGTAAAGACCCTTACGGGTCGCCTACTCTCCACTGATGTGGAAAGTTAAGACTACTTTATCACATAGTATAATATAAGTCAACAATGTTCTGCCACAGGTCTCAGAACCTCACGTCCGTCATTCCCGCGAAGACCCGGAAATCCAGTTCAAATACTAGATCCGGATCAAGTCCGGGATGACACCGGTGAGTTTTTGAGACTCAGGTTGTTCTTTGGTTTTGCGGACTTTCCAGACCAACGTTTCGCTTCTATAAAGCTCATCAGAGTAGTTTTGGAATGCTCCACGCTACTGACGTTTCGGGCGAACTGGTGCGAAGTTGATCCCGAAATGCCGGGACTTCTGCGACCAGCTGCCTCTTTACGAATTTCGTACCCATTCTGAGTTTATACTGTGTTTTTGTCCGTTGCCGGCATTGTTCCCACAGATTTCCCTCAGAACTGTACCTTTACGCGATCTATTTCTGCTCGTTTATGGCTCAGACATGTCTGTTGCCGCAAACTTGACCACGATCCCTCGCTCTTTCGTCAGACCTTCTGAAGAAAGAACTCCCCTGTTTGCACAGGGTTTTGTCTCCAGGAAGAGTTTACGATGCCTTGCCGTTGATCCGGTAGAGCCGGTGCAAACACCAGGTCGCCGCCGTCATGCAGACGCATCCGAAGAACAGCACCTGCAACAACTGAACCCCTGCAAGATGCTCAGATCGGAGGGCCATCAAGCTGAAGACACCAACGGCGAGCACGTTGCAGATGAAAATCAGCCAGACAACGGTTCGGGGCAAGGACCAGAGAAATCGCATTTCACCTCCTTTCGCAAGTATTTCTCCCGATTACTCGAGAGTGTGAATAGTACGATCGCTCCAATTTATCATTATAGCACACATAAGCAAAATAGTCAATGTTGTGTTGGGGTTTCTTCTTTTGTTACAATCTACTACTGAATGGGACAACATTTACAAAGTCTAGTTACTCTACGCATGCCATCGGTGTGCGCTTATTCGAACCGCGGAGGCTGGTGTGTTTAATTTTCTGACCCAATTTGCATCTGAGGGCGGCATTCACGTAAGTCTGAAGGCAGAGCCAATTACAACGATTGGTCCCTTAACTGTTACCAACTCAATTATCTACGGCGCACTCTGCGCGCTCCTGCTAACAACAATTCTCTTGATTGGTGCATACAAGGTTCGTTTTAAGCCTAAAAAGAGCACTTTTGCGGGTAGCTTAGAGTGGCTCACCGAATTTGTTATCAATCTACTGCAAGGACCGTTTGGCTCTCGGGCAAAAGCAGCGCAGTTCACCCCTTATTTTGCTACATTCTTCTTCTTTATTATTTTTAATAACTTGATGGGTCTACTGCCAATTGTTGGGCCACAGATTGAAGTCGGCGGCTCACCACTGTTCCGTCCGTTCACAGCAGATTTAAATGGTACTATTGCCGTTTCAGTGATTGCAATTGTGTTGGTGCAGTATCTTTCTATCAAGCAACAGGGTGTTAAGGGTCACCTAAAGCACTATTTTAGCGATAAACCGTGGAACCCCATTAATTTCTTCATTGGCGTATTAGAGGTGTTCGGAGAGCTTACCCGTATTACCAGTCTCTCACTCCGTTTGTTTTTAAATACTGCAGTTGGGGAAATCTTGATAGCGGTATTCACAAGCATGATTGTAGCCGGTGGCCGCACGCCAATTGCCGTTATTCCGATCTTCTTTTTTGAAATGTTAGTTGCCGGAATTCAGGCATACGTCTTTACTATTTTAGCCGCGACGTATCTTGGCCTTTCTATTCAACACGCCGATCACGGCGATGATCATACCGTACATCACAGTCCTGAAGTTCCTAAAACAAAGGTCGAGAGCATTCAGGCTTGATGGTTAAGAATCAAATAAGAAGAAAGAATTACACTATATGATTCAACTATTCGCAGAAGCAGCAGCTGGCGCTTGGAACCCAACAATGGTAAAGGCTTTAATGCTTGCAGTAGCCCTTGGCTCAGCAGCAATCGGTCTTGGCTGGGTTGGCTCAAGCTACATGAAGGCCCTCGGCCGAAACCCTGAAGCTGGTAAAGCAGCTGGTCAGATCGTGATCATCGCAGCGATGATTGAGGTTACCGCACTGCTCGCCTTCCTTTTGGGCGCATTCTTGCTTAGCTAAGAATTTTTAGTGGCGGAGATCTTCGGACCTCCGCCACTAAATCAACACATTAACGTAATAAATTAGGTAAGATGGATATATTTTTCAGACAATCAGGTAACAGATGGCAGAAATTTGTCAGATTTCAGGTATCAGACACTCGTGCAAGGTCTGATCAATGGAACCTGCTAAATTTCTGTAAAATGTCCGTCTGTGGCCTGATACATAATGAAGGAACTAATTAACATGCATATTCTGAATCTATTTGCCGCTGCCGAAGAAGCCCAAGGTATTGCTTCGGCATTGATCCGTTGGCGGTCCTAGCGCAGGGTGCAACCTTTTTGCTACTCTTTTCATCATTAAAAAGTTTGCGCTCGGCAAAATTGTTACTACTCTAGAGGATCGCCGCAAAAGCATTGAAGGCAGCCTGGAAAAGCCGAAGAGCTAACTAAACAAAACGAAGAAGCTGAAAAGCGCGTTAATGACCTGCTTGGTGAGGCGCACAAAGAGGCCGAAGAAATTGTCAATAAAGGCCGCGAAGAAGCAGGAGCGGTTATTGCCGAGGCCGAGAATACGGCAGCCACGAAAGCTGAGAAGATTATTGCCGATGGCAAACTACAGATTGAAGCTGAAGTTCTCAAAGCCCGCGAAGCTTTGAAGAAGGAGACCCTTGGTTTGGTGGCTCAGGCAACTGAAGCAGTGCTTGAGCAATCAGTTGATGCAAAAAAACACGAAGCCCTAATCAAAAAAGCGCTGGCTGGTTCCAAGGGGTCTGACTAATGGCGTTTGATCGTATCGACATTGCTCGTGGATTTGTAGCTCGGCTAGATAAGGCGGGAGCTAAAAAGGCTGTAAAAGAGCTAGCTTCCCTACTGCTTGAACAGCGGTTGCACAACCAAGCCGAAGAGATTTTAGCCGATATTACTAAGGAATACGCTCGGGTGCACGGTATCGTTGAGGCAGAGGCTCGCACAGCTTTCCCACTTTCTACCGAGCTAAAGAAGGCTCTGTCAGAGCGAGTTAAGCAAACGACTGGTGCCAAAGCTGTAATTTTACACGAATCAGTCGATAAGAGTTTGCTGGGCGGGGTTATTGTGTCCGCTCCAGAGATGGAACTTGATTTATCACTACGAACAAAATTAGCGAAGCTAAAGGCATAAGGAGACTATATGGCGGAAATTTCTATTAAAGAACTAAGTAGCGAACTACGTGCGGCAATTGATGAGCTAAAAGCTGCGGGAACTACACAAGATACAGGTGTGGTTATTCGGGTTGGTGATGGCATTGCTTGGATCTATGGCTTAACGAAAGCCGGTTACAACGAAATGCTCGAGATTGAGGCGACTGATGGCAGCAAAGTCACGGCTTTTGCGCTGAACCTTATGCAAGATGAGATTGGTGCCGTTATTTTAGGTGAAGATACAAAAATCAAAGCTGGTTCTAAGGTACATTTAACGGGCAAGGTTTTGGAAATCCCGGTTGGCCCGGAGCTTGCTGGCCGTGTGGTGAATCCGCTGGGCGAGGCAATTGATGGCGGTGCGCCGATTAAAGCGAAAAACACTGGTTTGATTGAAAATGAAGCACCGGGCGTGCTCGATCGTAAAAGTGTGCATGAACCACTGATGACGGGTATTATTGGCGTTGATGCGCTGATTCCTATTGGCCGTGGCCAGCGCGAGCTGATTATCGGTGATCGTCAAACAGGTAAAACTGCTATTGCAGTTGACACTATGATCAACCAAGCCAAGCAAAAAACTGGCGTGATTAACGTCTACGTTGCGATTGGTCAGAAAAATGCCAAAGTTGCTCGATTAGTTGAACGATTGAAGCGTGAGGGCGTGATGGATCAAACTATTGTAGTAGCCACCTCCCCATCCGATCCTGCCTCTATGCAATATCTGGCTCCATATGCTGGTGCAGCTATGGGTGAATATTTCCGTGATAACGCTCAACACGCTTTAGTAATTTACGATGATCTGACTAAACACGCTGCAGCCTATCGCCAGATGTCGCTGCTCCTTCGACGCCCACCGGGCCGCGAAGCCTACCCTGGTGATGTGTTCTATCTTCACTCTCGCCTACTTGAACGGGCTGCTAAATTATCAGATGCTAAGGGCGGTGGTTCACTGACTGCTCTACCAATTATTGAAACCCAAGCGGGTGACGTTTCGGCTTACATCCCAACCAACGTCATCTCGATTACCGATGGTCAAATCTTCCTTGAAACCAACTTGTTCTACCAAGGTATCCGTCCGGCTATCTCGGTTGGTATCAGTGTTTCTCGTGTTGGTGGTGATGCTCAGACCAAGGCTATTAAATCAGTTTCAGGTGGTATCAAGCTTGGTCTAGCCCAATTCCGTGAACTGGCTGCTTTTGCCCAGTTCTCGACTGATCTTGATGCAGAAACTAAGCAAAGTATCGAACGTGGTCAACGTTTAACTGAGATTTTGAAGCAACCGCAGTATTCGCCGCTGGCCATTTGGGAGCAAGCCGCTACCCTACTTGCTGCCAACGAGGGCGCATTTGATGTTGTGCCAGTAGAAAAAATCAAAGAGGCCCAATCAGCCCTGCTTTCTACTTTAAAAACACAGTACAAGAAAGAAATGTCAGCACTTGATAAAGGTGATCAGAAGGTTGAGGGCGATATGAAAGATATCATTCTCAAAGCAGCCAAAGCCGTCGCTTCAGACTTTGCAGTATCTGTCGATCCAGATAATATAACGAGTAAAGGTTAATCAAGGATTTTATGGCACACCCAGTCGAAGATTTTCAACATTTTCCTACTGTTGAAGATGTTGCAAATGTGACTTCAAGTAGATTCGCGTATACAGTGGCACTAAGGGGACTCTTGGCCTCGATGGCAGCAAGTGAAACTTCGGATCGTGTAAATGCAGTTAGCCTAGCAATGGCGACTATTGTATCATGCGACGAACTTGGCGATGTTGAGCCACCATTGAGTAGCGATTTATCCAATCTCTTACTACAATTAAGCGTATATAAATGCTGACTACTATAAGGATCCAGAGCAAGTAGGAAGTGGGTCAAATGGCTAGTACGCAGCAGCTTCGACGTCGCATTACTTCTGTTAAAAATACGAAACAGATTACTAAGGCGGAAATGGTGGCGGCTCTAAATTACGGCGCGCACAAGAGGCAGCGACGGCTTTCTCGAGAGTTTGCACGGATTGCAAACGAGCTTCTAACACGTATTCGTCAGATGACAGATGTTTCTTAAGCACACATCATTTCAGCGAACCATTAAAAAGCGCTCGATTATCGTGGTCGCTTCAGACAGCGGTCTGGCCGGTGGCTATAATGCGGGCGTACTCAAGCATTTTGCGGCTGAGCTGAAGAAAGATGATAAAGCGGCGATTGCCAACAAAGTCATCACTGTTGGCAAGCGTGCCACGGCTTTTACCGCCAAATTGGACGACATGGAACTTCTGGGTGCATATCACGACTTTGTAGCCTCCCCTACTGCCGAAGATCTGCGGCCGATCCTCATTACTGCAATTGAGGGCTTTCAAAATGGCGAATTTGACGCCGTTGATATTGTTTACACCGATTTTATCTCGAGCGTTAACCAAAAACCAGCCACCGCCCGCTTGTTGCCAGTAGCGTTTGAAGATGTCGAGCTCTCTGCGCATCTTGAAGATGCGGTGTTTGAGCCAACCCCTAAAAAGGTTCTAGATGAAGTAACCGAGCGTTTTGTAGAAGTTTCAATGATGCAGTACATGCTAGAATCTGCTGCTTCAGAACACTCTTCAAGAATGTTAGCTATGAAGAATGCCACTGACAACGCCAACGATATTGTTGATGATCTCACCTTGGCACTTAACACCGCTCGACAGGCAGCAATCACCCAAGAACTCGCAGAAATCACCGGCGGCGCGGAGGCAATAGGATGAGCGCTGATCTTTTGCCGCACGAGGCCACAACTGAATTTATAGCTGGTCAGCAAGCGACACGACCTTTATTTCAAGCCTTTATAGAAACTTTGGATGAAGGCCAGAGACGTCGCTTTCACGAGCTTATGCATGACGTTGCTTATACTGCATTTATGGACGGGCTAGGCCGGCCCGCACCATTGAGTAATGAGATGGCTGAAAGGGTTTTGGCTCATGAGGTCGCGCTCTACGCAGAAGGCGCTGGCGATGCAACTGATCCAAAACTGAAATTAGAAGGAAATTAAGGAGTAATATGGCAGTAGCACATTCGACAAGCTCAGTACGAGCAGAAAAAGTAAAACAGGCAGTTGGTAAGATCACCCGAGTGGTTGGTGTGGTTGTAGATGTAGAATTTAGTAAAGATTTTCTACCAGCAATTTATAACGCGCTTGAGGTTGAGATTCAGGGTAAAAAGGTACTTCTTGAGGTTGCGCAGCATCTTGATGAATCAAGTGTGCGAGCGATTTCACTTGCTTCAACAGATGGTTTGAGGCGTGGAACTGAAGTAAAAGATACTGGTGCACCAATTTTGGTGCCGATTGGCGATGCAACGCAGGGGCGTATGTTTAGCGTAACTGGCGAGCCGATTGATGGCAAAGAAGGTACATTTACTGAGCGCGCCGCAGTTCATCGCCGCCCACCTGCTCTTGAGGAGCAATCTGGTAAAGTAGAAATTCTTGAAACTGGTATTAAAGTAATTGACCTTATTGCGCCAATGACTAAGGGTGGTAAAGTTGGGCTCTTTGGTGGTGCTGGTGTGGGTAAAACAGTGCTTATTACCGAGCTCATTAATAACATTGCAAAATTCCACAGTGGTAACTCGGTTTTTGCGGGTGTTGGTGAACGTACCCGTGAAGGTAACGACCTGTACTACGAAATGGAAGAGTCGGGCGTGCTCGATAAAACTTCACTTGTATTTGGTCAGATGAATGAACCACCAGGAGCTCGTCTTCGTGTAGCACTTTCTGGCCTGACGATGGCAGAAGGATTCCGTGATCAAGGTAAAGATGTACTGTTCTTTGTAGATAACATCTTCCGCTTTACACAGGCTGGTGCAGAAGTATCTGCTTTGCTTGGCCGCCTTCCTTCAGCTGCTGGTTACCAGCCAAACTTGGCGCAGGAAATGGGTGAAATGCAGGAACGCATCACCTCAACCAAGAAGGGCTCAATTACCTCTGTGCAGGCTGTATACGTACCAGCAGATGATTTAACCGACCCTGCTCCTGCAACAACCTTTGCGCATCTCGATTCAACCATTGTGCTGAACCGAGCCCTGACCGAACTTGGCCTCTATCCTGCTGTTGATCCACTCGATTCAAACTCAACCATTCTTGATCCTGAGGTCGTTGGTGTTGAGCATTACGAGGTTGCGCGCGGTGTGCAGAAGATATTGCAACGCTACAAAGATTTGCAAGACATTATTGCCATCCTTGGCATGGAGGAACTCTCTGATGAGGATAAAAAGATCGTTGGCCGCGCCCGCCGTATCCAACGCTTCTTAACCCAGCCATTCCATGTTGCGGAAGTCTTTTCTGGAATTCCCGGTGTTTATGTAAAGCTAGAAGACACTATCAAAGGCTTCCGCGAAATTTTGGACGGTAAGCATGACGATAAGCCAGAGAGCGCTTTCTACATGAAGGGTGCTATCAAAGACGTTAAGTAACGTTTTGAGCTTTGCAATATGAAAAATGGAATATGAAAAATGGGAGAAGACAAGAAAATTACTAATTTTCAGGATCTCAATGCTTGGCAAGCGAGCCGTAAACTGTTTTTCATAGTCTTTAAAATCACTAAGAAGTTTCCGAAAGAAGAAGTATACAGCTCTGTTTCGCAGATGCGACGAGCAGCTATGTCGGTGGCTTCGAACCTCGCCGAGGGTTTCGGTCGTTCAAGTAAGGCAGATAAGCTACATTTTTATGTGATGGCACGCGGATCACTTACTGAGTTGCAAAACCAGCTCATTTTAACTGCTGATGTTGAGTTAACGACTGTGCAAGATCTACGCGTGGCACTTGATCAAGCGGAAATAACACATAAACTAATAGTAGGTCTAACTAAGGCAACGGAGAAGAGAGCGTAATGCAGCAAACCCCATATTTCATATTTCATATTTCATATTTCTCATCTGAGCGGAGCGCACGATGATTACCTTTCAAATTATTACTCTCTCTGGTGTCAAGTTTGACGAGGATGTCTATGAAATCCAGTTGCCAACACCCGATGGTCAAATTGGTATCTTCCCTCATCATATGCCACTAGTTAGCTTGGCAGTACCGGGTCTGATATCGGTACGAAAAAATGAGCGTGATCCGGTTGATAAAATAGAATACTTTGCTACAGATGGTGGTGTTATTGAGATACTTGATAATACAGTGCGAATTTTGGCTGACGAGGCGGTACATGCCGAGGATATCCACGAGGAAAGTACTAAGAAAGCCTTGGTCGCTGCCGAAGAGGCGTACAAAAACGCCAAAGATAAGGTTAGCCTTGATAAAGCTCAATCTATGATTGACCGCCAAGCCGTTCGACTCAACGTAGCTAAGTACAAACGCCGCACGCGCTAGATTTGTTTTAAGGCTAAGCCCCCTCTTCGTTAAGCACTTGTTCTAATTCGTTGATCTCTCTGGTTGTTCGATCTATGGCTTCAACTGTGGCTGCGCTGCCCAGCAGGGCAAACCTCTTAGCGAATGCTTCGAGTTGAGCGTCGCTGAGTACGTTAGACCTGTCACATCTAGGTATTTCCCCGCTTCCTGTCAACCGGGCTAGCTCTTGCTCGACTGTTCCAATGACAACACCGGGTAGTTTGCTGCCTTCGGTTTCCAACGCTGCTTTAAGAGCCATGCTGCCCTGAGCATCTACTAACTTACCTTCACCAACGTGCGGTATGGTGGCTGCTGCCTCTCTTGCTTCTTGTGCGCTTAGTACCATATAATCCTCTGTGTAAATTTTAGCGAAATATTGATTGCCATATTGTGATATATGTCATACAATGCTCGTGAGATAAATTAATAAAAATAGGAAATCCATGACGGACGAAGGAATAAACCGGGTTATGACTGAAGTAGAACCAAAAGTGTATCGTGTTACTAAAATCGCTGACGGCTTGGGCCTGGGTAACGGCGCGATTGGTGTTCGCTCAAGAATAGAAGATGAGAATGACCCACTGAATGATGTAGTCCGGCAGATTGCTGAGAGTGTTATTGACGCAGGACAGATCCTGGTCAGGGTTGATGTTGATAAAGACGGCAAAAGGCTTGATGATGATGGTTGCGGTGATGGACGTGGTGTTACTGCTGTTTTTGAGGGAGACCCAAGCAATCTCAAGCAGAAGTCTTTAAATCGAAGTAAGGTATTTGGCGGCGGCGTTATTATGGAAACCGCCGCTCTCATTGGTACCGGCACTGCTCTGGATCAAGATTTGCAAACGCTACCGCTGGCGGCAGCATCGAGGCTTAATCTACATGGTATTGACTTTGGTGGTCATACGGATCCGCATTTTCACAACGATGCCGGAAAAAGTGGTTGCGGAGCTATTGATAAGCTTCCGGAAGCAATCAGTTCAGTTGTTAAGAATGAGCAGACAATTAGAGGCATACTTGAGGTTCTGGGTGTTGACGAGGATCAGAGTGATGTAGTGGGGGGGGTCCTGGCAAACTACAGAGATTATTATCAGTATCATATTGAGAATAGTAGCGAAGCTTATAATGGTGCGCAAACTGTGCAAGAAACACTTATCAACAATGGTAAAATTACGAAAGAACTCGAGCCTTCGCATGCGGAAGTCGCGGTGGTTCTAAATACAGTAGCAGGTATGACAGTTGATCAGGCAAGGCTGCGCGAGGCTACCGATGGTGTGGCTCAGGCATTTGCGGTTGATGTGTGGCGGTTAAAGGAGGTTGCGGATCGTAGCTTCGAAGACCCGACGCAGAGTCAGCAGGCCTACATAAGTATGCTTGTTCATACTGTAGCGGTTGCAGAGGTATTAACTCAGGGTGATTTGCCGGTCTACCTTGTCAGCGACAAAAATTAGAGGTCATAGTTTCCGAAGATGACGTTGTTGGCCACCACTACTCCGGCAACAATAGTGATAAGCAGGAGTATGAGAAGTAAGAAGTAATTAAGCCAGTGAATTTTCGGCTTCTCAATATTTTTGTCAGTAGAAATCTGTAGCTGACGATATAATGCAGCGTTGCCAGCGGTATTAAAGAGAGCTCCAACGAATGGCACTATGCTCGTAAATACCATCCCGAATACTTCAAGCAGTCTTCCTTTGGTGAGTGTCTTAATGCGTTCGTGTGATTCTTTGACTCTTCTCTCAGCTGGTTCGTCCATAATAACGTAACTTAGTAAGCTGTAGCGAAGAGCCGCAATAATTCCAGGAATAATAAATAGAAGTGACCAGCCGAGTATTTTAACCAATGCCAATGCTAGTGAGCCACATAGTCGCCAAAATCGCTTGCTTGTTGCATCCATTGCCTCGCGTACGCCTACTTTTTTACCTTTTTCGCTTTGAAGCGTCACGTAGCTGAGTATGCCGCTGAGATATATGCTCAAAACAAAGACAACAATAACAAACAGCGCTACGAAACTTGCTACAAATACTACAAGCTCAATACTTACTGGCGGCGTAGAAGTGCTTGCAGATTGAGTGAGTTGTCGCCCAGAAAGATCGTTACCTTGTGAAAGAGTAGAAAATATCCCGGTAACTATGAGAAAAATGGCCCATCCACGATTGGTGTTAAAAAGTTTCTGTGAGGCTCGATACGCCAACACGAACGGGTTTGATATGTACTCGGAATTTACTTGCTTTTCTTTACTCATAATAGCTCCTTTTGACCTTAGTATATCACTCGGTTTCGGCGAAGGCGCTTTTTATAAGTTGCTTCGCATCTTCGGTGCTTGTGGTCTCCATCAGAGAGGTTCTTAATTTGTGGCTGCCAGGAAAGTCGCGAACATATATTTTAAAGAAGCGTTTTAATGTTTCGTATGGTTTTTTTGTTTCTTGGTTTGCCTCAAAAAGATCGAGGTGGTATTGAAGAAGATTGAGCAGCTCTTGCTTGCTATGTTCTACAACACTTTTTTCGAAACAAAATGGATTGGTGAAGATTCCCCGGCCGATCATGACGCCGTCAATACCGGTTTCGGCGATGAGTTTTAGGCCTTGCTCCCTGCTCTCGACATCACCATTGCCAATTAACCGGGTGTTTGGCGCAAGTTTATCTCGTAGCTTTCTGATTTGTGGCATCAACTCCCAATGAGCCGGCACTTTGCTCATCTCCTTTTTGGTGCGTAGATGTACGGTGAGAGCAGCAAGATCTTGTTTTAGAAGATGAGGGATCCAGTCTTCCCATTCTTCTGCTTTTGAATAGCCAAGCCTGCATTTTACACTTACCGGCAGACCGGCGCTTTTAGCAGCGGTGATAACTTCAGCTGCAAGTGCTGGATTTTGACACATCGCCGCTCCCCCGCCACCCTTAATGGCTGTTTTTTCAGGACAGCCCATGTTGATGTCAATCCCGGCGAAGCCACGCTTTTTGCATTCCTTTGCTAATTGCGCAATATCTTCAGGCACGGTTCCCCAAATTTGCGCAACCACTGGTGTGGCCTCATCAGAATGAAGCGTAATCCGGCCAGCAGCAGCTTTTTCACCCGCGTGTACCCAACCGGTAGCATTTGCGAATTCGGTAAAAAATAAATCTGGTGCTGCCGCTCTCGCCACAACCCGGCGAAACACATGGTCCGTTACCGCCTCCATCGGCGCCAAAATAAAAATTGGTCCTTCCAGCTCTTGCCAGATGTTCATAGTCGCCTTCGATCTTTCGGATCTATAAAGCTGATACTGACATCCATGCGAGTCTGGGCGTAGGTGGGGTTATAGCGGAATTCACCCTCTTTTATGCCACGAGCTTTTGCGCGGATACCAAACTGTTGCGTAAGATACAAGGCAAGGTTCATAAAATTTGCAAACTTTTGCGAATCCTGAAGATGATCTGGCGAGGCAAGCACATACATGCTGTTGCCAACAATCTCAACATTAAAATTGGTTCCGTAATCGAGTATATGCACCAGAATGTCAGGGGTAAGTGTATACAGTGAATCTTGTCCTACACCTTTTACGGTATAAACATGAAACTGATTGGCGAGATTACCCTCAAGAAGTACCTTTTCAACATTTCTAACTTTTGCTACAAGATCACTGCGTAGTATTCCATCATTTCCGTCGACGATAGTGTGTGGATAGGAATCTTGTAGAGCAACATGTATATACGCAAATGCTGATTTTCCATCTGATGTGAAGTATCTGGCATCAAGAAAGACTAGCTCCGCAGGTTGATGCTCCAACCTTCCTTGCATGCGAGCAACGACCGGCGCTTGTATGCCGCCGGGCTCAAGATTATGGAGTAAACTTGAAGGTACTACTGGCCAGTCGTTTATTGCAGGGTACACACCGCGAGACCAACCCAGTTTATCAAGCGTAGTAAACAAGGCTTGTTTCTTCGTTTTTTCAAACTGTACATCACGAACAAGCCACACTATTCCTGAAGCGAATGGAGCTATCGGGAAGCAGATTGCGATCATAATGCCGAGAAGTTGCTCGTTTTCTGTAACAAAAAACGTGAGAATAGCGATGATAATAGCTAAGATCGTTGCCAGAATAGTCAAAGACCACCACTTAACAGCGCTTGCGGCTTTAAGGCTTGTATACGGTTTAAAATCGTCGGCTTTAAATATGGTCACTGGTTTCTCATTATAAACAATTTAATAGCGACGCGCTGATTACATTACATCTTCTACAGTTGATGAAGTTCATCAATTCTAGAAGATGGACAGGTATGAGCCTGAGGTCGCACACGGGGTGCGGTACCTGCGCTTGCGCGCGCATCCATCAACGTGACTGGCTAGCGGCCGTCTCGGAGAGCTCGTTGCGCTCTCCCACCGCGCTGGCCTGCCTCCTTGGCTGCCCTTCGGGTCAGTTCGCGATCGCGCTGGTCGCCACCTCCGCGGGCAACTCGGTCGATCGACGCTTCGTACTCCTCTCTGGTTGCCATATGCTTCACCTCCCTTCAGAGGCTCGGGTTCTGCGTATGGCAGAACATGGATAATGCGATTTTGCGGGTTGAGGGGTGTTGTGCCATGGAGGACATAAAATGCAACACCATACTGGAGGAGTACCTTGCTTGGCAAGCCTCAACCCGCACCGGGTCCAAGAGAGTTGGGCGAGGGGTGGAAACCTCACCTGTCTCTACGAGGAGCCCAGATCTGTAACGATATTCATTACTGCGAAGTTCGCGAGCTGATGAGGGTACGACGTGGGATGCCGCATGATCCTCTGCCAACTGGGGTTGACACCCTGTGGTAGCGGCTCAGCTCGCGCCGTCTCTCGAGGAACAACCCCAGATCCTTTCGCCTCCCCAGTGGGCGAACCGAATACTGGTCAGCTCTAACTGGAGAGAAGGCCATGGGCGTCACGCCCATAGAATGGTCGTGGCGCCGGGGCATCGGCGCGTGGGAAGGGAGGTGTGCCTCCACCCCAGCGCCACGTGATGTACCCAAGTTCTAGATGGTTATCTTGGGTAGCGAAATAAACAGAGCATATTAACCGCTCCGCTTGTTTCGCTACCCAATGCTCATACCTGTCAAGTTACTCCGTAGCGCTGGCCACTAGGGCGCGCAGCGGATAAAAATAATATTACTACTAATTTGTTTTTATGTCAAGCTTTTTTGTGGCCCAAGTCTCAAGACCTCTTCCAACGTCATCCCCAACTCGATTGGGGATCCAGTTATGTACTAGACTCTCAGTATAGCTTCGTTACACTCAGTACATAATTCGACCCTTCTTTTTAGCTACCAAATTAGCAAGCTGAGAATGACAGATCTGAGGTTTCGAGGTTTGGGTTTTTGTGGTCTGAATTGCAAAACTCATAGTCCGCTGCTATCTCGCCAGGAGCTTATCGAGAGATTTGCTGACTTATATTTACCGAAGCCGGATCTCTCCGCAAGGTCGAGATGACGGTATCGGAAAATACAAGGTGCCCAGATAGAAATAACGGTTTGAGAGTGAAAAGATCAAGGGTCTAGGAGCCAAGATCAGCTTCAGCAATCAATTCTTGTTCGAACTTCTTGATGTCGCTCAGAGATGAACCTGGTAGGTCGGGAGCTTTGAAGTTAAGGTTTTTAATACGTTGCCATACTGCTTTTAATAATTGCTTGGTTCGCTCTAGCTGTGCCTCTTCAAAAGTAAGTTCGAGCTGCATGGTTGCACCGTTAACATCTGGCTCGATAAACTCTAGCCTCCCGCTAGTAACCTTGTATTCTCTGTAGGTTCTGGAGTTTTCAATCAGCAGTTTATAGCAGTATAGCTGTTGTTTGTACTTGTGAAGTTTCAGATCACTCGCCCATTTTTCACACGGTTTACCAGTTTTGTAATCAACTACTGTAATGGTCTTCTCTTTTTGGTTAATTTCCATGAGGTCGATTTTGCCGCCCATGCGGACTTCACCGAGCTGCACGTTTTCATTTCTGAAGTTGTGTTCGGTGATGTTCCCTGCCTCAAACTGTTCACGCCGAGCCGCGAGGTATGTAGTGAGCGCTCGCTCGCCGCGTTCAATAAGGAGCGCAGTTTCGGCTTCACTCAGATGCTTGCGCCTCATTTGAGCGGTAAAATGGCTGATTGTTTGTGAAAGTTCTGGCAACGAACCTGCTGTATTAACTGTTCGTTGCAGCCACTCAAGCGTCTCGTGGATGGCATTACCAAACTGGCCATCGGCTGTTGGCCCTTGCGGGAAGCGCAGGATGGTATTAAAGAAGAAGGCTTCGGGCCCGCTGTGTTCAAGATCGATGAACGCGTTAAGGTGAGTGGGACTTAGCTGATAGTTTTGTAAGCGGTCTTCCAGCATGGCTTGCAGCTGTATATTTTGGATGCCGCTGATATGACGGAGTTGCCAGTGTGTTTCACGATCTGCCAGAGAAATAGCCTCGTTGTTATTTTGGTGTACGCCCTGGGCGTGTTCTGGTAGCACAATGCTTTTTGCTGTGCCGTCATCTTGTGTTTGTTCATCAAGATATTTCAGCTTCTTCGTGGTCTTGCCACTAAAGCTCGTGCTGAAGCTGGTGAGATATAAGCCTATTTTGGCACGAGTGATGGCTACAAAAAAGAGCCGGAGACGTTCATCTTGGTTCATTCCGGCGTGGCGGATGGGGGCCAGGTTGCGCGGCAGCGTTATTTTGTTGCTGTTACCGCGTGAGCTTTCACCCCATACGTCGTCATGGCAGCGTGGCAAAAAGACGTGTTGAAACTCTAGCCCTTTGGCCTTAAAAACGGTCATAAGTTGTACAGCCTCTACATTTTGATTATATGGGCTGGTGTTAAGCATACGTTCACCTGCTTGCTGGTAGACATCCACAAACCTAAGGAGATCCGGCAGGGTAAGTGTGGTTGTGGTTGCTTTTTGATGCTCACGCAGCTTTTCGCGCAGCACAGTGAGGTGCGATATGGTTTGGAAGAATAGATCGGGCTGTGTGCGTAGAACTGTTTTGCCGGTGTAATATTCTCTTAGTGGTGAGCGGATGAAAGGCATATCGGGTTCGTTCGTTTCAACTTCTCGAGATCCAATAAGGTAATCGAGCATATCCTCAAGTGTGCTTGTGGTAACTTTGCCAGCCAGTGCTAAAAAGAAGAGCGCTGTAGTGCGGAGTGTTTGATCTTCAAGAAGAGCTTGAGACCAGGCGAGATCGCTGGAATCGTTTACCTTCCAACTAAGCTTCCAGATGGTACTAGTGGGTATGTTCCAAAACGAAAAGCTGAGTACTTCGGGCCAGAGCGCTGATTGCAGCTGTGTATTACCCTCTTTGAGCGCAATTACGAGTGCTGCCATCGCCAGTAACTCGCGTATAATGGGTGCTTCAAGAATGTTTTCGCGCTTTTCGTAGCGAACGGCAATATCGCGATTATTCAAATACGGCACGAGCGGTTCAAGATATTTATGTTGCGGCGCTAAAACGGCGATTTCAGATGCCGGCACACCACCTTTTATAAGGCTTTCAATTTCAGCCGCGATCCAATCGTACTCAGCGACCTCGCTTACAAACTCGTGGCGGCCAATAGTTGCGCTCTCGTATGGAGCGTTGGCGGCGAGGGTTTTGCTCATAGTTTTGAAGTTATGATGAAGCCGCGATCCAATCTGCTCGGCAATGTTATGCGCTGTATGCAAGATGTCTGTGTGCGAACGGTAGTTCTGTGTCAGATTTATAACAGTTACATCACTAAACAGTTGGTAAAAATCGAGCATGTTAGAATACTGCGCGCCCTGAAATGCGTAAATTGCCTGGTCGTCATCGCCAACGGCCAGCACGTTCGGACGACCCTCATTAACCGGATTATCTGTGAGCAGTTCTACTAATCGCAGCTGAGCGGCATTGGTATCCTGAAATTCATCAAGCAGCAGATATTGATACTGTTCTTGTAATGTGTATCGCAGATCTTTATGGGTCTCGAGCGCTTGAATGGCGCGCGTGATCATGTCGTCAAAGTCGTAGAGGCCTTTTTCGTTCAAAGCATCTTGATATGCCTCTACCACGTCGGCAAGTGCGCGTATCCGCTTGTTTTCCAGCTCTCCGGCTAGTATGAACTCATTTGCTGCATTCTTTGCGAGCCAGGCGTTCTTCCAGCTGGTGAGCGCAGTGGTTTTTCCGGTTGACTGCGTGTTTTCAATGGCTGTCTCCAGCTCATTTTGCAATCTGCGCCAGCGATCCATATGTTGCGTGAGCAGAGTTTGTTGCGCCGTAAGGCTCTATAGCTTGAAGCAGCGATTCAAAATATGGTAAAAGTTTCTCAAGTTTACCGCGCATACCAGTGAAAGTTGCAAAAATCTGAACGCACTCTTGACTGACATGGGTGATAAAAGTAGCATTTTCCTCGGCAATCTGCCGAAGATCTTCAGGTTGTAGCAGATTACGTTTCACCTCGCTAATGGTGCCCATAAGATCGTGAAGATGCCAGCGGGTTTGTTTGAGCGGGTTGCTATAGCTCATCTTTTCAACAATATCAGCCACGATCTCCCGCTTGCCAAGCTGATCTACCGGCTCCTGCAGGCGGGTTTCGTTGAAGTACTCTGGAAATCTGCGGATAACATCGCCGCCAAAAGCATGGTAAGTACCAATCGAAACATCATAGGCTGCCTGGCCAATAAAGCTTGTCAATCGCTCGCGCATATTGGCTGCACCACTTTCGGTAAAGGTTAAACACAAAATATTTTGCGCCAAGGTATCGGTTTTTTGTAAAATGTTCGCCACGCGTGCGCTGAGCAGCTGTGTTTTGCCCGTACCTGGTCCCGCAATTACTAAAACCGGTCCATCGATTTGATCAACCGCCTGTTTTTGTGCTTCATTGAGTTTTTTATACGCCTCCAGGAAATCCATATAATTAAGTGTATCGCATTGCTAGTAATTCAGGTATTATGCAAGTTAATGAGTGAGTCGCTATTTTTGGATCTACCGCCCTATGAAAGCCTTGAAGATGTGGTCTCCGAAAATTTAGAGACAATTATAGAGTGGTCGACGTACGAATTTAAACCTGAAGATGCCGATATGCTGGACTTAGAGAAGCGTGGATTAGAAAATGTATTTAAGATTTCAATGCTTGCTAGTGTATTTGCTGGTCTAATGCAAGAAAAGAGCCCAGGTGCATATAGAACAATTTATCGAAGCGTAGCGTTTGCCTTTGCCATCGCTGAATTAGTTGCGCCTCAGAATTTTGATCTAGACATTGGGCAATATCATGGCGACTCTGATGAAGCTGTTGAAAAAATTTATGAACTACAAGAAGATGTAATTGTTTACCTAGAATCAGTACCTACAGTAAGAGGATTACTCAATACTTACGCAGAAGACTTATACAATAGTGGCCTTAAGAACGAATTTGATCTAGTGGCGATACCTTTTGGTGCAGTATTTATGCTGGCTGAACAGAGTTTACAAGAAAATTACTTACACACAGCTTCTGCTGGATTGGAACAACAATAAATTATTTGTAGTATTCGCGAACGTCTAAGAGGCCAAAGATTAAAAATACGAATGCAAGTGTACTGAGCAGTGGGCCGGCCGGTTACTTAGGATTGGTTGCTAATTGATACAGTACGTATGTTAAATTTACGAGTATGGCTAGGTAGACTCTGTCCCAGCCGCGTTTTGTTTTTTCAAATAAGTCACTGAGTGCATCTACAAAACAGATGATATTTATAAACACTACCATAAGTAGTACCCATGATTCACGGTTGAACAATACTTTTTCTAGAAAGCCGGTAGCAGATATCAGGCGACCACTTTTGGCAAGTACCATGAGCTCGGGCGCAATAACAGCAAGCAAGCCAATTGCGAGCCATGGCCCGTATGCAACCAACATCTCGCGCGTTTTTTCTGAGAGGCGCACTGTGTAGCGATCGTGCATATTCTTTACAAGCAGGGCATCGATAATGCGTATTATATCGGTATGTTGCTTTACCTCAATAGTTCTTGCGGCTCGTGACCTACGTTTTGTTGCTGCTTTTTTTGCCATAAAACTCCGTATAATTTCATAATAACATAGATTGGTAAAAAAAGCAACATTAATGCACCTGAGTCTCAAACCTCACCGGTGTCATCCCGGACTTGATCCGGGATCTAGTATCTGAACTGGATTCCCGTATTAACCGCATAATTTCGGTTGACCCTCACTTGCACTGCTCACGACCTGCCATCTGTAAAAAGGGCTGGATAATCATGGGTGGCTGTGCTTTTCTGGTGTATGGAAATACGACAACAAAAAAGCACCTGCTGCAGCGCCCGTGTGCGACGCTACGGTGGCAAACGAAGACAATGTGCCGCCTGTAAACAAACCTGGAGAGTATACCCTGCAAAACGAGGTCCAAAAAAGAGACATGATGTACATCTACTTGAGCTGTACCGGTGTAACTGTATTGGGTCGCTTGCTGCCTGGCACCAGCGCACAAGCTACAATACACCGTCTACCATCCAGCGAAGGGTCGTTTCTGCTCGGAAAGTGTCGTTCGTGCTGCCGCCAAAGAGTCTATGACCTGCGTAGAGCCTCATATCCTTCTTGCAGATGCACTGCATCTCAAAAGATAGTGCGGTGCAGTACGTTACATATCTCATTCTCGTACGCCCGCTCCGAGTAATCGGGCTGCAGTGTGCGCCACCACAACGGCTCGAGGTGCTGAAACCGGCATTGGGTGGCAAAGAGCACTCTCGCATGTTCCCTCAGAGATGCTTGCTCAAACAAGAGCACTCGTCAGCGATGGACATCGGGGCTCCTACGTATTGCGAGGCAGCGAGGCTGGGTGCAGCAATGATGCTGCTTTCATGTACTGAAAGAGCTCAACAAGAACATGCGACTATGGCACCGAGCTACACCCGCGAGACATACTGGGTGCATGAACTGGTGCATATAGTACTGAGCTGCCCGATGACGAGCGGGTCTCTAGGGTGCTCGGGCTATTGAGTGATTATGCGATGCAAACACCCAGAACCGAAGTTGCAAGTATTTTACGAGGATTAGTACAAAACTTCTGAGACTACCGAAGCTATCTATACTATCCAGAGTTGCATTTACCCGCAACCAACAATAGCTGTGAATCTAGCTTTCGAAGAGTACGGGCATCGTAAAATACACGAGGTTGGCGTACACCAACTGCCTACGAAGGATGGGTTACCTATGTACTGCGCAACTCAAAGGACGTACAGTGCTTAGAGGGTCAACCGAAATTATGCGGTTAATACGGATTCCCGTCTTCACGGGAATGACGGACGGGAGGTTTTGAGACTCAGGTTAATGTACCCAAAGGTAGAATCCTAGGTGAAGTGGAGTTTACTTTTATTTCTTTACATATTAGGTATGATCAGGGTGAGGCCTCTGTTAGAATTAAACGAACGGAGAACTATGAGTTTAGAGGTAAAAATTCACAGTGCGCAAACAGCGATCTTGCGAGAACTGTTGTTCCACCCAAGTGCTGGATTTGCAGAACTGCAGAAGTCAACGAACTTAACAAGCGACCATTTCAACTTTCATATTTCACGGCTTATGGATCTAGGGTTAGTAGATAAGATCAAAAAAGGCCACTACCGACTTTCGGCTAAAGGAAAGGAATATGCGAACCGACTTGATACGGATGATAATACAATTGAGCGACAGCCCAAAAATGCTGTTATCCTAGCACTTCAGCGAACGCATAATGGTAAAACCGAGTTTCTCTTTCAGGAGCGACTCAAGCAGCCTTACTACGGTTATTGGGGTTTGCCGAGTGGCAAGATCCGGTGGGGCGAGACAATTCTTGAGACAGCTTGCCGTGAATCACTTGAAGAAACCGGGCTTGATGCTGAGTTTCGAGTTGCTGGGGTTTAGCATGAGCATGTCCAGCTTGAGGGTGAATCGGACTCCATGACTGAAGACAAAATATTCTTTGTATGTCATGGTACAAATGTTCGCGGCACAACCACAATAGACTTTGAGGGCGGCCACAATGAATGGATGAGCTTTGAAGAAGCAATGTAAAAACCGCTCCGCTTCGAGAGTTTTGAAGTTGAACTGAAGATTTTGCATACAGATGAATGGTTGTTTGAGCAAACCGTTGTAGTGTCTAAGCGGAACTTCTAAATGCGTAGAACAGTTATTTGCGGAAGCTACCATAGAGATGGTGAGGGCCTGGCCAGTGTGTTCAGAGAGATAGAGTCGCACGGTGTACGCATTCTTTCGCCTATCTCGATCGATTTTGTAGATCGCATGGAGCCTGTGGTTCGTACGGAACACGAGGGTACTCTCTCAATCTACGAGTTAGAGAAGTTTCATCTTCGTGCCATGCGAGATGCTGATTTTGTGTGGCTACATTGTCCCGGGGGTCATATTGGTTTGAGTGCAAGCTATGAAATTGGTTTCGCACATGCACTTGATATACCCGTTTTTTCCAGTGAATTACCTCAAGATGAAATGTTGGCCAGTCAGGTGCGTGTGGTGGCATCCGTTTTTCACGCGTTGGAATGGGGTGGCTGGGTGTAGGATCAACCTACTTCACCCTGCTTCTGAGATGTTCCTCGATAATCTCAAATACATCATCTGGGCTTAATCTGCTGCCGGCTGATCGTGGGCTACCTCCGATAAGATCGCTTCCACCCCACGCATTCTCTGAATCAGTGGCCGGATCGTTCTCATTGAGTGCGGCGTAGAGCTCTTCTATCGGAAAATCAATAAGAGGTGAAGATTTGGCAATTGTGTAGCGCCACGTGTCGGTACTAACATTGCTAACACTAACGAAAGCATGTATTCCAGAACTGACAATACCAACTCGAGCATCCTCGCCTTGTTCGCGGATCATCGACCAGGTACCGCCTGTTCTCTCGATGTCAAACGCAGTGCGGATAGGTTCGGGTTTTAATGGATTCCCGATTATGTAATCGGAAATACGTCGTTCTACATCTAAGATAACGCCGGTAAATGCGTCAGCATCTTGCCTCCGCGCTTTCGGAAATCGGTGTAGGGTTTATATATTGCCTTCATAGTACCAAGAAAGGCTATGTCTCGGTCAAACGGGTATAACCCTCCGGTTGCGTCCATGAGAGATTCCATTGCTACAAGACGATTTAGCGCCGGATTTGCATTAGCTTTTTCTGCAATTTCAGGGTGATTTAGAATGTACCACGAGGTGCACACATC
>JAXMAA010000005.1:0-40906 GCA_046350615.1 Saccharimonadales bacterium (SeqCode) | reverse complement strand
ACTGCCCACGACCTTACGGTCGGGGTACTGTGCGCCTGGAATAGATTATAAAACTTAGTTAGCTCCTAGGTCTTAGAATCCCGCCTTATGGCGGGCCTTCTAATACTATCCGCTAACCATTATTCACTATATACTACTAATTAATGGTAAAGTCAGTTTTTATTGAAGGCGCCGATGGCACAGGTAAGTCAACTCAGATAGGGCTGCTTAAGAAGCTTTTTGAAGAGCGAAAGGTGAAAGTACTATTTTTGCGAGAGCCGGGCGGCTCAGGCTACTACGAAGCTCTGCGTGAATTCTATCTACAATCCAAGCACGAGCATCCCCCGATAAGCGATGCTCTTCTCTCCGCGGCAGGGCGAGCTGCCAATATTATTGAAACCAAGCAGGCACTCGCAAGCGGAAAATGGGTTGTCACCGATCGAGCTTATCCAAGTAGCTATGTCTATCAATCGGTCCAAGGAGTACCACTGGCAGATATACGAGCAATCAACGCCTTTGCACTAGGTGAATTTGACTACGATATTAAAATTCTACTCGATGTTTCAGTCGAGGTCGCAGAGCAACGAATCAACCAAAGTGGCGCCGAAAAAGACCACTGGGAAAGTCAAGGAAAAAGGTTTTTTGAGAAAATCAGACAAACCTATCTTGATATTGCAAAATCAGAAAATTGCCACATCATCGATGCCAGCGGTGATGCAGCAAGCATTCATCAGCAAATAATCGCACTCATTGATCTTTAGCTTTAATTCACAGCCTGCTCTAGCGCACGCAGGAAATATTCTGCTACAATAGAATCACTACATACGGAGAGTGGGCCCGTTAATGAGAGAGGGAATAACGTGGGGGTCTACAGTAATACACAAATAAAAAAGGCTATTTCGACTGGGCACATTGTAATGTACCCCTATATCGAAGAGCATATTAATGGCAGTAGTGTTGATGTAACGCTCGGCGAATGGTACTTTCGAACAGAAAGAAGTACCAAAAGCACTATTTATAATCCGTTTGACGAGCATGATGTCCACCGCTACTTTGACGGTCCTCACCAGGCAAAGCCGCACAAACAGTGGTGCGATGCACATGGTATTAAGCTGCTAGCTGGAATCCCTGAAGATCACCCAATTATTATTCTCGGCCCTGGCGAGCGAATTTTAGCTCATACTAACGAGTTTATCGGCATTAAAGCGCCCGGCACCAGCACCATGCAAGCACGCAGCACGTGGGGCCGTAACGGTGTTGCGTGCTGCCTTGATGCTGGGTGGGGTGATCCGGGCTACATCAACCGCTGGACGATGGAAATCTACAATATGAACCAGCATCATAGTGTTGTTCTGCCCGTAGGCGAGCGCATTGCACAACTCGTATTCTACGAAACCGGCGAGGTTGAAGGTGAGTACCAAAACCTTTCCGGTAAATACCAGGAGTTCGCAGAAGATGATCTGCCAAGCCTCATTCAGAATTGGCGTCCCGAACAAATGCTCCCCCGAGCCTATAAAGACAAACGTCAGAAGCCACGGAGCCTCTGATGCTACGTGAAGTCGATCAAAGCCACAGCTTCGTTGATGATGTTCCCCCATACGCTCGTGCGGAAAAACGCGGAACAAGTATCTCCGGCAAGGAGCTTTGGATACCTCAATCAAACATGGATCTACACATAGAATACCCCGTACCTACTGTGCTTGAGCTTGCGGTAATGTGGTCAGATTATATGGAAGGTGACACCTCCAGCCTGACAACTGCCGATGGGGTATACGGAGTATTCGCACAACCCGTGCGTGATATAACTGGATTTGCCTCTATTGACCTCTGCGAGGTAGTAAGGCAAACTCATGTAGGTCTCCACATGATTGAAAGAGATGATCCGGATGCGATCACTGATTATCACAAGTACACGCCGGATCATGCAATACGAGATGATCTCACTCCAGCGGCTCAAGTACTAATTAATGCTGGTTTAATTCCGCCCGTTGAGAATATCCACGCCATACGTACTATTATGCGGAGATGGAAGCAAAATGGCATATACACGTTCGCTAACACCTCAACGCTGCCTGGATGCGAACCAGGCACAGTCCGCTTTCTTAAGACCTTTCTCGATGGTTGCTTTGATGGAATACTATTCCCCAGAAATCATCACGGCTCGCTTCCGCTCACAAAAGGGATTGCAGCCAAATTACTTATAGAAACAGTTTGCCAGGGTGCTGCATGTTCGCCTCGGCGTGCTATACATATTGATGATTCTCCACATCACAACATCTCATTTAGGAACGAACTGCAGCAGAGTGGTCTAGAAACTGCCGCTTTTGCACCGCAGTATCCCACAACCTTATCATATGATCATAATCACATGACAGTGACCGACACACCATTAAGCGCGTTTCAACTAGCGGACGACTTCTTGACGAAGGAAATCAAATGAATAACTCTAGCTTCTTTATTGCAATTGAAGGCTCCGATGGCTCAGGCAAAGGGACGCAATTCAAACTTTTAGTGGAACGCCTCAAAGCTGAAGGCTATGATGTTGCAACCTACGACTTTCCGCAGTATGAAAACGAGTCATCTTACTTCGTCCGAGAGTACCTGAACGGCAACTACGGCACGGCAGAGGCGCTCGGGCCCTATACACCATCATTGTTTTATGCCCTGGATCGCTTCAGCGCAGCACGGTCAATTGCAGCAGATCTAGCTGCCGGTAAGGTTGTAGTGAGTAATCGGTATATGGGTTCAAATATGGCTCACCAGGGAACAAAATTTAACACCCTAGAGGAGCGACAGGCTTTCTGGCACTGGCTCGATCAGCTTGAGTTTGGCATGCTTGGCATTCCGCGACCAGACCTTAACCTCGTGCTTTTGGTGCCAGCTGAAACAGCGCAGCGCCTGGTAGATCAAAAAGAAGCTCGTAGCTATACCGATAAAAAGCGTGATATCCACGAGGCCGATCTCAACCACCTCAGTCGTGCTGTTGAAGTATACCAACAGCTTTGTGGAACATTTCAAGAAAGTTTTTCATCGCTTGACTGCACAAAAGAAGGGGAGCTTTTAAGTATACCTACCATCAACAATCTAATCTGGGAAAGGGTTCAGCCAATGCTTGGAAAACTACGTAAACAAAAGAAGGATCAAAACGAAAGTGCTACAGTTTTTGCGCCGAAAAAGAGTGAGAACCCTTACGTTACGAAGAACAGTAACGGCAGCTATAGCATCACCAAAGCTGGTAGAGAGTATCTTACTCAAGCGGTAACCGACACTTCTGGTGACGTATATATGTTTACCGATAAAATTAGCAACCAGACCGTTGCAGCGGCCATGGCTCGACTTTCTCGCCGCGCTGACGATATGCGTGTCACCATTTTAGATGAATTTACCGAAAAAGAGGGCAAGGATTCTGATCTACTCAAGCGTGTCATAACTGCGTTCGGCGACGACAGCGTACAACAACTCACCGGTATACACTTTGTGGTTGAAAATGCGAGTAACTTGCTCACCAAAAAGCTCGAGTGGGGACGCTTGGCAGCCTATCTCGAGCAGTCCACCCGCTATATCTACTTCGACCAAAAAGATGAAAATGGGCGTTATAAGTTCTATACCCCGAAGACTCTGACTCAAAATGATACCGAATATTACAATCAGCAAATGAATAAACTGTTCGACATGTACTCAGAGATTGTGCAGAAACTTACCGATTATGTCAGAGGTAGTTCTTCCGAGCCTGAAGAAAAACGTGACGGCGCCTGGAAGGCCGCAACACGAGCGCAGGCATGTGATGCGGCTCGAGTTGTCCTACCTGCCGCCACAACTTCCACAGTGGGTATTTTCGCAAGTGGACAAGCGCTTGAAAGCCTCATTATGCACTTGCAGAGCGACGAACTTGCCGAAGCCCGCACTGTTGGTTCCAAACTTCTCGTAGAGGGCCGCAAAGTAGTACTGACTTTCCTAGAACGTGCCGACAAACCCGATCGCGGTGGTGCGTGGGTAGCGCATCGTGCGCAAACACGTGCAAAGCTCGCAGAAATCGTTAAAGAAAAAGGACTGCGACCAATAAAGGGTAATGGCGATGAACCAGTTGCATTGACTGATTTTTGGCCAAAAAATGAGCTTGATGTATTACCTCACGTCCTCTACGAGCAAAGCACCTTAAGCCTCGACGAACTTTCAACGGAAATTAACCAATGGAGCTACACAGAAAAAGAAGAAACTCTGAAAGCAGCTTTTGGCGAACGGTTAAATCGCCGCCACAAACCAGGCCGAGCACTCGAGTTTGTGCATTATAATTTTGATCTCGTCTGCGATTACGGCATCTTCAGAGATCTGCAACGCCATCGCATTGTAGATGCACTCGAATGGCAGCTACTCACACCGCATTACGGGTATGAGATTCCAAAGCTTGTCAGTGATGCAGGTCTAGAAGATTTGTTCGAATCATGTTTTGACCTCAGTGCAAAGCTCTACCAATTTTTGTTAGAAAAAGGCTACGAATACGAGGCTCAATACGCAACGCTGCTTGGCCATCGCATGCGCTGGAAAGTAATGCTCAACGCCCGTGAAGCCTTCCACTTCATGGAACTCCGCACCAGCCCGCAAGGCCATCCAGGCTATCGCAAACTCGCCAAACAAATGTACGATAAAATCGCCGAAGTTCACCCCATTATTGCCGACGGAATGTCATTCGTGAATCAAGGTGAAGATCCTGAATTGGCCCGTCTCGCAGCTGAACGTGCCACTCAATTTAAGTTAGAGCAACTAAATCAGTAATCAATCGGGTCAAAGCTAAGTCGAAGGGCGGGGAACGGAATAACTTCGAAGTCTCTCTCCTCGTTTCTCAATTGACTAAACTCGACAACGGAATCAAGACATACCACAAAACCACCAACGTAGGCACTGACCAGATCTTCGAGCGCAGCTCGCGGGTTCTCCGAAAAGTCTACATCAACACCTAGGGTAACGAGGAGCGTCTGATTAAAGCCAGAGGAATCACCAAGATCCAAGGCCAACCCCTCGTGCCGATGTCGAACGGCCTTCATAAGCGGCCTGCTCCGAGGCATGCGCCCATAGTGAAGGCTTTGCAATATCTCGGCTGCCATTTGAAGCGCAGTAATATTGTGTCGGCGCTCCCTGCCAAGCGTAGCAAAAGTAGCGCGAGCAAACGCCGGGTCGCCCATGCATAGCTGAGTAATGAGTGAGTCGGGCATTTGCACAACATCATCACCAAGCGGCAGTTCTGTTCCTGTGAGATCAATCATCTTCATACATATGTTTAGAAATTGCTGGAGACAGAGTGTTTAGGACTCTAAGTAAAGTCGTCAGGTGACCGGGCAAACGAAAAACGCTTTTGTGTCATTATTTCGTGCGCACCATGCTGCGCCAACCATATGGCCGCAAGAGGCTTGGCTTCGTTTGCCCCTCTTGCACCATAGTTGTTGCCCGGCCACACCCGTCTTGACTTGACTACAAAGCGAGCTGACGAACCTCGGCCTCGCGAACGAGACTCCAGAGGCGCTCACGCTCCGCCGGGTCAAGGGCGGCGTCTTCTTGTCGGAGGATTGCCCGAGCGCCTTCGGCATTGCCCTGCTCCAGCGCATCATCAATCATTTCAAAAACAGATTGCATCGTCTGTCTCCAGCTTGTTAAGGCTGCCCCTTCGAGGCAGGGAAGAGCAGATTTGCTTCTTCCGGTAAATCATACGCTTATAACTCACCGCGAGAAGCAAAAACTCGATCTCTGTGCGTAGATCGAGCCTCTTTTCTTCTTTAAACTAAAGTACTCAATCTACCATTTAGCGCACCACGAGCACGAAGTCGCAGCGATAACTCTTGAGAATCATATAGCTAACGGTAGTAAGTAACATAACGTACCCGATTATACGCCCTGCTTGCTCTAAGTCAAGTCGACAAATCGTTCAGAAGCACAATAGACAGCCGGTCGACCCACTAAACATATAGCACACTTACATCCAGTGTAGCATTCTCAAAGCCGCTGAGGCTTTGTAGGTATTCAACCGGTGTCAGCATGCGTAGCATGCTGTGCGGCCGGTAGAAGTTGTAGTCCAAACAATCTTCAACTAAGAACTCTTGGAGTTCGGCTTTGTCGTGAGAGTTGGTGGTTAGCTTTTTGTAGCGATCTTTGTCAACGCCATGACTCCGCTCAATTCTGCCGTTAAGATGTGGTGAACGTGATGGTATTCTGCCGTGCTGGATACCGTGAGCGTGCAGCCATCGTTGCATAGCAGTAAGCGTCTCTGCTTTAGTCTGTGGCAGTTGGTCGTAGACAAACTCCATGCCGTTGTCGGTTTGGATAGTCTCAAATGTAAAGGCCGGTTCGAAGAATCGTACAGCGTGTTTCAAAAAATCGACAGTGTAGCCAGGGTTAACGCCTGGGTACAGACGTTTGTATTTAATCCTGGTTGCACAGTCGACGATGTCGTACTGGTAAGCGGCTCGTTTCCAGTGCTTAACATCCATCTGCCCGACTTCACCTGGTTGGTAGGGGTAGTCGCTAAGGCGACGCTGTGTGCGAACGTGTTTCTTTCTGGCTACGAGCAGTCCTGCTCGTTTTAGGACATTTCCCACACCGTGGTGAGATATCTGTACGCCGTAATCCCTGCCGAGAACATAGGCCAGCTTGTCTTCGCCGTAGCCCAAGCCGAGTCTGAGCTGAACAATGAGACTAACAATTTCTTCATCGACATCGCTGCTATGCGAATGCGGAGTTTTCGGTAGATCGTACAGACTAGTCAGGGCTTTGCCCTGAGTTAGCCACCGACTATGCCAGTAGTAATATGTCCGTCTTGGTATGCCGTAGTACCGGCAGGCTGCCGTAACTGACCCAAGCTCAGCAGCTTTTCTAAACCAGGCCAAACGAACCCTTGCTCCGTACACAAGTAATTGTTTCGCGCTCATCTTGCGGTACCTCATCTTCACTCCTCTCAGTTTAGTGAAAGTGTGCAGGATGTATGGTGGGTGGATAATTGACAAGCAGATGATATTGAAATATTATATAAACTATGCAATCGATAGCTTCTTCAGCTTTTCTTCTCCTCAGACTTCAACGGCTGTGCTTCATAGTAGTTGAAGCCCGAAGCGTATAACGCCAAGTACAGCCAAGAATGAAACATCGGGCTTCACAGCCCATTTTTAGTTTATAAGTAAGAAAGAGAACAATTATGAGTAAAGTGGAGGTAGACGTATTTGATACCACTCTAAGAGATGGCGCGCAGTCATTACCTGCTGCAAACCAGTTTCAAGAAGGCAAAAAACAACATATTGCTCGCATGCTTGCAGATCTTGGAGTAGACGTCATCGAGGCTGGGTTTCCAGCAACTCCTGGAGATGCAGATGAGGTACGCGCCGTTGCCGAGACTGTCGGCAATACAGAACGGGCCGTTGCCGAGTGGCAAAACGGTGAATACATCGCAACCGTTCAGCAAACACCGGTCATAGCCGGTCTTTCAAGAACAACTAAAGACGATATTGAGGCAACCTGGGAGGCTATTAGACGTGCACGACGACCCCGCATTCATACCTTTATATCAACCGATCCTTCACATATGGCCGCAAAATTCCCTGGGCGCAGTCCCGAACATGTGCTGAAGATGGGTCAAGATGCCATCAAACATGCCAAGGAGCTTTCGTTCGCAAATACTCTTGCCTCAGTGGAGTTTTCAGCAGAGGCGGCCTCAACTACAGATGAAGAATACTTGGAACGTGTGGTAAAAATGGCAGTCGATGAAGGAGCAGATGTTATAAACGTACCTGATACCGTCGGTCACCGCGATCCATTTTGGATGATGGATTTCTATACAAAAGTCATAGGATGGGCATACGAATGCAATGAAGAGGTAGTAATATCAGCACATAATCATAATGATCTTGGAATGGCAACCGCTAATTCATTAGCTATCGTCAGGGCGGCAGTATCGCACGCTCGACAAACCGATATCCCAACCAAGGTTCAGATAGAGGGGACTGTGTGTGGACTGGGTGAACGAGCAGGTAATGCCGACCTGTTTGTTGCCTATGCAGGACTCTATAAATTTACCGAGGGCAATCCGGAAGTACCTGTCCTTTGGCGCATAAATCGCTCGCAAGCAGTTGCGACCGCACAAGGTGTCATGCGGGAAGCTGGCATGCTCGTGCATCGACAGTCACCTGTAGTAGGATCGGACACTAATGTACACCGATCGGGTATACATAGTGATGGAATCATTAAAGGCGGTTTTGGCCTATATACGCCCTACGATCCAACCGAATGGGGACATCCGCAGACGGACATACATGAAGACGGCAAATACCAAGGAAGACGCGGTCGGGCTGTGGCATTTCAATCTTGACATCTGCACGATCTTTTGATAGTATTACTAAGATCATTGCCAAAGACAGTGGGCGGCTTGGAAACAAGTGTTAAGACCTGCCGAGGAAGTGAAACAAACAATTTGTTTTATTTTTGAAGAAGTCTTTGATAATGCGAGAGTCAAAGGCTTTTTCTTATGTCTTTGCCGTTCTCGAGTACGTTCATTAACAATCTGGTCGAACAAATTAACTATAATATGAGGTAATGTAACTATGGCGATTACTCGCGATAAAAAACAGGCCTTGGTAACCGAGCTAAACGATCTCCTTAGCAGCGCTAAAATGACCGTTTTCGCTCATTACGATGGCCTGACCGTTGCCGATTTGCAGAAACTTCGTCGTGCTGCACGTGAGCAAGGCATTAGCATCAAGGTGGTCAAAAACCGCCTGGTGCGTGTTGCTGTGAAAGAGAATCCAGCCCTCAAGGATGTCAATACCGACAGCCTGGTTGGCCAGCTACTCTATGCAGTCAGCTCGGAAGATGAAGTCGCTCCCGCGCAAGCTTTAGCGGCATTTGCCAAAACAAATGCCAACCTAAAGCTTGCCGGCGCAATTTCTGCAGAAGGCAAATTACTAGGCGTTGATGAAGTGAAATCACTCGCAACGCTTCCAAGCAAGAACGAGCTCATTGCTCAAGTTCTCGCAACACTCTCATCTCCATTAAACGATGTCGTCAGTGGCCTTTCCGGCAACCTACACGGCCTACTTGATGGAATTGAAGCAAAAGCAGGTGCCTAAAGCGCTTGAAATCGAAATTTTAATGACTAAACTCTGAGCAATTTCAAAAGTTTGAATTTTAAATCTTTGAACATTGTGGTTTATTTAGAAATTGGGATTTGGAAATTAGAAATTAATGACAAAGGAATTTTATATGGCTGATATCAAGAAATTAGCAGAAGATCTTACAAAACTAACCGTTCTTGAAGTAAACGAACTCAAGAACCTACTCAAAGATGAATATGGCATTGAACCTGCTGCTGCAGCCGTTGCAGTTGCTGGCCCTGCCGCTGGTGGTGACGCCGGCGCTGCCGAAGACGAAAAGAACGAATTTGATGTGATCCTCAAAGACGCTGGCGCACAAAAAGTAGCTGTTATCAAGGCTGTGAAAGAAATCACTGGTCTTGGTCTTGGTGAAGCAAAAGCAATTGTAGACGGCGCTCCAAAAGCCGTGAAAGAAAAGGCAAACAAAGAGGAAGCAGAAGCAGCCAAGAAAGCTTTGGAAGAAGCTGGCGCAACTGTCGAACTCGCCTAAGTACTCAGAAATCGACCAGATTTTCAGCAAATACCGCTCAGCTTGGGCGGTATTTTATTTCACTTCAAGATACTATTAATGTCATTCTGAGCGAAGTCGAAAAACCCAACAAGCACATCGGCAATACCTCTCGACAACTCATAATACTGAGTTTCAAGACCACCCAGTGCGTCTCCAACCTGATCGCGGATCCAGATGGTATACTGGATTCTCGGTCGAGCCGAGAATGACAGAAACAAGGTTTGGATATTCAAGTTTGAGTGCATCTATTTGACATTGCAAAAAAACTGCGTATTATTAGAATTTATGAGCAGAAGTTCAGCCAACATGATCATTATTATTCCGAAAAAGATTTGCGGGATTATTTAGCTGCCACCAAAAACAAGCACTCACATCCCGCAAATGCGGGATTTTTTAATTATCATAACCCCGAAAGCAAAGCATTATGAAAACTAATCTACAAGAAACGTCACTCGAAGCCCTCCAATTCTACGACACTGTTGTAGAAACGCCGTTCTTTGATACTGGGCTCAGACTCTCTGGAGCAAATGTTTGGCTCAAAGATGAGACCGCACAGCCCGTTGGCTCGTTTAAAATACGAGGTGCATATCGAGCAGCACAACTTATTGGGCAAGATCAGCTACAGGCCGGTATCGTAACCGCCAGTGCCGGGAACCATGGACAAGGCATTGCACTAGCAGCTCAAAAGTTGGGCTCCCAAGCATACATATACGTTCCCGAAAGCACTCCTAGAAGAAAGCTCGTTGCACTCGATAAACTTGGCGCTAAGGTCGTGCAAGTAGCTGGTGGCGTAGATGAGGCGCTCGACGAGGCTCATTCATATGCACGCGCGAGTGGCGCAGCATTTATACATCCATTCAATGATAACGATGTCATAGACGGACAATCCACACTGATACAAGAAATACTTGATAACGGAGCGCCAGATCGTCTTTTCGTACCCGTTGGTGGTGGCGGCATGCTCGCAGGAGCTTGCCGTGCAGTAAGTCGCACTAGCGCCGCAACAGAATTGTATGGCGTGCAGCTTGAGGGTGCTGATGCGTTTGCAAAAAGCCTAGACCAGGGCTCGCTGGTAACACTTCCGGAAGTTAACACACTCTCCGATGGAACTGCCGTGAAAACTGCTGGTAGCCTTGCACTCAAAGAAGTTTTAGCGTGCAGCTCTTTTTCTGAGGCCATCGTTATTTCAGAGGCACAGCTTGGCGAGGCAATGATACTACAAGAGGCCTTGACCGGTATAGCAGCAGAACCTGCGGGAAGTCTTGCATTTGCCGGCATGCTCACACTCGCCGCAAAAGGAGACTACCCAGGAGAGACCTGGGCCGGAGTTATAAGTGGTAGACACCGAGATCAAGAACGGTACCACAGGCTTGTAGCTGCAGCGAATCATATATTCATATAGCCCTGATCTTAAATTACATAGATAGCAAGCCTGTGGAAAAGTTTATTGACATACTTTTTACATCATGCTACTGTAGCCACAGATAATGCGAGTAAATAAAAAGTAAGGGTTTATCATGTCAGAATTACCAGAAAAGCAAGTAAAACGCTTGAAAACGCTCTTGGTAGAGGCCGAAACGAATCTAGCAGCAGCACGCGAGCTACTCACAAGTCTCGTAGGAGATGATCCAATTGTTGCTCAGTCACAGCGGGAAGAAGTAGCAGGGAAAGTTATTGAAGGCGTCTTTGACGGGCAAAATATGCTCGGACCAGATGGTAAAACATACCCCGTACCAGCAAATTACGCAAGCAAATCAAAGCTTGTACAAGGTGATATTTTAAAACTCACCATCGCAGACGATGGCGGTTTTATCTACAAACAGATCGGTCCAGTGCCACGAAAACAAGTTATCGGCACTTTGATACAACGAGATGGTGGCTATTTTGTTGATGTGGCCGGAAAAGAGTACAAGGTACTACTCGCAAGTGTTACCTATTTTAAAGGTCAAATTGGCGATCAAGTCAGCGTTGTTCTCCCTGAAGATGACACCGAAGTAGAATGGGCCGCTCTCGAAGCTGCTCTATAGAGGTTGTATTTATTTGAATTGTGTGATATAATATAAATGTATCTACGTCCTTGCGTATCGTTTCTGCCAACATTCTCTCTCCTCACACCGATCGCCTCCGTGCGCAAACACCCCCGCAGCACGAACGCATCCCTCAAATAGCTGGGGATGTTCAAACCCTTGACCCAGATGTTCTTATTGTCTGCGAAATACAGCAATCTTCAGCAGATGATTGTCTTGCTAAGCTCGCGAGCGAGACGGGCATGGATGTACGAGTACGTGCTGATCAAAAAGATGCCGATGAAGGAATCGCTATACTCACAAAACCCGATATCCCAATATTGGATGAAGCAATTTTTGAGATTCTCCCGGGCGAGAGAAGATTTGGCATAGCCGCACAGATTGGAGATATATTAGTGATGGGAGTTCACTACCCATGGCAAATCTCTCACTTCAGAGAGCGCACCAGAATCACTCGGCACCTCGTTCAAAGAGTACAAGGCCATCAGCAAGCAATTATTGCGGGGGATTTTAATTCGCTACCACTACAAAGAGCTCGCCATTTATTTACCCAAGCTGGCTTTCTCGCCGCAACACAAGCACTCGACCGCCGAACCAGCGGCTTTCCTGCAAATTACCGACACGCCCAATTACCGCTTGGTCTTGGCAGACTTATTCCACCCATGCAGGTAGACGATATATACTCCAGAGGATTCACACACCGTACAGTTGGTGCAGTAGTTACTGCAAGCGACCATCCAATCATCTGGGCAGAATTAGTGGATTAGAAACAAGATATTTTTTATACTGTCTTTGATGGCAAAGCTCTATTTTCGATACGGCGCGATGAATTCAGGCAAGTCAACTGCAGTACTTCAGGTAGCACACAATTACGAGGAACGCGACATGGAGATTGTGCTCATTAAGCCAGAAGTTGACACTAAAGGAAACAACCAAGTTATTTCACGACTTGGCGCCAGTCGAACAGTAGATGTATTACTAAAACCAAAACAAGACATCTTTCAGATAATCGCCGCAAGAAAAGAGGCGCAACCGAGTCTCAGCTGCGCACTTATTGACGAAGCGCAATTTTTAACTCAAGCTCAGGTTTCACAGCTATTCAAAGTTGCCATAGAACTGAACATTCCAGTTATTTGCTATGGTCTCAGAGCCGATTTTCAAACTAAAACATTTGAAGGCTCCGGGAGGCTTTTTGAACTTGCCCACAGTATTGAGGAGCTCAAAACCATCTGCCGCTGTGGCAAAAAGGCGATTCTAAATGGCCGAAGAGTGAACGATACATTTGTAGCTAGTGGCTCGCAGGTCGCCATTGATGGCGAACAAGACGTCACCTACGAATCCCTCTGCGGCAACTGCTACCTCAAATACGTTGGTGATATTGCGTAGCATGCTGTAACTTACACACTACCCACCGGCGGTCAACCGCTATATACTAGTACTACTATGGGAGAAAAGAAGATAACCGCTTCTGCGGACAGGAAGGCGCTGTACCGAAAGTACCGCTCTAAAAGTTTAGGCGAAATTATCGGCCAAGTGCATGTTACCAAAACACTCGAAAATGCCCTGAAAAACGGTAAAATCAACCACGCCTATTTATTTACAGGACCACGTGGTACTGGTAAAACGTCAATTGCCCGTATCATTGCCCACACTATCAATGATTTGCCCTACGAAGAAGAGGTAAATCATCTTGATATTATTGAAATCGACGCCGCAAGCAATCGGCGCATTGATGATATCCGCGATCTGCGAGATAAAGTCCACATCGCACCGGTTTCAGCAAAATACAAGGTATACATTATTGATGAAGTCCATATGCTCACCACAGAGAGCTTTAACGCTCTTTTAAAAACCCTAGAAGAGCCGCCAGAACACGTCGTATTTATTCTTGCAACCACCGAGGTACATAAACTGCCGGCAACCATCATCAGCCGCACCCAGCGCCACAGCCTCAGGCTTGTATCGACCGATGAGGTTGCGGCACACCTCAAAACAATCGCCAAGAATGAAAGCATCGATATTGACGAAGGAGCACTCCGGTTGCTGGCCGAACACGGCGGTGGCAGCTTTCGTGATAGCATTAGTTTGCTTGATCAAGTCAGTAATAGCAGTGAAGCAGTTACAGCAGAAGTTATAGAGCAGCTGCTTGGTCTTGCCCCTCGTACCGTGCTGGAATCTCTGCTCCAAGCGTTGCAGTCTGGTAACGGTGCAGATGTATTTCAACAACTTAATCAATTGTTGCAAACCGGTTTGACGCCCGCTCATATCGCCAGCCAATTAGTAAGCTACCTACGAAACGAGATACTTGGAGGTTCGTACAACACCGAAACCATCGTGCTCATGGAGCAGCTTGTGGGTGTGCAATCAGCGCAGTATCCGCAGCTTAAACTTGAAACCACATTAGTAAGCGCTGCTCTGCGGCATACTCCGGCCCCTCAAGTTGTCCGTCCAGCGGTTGCACAAAAGCCGCCCGCACCGCAACCGCCTCAAAAAAAAGATTCCACTCCAGAACAATCTGAAAAAACAGCGGAGACACCCACTGAACCGCGAGAAGAAAAAGAGGTATCAGCCGCCAAAAAGCAACCAAATAATGCAAGTAAACTTACTCAAGATATGCTCGAGACTTCATGGCCAAAGATTCTTGAAACAACAAAGCAAAAGAATAATCCGCTGTATACCGTCTTGCGCCTGGCTATAGCAACACTTGACGAGGAAGGCTTGCTGCTCATTTTTCAGTTTCCTTTTCACCAAAAGAAGATCGACGAATCCCGCCATAAAGCTTTGATAGCGGAGATCATTACGGAAGTTACCGGTGCTTCAACAGTTGTACGCAGCCTCGTTGATAAAGAGCGGGCAAAATCAGCATCTCAGGAAGATGCGCCGCAAACTGATCCCGCTCATGCTTCACTTATCTCCCAAGTTCAAGATATTATGGGTGGTGGAGAAGTAGTGCATGTGTAAGCAAGGAGTGCTTTAGTGGATCCGCGTGATCAAAAGGCAATTGGCGCAAAGATACCGCCGCAGAATATCGAGGCTGAAGTCAGTTTGCTCGGTTCAATTTTAATTGAAGACGAGGTTATTACATTAATTGCCGACAAAATAAGTAGTGGCGACTTCTACGAAAAACGCCACGGTACCATCTACAGTGCAATGCTTCGGCTCTACGAACAACATAAACCGGTAGATCTACTCACTCTCTCAAGCGCTCTTAAAGATAGTAATGATCTCGAAAATGTTGGGGGTTCAAGTTATTTAACCGAGCTGACCAACGCTGTCCCGACCGCCGCACATGCCGAACATTACGCCGATTTAGTTGCCGAAAAAGCCACGCGACGCAAACTGATTAAAGCTTCTGAGGATATTGTTAATCTGAGCTTCAGCGACAGCGTTACATCCGTACAAGAAATCTTGGAAGAAGCTGAAAAGCGCTTATTCTCGGTTTCGCAGCGTACCACCAAGCAGGACTTGGTCTCCATTGAGCAAATCTTGGCTGAAGGCTTTGACCGGCTTGATGAACTACACAAAAACAAAGGCCGGCTGCGTGGTGTCCGCACCGGCTGGACTGATCTGGACAATAAAACTGCCGGCTTGCAACGCTCTGATCTCATCATTCTAGCCGCCCGTCCGGCCATGGGTAAAACCACTTTTGTTGGTAACCTCGTACAAAATGTCGCCACCATCGAAAAGCAGCCCGTGCTCTTCTTTAGTCTCGAGATGAGCAAAGACCAGCTGGTAGACCGCATGCTTGCTGCCGAATCGGGCGTTGACGCGTGGAACATTCGCACTGGCAACTTAACCGATGAAGATTTTGAGCGTCTCGGCGCTGCTATGGGCGAGCTTTCTGAAGCACCGATTTATATTGATGACACACCAGGTATCACGGTGCTGGAAATGCGCACTAAGGCACGTCGCGAGGCTCAAAAACATCCCCTCGGATTGATCGTTATTGATTACCTTCAACTCATGAGCGGTTCACGTGGAGGCGGCGGCGATTTCAACCGAGTACAAGAGGTGAGTGAGATTAGCCGCGGCCTGAAGCTTATTGCACGTGAACTTAACGTACCAGTAATTGCACTTTCCCAGCTCTCGCGCTCAGTTGAAAGTCGCAACCCACAAATACCTCAGCTGGCAGATCTGCGCGAATCTGGCTCAATTGAGCAAGACGCCGACATCGTGGCCTTCTTATACCGCGAGGATTACTACAACCCCGACACCGACCGTCAGCACATCACCGATTTAATCCTGGCCAAGCATCGTAATGGTCCGACCGGAAGAATTGAATTATACTTCCATCCGGAAAAACTCAAGTTCATCTCGCTCGACACCAAACACTAGATACCAGCAAGCAGATAACAGATGGTTAGGCAAGTGTATCTAAACCACTGCCTTAGACTGTTATCTATTTGCTGTTATCAGGTATCTATCTACGGTATACTAAAAGTATAATGAAATCGCGTACACTTAAGCAGTTACTGCTGTACAACTACCGTTATTTGTTTGGCTATTCAATAGTTTTTGGGTTTATCCTCTTTTTTCTTGGCTGGCAACTATCAAATATCGGGCCTGGGCTCAGCCAAGCTGAAACAAATGTCGCAGCACGCCATCTTGAATTTAACGCAATAAAAGACATGCCGGTTTATCCGCTCCACAGCATACTTCAATGGGTAAGTCTGCACGTATTAGGAGTTTCAACACTTTCTATCCGTTTGCCAAGCGTAGTTATTGCGCTACTCGTAGCGTTTTGCCTGTATCATTTGATGAAGCGCTGGTTTGGAAAATCGACAGCGCTGCTGAGTACAGCCGTATTTATTAGCGCTGATTGGTTCTTATTTATTGCTCGCTTAAGTACCGGTGGCATTGAATTTAGCCTCTGGCTTGCCCTTGCACTGCTGTGTTTTATCAAACTTATTGAAAACAAGAACCACTGGCTGCTGCTCTACGCCATCACCTGCTCTGCGCTCTTGTTTATTCCATTTGGTATCTACGCAGTTATTGCTCTGAGCGCAAGTCTTCTGAGTTACAAAGCATTTCGCGAACGCATAGGCGAATCTTCATTGCTTGTAAAAATTCCGAGTATTGGTATAGCTGTTGTTGGCCTGGGATTGTGCGCGTTCTTCTCGTGGCATAATCATGAATTCTTTAAGAACATTCTTGGCGTACAAATGCTACCTCCTGTAAATGAATACCTGAAGAATGTCTTTATTAACACGAGTGCAGTGGCAGTTGTGTTTCCGAATGGTAATCCTAATATTAGCCCCGACGGTGTCTTTTTCGTGCGCTTCTTTGAGCTTATTTTTATGCTTTTTGGCGTTATTATGCTTTGGCGAACGCGAATTAACAGGCTTAATCTGGTTGTCTTAATCACCGCTACCATACTTGCACTTGCAAGTGGGCTGAGCGATGGTTCTCGAGGCGGCGGTTTAGTTTTGGTTCCGGCCGCCATCTTCATGACTGCGGGCATACGCCACTTGATGCATCGTTGGCGACGCACATTCCCCAAAAACCCCTATGCTCGTGTTGCGGCATTCGCACCGCTGAGCCTATTGTTTGTTTCTGTCGTTGCCCTGCACTATGTCAGTTATTTTCACGTATGGCCATCACGTTCAGCAACCCACTTGGTATTTAGCCGTGATCTTGAGCTCGCGCAAAAAGAGCTGAGGAAACGCGAGTACCAAGACAAGCACTGCTTTGTGGAGACTTCAGATGGAGCACTCCATCAATTGCTTGAAGCCTCAAACTTGCCTTGCAAAGTCAGGCTATCTGAAACTGAAGCTACAGTATCATTGCTCAGACCTGATAATCCCGCTATAGCCGCTGCGACCCAGAAGCACGCGCTTGTCAGTGAAGCAACCAACGCCAGTGTTCGTTGGGTAGTTGTACAAAATTAGCCCCCAAGACTGTTATACTAATATGGTAAGCAAGAGGAGAATACACGTATGATGGATCAAGCTAAAATGCTGATGCAGGTAAAGAAGCTGCAAAAGGAACTTGCAAAAACAATTGTTGAGGTAGAAGCTGGCGACGGCGCAGTAATTGTACAGATTAGTGGTGAGCAAAAATTAAAGAAAATCTCGATTGACCCAGAACAGGTTGATCTCGAAGATATTCGCGAACTTGAAACCTGGATTGAAGAAGCTGTCAAACAAGCAATTACCGAATCCCAGCAGCTCGCCGCCGAGAAAATGAAGCCAATGATGGGCCAGCTCGGTAATCTTGGATTGTAAATAACAAGCTACAAGCACCTAATCTCAAATAAATTACAATGTACGAATTACAAATCACAGAAAAGTTTGAAAATTCGAACTTGGATACTCGGAATTATTTGTTATTTGGAACTTGTTATTTGGAGTTATAGTCATGTCTGTTTTACCTAAAGCCCTAGAAGATCTTATAGAACAGCTCGGCAAGCTTTCTGGCGTTGGGCCCAGAACCGCAGAGCGGTATGCACTTGGTATACTTAAACGATCAAGCCAGAGCGCACAAGAGCTCGCACGAGCGCTCGAGAGCCTCCACAGCAATCTTAAATCGTGCCCAAAGACCTTTGCACTCATTGATAGTACTGAGGAGATTTCCAGCCTCTACAGCGATCCTGCGCGCTCCAAAACACTCGTAGCAGTGGTTGAAGACCCAATTGACATCGTTGCTTTAGAGAAAACAAACCAATTTAAAGGAACCTATCATGTGCTAGGGGGAGTTATTAGTCCAATTGATGGCATCGGCCCCGAGCAACTCCACATGCACGAGCTTATCAAGCGCATTAAAGAAGATGCCGTTGAAGAGCTCATTCTTGCTCTCAATGCCTCGGTAGAAGGGGAAAGCACCGCGCTATTTCTGCAAAAAATGATCGAGGAAGCCAACATAACCGTCAAAATCAGCCGCCTAGCCCGCGGTCTACCAGTAGGTATCGATTTAGAATACGCCGACCAGATCACCCTCAAACATGCCCTAGAGGGCCGCACCCAACTATAGGCAAGCTAGGCTACCAAAGCTTATCTGCACCAATAAGACCATCGGGTAATGATGGGGCTCCTGTATCTTCTAGTACACGGCAGAGGCTATTTGATCTGATCGCCCTAGGAAGTCCATACACATCCTCGTGACTACTGTTTGGTAATAAACCGGAGTGAATAACGTCGTGTTTAAAACCAAACTCACGGTTTCTAAGCTCATGCGCTCCACGCGGCGGCAGCGTAACCATCCAGCAATCCACGTCTCGCTCTCGCATCTCACAAACAACACCAACAAGCTCGGTTGGGTAACCAATCAGCATTCTTGTCTTACCGCCAAGGTCATCATAAAATGCTTTTATTCGTGAATTAAAATCATCATATACGATTTTCTTTCTCCCGTTTGTCATCCTGTATTCCGGTGTATGAACAGCATACTGAACACCACCTCTTTCCAAGTTGCAAATAATTTCTTCAATCCAAGCCTCCGGAGCTCCGCTACCAGATGTTTTCATAATAACTTCTAGGCCTTGGGATGAAAAATCATCTTTCTCCGGTCTAAATGAACTGAGTAAATAGGGTTGGGTAAAATCTACCTCAAATCCTCTGTCTTGGAGCTCGGCAGCAGCATCCGCATTCCAAACAGAGAATCGGGCCATCTTTTTGTGTTTTTCAACAGCAGCAACTCCACTTTCTTTCGGATACACATCAGGAACCATCAACCGAGCAGTCTTGATACCAAGTAGACTGAGCACCAAGGGGTGTATGGTGAGAAGTGGTAATTCCTGTACAACATCCCAGTGCGTTGCGCCGTGCGCAAATAGTGCGTGACGAACAGCGAACTCCGCAGCTGCAACCGTACCAAAAAGTCGACCTTTTAGGCCAGCCCTCTCCTCCTCGGAGCTTAATACATAATGTTCAGCTCGAGCAGGATCAGCACTTACGCCCTTGTGGAAGAATCGTGCGGGAGCAGAAACAGTACTTAATCTTAACGCCGTAAAATCAAGTCCATCGTTACGAGCCAACTCATCCAAGGCAAGCAATGTTGCTGGATTACCATCAGCAACAAGTGGTACGGAACCAACTATCGTAATCCTTTCGGTACTCATGATTATCTACACGGTAGCACATTTTTAAACCATGTAATAGACCGTGTTACAATAAGCTCAATGAACTTTGACGCTATTAAAACTGTTTTGATACTGCAGCCGGAAAATCCGGATGGCGATAGCGTAGCTTCCAGCTTGGCTTTGGAAGAAATTTTAGGCGACCTTGGCAAAGATGTGATTATTTACGGGTACGTACATGTGCCCGATTATCTGCACTATATCTCTGGCGCTGATCGCATCACTGAGGAGTTCCCCAATACTTTTGATGCAACCATCATTGTTGATACCGTTACAAAAAGTTTGCTTGAAAACACGTTAAAAGGCGACAAGCTGGCCGCTATCAGTAGAAAACCAGCCCTGATTTTAGACCATCATCCGGTTGAAAATAACCTCCCAATCAATCACGCCGAGTTTTACAGCGGAGAAGGCGAGTGTGTCGCAACCGGTGAGATCGTCTATCATCTTGCCAAAAAACAAGGCTGGGAGATCAATCAAACAGCTGCAACACACATTGTTGAAAGTATACTTGCCGACACGCTCGGTCTCACTACCGAAGCCGTGAGGGGCGAGAATGTGCAAGTTGTTGCCGAGTGTCTCAAGCTTGGGGCTTCAATGGCAGAAATCGACAAACGCCGACGTGAATACATGAAGAAATCTCCAAAGATCGTTACCTACAAAGGCGTTTTGCTGCAACGAGTAGAGTATTTGCTCGAAGGGAAGTTGGCACTCATCCATATTCCTTGGGAAGAAATTGAAGAATACAGCCCGCACTACAATCCAACCATGCTGGCACTGGAAGAGCTGCGCAATACTGAAGGCGTTGAACTCGCTGCGGGTCTCAAAACCTACCCAGACGGTAAAATCACCGGTAAAATCCGCGCCAACAACCATCCTCTAGCCGGTCAACTCGCTGCCCACTTCGGCGGCGGCGGCCACGACTACGCTGCCGGCTTCAAAACCACCGACTGGAAATATGAGGAGTTAAAAACCGAGCTCATCAAAAAATCAGAAGAACTGCTTGTATAACTTATGACAAAATATCGGGTTATTCTTCCAGTCAACCTCAAACCCTCCCCAGCCAGATATGAACTCACTGCTGCTCAGCTACTCGCAAAGCACTTCAAAACAGATGTTGAATTTATTCCGCGCAGCAATCAAAAAACACCAGATTTTCTCATAAACGGTGTGAAGTGGGAGCTAAAAAGTCCAACGGGAGCAGGCAAACGAAACATAGAACGTCAATTACAGATTGGCATAAAACAATCAAAAAACATTGTGCTTGATGCACGCCGCTCTAAAATACATATTGCAAGAATAAAGAACGTACTAAATTACCAGTTTCGCTTAGCAAAAAGTGTCAAGAGAATCGTGCTTATCGATAAAAGTAAAAACGTTATTGAATTAAAAAGATAATCTGTGCTATACTGTACGCATTGAAGGCTCGGCAGCGTTGGATTACGCAGGTTCTGAACCTTCTTTTTTAATTTTAAGCAGCTCTTACTTTTATTTATCAAGTCAAGCCTCTAGAATAGGACGTATGAAGCAACCCGAGCTCATAAAAAAATCCCAGGAGCTACTCTCGTGAAACTATATAGATTTTCACCAATCCAAGATCAAGCTGAACTATTTGAAGCAATAAAGTATATTCACATCGCCTGTCATAAATTATGCAAACAATCATTTAATAGTTACTTACCTGTGGCTGGTAATATCGGTGTATTTTGCCATTACCCGGAAGAGTTTGATAGGCTAGTAAAAATCAGAAAATCACTTACAAAACCGTCAGAAAATCCGGCTGAAAAGTACTTTGAGCTATACAATCCTATCATTGTTCAAGCCACGGACAGTATACCCGAAGCAACCTATACACACCTGTACATCCGTAGATCTGATATATATCGAAGCCAAGTAGGTGATCTGGATTTCAATCTTGGTGAGCAGGAATACGAAGAACTTAAAGCCAGCCTTCGGGATGGCAAAGAAATACCAGGTGCGAGGATATTCCCCGAAGAACGTCTTGATATGGTAGAGCTTTTTGATCCAAATGTTGATGTTCTTGCATATGTGAACACCAAAAAATGGTAGGTTTGACAATCGCAGAGCGTTTGCTATGATAGTTCGGATGAAACAGCAATCAACTATCAATATCTGTAGCTGCAACAACTGTACCTGTACAAGTTGCTCTTGTTGATAGTTAAGTAAATGAAAATAACACATCAAGCTCGGGCAACCGAGATTTTTTAATTTTAGGAGATTTATTATGACCGAACAATTACGATTTGAAGCCGAGACATCATCCAACGAAGTAACCGTTCTACACATGGGGGCAATGGGTGTATACGAAGCGACCGGAGGGCTAGACTGGGATCCTGAGAGCGACTATAACGCAAGACAAACAGTGATTTCCGCATAGAAATATAATCCGCTACAATACATAGGACGATATGAAACTATATAATACCCTCACCAGAAAAGTTGAAGAGTTCACGACACTTGAAGATAAAAAAGTGAAGATGTATACCTGTGGTGTAACGGTGTATTCGCAGCCGCAGATTGGTAATTGGGTGGCGTACATTTATTCGGATATTCTCACTCGGGTATTGCAAGCAAGCGGCTATGAAGTTACTCGAATACAGAACATCACCGATGTCGGCCATCTTGTCAGTGATGATGATAGCGGTGAAGACAAAATGGAAAAAGGCGCCAAGAAAGAAGGTTTAACTGCTTGGCAGGTAGCTGATAAATACATTGAGATTGCAGATAGAGAAGCCTTTGAATGGCTCAATCTTAAGCGGCCCACAAAACTCATACGTGCCACTGATCTTATAGCTGAGCAGATTGCGTTTGTGGAGAAGCTCGAAGAAAAAGGCTATACTTATCAAATTAAAGACGGTATTTACTTTGACACCTCTAAGCTCAGTGACTACGGTAAACTTGCCAGACTCGATATAGAAGGTCTTGAGGCTGGCGCGAGAGTTGATGTGAAGGGTAAAAAGAACAAAACCGACTTCGCGCTCTGGAAGTTTTCACCAAAAGATCAGAAACGTGATATGCAGTGGGAAAGCCCGTGGGGAATTGGCTTCCCAGGCTGGCATCTTGAATGTTCAGTCATTGCCTATGAAAGCCTCGGTGAACAAATTGATCTGCATACCGGCGGCATTGACCACATCCCCGTGCATCACACCAACGAGATTGCCCAGACCGAAAGCGTAACCGGCAAACAGTTCTCCAAATTCTGGTTTCACAACAATCACATCAAAATTAACGGCACAAAGCTCAGTAAATCGCTCGGCAACAGCTACACGCTGCAAGACATACTCGATAAAGGCTTTTCGCTGGAGGCTTTTAAGCTGATGGTACTCTCCAGCAGTTACCGTACCGAAGGCAACTTCACGTGGGAGATATTAGAAGCCACCCAAAATCGCCTCAACAATTGGCAGGCGGCAGCCGATCTCCGCTGGCAAGTTTCTGAAGCTGGTCATGACGAAGAAGGAGATACCTCACCGCAAGAAGAAGCTATCATCAACGCTACTCAGCAGGTATTACTTGCGCTCCAGAATGACCTTGATACGCCATTTGCACTCTCAGTTATTGATGAAGTGGTAAATCGGGTCGAGAAAGAGGAACTGTCAGCCGAGAGTGCCACGAGCTTCGAGAAAATGCTCACAGAAATCAACCAACTCCTCGGTGTCAACCTACTCAAGCCGGACATCACCGATGAACAAAAACAGCTCATCAAAGACCGCGAGACAGCTCGCGCAGTAAAAGACTGGGCAAAATCAGATGAAATTCGCAGCCAGCTTAAAGCGGAGCATTTGGAAGTTCGCGACACTCCACATGGCCCGATCTGGAGCCGAACATAGTATTACCTCATCAAACCCGGGGTACTTAAGCTTATATTGAACACTAGTGCGCACGCTATATATGGTTTATATGCACTACATATAGCGTAGTTTATTGTATTTTGGCAGCTACTTTTTCGGTTAACTTATTCTTCAATTTTGTTGCTAACTTTAATGGAGTATCGCCAACTTCAAGGTCATCTCGGTGCTGGAGATAATCGCCGAGAAGTACTTTTACGCACCCGGCGGCTGGAATGGCGAAGAGGCCGCCAATAGGCCCCATTAACGCCACCCCCAGTACCACTGAAACAAAGATCACTAACGTTGGAAGCTGTGTTGTTTTACCTTGAATTAATGGCTGCAAGGTTGCATTTTCAATTTGTTGGTACAGCACAAAGAACGCACCGAGAATAAGCGCCGAGGTAACATCCTTTAAAACAAAGCTAAAGAGTACCACCAAAATTGCCGCCAGAGTATTACCAATCAGCGGTATTAAACCAAAAATGAAAACGATTGAGGCAAGCGGAAGCGGGTAGGGAATACGAAGCAAAAACAGCGCGCCAAGGGCAAAAAGCGAAGCGATGAGTGCAATTAATACCTGACCATTCACGTAACCCGTAACCACTTTATACATCTTATCGGCTATACCTTCGTGGCGCTCGCGCAGAGTTTTATCACGATAGATTTTATCTGCCATTTTACGCAGTAAAACAGGACCGTTTAGAAGCATCAGTACGGTCATCACAAATCCAGTTAAGATTGTGATGAAGCTATTGCCTAAATCACCCACACGGCTTACGCCGGTTTTTGCAAAAGACTCAATGTTATCCTGAGTGTTCTTCAGTGCATTATCAATATCATCCTGCAGATTATATTGCTGAATCTTCTCGCCGATAAAGGTGTCGCCGCGGCGAATGGCCGCTAACCGATCAGGAACAATGTCCGCAAATGCCGAAGCCTCGCGCGCAACTGGCGAGATGATAGAAAAGGCGACAAAACTCACGAGCGCAACCCCTATAATCATTACCAGTGCAACAGCCAGCCCACGCTTCTTCTTAGGCATAAATCTGCTAACAAAACTCACCGCCGGATTAAGCGCCAGCGCAAAAAAGAAAGCTGTTATAACCAACACTAAGGCATCGTACATACGAGTAAGTGCAAATACACCAACCGTAAACAACACGGCAATCGTAAAAATTTTAATAACATTCTTGGTTTCTATATTGATATTAAGTGTCATACTAGCAGTATAGCACCCCCGAGCAGATACCAGTAGTGCAAGAATTTTCGGGTCCATATCAAATTGTAGTAAGATAAGGTAATGAAATTAGTTATTCAGATTCCCTGCCTTAACGAAGAAGCAACTCTTCCTCTAGTTTTAAAGAGTATACCAGAGAACATTGAGGGGATTGATGAGATTACAATACTCGTAATAGACGACGGCTCTACCGATAAAACGGTAGCTATTGCCAAAAAGCATGGCGTGAGGGAGTTTGTCTCTCATCCGCAAAATATGGGCTTGGCGAGGTCATTTCAAGATGGTATTGCAAAAGCACTGGAGCTAGGCGCTGATATTGTCGTCAACACCGATGGCGACAACCAATACCCGCAGCAGGAGATCCCTAATCTTATTAAGCCGCTCATCGAGGGTCAGGCTGATATTGCCATTGCCGATCGACAAACAGCGACCATCGAACATTTTTCCGGCTTTAAAAAGTTTTTACAAAAGCTCGGCAGCGATACGGTTAACTGGGCCGCTGGCACAAACTTGCCAGATGCTGCCAGTGGCTTCCGGGCCTACTCCCGCGCCTCGTTAATGCGGCTCAACACCACCACGCGTTTTAGCTATGCCATGGAAACAATTATTCAAGCCGGTAACAAAGGGATGTCGATTGCCAGCGTTCCCATCACCACTAATCCAAAAACCCGTGAATCACGGTTATTTAAATCAACCTTTGAACATGTGAGAAAATCTGGTGCAGCCATTGCCAGAGCCTACATTATGTATCGTCCGTACGTTATTTTTGCGTCTCTCGGTATCTTGCTGCTTATCGCCGGGCTCATCCCATTTGTTCGCTATCTCATCCTGTTGCTTCAAGACCACACCACGCCGCATCTGCAATCATTGATACTGGGAACGGTTCTTTTAACGGGCTCATTCATGTGTTTTGTGCTCGGAATTGTTGCGGATCTAACACGCACCAACCGCATTCTGCTTGAAGATACTCTTGAACACGTGAAGGAACTTCGCTTTAAAAAATAGCTGGCTTAACACCGGAAGGCCGAATAACTCGACTTAAGATAGATCGCGCGGTGTCGTTAACTCTCACTACAACCCCATTCTGCCAATACCAGGAGGCATCACTGTTGACAATGTAAGAAGAGCTACCGCCTCCGTAGAGCATGAAAAGAAGTGTGGATGCAACGGCTGCAACCTTTAAGTGCTGCGAAACCCGAGGCACCTTTTCAAGCAATCGAGCAAATGCAAAGGCAAAAACCGTGAACATAATTGGGTAGAGCGGAAATAGATACCTTGCATGAACTGCTACCGGAAAGTGTACAGAATTATACTTACCAAAATTATCGAGCCACACAGCCACGGTATAGGCCAAGCAAACTACGAAGAAAAAACGTGTGTATGGGTTTTTTAAAACGGCAGTCAGACGCAGTACCATTGCTGCTGCACCAATAGCTAGCATCAGCCATGCAAATGTAGAAATTGGCCGAAGCGGAGGAACGTTGTCGTAGTCGTGTCGAATTGTGAAGAAGAACTCTCGCATGGTGCGTGAGACCCACAGTTTACTATAGCCTACCGGACCATGAGGCGGCTTTTCTCCTGGTTCAAAACGCTGCTTCAGTTCATAGTCTCGCCCCCAAGGCCCATACTGCATGCACGACGATTCCGACCGTACCTGTGCACAATCAGGAACCGGTTGGCCAAAGCGAACCATATTGACTCCGTAGCGTTCGAGACAAAGTAAACCACCGAGGACAATAAGCACAACGAGTGCTACTTGCTTGAACCGAGTTAATGCCGCAAAGTTATCTTTAAGTGATGCAAAAGGCTTAAGATGATACCTTCTTACCGTATACACACTTGCAGCAAAAATATAAACGCAGACTGCAACAAAAATAGGCAAGTACGTGTACTTGACTAGGCTATTTAAGCAACCAACGCCCACAAGTAACAGCATATGATTTGTAGCCAGCGAACGCTTTTTAAGTGCCTGTAAGATCTCGACAGCAAGCAGAAGTGTCAGAGCCGTGAGTAAAATAGAAAGGTTGTCGTAACTGACGTGAGCTGCCAAAAACGGAACCGTGGGAATCATCGTAAAGACATAGAGCGATACATTGGCCAGCAGCGGTGAAAGGATTGTTTTTTCAAACATCTTTTTAAAAATGACGAGGGCACCGGCAAGAAAACCGACATTAAGTATCCGCAGCGCAAGAATTCGAACCACATCGGAGTCCGAAAAATACGATACAACCCGATACGGAAAGCTGAGCAGATAATGCCCGAGATAGGATGGGTAGCGAGCGATATCCCCCAGTGAATCCGTGCCCGGGGCGGCACTGTCAATAAAAGGGCTCCACTGCTGAGCATATTGCTGAATAATGCCGTAGTGATAGTTTTCATCAAAGGCCATCGGGTAGCGGCTTGTGAACACGAGCCAGATTGATCCAGCCAGAAACAGAGCAATGACAGCGTAAAAAAACCGATTGCTGCCAAGAAAAGTAAGCCAGCGCCGAGTGATTATCTTCAAATTCACAGCTTCTATCATAACATCCAAAACAAGCAGATTTCTCAAATTCAGGGAAAGATGGCTGGTATACTAGGATGACTATGAAGAAACTACGCGCGTTTGGCGCCGGATGCATACTGCTGCTTACTGTTATTCTTATTGGACGCTATATTGCCAGTAATCCGGATATTATTGCCCAACTTAAGAGTATTAATATCGCCTATGTTATCGTCATGCTTGTGCTCTACGCAGGCATACTGCTGAGCTTAACACTTATAAATACTCTTTCTGTGAGGCTAAATAGGAAAAAGATTGGCATCCGTGAAAGTCTTGGTTTAACCGGCACGTCATCAATCGCCAACTTTTTTGGACCACTCCAGAGCGGAGTAGGTATCAGAGCGGTCTATTTTAAAACAAAACTTGGTATCCCCGTAAAAAGATACATCGTTGTATCACTTTATTATTATGGTTTCTATGCATTCTTCAGCGGCATTTTTCTCCTTTTTGGAAGTAGCAGGTGGCGATTGCCGCTCTTTTTGCTGCTCATTATTGGAAGTGCCTGCACTTTCTGGTATATCAAACGCCAGACCAATAAAGTGGGCGAGCTTACCCTGCAGCCGGAATTATTGATAAAACTTGCGTGCACCACCTTTTTGCAACTCGTACTCACTACAGCTTTGTATGGAGCGGAGCTTTTGGCGCTCGGCAAAAGCTTTCATTTGAGCCAGCTTATTAGTTACAGCGGTGCATCCAACTTTTCGCTCTTTGCCGCCATCACACCCGGAGCAATTGGTGTTCGGGAAGCGTTTTTAGTTTTCTCCGAAAGTCTGCACCACTTAAGCCGTGAAACCATTATTAGCGCCAACATTCTTGACAGAGGTGTATACGTCGTTTTTCTCTGTCTTATGTTCGCCGTTTTACTCGCAACGCATACCAGAGTGAAGCTGAAGAGCCTGCGTAAAAAAGAAATCTCTTAATTTTGATATACTGATTGATATATGTCGAAGCAATCATTTCAACCTCGGCAACCATACGCTCGCAACCGGGCAAAACGAGCGAGAAAATCGGTTTACAATACCCGGTTGCCGGTCTGGATTGCACGAATACCAATCGTACAGAAATTTCGACATATGTCGAAAAAACGGCGGGTTCTGCTGGTAGGATGGAGTGTCGGCTCGGTGCTCGTTATTACAGCGCTCGCAACCACCGTCTATTTTGCAAACTCCCTTGGCAGCAAAGAACGGATCATGAACCGCAATAAAACCGGTCTGACCCTGGTAGACCAAGCCGGCCAACCATTTTACCGTTTCTACAATGCCCACTCCAGCACCTATGTTACGCTTGATAAAATTGCACCGGTAGCAAAACAGGCGACACTCGCCTCAGAAGATAAAGATTTTTACGAACATAGCGGGTTTTCGGTGAAAGGTGTCGCTAACGCGATATACCAAAACCTGCGCCCAGGCGGGTTAGATAACGGCGGCTCAACGATAACTCAGCAGCTGGTTAAAAACGCCTTGCTTTCACAACAGCGAAGTTTCGTTAGAAAATATCAAGAGCTGGTTCTCTCAATTGAAATCGAACGCCGCTACAGCAAAGATGAGATATTAGAAATGTATCTCAACTCCGTATATTTTGGCGAAGGTGCTTTTGGTATTGAAAACGCAGCACAAACTTACTTTGGTACTTCTGCGGCAAATCTGGATCTCGCGCAGGCTAGCATGCTCATCGGACTTCTGCCAGCACCCTCTGCTTACTCACCGATTTCTGGAGATAGCGCCAAAGCGAAAACCCGCCAAATCTACGTACTTGGCCGCATGCGCGAAGAAATGCTCATTGAGAGTGCAGCACAAACCACGGCACTCAATCAATCACTCAGCTATGCGCCGCCAAAACCCGAGGAACAGCAGCGTGCACCGCACTTTGCATTAATGGTGAAAGAGGAACTTGAGGCCAAATACGGCGAGGAACGCATCGCACGTTCAGGTTATGTGGTAAAAACCAGTCTCAATCTTGGTTGGCAAACAATTGCTGAAAATGCTGTTGCTAATCAAGTGAGTCGGCTTGCCAACAACAATGTTACCAACGGTAGTGTGGTGGTAATTGATCCAAAAACAGGTGAGATCAGGGCGCTTGTTGGGAGCAAAGACTGGAACAATGATGTGTTCGGAAAGTTTAATATCGCCACATCTAAAAACCGTCAGCCTGGATCGTCGTTTAAACCCCTGGTGTATGCAAGCGGCATTGAGGCTCGTACCTTCTCTGCTGCGACAATCTTTAAAGATCAGGCCACTGATTTTGGTGGTGGCTACATGCCAAAAAACTACGATTTACGCTACCGTGGTGATGTCACACTACGTCGCGCATTGGCAAACTCACTCAATATTCCAGCAATTGATGCCCTCAAGCAAGTTGGTATAGAAAATACAGCCGAGACTGCTCGTAAGCTTGGTGTGAGCACACTCGACAATGGCGATTCGCTCAACCTTTCGCTGGCTCTTGGAACAGCCCCCATTCCACTCGTTGAAATGACCAATGCATACGCTGTACTCGCAAACGCTGGTCAGTTCAATCGGTATACAACTGTGTCGCAAATTACAAACAAAGATGGTAAACAGATATTCATACACCGCGCAGAAAATAAACGTACTATAAGCCCTCAAACGAGTTACATTATTTCTTCAATCTTGTCCGATAACAGAGCACGCAGTGAATCCTTCGGCGATAGCCTTACACTACGAAACCGTACAGCAGCAATCAAGACCGGCACCACCGAAGACTACCGAGATGCACTCGCTATCGGCTACACCCCCAGTGTCGCCGTCGGTGTGTGGATCGGAAACAACGATAATACACCAATGACACGGATCGCAGGCTCAAGCGGCGCAGCACCAATTTGGAGCACTATCATGCAACAGATTCTAGGCGCTACGGTTAACGAGCAATTTACGGTTCCCGTCGGCCTAACAAGTCGTAGCGTCTGCCGCGCTAACGGTGCTCTCGCGCAGAGTGGGGGAACAAATACACTAACAGAATACTTCTTACCTGGCACACTACCAAAGACCACCTGCAATCAACCTGCTGCAACTACTAAACCCACCGCTGCGCCTAATCAGACTCCTGAAATCACCCAACAGTATCGTCTAACGCCTCAAAGCCAATCTACAGATGGTACTAATAGCGATACTGGCCAGGCTGGCAATCAGGACCAAACACCACAAGCGGCAGCCATTCCTGGCTCAAGCCAGCCATAAGACCACCTATATCTTTAATGCTTCAATTGGGTTAATCCGTGAGGCACGGCGGGCGGGTAATATCACCACGATCAATCCTAATACGACAGAGAATATGAGCACAGCAACCTGCAGCCACCACGGATAAGAAAAAAGGGAGAAGGCGTCTTCAACGCCCCGAGAACGAGATAAGCGCTGTAGCACCGTATTGACCACAACACTTATAGCACCCGAACCAATAACCCCCAAAACCCCACCCAGCAATGCCAAAGATACTGATTCAACTACAAATAGGCGTCGCACATCTCTACGGCGAGCACCGAGTGCAACCATCAACCCGATTTCTTTAGTTCGCTCAAGCAAGGAAACTGTGAGTGTGTTGAACATGCCCAATGTTGCAATGAGCAAACCGATACCTCCAAAACCGACGAAAAGTAAGTTTAGGATAACGAAAAATTGATTAATCTGTTCGAGTGTCTGCAAAGGAGAAGTGCTCGTAAAACCAAGTGTTTCGACCTTTCTTTGAATTGCTTCAACATACTTCTTGTCTTCCGAGAGCACCTTGAGCTGGCTGGCAACATCAACGCCGTTTTCACTAAAAATCTTACTTGAGATATACATTTCTGCGCCACTTCCACTTTCAATGACACTCCGTACCGCTGCCGCATAAGTAATTACCTTCTTTTCATCACCATTTTCCGTCGGCACACGAACGGCTAAGCTGATCTTTAACTCTTTTCCAAGAACTTGCTGGGGGTTTTTAAAGCCAAGTGCTTCAACATATGCCGAGTTCACAACCATTGTATGATCATCAGAAAACTGCGGCTGAACGCCAGCTATGCGCTTAAATCGCACCAGGCTACTATACGTATTGTTCACTCCGTACACGACAGACTCTACTTTCGCACCGTTCAATTCGGTTTTTCCTGCATAATAGTAGATGGGCGCAACAGTTTCAACGCCACTCGTACGCTCAATACGTTTAATGCTCTCATCGGTGAGCTTTACAATTTGCGCCTTTGCCGGCAAGACATCAATTGTCCGTATGGAGTCTGAATCCACTACCTGATCTGTGACCACCTGACGAAGTCCAAGCCCAAATGCCAACAAGAATATGACCGCGCCAACACCAACCAATACTCCAGTCATTGTAAGAAATGTTCGCAGCTTCTTTGAAAAGAGATTTTTAAAGGCAAGCTCAATCAGAAAGATTAATTTTATGGAGCCAGTGGGCAAGGAAACATCCTTTTTTATTGCCATAGACCGCTTGAAGTGCCACCTCATTTAACACGCCTCACAACATCCGCAGCAGCTGGTCGATGGATAGCATCTACTGGCTGCTGCAAGCGCCCATCATGGATAGTTAGCACCGTATCGGCAATGGGCAGCAGGTCGTCATTATGCGTAACAAGCACCACTGTTGCTCCATAAGAACCGTTAAAATCTTGTAAAAGCCGAATGATAAGCTGCCCACTCAGGCTATCTAGATTACCTGTGGGCTCATCGGCAACAAGTATCTTAGGACGCACCACCGTTGCCCTCGCAAAGGATATTCGCTGTTGCTGACCACCAGATAAAACTAAGGGGCTGTAATGTGCGTATTTTTCCAAGCCCACACGCGCAATACTTTGCTGAGCCAACCAGAGTGCTTTATGCTTATTCCAACCTGTCAACAACAATGGCAACGCCACGTTTTCTGCCACGCTCAGGCTACTGACCCAGTGATTGTCCTGGTACACCATGCCGATGTTGCTACCACGAAATCGTGCTCGTCGATCGGCAGACAATTCATAAAGATCGGTGCCACCAATGTACACTGTACCGCTCGTTGGTGCCTCAAGTCCTATGAGGCTATTGAGTATAGTAGTCTTGCCACTCCCTGATGGGCCATGGAGAATTGTAAAGCTACCTTCTTTTATTTCAAACGAAATATTGTGCAAAACCTCAACGTCTTGACCTAACGCCGGGAAGCGCTTAACTACGTTATGGAACTGCACGATGGAAGAGCGAGGAGATTTTGCGATCATATTATTCAATTCCAAACACCTGCTGCAATGCCTTGACAATTATACCCAGCACACTATCACTCGGGCGACCAATAATTGCAACCTGTTGCTCGCCATATGATTGATTAGTGCCCATATCGGACGATCGAGGCTCGACATGGTAGACTCTTGAGGTTGAAAGGTCAGAGATGACCACGATATGCTCGTATGCGAGTCGCATATCTTCACTGGTACTACTTGAGAGCGTCCCCCCTGTGCCTTCGCCATAAGCGACTTGACTAGTGGCAGGCTCGTCGGTTCTCCAGCTAACTACTATCTGACCACGAGCCTCCGCACCGCTACCACGAATAATTGTATCTACCACTATATCGCTGATCCGAGGCGGACGCGTATCTAGTGCCGTCTTGAAGGTCTGTTCATCTGAGCTCGCAAGATTACCGCTGCCATCACGAGAACGAGCCACCAGGCGATATGTGCTATCATCTTTGAGACCCCGGATCACCACTTCATGTCTAGTAGTGAGCTGGCTATTAAGACTACTCTCGGAGAGACTGGACACTCCATATGCCAACTCACTCGTGGCAGGAACATTGGTTTCCCAGCTAATTTTTTGCGAACTGCTTGGTTCATTTTCTATCGGTTGAAATTGTAGGTTTGTAATGCGGGGCGCTGGCGGAGTAGCAAAACTAAGCGTCGTACCCTCGTACTCATTGCCGTCTGCATCTACTGTATTGATCTTATAAAAGTATTTGGTGCCATCTTCAAGATCAGGCAGCACCGAGTTATATACCGAGCGATTAGTCGAAGTGTTCAGCTCTACTAGACCACCAAAACCACTGCTTTTACCATAGTAGAGCTTAACTTTAGAGGCACCAACAGTAGCATACTGCACCGTTGCGCTACTAAGACCTGTTTGCGGCACGGTAACATCCTCAACTACTGGGCGAGGCGCAGTTGCAAAGCTCAGCTCACTAGATTGACCAGTATTACCGTCTTCATCGGTCCAGCGAGTAACGTAGAAATACGTTGTACCTGGGTCAAGATTGGAAAGCTGAATAGTATGCTGAGTAGCCTGGCTCGAGTTATACGATTCGGTTGGAAAGTAGTTGCCACTGCTTGTACCGAAGGCCACTTTAGAATCAGCAGCTCGCTCTGTCAGCCAACTGATGGTGGCTTTTTTAGTACTAATAGCATCAACTCGTGGCGTGCCGTTGAGCTCCGGCGGAGTAGTGAAGCGGCCGGTTGGCGTTCTTGTCTCAACACCGGAGTAGGCCCCGCAGTTATTAGCCGAGTCGCAAGCTCGAACCTTGTAGTAGTACAGCTGCGATTGCAAACCAGTATCTACGTAGCTGGCACCACTTGTTGAACCTGCCAGACTGAAGCTTATGCCGTTAGTAGAACGGTGAATCTCGTATTTAGCCACCCCGGCCCCGACATCATTTGGTTCTTCCCAGCTTAAAACCAACCGCCAGTTATTGCTGGCCTTAACACTCGTATCAGCAATGTCTAGATTCAACGGCATGCCCGGAGCGGAAGTGTTAGCAGTGAAGTTAACACTGGCAGCCGTCGCATAATTGATACCGCTGGACTCATCTTTAGCTACCACGTAGAACGTATTGGCACCCGGTTGGGTAGCAAATGCTCCAGCCGGCACACTAGTAACGCCAGCGGCAGTAAAGTTACAGGTTTGAGCAGTCGGTTGGGTATTAACGGTATAGCAATATGTGAGGTTACTGGCTTGGCCAACAAAACTACTCGGTTGGATCCAGCTAAAGGCAAATGAATTTTGCGTATTGGTTGAAGGAGTAGCGATGAGGTTTTGCGGCGAAGATGGCGCCCCGCTGGTGTTAATTTTAAGCACTGTCGTAACGTTGGCCATCGTGACATTGCCGGCCTGGTCCCACGTCCTAAAGTAAATCACGTTGTTGCCATCAGAGAGGTTTGCAAAGTCTGGCGTACTCTGAGTGGTATAGCTACCGTCATTTGTCAGCAGATCAGTTGCATCCTGGGCGCCGCTGTGTGAATCACCATACCAGACACCATCGGCGCCAATTTTATACTGTAGCCCAGCCAAGCCCGAATGGCTATCACTCGCCGCATCACCACCACTGGTAGCCCAGCTGAGTGTGGCAGTTTTGGTATTAATAAAGTTTGATGGTGCAGTGATATAGGCCGGGCTGCTTGGCGGTGTGTTGTCTAGTTTAAAGTTGAAGCTGGCGCTGCTGCTAATGACGTTGTACGAAAGATCAATCGCCTTAATATTGAGATAGTACTGATCGTTTGAAGTCGTAAGGGCCGAGCCAAGATAGTTAAGCGTGCTCAAGTCTAAATTAGTACCGCTAACCGCAAATTGACAGGCGCCTTCGGTATCAACCGGGCTAGTACCAAGTACGCCTTTACTGGTTACTGGATTCCCAGTACTGTCATGACCAAGATATAAGCAGTAACCTTTCAGGCCTAAGCCCCCGCTGTTATCCTGCCCTGCTGTCCAGCTAAAATATGGTGTCGAACTATTGTTCCATGCGCCTTCACCAACCTCAGTGCCGCCATTAGATTTATAGAGCTTGATGGCGCTGGCATTAGTGGTTGGAGCAGTGCTATCAGAATCGGCAAAACTAATCGTGATGTCATCAAGCGAGCTCGTGGTGCTAGTGTCGGCGGTAGAAAGTGTAATCTCGTACTGAATATAGCGCTGCGTATCAGTGACACAGCCACCCGTACCACTTGAAATATCACTCCCAGATGTAATTGAAGTGCAGATGTTAAAGCTCGGCGCACCGCTCATAGTTATGTTATTAGAAGAACGAGCTTTAACTTGTAGTATGCCACTCGAGACATAGCTTAAAACACCCCAATTAGAAGGCTTCAGCGTGTCATAAATATTTGAGGTTAGCGTACCGCTACTGGCGTACTTATTAAGACTAATGTCATCGAGGTATAAAGTTTTACCAGCTTTAACACGTACACCGTATTCAATCGAGCTCGCTGTGCCCGCTGTAGTGCCGCTCAGACGATACCAGCCACCTCCCGCAGAAGTGTAGCTAGTACTAATATTTGAACCATTTACCATTAGCACTGCGTCGGCACTAGTAACCGCCGCACCACTTGTGTACACATACGCTTCAAGATTGTAATTATTCGCATCACCAGCGTTAATAGTCTGCGTAAATGCACCGTCACTACCGCTTGTAGCCGTCACTTTAGCTGAGCCGCTGCCGGTATGATGCTGAGTGGTATCTTGAGTAGCCGAAGAAATCGCCGTAGGAGTTTTATAAGTAGCCAGTAATCCTGTACCGATCCTGGGGCTGCCCCCAGTTTGAGCAACCGTGGCTGATACTGCTTGGGTAGTTGAAAGAACTTTATAAGCCGAGGTTCCGAAAGTACCACCAGTTCCAATTGGGCTCCCTCTCGTGAAACCACTATCCCAAATTGGGTTAGGCACACTACTACCCCAAGTAGACATACCTAGAGCCAGCTCGTTTGCCTGAGTGGTCGTTGCGGTCGGGCCAAGTGCGACTGTACTTGCATTTGCCGTCTGCTGAGTACCGGCTTGAACATCGAGCGGACTAGTTGAGCTGATGTTGGAGAATTCGTAAACATCGAGGTTCATAATACGAGCAGTTGAAACAGATACCGCAAGCGCGCCAGCTTCGCTAGCTCCTGCAACTTTACGGAAAATTACAATACGACTCCCAGATGTATCATTACGATAATCAATGTCTATGACATAACCGCTCGGCAAAGTTGCCACTGTCTGACCTTGGATTGAGAGCATGCAAAAAACTGTGTTACCTGCAGTTGGAGTGCTGCTGAGCGTGGTAGTTAATGTGGTAGTTGGCGTAGAACTATTATTATTAGTAGCTGACTGTACGAAGCCTGGCACTGCTTGAAGGCTATTTGTGTTCCAACCCGAGACATTGCTCTCAAAGCCACCGTTAGTGATTTTTTCAGTTTTTGCTAGCTGCAGTCTACCGGTAGTTGTAGAGGTATCGATACTGGTTAAGCTACTATATTGATTGGTAGTCGAGCCCCCGACGCCACCACTCCAATCGGTCTGGTTCCAGCTGCCGGAAGCCAGCACCAGATTGCTAGAAGAGAAGAGGTACACTGCTACCACCACAATGCAGCCTATCGAGGTAACTGGCACGCTGGCGGGGTGCAGTGAAAGTCTTCGAACAGTTGCCTGAAGCTGCGCGAAACTAATCCCGCGAAATCTGCCAAGCACGCGCTGCAAACGCCGTATCTGTTTTTTCCTCATTCTAATCCCATTTAAACGTTAGCTCTATTGTAGCATAAGCAACATTTTTACAACAATAACATTTTTAGACTTTTTACAGATGATTGAAGCATCCGAGATTGTTAAATTCTTCTTAAATTCACGCTTGTTTTTAGTTAGCCATAAGCTTTATACTAAAAGCAGTTATGTTGGTACTCGTTTGCATCAAACGTTTTCACCGACAAACTTATACGCATGAGGCTACACACACTGCGACCAAGTAAGCGTCCCTAGCTCTCCATACAACAGTTTTCTAGAGTACAAGAACTCCACTAACGGCAGAGATCTTTCTAGCAGACACATGAAACTCTAAGTCCGTTCACCAGTTGCTTGATTGGTGTATTTGACGCAGTCATCCTGAGCGAAGTCGAAGGATCTAACTAATCTAAATTTTGAATGGAGTATTGTATGGAACCAGTAAAAGTAAACCAAGAGGTAACCATTAGCGGTGTATACTTTAAAAATAAACAAGATCTCGAGGCCTACCCCAAGGCTATGGAGTTTAACGGCCAAACCTACACCTTCTTAAATTCCGGCTGGCGCTATTTAGTACACAAGGGGCAAGAAGTTATTCGCATATTTAATGTTACGGACGGTCAGTCCGATTTCCGGCTCAAACTCGACCCGAGTGAAAGCCGTTGGACTTTACTTGAGATCAAGTCTCAGTAGAAATAATCAGCCGGAAATGGCTCCCAACCAAACGGGAGCCATTTTAAATTACAGAAGAACCTATTACAATACAGAATGAACGAAAAACAGCAAGGAGCAGCCAATGAAGCAAAAAGAGCCAGATTTTGTTATTAAAGCCAGAAATCTTAAAAAGTCATATGGTAAAACCGTTGTCTTAAAAGGCATTGACTTGAATGTGGAGCGAGGCACAATGGTGGCCCTACTCGGCCCAAATGGTGCGGGCAAAACCACCACCGTTCGTATCTTAAGCACCTTGCTTGATTTTGATGGCGGCAAAGTAACGATTGAAAACCACGATGTCAAAGAAGATGCAGACAAGGTCCGCCGCGTTATCGGTTTAACCGGCCAATCTGCAGCGGTTGACGAACTCCTCACCGGACGCGAAAACCTTATCATGATGGGGAGGCTATATCGACTCACCAAAAAGAGCGCCAAAGCTCGCGCTGAAGAATTGCTAAAAGATTTTGACCTCGTAAAAGCAGCTGATCGGCCCGCCAAAACCTACTCTGGCGGTATGCGCCGCCGGCTTGATTTAGCCGTGAGCCTGATTGCCACACCGCCAGTCATCTTTTTAGACGAGCCAACCACCGGTCTGGATCCGCGCTCGCGCCTCGCAATGTGGAATATCATCAAAAAACTTATGGAGGATGGCACCACAATTCTTCTGACCACCCAATACCTTGAGGAAGCTGATCAGCTGGCTGATCGTATTGTGGTGATTGATGGCGGTAAAGTTATTGCCGAAGGCACTGCCAAACAACTCAAGAGCAAGCTGGGTAACGACCGGCTTGAGCTGACCTTTAGCGACCTCGACACACTTGAGAAGGCGCACAAGCTACTCGGGAAAAGCGTTTTGGAAAGTGATGATAAAGTATACGCTTGTAACCGCCATCAAAGATACGAACAAAGATGTCAAAAAGTACTTGACGCACTGACCACAGCTAAAATTTCTGTCGCGTCGCTGGCAGTCCACAGACCAACCATGGACGATGTATTCCTTTCTTTAACTGGCAAACAAAAAACGGCTAAGAAACCTGCACGAAAGGGGAAGAAATAATGTCGCAATCTCTGGAATTTAGTAAACAACCACGCATTTTACTCGCCATCAAAGATTCTCTTTTAATGATCAAACGCAGCAGCACGCATATCATTAGAAACACCGACCAATTGCTGGGCACTTTCTTCCAGCCAATTATGTTTTTGGTACTGTTTTCAGCAGTATTTGGCGGTTCCATCAGTAAAGCATTGCCTCCAGGGGTAAGCTATCTGAGCTTCTTGATGGCGGGCATTATCGTCCAAACCGTTGCATTCGGTTCAACCACAACTGCGCTCGCAATATGTAATGATCTACAAAAGGGCATCGTAGATCGTTTTCGTTCACTACCGATGAGCAGCGTTGCAGTTCTGAACGGACATGTTATCTCTGATATTTTCCGCAACACCATCTCAACCGTTGTTATGCTGGTTGTCGGCCTCATTATGGGCTTTCGTTCGAACGCAAGTATCGCCGACTGGCTTATCATCACCGGCATTTTGCTCCTGTTCACATTGGCATTTTCGTGGCTGGCCGCTATTGTCGGCGTTATCTCTAAAAGCGTTGAGGGTGTGCAGTGGCTCACCTTTGTGCTCATCTTTCCGCTGACATTTGCCAGCAGTGCGTTTACACCAACCGAAGGCATGGGAAAGTACCTTAAGGCTTTTGCTGAAAATCAGCCAATTACCCACATCATCGAGTCCGTACGAGCCTTAATGCTTGGTAACCAAACAGGTAACCATATCTGGTGGTCAATCTTCTGGTGCCTCCTCACCCTCATCGTCGCCGTCCCAATCGCCACCACCTTGTATAGTCGCAAAACCGCGAACTAAATTCTCCCACCATATTTTAAAACCCCCGGCACTCTGTTAGATGCACGGGGGTTTCGCAGGATCTCCTCCTCGAATCCTGTAGGTTGTGGTTCTTTGCCGCTGTTCAGCTTTAGTCGAGCAGACCCTTGGCCTCCATCGCCCGCAGACGGGTGTAGAGGCCATTGCGACGCTTGAGTTCAGCATGGGTGCCGATCTCAGCCAAAGCGCCATCGTTCAGCACCACCACCTGGTCAGCACTCTCAATGGTGCTGAACCGGTGAGCAATGATGAAGATGGTCACCTCACGACGCTCGATGAGCTGGTTGATGCTCTCCTGTACCTTCTGCTGAGAGACAGCATCCAATGCCGAAGTAGCCTCGTCCAGGATCATGATGACAGGCTTACGTAGCAGTGCACGCGCGATGGCAATGCGCTGCTTCTGACCACCAGACAGACGAATGCCGTTTTCACCGACCTCCGTCTGGTAGCCATGCTCTTGCTTCACGATGAACTCATCAGCGCAGGCCAGGCAAGCTGCCTCAATCACCTCATCGTCAGAGGCCTCCGGGTACGAAACCCGGATGTTCTCCATGATGGTAGTGTCGAACAGCTCAATGTCCTGACTAACCACGCTGATGCCCTGCCGACGATACCGGTCGTAGTCGAGTTGACGCAGATCGATGCCATCAACCAGCACCTCACCGTTGGTCGGATCGTGCAGCCGCTGCAAGAGTCCCATCAGGGTGCTCTTGCCACAGCCACTCGAGCCAACCAAGGCGGTAGCCGTGAACGGCTCAGCCACAAAGTTCACGCCCGAAAGCGCACACTCCGAAGCCTCAGGGTAGCGGAATCCCACATCGCGGAACTCCACCCGACCCTGCAACCGCTCCGGCCAGACAGGATTGTCGGGCTGTTGAATGGTAGGCGGCAGACACATCAGATTGACCAGCTCACGCAGGCTCTCCAGGCCCTCGTTCAAACGCATCTGAAAGTCAGCAAAGCGACCGAAGTTGCTGTAGCTTCGCTCCATCCACGTCGTCGCGAGCACCACTGATCCAAGGGCTGGCTGAGTCCACAGCACACTGAGACTAATCATGGCGTACAACATACCGCGCGAGATAGTCACCACATCATCCTGGCGAATGAACTGATTGGTAGCAATGCGGTGCCGAGGCACCTCATCACGCCAAAAACTCATCAGCATATCGTCGTTGGTGGCTGAGAAATCCTCCTCGCGGCCAATCTCCTTGATCGTCCGCCAGTTCTTGGTGATCTCAGCACCAAACTTCTCGATAGCCTTCAACCGCTCACGAAAATCCTTTCGAAGCGGCGCCAAGATTCGCTCACTCCAACGCACCACCAAATAGTAGGCAATCATAGTCAATAACGAAATGACCCCATAGGGCCAGCCGATGGTGAACATGAAGATAGTCGTGAACGAAATCCTGAGCGCTGCCGGAACGGTGTCGAACACCAGCTCGTCAATCATAGCCTCGAACTTGATGATGTTCTTGGCCACCAAAGACTCCTTCTCGCCAGTGGCGTGGGCGTTGTGCCAGTCCGCCGAGAG
>JAXMAA010000004.1:0-57289 GCA_046350615.1 Saccharimonadales bacterium (SeqCode) | reverse complement strand
ACTGTCGTGCCGATTCAAGTACCTTGGCTTGTATTTTAAAGATCGCGGTTTCCTGTAAGTTACGGAGGCCGATTGGTCGGTTATCAAAAAGTGTGTCGAGATTTTCTGGCTTGTGGCCAAGAGGCTTGTCTATTTCTATAATCGGCTCGTCGGTGACGGGTGAGATGATATCAAGCACTGGTTCGTGCAACTCTGCACCACCTGGAGCACGCTCATCCTCAAAGACTGTGCCGGTTACGGCAAGAACTGTCCCGATTTGCAGCCCGCGGAGCTTTTCAACTTCGTCTTTATCTTCTACCAACACCTGAACCAAACCCTGTCGATCGCGTACGTTAATAAAGGTCAGCCCACCCATGAGACGTTTTTTGTGGAGCCAGCCTTTAATGGTAACTTCTTCCCCGATGTGTTTTTTTACTTCGCTACTGAGCGTTCGTTGCATGATTGTTTCCTTATAGTTTATCTGGTAGAGCTTGTAGGCTAGGGCAGAAGGCGCGCTAAAGCCAAGCGTTTTATGCGCCTGCCCAAGAATTCATATTATTCTGTACCAGATATGTCATCGTAGTTATTATAACAGATGTAATCATAATTTCTAGCAGACAACCCACGCCTCCTTTGCTTATGCTTGCATTTTTGTGCTAACCCTCTATAACTATTTACATGACAGAAATTCTCGTACAACCAACCGATGAACAGACATTATTAATTAATGAGATTGGTGAGTGGCTAGGCACGGGTACCATCAATGCCTTTGGTCCTCAATTTGCCGGAAAAGATGCTAATTTAAGATCATTAGCCCCAGAACTTGATGCCCACGTACTTGGGGGTGGAGAGATTTTAAGAGCAGATGATTTACCCGAGGAAGTCGCAGCCGCAATGCAACGAGGTGAGCTGATAGACTCTGCCACCTATCAGCAGATAGTAGTTCCTCGTCTGAGCGCGCCCGAACTTGCTGGCAAACCACTTCTGCTTAGCGCGGTCGGAAGAAAACTTGGTGAAGAGCAAGATGTACTCACTGCAACAGATGCAGCCGGGCATCCTACCATGGCGGTGGTTAAATTCAACATTACTCATGAAGAGGCATTTAGACGATTAGCCGGATCTCCGGATCGTGGCCGCAAGGATGATAATCCAGAAAGTCTGAGAAAGCGACTGGAAGAATATGAAACTGATACTGTTGAAGTACTTGATGTCTATAGAAGAAAAAGCACCTTCTTATTGAAGTAGACGCTATGCCCGAACTAGCAGTTGTGTTTAATAAGTTTCGTGCACCAACTACACGACCGTGCAACTGGCAGGGGCTAATCTTTAACGACACCAATAAGGTGCTTCATGAAGTCGGCGATTGTTACGATACCGCTGAAGTTAGTATCGCTGTTGCGTACGAAGAGCAGATACTGCTTCTCGCTCAAAAAGGCTTCGGCGAGCTCGTATAGCGAGGTGGTTTCCTCGACCCACGAGATTTGTGAAGACATTACTTCGCGCACCGTTGAGCGTTGCTTGGCCTGTTGGATATCGGAAAGATCACTTAAATCAAGGAGGCCTTCTGGTTCACCTTTTTTAGTAGCGACCGGAAAGTAGCCGTGGCCGCTTTTTTGCAGATCACTGAGCACAATCGGACCCAAAGTTGATGAAGGCTCAACCATGGTTACGCGCCGTTTTGGCGTCATGATATCTTTCACGGTCTTCTCGCTTGCAGTAAGCAGCAACTCTACACGCTGTCGTTCTGCGGGTACGAGCACCGTGCTTGGCAATGTTCTCACAGTATCAATGAATTCTTCTCGAGATTGCAGCTTCCGTTCGCTTAGTAGTGGAAACGCAACATACTTCAGAATAAACTGGAGCTGTGTGGCTAGCTTACATACAAACTCGTAGTGGAGTTCAAAAAGAGAAGCAGCGATCTTTGAGAGAATTGAGAGTTTTGAGACAAAGTAGAGCACAGCGATTCCAGCGAGTGCATACAGCAGGCCAGCTAACGATTGCTCGAGATACACCAGCAGTCCGGCTGTGACGGCTATCAGCACGGCTTGATCAAACACGCGAAGTGTCGCAATGCCCTGGTAGTTTTTATTTACGAGCTTTTGTATTTTGCTATTGCTCTGACGCAATTCAAATGGCGAGGCGTAGTAGCGCCGAAGATCGAGTGCAAAAAAGTATAGCAGCGCCGCCATATCTATCCCCAACACCACCCAGAGAACAGTTCTCATAAGAATGATTGTATCTGCTTAAACTTTTTTTGCAAACAGTCGAAAATGCTATACTAAATGTACTACAAGATACGAGGAGTAATATGAATAGATTTTGGGTTGTTCTAACAATAGTAGTTGTGGGTCTTATTGCCGCATTTGTCTTTACTGGCAAAGAAAAGAACCAGCAAAGTACTTTTAGTGGTGACGCTACTAAAATTCAGAAGGAAGACCACGTTATAAAGGCTCCGAACGAAAAAGTAGTTTTGATTGAATACGGCGATTACCAATGCCCAGCATGTGGTGCTGCGTATGCACCAATTAAAGCAGCTGTTGAGCAATTGAAAGATCAAGTAACCTTTGTTTTTCAGAAACCTGCCGCTCACTTCACTTCGCTCAAACGCTTTTGCAGCCGCCCGTGCAGCTGAAGCCGCCGCTAAACAAGGAAAGTTCTGGGAAATGCACGACCGCTTATATGAAACACAGGACTCCTGGGGCAATGTGGCAACCAATCAGCAAGCACTTTTTGAAGGTTATGCTGAGGAGCTTGGGCTTAATATGGAACAGTTTAAAACCGACTATGCGAGTGAAGAAACCGCAAACCGTATTAATCGAGATGTAGCGAGCGCGAAATCTGGCTTCAACGCCAGCGGTACTCCTACGCTTATCTTGAATGGTGAGAAGATTGAAAATCCAGCCAGCACCACTGATGCCTACGTAAAAGTTCTTACTGAGGCCATTACAAAAGCGGGTGGCACCGTACCTGCTGCTGAGTAGCAACTTATACAAAGATTAGCAGTTAAAGGAAACAAACATGGATGGTGACGCACTCTTTATACAACTAAGTCTTGTGATAGCACTCGGCGCAGGTTTGGCTGTTCTGATGCGTTTACTACGCCAACCACTTATTATTGGCCATATTATCACCGGCATCCTGGCCGGCCCGGCTGTTTTTAATATCATCAAAGACGACCACGGGTTTAGCTTTTTAAGCACTTTTGGCGTGGCACTTCTGCTGTTTATAGTTGGGTTGGAACTGAGTCTGAAGATCATTAGCCGGCTCAGCAAGGTGGTATTCATCACCACCTTTGTGCAAATGAGTGTCATAACCATTGCCGGAGCGTTTGTGGCTCGGCAACTCGACTTTGGCCGGCTGGAATCGCTCATTATTGGTTTGTGTCTCAGCATGAGCAGCACGATTATTATCGTTACCCTGCTGCAACAGAAAAAGGAACTCATGCGCTTGTTCGCTCAAATTGCCATTGGTGTGTTAATTTTGCAAGATCTCGTGGCCACCGCTGGTAAAATTACTCTCTCAGCACGTTCAGTCGGCAGCACGCCGCTTGAGGTTAGCCTGCTCTTTGGTCGTGGCATATTCTTTGTGTTGCTACTCTACATTATAAGTAAGTATCTTCTGCCACGATTGGCTAAATTCCTGGAATCTTCGAAAGAACTTCTGCTGGTGCTTTCAATTGGCTGGGCCCTCGGAATATCCGTATTGTTTGCCAAAATTGGTTTTTCGTTTGAAGTCGGTGCACTACTTGCCGGCATGAGCATGGCCGGGCTTTCGCTCAGCCACGAGGTTGCCTCGCGCCTACGACCAATGCGTGACTTCTTTATTGTGGTTTTTCTTATTACACTCGGCCACAGCCTGGCGCCAACCCAGATTACAGAGGCGCTTCCCGCAGCGCTGGCGTTTTCACTGGTAGTGATTATATTAAAACCTTTTATCATTCTCGCGACACTCGGCATACAAGGCTATACTAAGCGTGCCAGCTTCAAAGCGGCGGTTGCACTTGGCCAAATTAGTGAATTCTCATTAGTATTTGTGGTAGCAGCCGCCCATCATCAGTATGTGAGTGAGCAAGTGCAGGCCGTGATTGGCCTTACCGCACTGATTACCTTCGCTGCCTCAACCTACCTGATCAAATACTCCGATAGCTTGTATACACTGTTTGAAAAACATCTGAAATTGTTTGAGCGAAAAGTTACTCAGCTTGAGCAAAAGAGCACTATGCAAACCTACAGCGTTGTGCTGTTTGGCTACCGAAAAGGCGGTGCTGAATTTATGCGCACCTTCACCAACATGAAGAAGCGGTTTGTAGTTGTCGATTACGACCCCGAGGCCATCGAGCTGATTGAAAAACAGCATGTGAACTTTCTATACGGTGATGCTACCGATGCCGAGCTGATTGAAGAGCTACAGCTTGATAAAACCAAACTGGTAGTTTCGACCATCAGTGATTTTGCTGCCAACGAATTTTTAGCCCACTGGCTGAAGCAACATAACCCAGGCGCAGTATTCGTAGCATCGGCTGAAGACGCCTATCATGCAGCACATCTTTACGCCGAAGGCGCCGCCTACGTCATGATGCCGCACTTCATTGGCTCCGAAAAAATTAGTACATTCATCAAACGAACCGGCTTCAAAAAATCCGAGTTCAACAAATTCCGAGAAAAGCACTTACAATACCTCGAAACCCACTATGCAGAAGAACCTGCTTAATATATTTGCTATCCTAAGAGTATGAACATATCAAATAAAGCAGTGATTGACAGCTGGTCCGAGTTTAGCGAGGAAGATCTTAAACGGTTTGGCGAGGATGGAGACTTCGCTCGACAAGAACTTATTGACCCCGTTATATTTCAAATGTTGGGAGCTACGAAAGGGCTGAATATTCTAGATGCCGGTTGTGGCAACGGCTACTTATCGCGAAAGTTGGCGCGTGCAGGAGGAATTGTAACTGGCGTAGAACCCGCGGCAAGCCTCTTTGAGTATTGTGCTAGGAAAGAGCGAGAAGAAAGTTTGGGCATCACTTACTTTCAGCATGATCTTGCCAATCTAGATTTCGCTGAGAACTTTGATAAAATTCTTGTTATTAATGTCTTGATGGATATTCCCGACTACTTTGCATCCTTAAAAAACTGTGTACGGGCCCTCAAAAAAGGCGGTGACATCATCATATCTATTCTGCACCCGGCATTCCCGGGCTCTGAGGTGGACTGGCAAAAGCTTGGGCATGTAGAAATAAGAGAATACTTTAACCCCAACCCCACAGAGCAACGTTACGGTCGCCTTTTTATGAGACCGATCTCAACCTACCTGAATAACCTTATATCACTCGGTTGCGTGATTACTCATGTTAACGAACCACAGCTTGCAAAAAACAGTAAGTCTCGTTCCAGAAACGCACATGTACCACAATTCTTGATTATTCAAGCGAAAAAACAATAAACAACCGCTACCCTGCTGAAGTTTCATCCTTCAGCAATAATACTGTCATTATTGCAAGATTGCTTGCACCATCCCGATCACTGCAGCTCGCGCGTTTTCGGTAAAGTCGTGATTGGCTGGAAGTGTTATTGCTTTTGAGGGTACGATGTTGAAATGGGTTTCGCCTAAAATTTCGTCATTTGCGGCCGTAATAATCGTGAGTTTACTCATTTGAGCGAGTGCCTGATAGCATTCCATTGCATCAATACTACCCAGGCTTGACCAGTACTGTGCTGGGATGATCGTAGTACTTCCATCTCTTCTTGTTACTTTTGAGATAGCCTTAAAATTGATAGTGCTGTTCGGTCGATTACGAAACAGGTCCGCAAATTGGTCAATATCGGTATTGTCGGGCGGAGCAAGAAAGATGATACTGCGCACACCTCTTGGGTTGGCAAGTGCTGCCGCTAAGCAGCCCTGAGAATGGCAAATGAGATCAACGGTTTCATATTTTGTGCGAGCCAGCCTTATCTGTTCGCTTAATAGGCCCGCCTGTTGACTGAGCGTTGCAGCGGTGAGCGTGTTCTCTTTAATATTTATCTGATTATAATCAAACTGTACGTGCTCAAAACTAGGTAGGGCTTCGGCGATATCAGTGAATAATCCCCTGTCGTCCTTTTGAACACCAAATCCGTGTGAATAAATTATCGCTTGCATCACTTTTATTCTATCTTATTTTCTACCGAAGTAGAGGATGCCGGTGATCATCCAGAAGGCGCAGATGCCGGCAGCGATGGCGGTGAACATTGGTAAACCAATGGCGATAATAGCGGGCATGGAAAGGGCGGTGATGATACCACCGCCGACAAAGGGTTCAAACATCAGCTGCTTAAACCCGAAGCTTTCGGCAGCGTTAGTTTTATCATTTGGGTCAACCATGTGAAGAAACAGTAAGCCGGTGGCGGTCATGCCCATACTCTGCGCCGCATTAACAATGGCATTTGGGAACCAGTTCTTTTTGAACATGTGCCGTGCCAATACCAGAAATCCAAATAAAATCCAGAGAATGCCGGTCGCGGCCAGCACCAAGAAGATGCCAATATTATTACCTATTGTATTGAGCGACATTGTCGCAACCGCCGTAGCAATCAAAACACTGAGTGCAATACTGCTCAGCAGCTCAACCAATGGGCGAGAGGTCTGAAGACCAAGTTTTGACCAAATAATCTGGGTTATCATGCCGCCAAACATACAGAACGGGAAGAACGGTACATAGCGCAGTGCTGTTACATCATGCCTACCCCACGTATGAATTTCAATCTGGAGCAAACCTTGATAAATAAGCCAGCCGAAAAACACGCTCAAACCAATTAAAATTATATGGCTCACGATCCATTTTGGCGTTAAGTGTTCACGAAGCTTAATCCCCCGTTTGTTAAGCTCGTGAATAATACGGCGGTGATAAATGCGCTCACGCAGATTTGCTTTATAAACGGCCTTTATATGCCCGCGGCGACGACCCCAGTTCACCAACAATACACCACTCACCAACGCTGTGACTAAGCTCAGCGTCGCCAGTCCAAGTGCGATTTCTTGACCATCATGAAAACCAAGATTATTAAACACCGGTGATAAGCCCGAAACCGTACCGTGACCGCCTTCAAAGCTGACTTCAATGAGTGCAGCGGTGATGTCGCGCGTTTTAAAGAATGGAATTAATATCAGCATGGTTACTAAACCACCTAACGCATATTGGCCCCACGCCAACATTTGCCCAAATGCCACTTGTGGTCCAGCTAACTTCCACATTTTTTGAACGGGAAGAGCGGACGAGCTAAAAATAGACAAGCAAACACTACATTAATGAGTTGTTTTGAAGTTGTCTCCAAAATTCATAAAACGCCGAGTTGAGTTGCCAATCCGAAAATGACTGCCAATCTGCGGCCCAACCAGCAACAATAAAAAGCCAGCCACCAAAGATCCAGGCAGATACGCACGACTGATTAATGGCAAGCGGACAATCAAGTAGCCCGCCATTAAGAACCCTCCGATCACGAGGAGTGAATATGTTTGTGTTGCTATCACAGAGGTAGTATAACATAAGCATATAAGTACCGAGTTATGCGCCAGTATACAGCTGATGCTCTACGCTGTACTGATAGACTGCGTCTGGTAAATCATCTGGAACTAGCTGACCAGAGATTATATCGCGAATCTTTTTTGAGCTAATGTGTGGATGATGATTTTCAATTAAGCGAATTACTGGCGAGAAGCCACTTGCCCGAAGCTCTACTATTTTTTCATCGAGCCACTCCTTACTGTGGTCGTCTCTCAGCGCGACTACAAAACCACCGTACTCATGTTGCTCAGTAATAGACTGCCACCGCTTCATGTGCTCAAAAACATCTGAACCAACCAGAAACCAAAACTCGTTTTCACTGCCATAATGCTTTCGCGCAACGGAAAGCATATCCTCCATCGTATGTTGATGCGCAAGCTGATTTGAAAATTCATAATCGTGGTCGACCTCTGGTATATTTTCGGTTGCGCGTTCAATCATAGCTTGGCGATGATCCCAGCTGGCAAGCGGCTTTTTGCGGTATGGGCTTTTCTCAGCCACAATTACCACTCTTTCAAGGTCAGACTCCGAAACTGCTTTGACCGCAAATGCAATATGTCCGTTATGAATGGGGTCAAACGTACCGGCAAAAATTCCTATCTTCATGCAGCTATTTTCTCACGCTTCGTTACTTTTGCACTACTAATCTTCTTACCGGCCGCTTTTCCTTTGTTGGGCCCAGCCAGCCATTGAAAGAATGTCGTGGCTTTTTGGCCACCTTTTTACCCAACTTACGCATCCGCTTGTACGTATTTGACGGATTTCGACCATGGTCAAATTCATGCTGACACCCTCGACACACACTGCAAGGCCCAACATCAGTTCTGCCTGGACGAGTCGGGCAGGCCTCAACTCGACAAACCCCCCTAGACCACTGCCAATTCTCTTTACCGAACTTCAGTAGCTTGGTTATTGGGTCAACTTCTACGCCCATTTTTTGCGCCTCTTCAGCTGAAATGCTCATACCACAGAATGAAACCGATTCTTCCAAAACACGATTAGAATCGAGAACTGCGGAAGCTTAGGCTAATCTCCTGCGGCAGTTAAGTCACTGGCTCTCATAAAGCCAGCTGCGGCCTTTTTACCAAAACACCCTACAGCATATGAAGGGTCCATCACACAAATTGCTCTTAAAATATTGGCGACCTCCTGTTTAAACTGTGTCTGATATTCTTTTGCAGTAACGACGCCCCCATCTCTCAAACTATCGAGGCGTTTAGTAAAACCAGCCAATTGCTCAACGTAGCACTGTGCGACACGCTCACGCTCCGCAGATTCCAGCTGCAAATCTTCGTACTCGCTTTGCTCGGCATGAGCCTGTTCGCCATATCGTATTCCTGCGCCATGATGCCGATCGAGCCGTTTGAGTAGGCCCACAACTCCTTCGCTCATTTCATGAATAAGCTGCGTGCCAAGCACCGACGTGTCGGCATGTTCGGCGGGGCGTAGGCTCATCCCGGCACCTATAAGAAATTCACTCGATCGGACCGGATCACTATTGCTCCGACTGGCTTGCTGTGAGATGCGAGTAAACGTACCATCGCCATTATCCCGCAACTGACTACTGCGCACCATGCCCTTTTTGTTCGAGGGCCGGTACCCTATGAGCTCGGCCGACTTCTCGCTCATCGCCCCTTCGGTAATAAAGTCAGAGATCGTCGCTACCTCAAGTGTACCCGGCAATTCTCCTGTGGCAATTCTTAGTTCCACGGCTTGTATAGTAAGTTCCTCGCAAATTTCCATAAAACGGCGACGCTGTTCGTGTGCCGGTAGTCTATCACTATACGCATTCAGGAGCACTGAGAGCATGGTTTGATGAATTTCATCAAGACTGCCGGTTGTTTCTATAACTGAAAGGTGCCCAGAAGCGGTAAGCGCCTCAAATAATAATGTGCGAGCGTCATCAAGGTAGGTTTTATGAGATTTATATGAGGTTTCGATTTGTGCGTGGTTCTCTATTAACTCACGAGCCTGCTGCTCTATTTGTACACGATCAACCAAATCATCTGCCCCAATGATCGGCTCTGCCAATTCAAGGTTTTCGGCAATTTCAGCAAATATTGCGGCTTCATTTTGCGGGAGTCTAAAATCATCCGCACCCACCCGGTCTGTTGTTAGTACCCTCTCCACTAAAAAACTCCTGCTGTTGGTGTTATACCGTGCAGGAGTTATAAAAAGACAAACCCTTATTTTTTGACTTTTTGTTTTCTCCTGCTCGGGAGACCTCTCAAGTTCTAAGCGTATCGGACTTTAACCGTTGCGGCACAGCGTTGGAATTTCACCAAACTTCCACTTCAAACCAAGGTCAGATTGTTAACAGTATTTATTGTACGCTTGGTATAGTGTATACGCAAGCACTTTGTGCACTAGAAATAGTATTTGTCGAAATGAATATGCTTATGGTAAAGTATGAGCATGGCTACAAAAAAGAAGAACCCAATGGCATTAACACAAAAAGCTCGTAAAATCATGAAGGGTGATATCGCACGAAGTGTGGCGGTTACCTCTATTCTCTTGAATCTCTTATTTCTAGTCAGTATTTTTGTTATCACCAGCACAGACACTTTTGATCGGCGCGTATACACATCAGCGCGAGATCGTTACTGTGCAAACAAAGACGCAACCAAAGAGCGAGCCAAAGAGCTTGGCGATAAAAATGCAGCAGTGCGAGAGAAACAAATTGACTGCATTGACACAGATTTCCAACCGTTCTACAAAGAAGCTGTTGATAAGTACCGCGCTCAAACCGCTGAATAAATCAAGTGTTACTTCTTTTTTAACTCTATATTCTCGTGTATCTTGCGGAATTGACCTTGGAGTTCATCAAGTTCGGCATCAGTTAGGTCCTCAATATCGACAAACTCTGAACGGGCGTTTCGACTTGCTTTGATAAGCTCGTCTAGTTTAAGCTGCATAGCGCGCCCATCACGATTTTGCGTATTTTGAATAACAAAGACCATCAAAAAGGTGACTATAGTGGTACCCGTATTGATGACGAGTTGCCAGGTATTTGAGAATCCAAAAACTGGTCCCGAGACAATCCACACAAGAATTGCCAGAACTGCAATATAAAATGCAAATGCGCTTCCAAGTTTATTTGATATTTTCACCGATATTTTGTGAAATGTGTCAGACCGTACCGGCTGCTGCGTTCCATTATTACCATGGTGACGAACAACAAGTACCTTGAGACGCTTAAGCTTTGTTTCCATAGCTTGTAGTATGTCACAAAAAACGTTATTTTACACTACCTTATAGGTAGCCATTGGTAGTTACTCTGCACCCGAATGGCGCCAAATCGCACAAGATTGTTTATTATGATACAGAAAAGTTAAGAACTTTTTAACTTTTCTGAAGTACTATTACGTAGAAATAACAGGGAAAAAATGAAAATACTTTTTGCTGAAAACAATCATGCTGTCATCAAGCATATTCGCACCTTACTGGGCCGAGAATATGTTATTGACTTCACAAAAAGCGCTGTGGATACCATCAGCCAGTCTCTTCTCGCACAGTACAGCCTTATCATCTTGGGGCTGGAATTAACTGATACCAACAACCTTGCAGCCTGCAAGCTCATCCGCAAAAATAATATTAAAACACCAATACTAGTGCTCCTGCCGAAGAGAACCGTACAGCTCATTGCCCAAACTTTGAATAGCGGCGCAGATGTTTGCATCCCACAACCTTTTCATCCAGCAGAGCTTACTGCTCGAGTACAGGCGTTACTGCGCCGCCAACCATTTATGTACATGGATGATATCATCCAAATTGGTGACCTGAAGATAGACAGCAGACAACGACAGGTGCAGAAGAATGACATCATCGTGCCTCTTCGCCGGAAGGAATTCGATATTTTGCTTTACCTTGCTAGAAATCGTGGACGAACTGTTTCACGAGCTATGATTATCGACCACGTATGGGAGATGGAACGCGAAAGCTGGGATGGGACCGTCGATGTTCATATCATGCATTTGCGAAATAAGATCGATCGCCCATTTTCCACCAACTTCATTAAAACTGCCTATGGTCTAGGATACATACTGAGTGAAACGTAACATTGAGCTACTCAACGGTCACCGATTTGGCGAGATTTTTCGGACGATCAATATTAACGTTCTTTTTTGTTGCAACTCCGAGGGTCAATAATTGCACGCAAACGGCATAAAGAAGACCATCAACATGCGACCCAAGATGTGAGATCTCTATATGAAAGTCACTCAGCTGCTCCTTCGGACGAGTTGAAATCGTTAGCACTTTACCGCTACGTGATTTTATCTCCTCAAGCGTTGAGACACTTTTTTTGTACAAAAGCTCGTCTTCAGGTAAAAGTAAAATGCAGAGGTGCTTTTGATTTATGAGTGCTATGGGACCGTGCTTCATCTCACCAGCTGGAAATGCCTGCGCATGAACATAAGCGACTTCGGTAATCTTCAGTGCCCCTTCAAGTGCAACTGGGTAAAGTGAACCACGTCCCAAAAAGAACCAATCTTGCAGCCGAGTAATTTTTTGAGCAACTTTTTCAATTGCCGGCCAAAGATCAAGTGTGCGTTCAATCTCTTGTGGTAGGGCACGCAACTCACTAGCAACCTTTTGCGTAATACGTGCATCACGACCCAGCATATATGATACTTGTCCGCCAAACATTAGGAGCGCGACAACCATTGAGCTATACGCCTTTGTACTTGCAACTGAAGATTCCACTCCTGCATGAAGATATATACCGCCGTGCGTTACCTCACGAGCAAGCGTAGAGCCCACGCTATTAACTATCCCCATGGATTTAATTCCCCTGCGTTTGGCCTCTCTCAGTGAAGCGATCGTATCAGCGGTTTCTCCTGACTGACTCATAAAAATTGCCAGCGTTGTTTTTGCGTCGTACGCACCATATCGATACCTGAACTCACTCGCATGTTCAACCTGAACCGGAATGTCCAGCATCTCCTCAAGTTCATACTTGGCATAGTAGGCAGCATAGTACGCTGTTCCGCAACCGATAATAAGAATGTTCTTGATACTCTTAACGTCTTCCGTGCTGAGTAATGGCCCACCGAGCTTAACCAAAGCATCGTCACTTACTCGACCCAACATAACACTTCTGAGCGAATCTGGTTGCTCAAAGATCTCTTTTTGAAAGAAGCTATTAAAGCCGTTTTTATCAAGCTTCTGGGCTGTATTCTCAAGTGTTTCAACAGTTAAATTCTGGCTGCTTAACTTTAGGTCGTATAACTCAATATCTACTGCGCTAATAACGGCAATTTGGTCGTCTTCCAGATACACTACCTTATCTGTATGATCAATAATTGCGACCGGATCACTGGCAATATAGTGCTGGTCCTCGCCAACCCCAATTACCAACGGGCTGCCTCGACGAGCAGTAATAATGCGACCAGGTTCTTTTGGTGAAAAAACCGCAATACCAAAAGTCCCCCTCACTTCTGCCAAAGCTTGTTTTGTGGCCTCAAGCAGCGTTTTCTTACCAGTAAAATACGCGTCTATTAAAGCTGCTAGAACCTCACTATCGGTTTGGCTCTTAAGTTTGGTTGTGTCTATTAAAGCTTTAAGGTCTTCATAGTTTTCAATGATACCATTATGAACAAGTACCACCGAACCAACAGCATGCGGATGTGCATTGCGCTCTGAAGGCATCCCGTGTGTGGCCCAGCGAGTATGGCCTATGCCGAGCGTTGCTGATTCACTCATTGTTTCTAACTGAAGATTGCTCGTATCTCCAAGTGCTTTTACAATCTCAACTTTTTTACCTAGAACTGCAATTCCTGCAGAGTCATAACCACGATATTCAAGCCGCTGTAAGCCGTTATGGATAATGTTGCGTGCTGAACGATCACCGATATACCCCATAATGCCACACATGCTACTGCTCCTTTCTTTCGATAACTATTGTTTCACCAACACGTCTGACAATTAGTTCTTGCCCTTTTTTAAGTTTTAGCTGGCGAATAATCTCAATGGGAATACTTACGGAAAATGTTTTTGCACCCACCACACCGAGCTTCCTGCGACTTGTTTGATCGTTTTCTTGACGTGCCATAAGATGATAGTAGCAATGTGAATGAAGATTATCAAAGAATTACGTAATTTTATATCAAAAATCTTGATTAATGTAACAGGTCACGCTTTTTTGACACCAGAAAGCTACACCTTGCACAATACAGTCATAGTGCTATTTTGCCCACTATAGAGATGCCTACAAAATCGGCTGCTCTGCAGAGAATCGCTACTCTTTGGAGCCAGTGATTGGTGCGACATTAATGATTTGATTTGTTTCCTGGCGATAAATTACGGCCTTTTCAGGGTACATCAATAAATAATCTCCTTGTTGTACATCTTGATAGAAGGTTGGGTTGGCATTCTTCAGTTTGTGCACGTCGCTAACCTCAATAACTGTTGGCTCTGCGTCATCTGATAAAAGGAGTATCTTCCTTGTCTGAATAATTACCTTATCCGCTTTGCTAGATTTGCTCTTGCTGCGTGTTGTGATACTTGATACGGCAAAAGCAAGAACAGTAACGGCAAGTAGCGCCCCAATGCAGATCAGCACTAATTTACGGTTCAACACTTTAGCCTGTATTACGTTCACTTCTTTTTGAGGCACATCAACAATTATCTTCTTTGCCATTGTTATAGTCCCAGGTATATGAACATCGTCACACTCAACGATCTTGGCGTTACATCAAGTTGTTGTTGCGAAACACCGCCATTGATGGAAGATGTGGTGAAGCTGTGTGTATGGTTGGGAATGTTCAGAGTACCCTGTTGATCACCACCGTAAAATTGTTGATTAGCACCAGATACATCATAAGCATGAGCCCAGCTACCAGTACCTCGGTCGTAAGTGAGAGTTTGAGAACCGGCAGAACTAGTTGTGCCGTTAAGTGTAACGTTCGGCAATTGGTTTTGAGCTAATGTCTTTTGGTTCGTACTCGAGAGTGAGCCGACTATAGTACCATTTTGCACCAAGAAAGCATTCGCTGCATCAGGTAGATTTGCGACCAAGCCAAGTGCTTCAGCGGCAACCTGCTGGTCTTCAGTTAGGTCTGTTAACGCACGGCCATCGAGTTTCACCCAGCCACCGTGATCAGCCGTCTGCATGCCACTCTTTATATCACCTACCGAAATACCGGTGCCACAGGTCCAATTAGTGCCGCTGTATTTAATGACCTGACCACCTTGACATTCATTGTCGTTCAGGTCAGCAAAAGTGATGGTTCCATCTTCAATTTTGGTACTCGTAACAGAGTTCTCAGCTAGCTTATCTACAGTAAGCGCCTCATCTTCTACCTCGTCAGTCGCAATACTTGTACCAAGTACAGAGGATATGATCCGCGAACCTCCTGTCACCACCACCCCGTCGCCCGAGTTATAATCAGCCAAACTCAAGAACGCTGCCAGATCAATGGTGTTGCCACCATAAATTGTAAGTTTTTTATCCTTAATCGAGAGTACCTGCTGATCGCCGGCTGGGTCAGTTGTAGCATTTTCAAGAACATTATTAACAAACTCAGTTAAATTGAGAGTTTTCTGCTCACCACCAGCCGAAACTGTCATGTTGTTGCCACCCATATTAAATTGAAAATCTGAAAAACCCTTGTCTTTCTGAGCGTCAACAAACTCGGCTAACTCACTTAGATCAAGGTTAATTCGCTTCCCGTTTGCATCAGTAAATGAAATCTGTCCGCGCTGCTGTGCACTACGGCTTATGTCACCACATGAATTATTTACCCCCACCAACCTTGAGAACCAACCATCTTTACACTGCGCGCGCACTACTATCGCTGAGGCAATCAGTGGAATGATTAATACTGCAGCCACGAAACTATATACAACACCTTTATTTTTATGCATTAACTCCGAGCCCATAGCCACAAAACCCTCTCCTCTATCTCTTTATACTTATGGTTACATGGTACGCTACTTATGCGAATTACTTCTATAAAATAACTTTCATTATTTATGTGAAATATTTTTCAAAAATATCGGTGTGGATCTATAGTATTATGGAACTATGAAACAAAATATTTCTGGAGGCACAATACACATACTTCCACGTGATTTAGAACGATCTCTACATGAGAATAAAAAAGCTTTGGTTTTATGGGAAGACATTACGCCACTCGCTCGTAACGAATTCATTTGCTGGGTTGAAAATGCAAAGTCAGTCGAGACTAGAGTGCGCCGTATTAAACGAACTTGTGAGGAGTTACTTGAAGGCAAGCGCCGTCCTTGTTGCTGGATTGGCTGCGTTCACCGTGAAGACAAGGCATTAAGTGCATCACAAAAATGGATCTTAAAAAAGAGTTCGAGATAACTAAGTGAACCGATATTTATTTAGTTGTGGCCATATGCTAGCGCCGTTTGCTTTCAGTTAGTGAGCCGTCGGCGAGGGTGAAAGTTCGATCGGTTTTCCCAGCAATATCGAGATCATGCGTTACAACCACAATAGTGGTGTTTTCACTACGCGCTAAGCTGTGCAATAGATCAAAGATCATTTTTCCGGTAGCACTATCGAGGTTTCCCGTTGGTTCATCGGCCAGTATAAGCTGTGGTTTATTGGCCAATGCCCGAGCGATTGCCACGCGCTGCTGTTGACCACCACTGAGCTTGCCTGGACGACGAGAAAACTGCTCTTCATCTAGACCTACTTCGGTTAGTAATTTTCGAGCACGCACCACACGTTCGGTTTTTGAAACCCCAGCAAATTCCATTGGCAACATAACGTTTTCAATAGCAGTAAGATTTGGTACAAGGTTGTAGTTTTGAAACACAAAGCCTATCTTCTCTGAACGGTAAGTAGTGAGTTTTCTATCACGGAGCTTGGTAATATCGCTCTTCCCCACTTGGATACTGCCGCTCGTTGGCTTATCGAGTGCACCCAGCAAGCTGAGCAATGTTGACTTTCCTGAACCACTTTTACCAACAATCGAGGCAAACTGACCATCCGGCACACGAAAGCTCACACTGTTAACCGCCGCCACTTCACCGCTACCTGCCTTAAATATCTTCTTGAGATTCTTTACTTCTAACATAAGTTGCTCCTTTCTATTCTGCCCTCATTGCTTCAGCTGGGCTCACCTTCGAAATTAGATAAGCGGGCAAGGCGCTGCCAATTATTGCTATCAAAAAGGCGACGCCCAAGCCATAGACAAGTACATCTGCGCCCACCGAGCTCTTGACGTCTTGCACACCACGGAGCGCACCTGGAACGCCGCGCATTCTCGCCCCGCCACCAGGAAAAGCTTGGCCTAGGCCGACCTGCCGCGAGCTGGTGCTACTGCTTGAATTATTGACCAATACTTTTGTAATCGGCTGTGCGACGAACACGCTGATTATCAGTCCAATAATGAGTCCTAAGAGTGTCAAAGTTATTGCCTCACTCATAAACTGCAACATAGTTTTACCATTAGTTGAGCCAATTGCCTTCATGACACCAATTTCACGTCGCCGTTCGCGCACGATCATCATCATAGTGAGTAGAATAATAATCGCACCGGTACCGACAGCGGCAAATACACTATAGGTAGAAATGTTTTTTACACTCTCTAGTGGCTCCACAGCATTTTTAGCAGATTCCTGGTTACTCACAACATCCGCCGCATCCCCCAGTTTCGTCTCGATGGTACTGACTGCAGCATCAATGTTATCAACCGAATCAACCGTTGCCGTTGCCGATGTGACTGCGCCACTCTGCTTAGACAAGCGCTGTAAGGCGCTCAAAGAAACTATCACGCCATTATTAGCAAAAGTATTACCGGTATCGTAGATGCCCGTAACTGCAATGGTCTCGCCGTAAGCCATAAAAGTTGAGCCAACAGAAAGTTTGTTTTTTTCAGCGATTGCCTTACCGAGCACTGCTTTATTTTCATCTTTCGTTGCATCAAATGCTTCACCACTGGTAAATGTGATGCTATCGCCACCGTACACTGAGGCCGTAGTTGCATCATTAGTTCCAGTGATGGTGACTGGTGGCCTGAAGGTTCGTATAAAATCTGACGAACTTGCATTAGTATCATCTGAAGCGCCACCCATAGTTGGCACACCACCCCTCGCTAGTGCTCTGAAACCAATACCCGAGTTACCTTGAGCACGATTACCAAGACTTCCGGGTTCAATTGAAGATTCCAAATTGGTGTTGTCGGCTGTTAGTCGATCGCTCAGTGTTCGTGAAACATTCGTGACGTGTTCTACCGCAGAAACTTCTTTCATCTGCTGCGTTGTCAATGCCTCACCACCGCCCTCGAAGCCTCGACTCCCCGCTGGCGAAACACTGATCGTGTTGCCAATGCTACTTTTTACACTCGTTATTTTTTCATCAACCGCTCGCCTTGCAACAAGCATAGAAAGTGAGAGCCCTACGCTGATGCCTAAAATAACTACAATCGAAAACGTCCGTACAAAGTTCCGAAACGCATTCCTGATTCCCCTTGAAACAACGTTCATTTTTTCTTAGTTCCTTTCATTCCTAATTTTTAGAACTAAAAGGAGTATAAAAACCAAACCTGAATCAAAACTGAAAGAGACTTCTCAGGGTAGCACCTAGCTTAAATGCGACCACCGAACTTCACTGCGTTTCCCCCTAAAAACTCGAGTTTGCCGTTGTTGTATATAACAGCCTGTGTATCAGTTACTCCGTAGAGTGGGAAGGGGTTATCTTTGAGCAATGGCGTTAAGATTGTTTTATTTCTACGAGGATGATCTTCTCTTTCGTAGTGCGGTAGAATGTTGAAATCAACTAAGCCAAGTGAGGGTTCGGCTAAATACGTCTCTGCATCGCCATATTGATCTGCCCAATATTCTCGATTTTGGATATGTGCACCCAGTACATTAGCACCAGCCGAAGTGCCAAGAATGACTTTAGTTTCAGCCAACTCAGCCAGGAGTGTATCAAAACCAGTTTCTTTGAACAGTTTTGGCAATACTAGTTGAGCACCACCTACAATGTAGATTACATCTGCTGAACTTAACCGATCTTTAATCTCGTTGATATCGTAAGCTCGGAGGTTCACAAAGAAGATATTGCCTTTGACATAGCCCCCCAGCAAACCGAGTTCATTTATGAGCCAGCTTTCATCTCGACCACCCGCAATTGCAACGTAAGCTTCGTTGATAATGGCAACATTGAGCTCGTCGAGAGATTTACCTGCTAGACGTGCTGTGGCTTGGGCGATTTCTGGAGTGGTGAAACCTTGAGAGGCTAGGATAAGCTTCATTGACTAGCCAATTCTTTCGAAGTTATCTCGTAATACTTTCATGACTTCGGTAATGTCACCCTCTGCTTTGAAAAGTGTAAAAGACTTCTCATTAAATGGGTTAGCGTGAATGTGAAACTGACCTTTTTCCATTCGTAGTTCGTCACCAGGACTCAGAACTTTATCGAATGAGCCTTCACCCTGAAGTTCAAATACTGTCATCTGACACTTACCAGCAATTTGCTTGAGATTTTCAAAAGCTTTAGGCCTATTATGCTTTGGTAACTCCGAGTGTGGTGGTAGATACATTACACCAGTAGTAAAGCTCTCATCTGAGTGACTAAAGCTAAACTCTACTCCGGTTGCTGGATCTTTCCAGGTTTCAAACGCAGCCATCACTGTGATCCTCCTTTGAGCTCAACTTGGATTGTTTCAACAGTTGTGTCGCCAACGTTTTCAACCGCATGAGAGCTGGTATCCGCTGATGTAACCTGGCCTTCTGCAAGATCTACATCGATACTCGTACCATCTGGTTTATTAAAGCGAAGTTTGCCTGACTTAGTAATGTAATTAATATTTCGCGGGTGCCAGTGCATCTCAGCTTTGGCTTGTGGTTCAACAGTAACTTTGAGAACACGAAGTTTGTCGTCTTCAAAAACCACTTCGTGAATGTGCGGTGCTACGTTTACTGCGTCATCTTTGTGCTCATCTTGAATACTCATATCTTAAGTATAGCTTACAATCTGGTCACCTGCATATGTCACACCAAACAAGAGCCTACGGTAACTTCACTTGAACAAATCTAGACTGGCACGCTGATTACAGCAGCAGTGGGTTCGTTGGGCTTGCTCGTTATATGAATGGTGCCGTTTTGGCGTTCTATGAGCTGCTTTGCTATGGAAAGACCGAGGCCATGGCCTTTGGTGGTTTGGGCTCGGGAGCTATCGGCGCGATAAAATCGTTTGAAGACGTGCTCGAGATCTTCGGCTTTTATGCCGATTCCGTAATCTAATACACTAATGATGACTGCATCTTTTTTAGTACGCGCCCTTAGTTCTACCTTTGAGCCGTTTGGACTATATTTTATAGCATTATCCAGTAAAATTATCATAACTTCTTGCAGACTATGCCTGTCAAAACTAGCTTTTATTTGGCTATCTACATCAAGATCTATAGTAATCTCTTTTTCTTTGGCCACGTTACCGAGTTGGCTGACGGCCGCAGTTATAGGCAGAAGCAGCTCTTGGTTTTTAACTTCCAGTGGTTTTTCTTCGTGACGCGCAATTGACAGTAGCCCATCAGTTAACAACGTTAATCGATCAAGTTCTTCTAGGTTAGAATGAAGCAGCCCTTTGGCTTCGCCAGTCTTAAGTTTTGGCTGCAGCAGGGCAACTTCAATTTCTGATTTCATGGCGGCAATTGGCGTTCTGAGCTCGTGGCTGGCATCGGCTGTAAATTGTTCTAACGCTTTATGCGCCTCCTCTATCGGCTCGAGCGTTTTTCTGGCAAGCAAATAGCTCAACCCACCCCCAAGAATGAACACCACAATATTTGTAATAATGAGCTGGCCCAAAATACGCTCTTTTGCTTCGCGGACTACCGTCTCGCGCGATTCTAAGAGGCGTCGCTGGAAGTTAGGGTAGATCAAACCGGGTGGTGGCAGTCGATTGACAATTTCTTCCTGCCGCTGTGACCCTCGGTCAAATTCACGCGTTGCAAAATTATACAGCGCTACACTAAAGAGGAGGCTCATTGCCATTAGTATAGCCAGGTACAGAACAGTCAACCTAAGTGAAGTTTTATGGAACATTATTATACAACCTTACCTTTTTATCATCCCGAAGCAAGTTCAGAATAGCCGGCCGCAATATGGCTAAAGCGTGTGTCACTTTTTTACTCCAAATATATAACCGAAACCACGCTTGGTATGAATCAACTGTAGACTTTTTTTAAACGGCTTGTCAATTTTATTCCGAAGATAGCCAATGTAAACCTCAACTGTGTTTGGTAGGATGTCGGCGTCGTAATTCCAGACGTGTTCAATGAGGGTATCTTTGCTCAACGGACGTTCGGGATTATTCATCAAGTATTCAAGTAGTGCAAATTCCTTTTGGCTGAGATCAATTGCAACCCCTTCGCGAACAACCGACGCAGTGTGCGGATCAAGTTTAAGATCCTCGTAAATAAGTGTGGTAGATTTTGCGGCGTGCGGACGGCGAAGCAAGGCACGGACCCGAGCGACAAGCTCAACAAATGCAAACGGTTTCACTAAATAATCGTCAGCTCCGGCGTTTAAGCCAGCAGCCTTATCTAAGATTTTATCTTTTGCCGTAAGAAATAATATGGGAGTGTGGATATTTTTTTCGCGAACTTGTCGCAAAATATCAAATCCATCAATGCCGGGCAACATGCGGTCAAGTATTATCGCATCATACGGTTCAGTCAGTGCCATTGCAAGCCCTCCCTCGCCGTCGTATGCCACATCAACCGCATAGCTTTGCATCTCTAGACCCTTCTTTACAGAATTGGCAATTTTGTGTTCGTCCTCAATAATTAATATCCTCATACTTCTCTAGTATATCGCTGAACCTGAAAATTAGCTGTGACCTGCTAATCAATCATTGAAAGCAGCCTCAAGATGTGAGTCATCCTTGTGGCAAAGCTCTCTAGAGATGTACTGAGAAGATACATATTGAAGCCGATTGAAGTGATACTGGCCTTCAGAAATACGGCGCACGTTTGGCATTCGTTGTTATATTCACATCATAATGCTAGTGTTTATTTCCATCTGTTGGACGCTACATATGGCACACCACAGGTAGTGTAGCGGTTGCTTCATATTGCAGGTGGTGTAATATAAAGTCTTGTGCCATTTACATGTGAGGTAAACGTGCATCATCGGTAGGATTGCTGTCTCTTTGCGAGGATATAGCCCCCTGCTCACATTATTATGAATAGAAGAACAATCTAGGAGGAATACTACATATGCGTAACGCCGTTTTTAAGGTGATATTATTTTTGTGCACATTTATCGCGGCAACAGCTCTACAAAGCAATGCGGCACATGCACTGTCAACTGATGACTCTTCCAATCCAACTGGAATCGCACCATAACCAATAAGGACATCGTCCGTACACCTGTAAACTAGTTGTTGTCCTACCAATAACTAATCACAAGGAGACTGCGATGTCCTACCACCAGCTTACACAAACTAATCGAATCGAGATAGCTACGCTGTTTCGAACTGGCTTGAGCTATCGAGCCATAGCCAAGCACATTGGCTGTTCGCACACTACGGTCAGCATATAACACCACCTGGAAACGAATATTCGATAAAAATCCACACATTGCCAACCCAGATATTATTAGCTTCCGGTGAAACCATAACTATTACGGAACCTGAAGAGCAGCTCGCCGAACGCCCTTTGCCTGAGGCTGCACCTGTTGCAACAGCAGTAGTCAGCCCTCCTGCGCCTGGAGTTGTTGCTCGCAACAGCTCAGCAGGAAACACATATATACCTGGCTATTGCACTTGGTACGCCAAAAATCGGCGACCAGATCTACCAAATAGGCTCGGCAACGCTAGCACCTGGGTGAGTAACGCTGCCGCGCAAGGATTCGCCACTGGATCAACTCCAAAAGCTGGAGCGATCGGTCAACAAGGTAATCATGTCGTATATGTAGAGGGCGTCAATGCCGATGGTAGTGTAACCGTTAGTGAAATGAACTACCGTGGTCTATTTATTATCAGTTCTCGAACTGTTCCGGCCACTACATTCCGATACATCTATTAGCGGTTTTGGTGACTTGCTATGGCGACCATGGCTTCTTTCAAAGTAGTGATGTGAGCTGATGAAAAGATTTATGGGCATTTGAGCTGCGAGGAATGCAAGTTTGTTCTCTAGGTCTTCCTTACAGCCTCCTACCCTCAATAACCAGAATAGCGGGTACAGCACCTAATAGTAGACCAACTAGTATCATGTACAGAGGCATCGACTGACCAGTACCAGCCAGATCTGCGGCGTCCTGAGTTTGTTGCCGCACTGCCAAGCCGGCTGGGTCGGTTATAGACCCGTCCTCGTTACCATCGGTGTCAAGAGTGGATCCATCGGTAACCTGGTAACTTGCTACTTTTACGGCTTGTCCAGCAATAGTTTGGTCAGAGATGCTTGCGCTACTCAGGCCGAAGTATCCTGCTGTTGGTGTGTATTTTCGTAGAGCGTAGTTACCTCCGGTGCCGTAGTAGTATTGGGTTATTATTGCTTCAAAGCCGGGTGTACCGCAAGCAATCGTAAACTGCATTAAACCGGCTGGGTACTGGTAGCCACTGTCGTTGCCGACCTCAGTCTCGGCTTTGCTTTGAACTGACTGAATCTCGCAGCTGTCATCCACCGCTAGAACTGTATAGTTGCCAGTTATTGGGTTCACGTAGCTTGCCACATTGCTCTGCTCGGCGTCTGGTGTACCATCATTATTGGCGTCGCCGCTATTTGGAGCAGCATTCTCAACTTCTGTCGAGATACCATCGGTATCTGTGCTCCCCCCAAAGGTTGGCGGTGTGTTGCTATGGGTTTGCCAAATAGTGTCGAAATCCCAATAGGAAAGTGGCGAGTTTACAGTGTTGTTAATAAAGTATTTTGGTTGTAGTATATTCTTGGTCAAAAAACGTGAAACTAAATGGAAGCGTGTACTCCCACACATCATCATCGCTGTTCCAACCTTGTCCTACACCGCCACCATGAAACTGATTTTCAGTCAGAATGGTTTCAGCCGGCGGAGCAGCCAAAACAGTCGGCGCAAAAGCCACAGCAACTACTAAAAGCAGCTAAAACTGCAGTAACCCTAAACTTAATAAGACTACTAAATATACCCATCAAACCCCTCCTCAATTTGCTTATGATTGTAGCCACTTATCTAGGTTTGTACAAGATATTTATTTGTAAATTACGCGGACTAGGCATATTAATTAATTTTCTACATACAGGGGCGCCAGACCCACAGCTCATACTTCTTTAGCTCAATCAATCGTCTTCCAGGAATTCTGTAAGTTCGGCAACATCAGCTTCTGAAGCGGTTTTGTGTATGGTTCCGTAATCATGCTCAGGGGCTGCATAAACCGAGAAGAGTTTTAGTGGGATGCTCTTGCTGTTGTTGATTATGTTGTGGAAGGTGTTGGCTGGCACCATAACGCTAAAGCCTTCTTTAACATTCTGTTCAAAGTCTAGTGTGTCCTCTCTATCCCCCATCTGAACCTTGGCTTTGCCCTCTATGATGTAGAGTAGCTGGTCGATGCTTTTGTGAGCCTCCAGCCCGATATCATCGCCTGGCGGAATGGTCATTAGGGTTACTTGGAGATTTGCGCCTGTCCAGACAGTGGTACGGAAGTTTGTGTTCTTGGCGACTAACTGAGCAATGTTGGGAGCATATGGTGTGCGACCGTGGTCAACCTTGCTCACATAGTCACGAGTACTAGTGAAGAATAAGTAGATCCCAAACATCAGTGCAAACAGTGCGACTACCGCAAACACGACCTTGGCACCAAACAGTACCCACAGCCCGCCAACTGCCATAACACTGACGAAACTAGCTACAGCCTGCAGCCCTAACATGAGACCAATTCCTGTTGCTTGGTCGGCCTGCTTAGTATGAAGTGATATCCATGAACTTGCTAAGCCCTCAAAGGCACTTTGGAATACGGCATATGCGGCAAATGCGGCAAATATTAGCACCAGTGGCAACTCGTTTTGCGAAAGTAGCATATAGCTCAGTGACAAAAATAATGTAGCGCCACCAAACACTTTGCCAAAGCCATATTTGTCGCTCAGCGTACCCATCTGGTAGACAACCAGAACACCAACGAAGTTGTATAAAATATAGGCACTGATGATAAACATATTGCTCAGACCGAGTTCTCGAGCACGAAGCAGAAGGTAGATGTCAACGCTTTTGATGAGCGCAAGACTCAGAATAATCACGAGCACCTTTTTGTAACTAGGGCTAGAATTTTGATAAAAATGCCGAAGTCTTTGTAATAGGCTCCGGACACCACCCTTTTCGGCGGTTGGTAGCTTGGTTTTTTTCAGCTTGCGCTCACGTATAAACCAACTGGCTATGACGGCGCAGGCTCCAGGGATGGCAGTTAGGGCAATTATCAAACTGATGTTATCCGTCCAAGAGTAAAGTATCGCAAGTGTGATCAGTGGACCAAGTGTTGCTCCAACGGTATCAAGCGAGCGATGAAAGCCAAACCTGCACGCGAGCACGGTTAACTGGCGTTGATATATCGGCAAGCAATGCATCTCTAGGAGCGTTTCTAACACCTTTGCCGAACCGATCAAGCAGACGAAAACCAAATATAGCCCAGTAGGTTGGGAAGACAGCCGTAATGGCTTAGAAACGGCGGACATCCCATAGCCAGCATTAACGAGACCTTTGCGTTTACCAATTTTGTCAGAGTATACGCCGCTGAGCAGTTTCAGGACTCCAGTAAAAACTTGGGCTAAGCCTTCGATGAACCCGATCAGGACAATTCCGTAACCAATATCACTAAGGTACAGCGGCATAATTGGGTAGAGCATCTCGGTTGCGATATCGGTGAATAAACTCACTGCGGATAGTATCAGTAGGTTTCGAGTTATAAATGATTTGGTTTTGGTTCTCATTGATTAGCCTCTCGTGTAATTATAAATGCTCCACCAGCTGTTATGCTTGTGATGTCTTGCAGCGATGATTGGTAGGTTTCTCGTTGTAGGTCTTTGCCTCAACACCAGGTACTTGGCTGTACTGATTAGTTCCCCAGCTCCAGATGCGGCCTGATTTGTCGAGTGCCAGTGAGAAGTCGCGGCCAGCTGCTACCTGAGTTATTGTAGGTAGCCCTGAAACAACCTCTGGCTCGAACACACCCGAGAGATTCTCGATATTTTTGCCGAGTTGGCCAGCATTATCACGCCCCCATGCCCAAACCTTGCCTGATTCGTCGAGTGCCAGTGAGTGTCTGGTGCTGGTAGCTACTTGGATAATGTTTTGGAGCCCTGGAATAGTTTCGGCCGGAATGATGTCTGAGGTTGGGTAGCCAAGTTGGCCATAGGCGTTGCAGCCCTTTGATTTGACAGTGCCGTCTGACTGAAGCGCAAGTACGTGCCCAAAACCTGCCACGATTTGTGTGCTACCTTTGAGTTCTGTTATCTCGGTTGGAGTTAATGAGCTAACAGCTACAAAACCTTGAAATTCACAAAAGTTCCTGCGTTTGGCTTGAACTCGGGTCCGGCATTCACGTCGACGTAATAACTAATGCCAGTGGCTGATTCGCCAATTAATTGCATGAGCTCCATTAAAACTACGCTTGGTGTCATTCTTGCAACTCACCCCAACCGTAAGCAAGCCCGTCAACCAGTGTAGCGAGCGAGAAACGATGATAAGCGGCAACCGATCCCACGACCTTATCAGGTAAACTAACTTTTACTGGAGAGCGCTTCGGTCATCGCGATCACCCGTGCCAAGCTGGTAAGCGATATTATTGCCCCAGACCCACATAGTGCCAGATTCATCAAGTGCAATACTGTGCCGAAATCAACGCTAATGGCAGTAATTTTGGGTAATCCAGATATCTTTTGTGGGCTGGTGACAGCACCCTTATGGCTACCTGTACCCACCTGTCCATAATTATTATCCCCCCGGCCATAGACTTCGCCATCCTCTGTGAGCGCTAATGCATGATCAAAGCCAGCTGCCACACTCGTCACCTTTTTATCAAAGCCGATGGTATTGCTATCTCCCTGAGTCGAACCGTTTGCCAGTTGCCCAAGACTATTCCTCCCAGAGGCCTCGATACTGTGTTCGCCTAGAGGATTTGGCCCAAAACTAAATATCAATCCAACCACAACCACTAGGCAAACCGCAACGAGTGCCATTATACCGGCTGGAGTTATATCGGCTTTTGACATGCTGTAAGTTTACTGTAATCGATAGTTATAGGCAGCGGTGGGCACGCCGTCAACGTCAGTGAAGGTTACTTGATTACACTTCGGTAAACTCTGGGCAATACCATCTGTTGCAATGGTTGTTTCATCGCCATCTTTACTTGGAACAATAATCTGCGTGATAACACCCGTGTACCCGCTAGCAGTAGTATTGGTGTGAATATGGCGCGTGCGGCCAGTGTATTGACCCGGATAGATTGTGTAGTAGTAATAATAGCCATTGCTATCTGTAGTGACATAGCCACGTAGACTCAGCTGGCTCGCACTATAGCTGCTAGCAGCACCATTGCTAGCCGGATGATAATCCCCAGCATCGTCAGCTTGCCAGACTTCTATCTTGGCATTAGCAATTGGTTTTGAACCGCTTGCACCGGCGTATACATACCCTTCGATTTTGACCTTAGTACCTGATAAATTATCGTAGTTCAGGTTATTGCCACTTAGTTTGTTGGTGCCAGTGATATAGTAAGGACCCTGGGTAACCTGCTCAGTTAGCCCGCAAGTATCATTGACGGCAACAGATAATCCTGACGCAGTGGTTGCCTCAGAGTCATCATCAGATTCTTCTTCCTGTGCTTCTGAACTAGTTGTCGCCGTGCTGTCTTTGGTACTGGTTGGTTCACTATTCTTCATTACTGCGTACGCCACAAAACCCCCAGCCAAGATTAAAACAGCCAGTATAGCTCCAGTTATGAGCAGTTTCTTCTTTGAGCTTGTAGCTTTATCTACTGCTACTGGTGTACCGTTTTCATTCTGTTGATTATCCATATACCCTCACACTTTTTAAATTAATTGAATTATAACATGCGAATTCTTAGAATTAGCCGAGGCTCGCACGTCTAAGAGAATAATATTACCAACTCTAGCAAGGATTCACCAACCGCTCTGGAGCTCAGGTGAGTCTAAGTCAGGTACTCGTAATATTAAGTACTCCATTTTACTACGGTAAATTCCAATACCCGGAAGCTCCTGATGCTCCATGGTATAAAGGAGCACACAAGCCACTGATATCCAAAGAACTTTACGACCAAGTCCAACTGAGCAAAGGAGCGTACAAAGGTATATGGGGATCAAAGACCTTCGCCTTCCGTGGTCTACTCAAATGCGGGAGGTGTGGAGCCGACATAACAGCGCAAGACAAATATAAGACATTGAAAAGTGGTGAGGTTAAGCGATTCATCTATTACAACTGCACCAGACGGAAAGATCCGAATTGTCCCGAGAAATACATCAACGAGCCAACACTCTGCGAAAAGTTACTTGAGTTCATTGAGGCTAATCATGAAAAAATGCGATTCAGTGACAAACTGATGGCGAAAGCCGAGAAACACCACAACGTTACTAGCACTCTTTTCAATCACTACAAAGTTGAACGTGAGCTAGACATACCTCTCATCGAATACTCTAGATATATCTTAACGAAAGGTACTGAAAGCGAGATGACGGCTTTTGCAGATGGGATAACCACAAATCTGCAAATAAAAGAATCTACTCTCGAGTTCTTATGAAGACTTAGGGCGTTTAGGTAGTTCCTTTTCTAGAAGCATACTCACCCAGGCATCAGAATATAAGTAATCCTGATGAGGCTTATCATATATGCAGTACTCGGTTTTGCATGTCTCTTTGTTCGCAGCATCACCAGATGGTCGTACTTTATACTTATTCCACATAGCTGTATGCCAACTCATGTTCTTTTCATACCCAGCTGCCTTCAGCTTTTCTAGTACCATGCTTGGCTTCATATGATCTTGATTCGCTACAGGAATATGCTTCTCTTTGATGGCGACTATTGCTTTATCGTACTTCTCCATCTCCTCAGGGCTGCTAGGATCGTATTTGACAAACTCTATAGCAAGATCCGATGATGTACGATGGTTGCCAATCTTTGGAACTAAATATGCTTTAAACGAATATTGTTGCGAGTTCTCTACACTAGCCTCTAGTAAACCGCGGTAATCTTTTACGAACTTAATAGCGGATTCCTCGTCTTTGCTCACGGGCAATATGTCAAGCTCCCTTTTTAACGAACACTTTGTCTAGACGCTTTAGGCCAGCAGCGTAAGCTGCTGGTGTGGTTTTTAGGCTTGTATGGATGCGTTCGTTGTTGTAATACGCGGTAGCGTTGGCAACCCCAACATACAATTCGTCAATGTCATGGTATTGGCTCAGTGGACCCAGTTCTTCCTTAATACTTTTAACGCAACGCTCCATGAAGCCGTTTTGCCATGGGCTACCTGGTTTGCTAGCACTGAGAGCTATTTCAAACCTGTCGCAGGTGCTTTGGTGACGCTCGCTGAGATATTCACTACCACGGTCGCTATGTAGGATACTGGGGCTTGAGTTGTTTCTGAGAGCCTGAATTAGAGCAACGTGAGTCAAACTACTGCTGTGGTTTGTACCGAGCTTCCAGCTCAATATCTCACGAGTTGTAAGATCCATGACTAAGGCTAGATAAAACATACCTGAACGAATCCGTAGGTAGGTAAAGTCCTGCGACCAAGCATTGGCTTCTTGGGTCATTGCACTGTAATCCATGCCATCTTGAGGCCGACTGTTGTTTTTGAACAGGGCGTAGGTATGCAAATGGTTAGCTGGGGCGTTAATCTCTGGCTTGCCAGCACAACTGCGATACTTCTTGTGAGGCTTGGCGGCGGTGACGCCGCTTAACCGACGGATCCGCCTAGTCTTGTTCTGACTCCAACCCAGATGCAGCGCAAGACGACGTACTCCGTACAGTGGGTGCCTTTCGTGAGCGGCTTTAAGCTCTCGAACTAGCTGGTTGTCTTTGCTGGATTGGATGGTTGGACGAATATACAAGCTGGTGCGGCCAATGCCTACTGCTCTAGCCATTTGCCGCTTGAGTCCTGGCTCGACCTCCTCCAGAGCGGCTAGCCTTTTGGGCGATCAGCACGGGCTGAGAGCTTACCAATGACTCGGTAGGCGTTGTCCAGCTCCCGTTTGAGCTGGTTAATCTGGATGATGTAGTTCTTCTCACCACCAACCACATCCTGGCGGCACCAGTTGCTAATAGTCTTCAGGAGCGTCACGCCATACAGTCGGCTGGCTTCTTGCTGGGTCATGTGGATTTAACGGCATTCATTATTTCTTGTTTTAGCTGTGGGTCTATTGGTTTAGCCATATGTAATACTCCTTGTGGTATGGTCTACCACATGTTAGCTTAATGTTCACCTCTTTTACTAGCTAGTTTAGTTCTGGTGTGTGTTTAGTATATTGGGAGCCTGACACTGCACCAGACGAAAAGACCCGAACTGCCCCGAGAAATACATCAACGAAGACAACCTCTGTGTACTTCTGCAAGAGTTTATTGAGCAGAACTACAAAGATATCCGAATAACCGATAAGCTTCAGGCGAAGATCGAGAAACATTACCACACAACCCAAACTTTGCTAGGGCATTACAAGATTCAGCAGAAGTTGGACGAACCACTCATAGAGTACGCTCGTTACATACTTAGTAGAGGCACAGAGAATGATAGGACGGCCTTTGCTGCAGGAATTGAGACTAAGCTACAGATTAGAGAATCTCAGCTCTTGTTTCAAAGATAATCCAAAAGTCTGAGGGTCTGCTCAGTCTTTTGTTCTAGATGATCATGATTCCCAGTGAATGCGCTGTACTTTATACCGTCTAAACCAATATGGATTTGGTAGCAAAGTAGACGCTTCTCTATATTTGGAACCTCAAGGCCAACGCTCGCATAATGATCGAGAATCACCTGTTTAATGTCGATATCTTCCCACTCTGGGAACCACGACCAGTAGTAAATAAGTAATGAGATGTCGTAGAGAAAGTCGCCATACATTGAGTTACCCCAATCAATAACTACAGAGATTTTATTATCTTCAACCAACACATTTCGGTATAAAAGGTCGTTGTGTATGAGGTGTCTTTCGTCGGGCATATCTACTGCAAGAGCTTCGAATGTTCGGCGGATTCTATCAAATGGATCCGTACCTGTTGACGAAGATTCCAATTTCTTACGCCAGCCATGCGTTCTCTCGTCTGGCTTATCATCGAATCCGCTCATGAGAAAATCTTGCCAGGTTGCGCAGTTCCCCACCCCCTTTGCCTCCCACCAGCCATAGCCCGTAGTGCCTGTTAAGTTAACTTCTCTGATTTCATCAAGAGTCTTTAAGAGACTGGGTAGTGTTTTACCCATCTGATCACCATCGATTTCATCAAGAAAAATACCATGATGCCGCTTTGATACAGCGTAATAACCCCTTAAGGCTTCTCCTACTTCAGTAACTTCTGGGACATGGAGCTTTTTTGAAGCATATTTGCTGATAGCTTGATCTTTAGCAAAGTCTTCACGATTTGCAGCAAATCTAATGACGTACTCTTCGCCCTCAAGTACATACGCATAGGCCGCCGACCAATCGCCCCCGTTTAATAGTTCGACGTGAGTAACCTTCGAGTTAAAATGGCTGCTCAAGAACTGTTTTGCCTCTTCAAGACTGACTATGTAGTGCTTCATGATTCTACGATCCTTCCATTTTTAAGTTCTAGGGTTTGATTTATTTTCAGCTGCTTTAAGAAGTATACATCGTGCGAAGCAACCAACACGGCTCCCTCGTAGTTTCGCAAAGCTTTTTCAAGCTGCTCTTTAGTGGCAATATCAAGGTGGTTTGTTGGCTCATCGAGAATAATTAGATCATGGTTGGCTAAAAGCAACTTAGCAAAGCCCAGCTTGGACTGTTGGCCACGAGATAGTTCACCTGGCATCTTCAAGAGATCTTCGGCAGCGATTCCAAGACTACGAGCCTGACGGTAAATTACCTCCTGCTTTGCTTCAGTTATACTCAAATTATCCAGGGCTGAGATTTTGTAATTCAAGCCTTCTGTATCCTGAGAAAAATAGCCTACAGTAACATTATCTCCATAAGTGATCGTGCCATTACTAGGCGCAAGCTGTTTGGCGAGAATGTGCAGTAGTGTCGATTTACCCGAGCCATTTAAGCCCTTGACGTGGATATGTATGTTGCCTCTAATCTCAAAGTTTATATCTGATAAAACGACGTGCTTATCGTACGACTTCGAAACTTCCTTAACCAGCACTAATAACTTACTGGAATGAGGAGCTCCTTTTAAACTAAACTCGTAGTTCTTATCGAAATCAGGTCTTTCGATATCTTCAAGTTTGTCTAGCCTAGTCTCAAGATTTTTTGCTTTCTGACCTAGTTTTACTGAAACCCTATTTCTAAAAAAGTCCCGTTGATACTTATCGTTATCCGGTCGCTTGATGTGCTCGTGGACATGTTTAGTAGCCTCCTTCTGAGCGACCATGGCTTTCTTGAGACGCTTCTTCTCATCTTGCTGCTTCTCATATTTCTCAAGTGCTGCCTGGTACTCGATATCTTTCTGCTGTTTATAGAACTCGTAGTTACCGCCGTACTGCTTTGTTACACCGGCTTTAAGCTCGATAATCTTTGTGGCGACAGTGTTGATGAATTGTCTGTCATGACTCACAAACAAAACCGCACCTTTGAAACGTTTGATGAAACTCTCGAGCCATTCTAAACCCTCTACATCCAAGTTATTTGTAGGCTCATCTAATAATAGGACTGTGGGTTCGGGGTCTTGAGCAAGAACCTGGGCAATAGCCACACGAGTTTTCTGACCACCACTCAGATTACTGAGAGGACGATCCTTAGGGACAGTACCCAGATCAACCAAATTAAGGGCATAGTCAATTCGCCATGACTCAATGGAGCCAAAGCTCTTTTCGATTGTTTTATTAAGATTGTCCAGCTCTTGAGGGACATAGCCAACAACATCATGGTGGTTAGTTATCTGCCCATCGTCAGGAGCCACCTCACCGAGTAGTATTTTTAGTAGAGTTGTCTTGCCGACACCGTTTGCACCAATGAGGGCAATTACCTCACCTGGACCAGCCGATAAAGTAACATCCTTGAGAACAAGGTTATCTTTATATGATTTTGTAATTTTATACAGGTTTAACATAGTCTTCTCCAAACAAAAAGCCGAGCATTTAGGTGAGTAGTCACGCAAGTGCTCGGCTTTTTTTACAGGAAGTTAAACTAATAGGAAAGAATCATACGAAAAAAGACGCTTGTGCGACTACTTTGCTCGCGCGATTCTTATCATCTTATTGTTTCTCCTTGATTGATTACTACACTGATATTAACATAAGTGTCATGCTGTGTCAAATATTGGTGTCTCCTGGTTAGGTCATGGGAATATATCAATTTTCAGGCCGCTCAGTCCTCATAGGAAAACAGGTCAGTTTTGGAACTATTTCTTAGGTGTTAACGGCTTAAAATCAGTCATTTTCTGTGGTTCCAACATTTGTTTGTTATTTGGCAAATTGAGCGATTAGGTTCGAACTATTTAACAGATCAGGGGTGCTTTACAAAAAAAGAAAGACCTGGTCTAGGAACCAGGTCTAACTCTGTTGCAAAATTTTTGGCTCCGGCGGCTGGATTCGAACCAGCGACCTAATGGTTAACAGCCATCCGCTCTACCGCTGAGCTACGCCGGAATATTTTATGTAAGGTACTTCCGCTTTGGATACAAACGCTATTCTACCTTGTTTCTTCACCTCAGTAAACCAGTTTGAGGCATTTCGATATTTGAATTTTGGATTTATTTGTTATTTGGTGCTTGTGGTCTGGGATCTGGACTGGGTTCCTGCCTTCGCAGGAATGACGCACGCTATTTTTCCAACTCTTTGAGTCGAGTTTTGAAAGCTACTGCTGCACCGTCAAAGCCGAGTACTGAGAGCGCACCTGTTATAACGTAAAGCTGGTCTAAATCCTTTTGCTCTATTCTCTTCGCAGTTTCAACAGCTTGAAATTTGTGCTCAATAAGATCAACGAGCCACTTTTCATTGGCTGCAGTTACTTTGATTTGAGGCGATGCAGCTGGGATGCCTTCGGCCTTTACCACTTCAAGCGAGCGCGCACTGTTATCACGCTTTTTAAGATGGCCACGAGAAATAAGATTATTAATATGCACAGCTACCGTAGCTACCGATGTATAATTACAGCCTTTCATAATCTCACGATAACTCGGCCCGTAACCCTGTTCCGCAATAAATTGTTCAATAAAAGTTAGAAGTTCACGCTGTTTTTTTGTTGGTCGTATACTGCTCATGCTCGAATCCTCCTTTTACTCTTCTTTTTTGAGGGATGATGAGCAAATACCCAATATTTATACCAAAGAAAATTCCAAATTGTGAAAAATCCTGCGCTCGCGAACTGCCCAAGATACGGCGTAATGCCAAGCTCTTTAAGGCCGAGGACGATTCCGTAATCTATAGCGAAATTAATAAACGTTATAGCAACATATCGATACCCACGCCGCTTATCATATTGCCGCCTACTCTTACCCTTCTTAAATACCCACTGATCTTCAAGTAGGTAGTTAATGGCAAGACCAATCAAATTTGCTAGCTGTTTTGCAACAAATAATGGCAAGTGAAAAACGGCATCAAAAACCGCAAATGCCGAGTAACCACTCCAGAAAAAAGCGCCGCCAGCAACCATGTATTCAATAATCTGCCGACCAAGTTGTTTGCTTTTTGTTTTACGCATAGCATTAACAGTATAGCGTATACTAGTGTGTATGAAGAAACAGGTTCGCAAAGCAGTTATCGCAGCAGCCGGCTTCGGCACACGGTTCTTGCCACAAACAAAGGCAATGCCCAAAGAAATGCTCCCATTGATTGATAAGCCAGTAATTCAATACGTTGTTGAAGAACTCGTAACCGCCGGAATTGAAGATATTATTATTGTCACCGGCTACCACAAACGAACGATTGAAGATCACTTTGATATCGTTAGTGGCGATCTGAAGGAGAACTTACTATCTGGGAATAAGCAAAATGTTCTTGAAGAGCTAGAGAAGATAGCAACCTTGGCTAATTTTATCTACGTACGACAAAAAGGTCCTTACGGTGCAGCAACGCCTGTTCTCAATGCTGAACATATTATTGGCGATGAGCCGTTTGTGTATCTGTTTGCCGATGACTTTATGGTAGGGAGTCCAAACCGAACCGAGCAGTTGTTAAGCCAGTACTATAAAACTCCTGGGTGTATTTTAGCCTGTAAAAAAGTCGTGGAAGATTCTGAATACGATCGCTACGGTATTGTTGGGGGTAAACCGCTTTCAGATGACCTTGTGGAAGTGTCACGCATTATTGAAAAGCCAGGCAAGCGGGATGCCCCGGGAGATCTTGCAAGTATTGGTGGGTATGTCCTCACACCAGATATATTTGAAAAAATTCGTGCCTGTGCCAAGAAGCTCTCGAAAGGAGCCGAACTACAAATTCAACCAGCGATGCAGATGCTCATTGATGAAGGGGCATCACTGTATGGACTCAGCGTAAAGAATTTCGGATATTACGATACCGGTGACAGACTGGGATACTTGAAAACAATCGTCGACCTTGGGTTGAGTCATAACGAGCTAGGCGGTGAATTCAGGAATATTTAAGAGAAAGGATTCACTGGTGAAGATTTTGATTTACAGGGGGTGCAGGCTACATTGGCTCACATACAGTTGTTGAGCTACTTAATAAGGGTCACGAGGTGGTTATCGTAGACAACTTGGTGACCAACTCCGAAGCAGTTCTAGAACGCATTGAAAATCACCGAGCACTCCGCCTATTTTTATCAAGCTTGATACTGCTAATCTTGAGGATCTGCGAGATGTGTTTCATGAGCATAAGTTCGAAGCTGTGATCCATTTTTCCGCACTAAAGGCGAGTGAATGAGTCGGTCAAATTACCTGATCTATTACAAGAATAACCTCTCTGGGCTAGACGTCGTACAATGCGGAAGAGTTTTCTGTGCGAAAAATTATATTCAGCTCTTCAGCAACGGTGTATGGACTGCCCGAGGAGGCTCCTTTAAACGAAAACAGTCGCACCGGGACTGGTATCACCAATCCTTACGGCCAGACTAAGGTTATGTGCGAGCAAATTCTTACCGACTGCGCTAAAGCAAATCAATACTTACAAGTTACCTTACTTCGCTATTTCAACCCCATAGGTGCTCACGAAAGCGGGCTAATAGGCGAGGACCCCAATGGACCTCCAAATAATCTTGTTCCGTACGTTTCGCAAGTTGCTGTTGGGCGCCGCAACGTTTTAAATATATACGGTAACGATTATGATACGCCCGACGGCACTGGAGTTCGAGACTATATCCATGTAGTTGATCTGGCAAAAGGTCACCTTGCTGCACTTTCGCATACACACCGCAATCTAGGGAGGTGGACATCTACAATCTTGGCACAGGAAAAGGCTACTCTGTGCTTGAGATTGTTGATGCTTTTGAGCAAGCCTCGGGTGTCACAATACCCTATGAGGTCGCTCCTCGCCGCGAAAGGTGACGTTGCAACCTGTTACTCCGATCCGACGCTCGCTTTCCAAGAGCTTGGTTGAGCTCAAAAGAATTTGAAACAGATGTGCGAGGATGCTTGGCGGTGGCAGTCGCAAAACCCAAAAGGGGCTATTCGAACCAATGAAGGCCTGCTATGCCCCACCATGTGTAGGCAAGTGCGTCGTCAGCCCATGAGTGAAGAAACAGGCTCGCAACTGAAACCCCTAAAGAGATGCTACCAGGGCAAGCGCTGCAGGATACAGCCCTCATAGCGCATACAGCCTTACTGCAACCAATGAGACTATGGCCACAAACAGCACTACGCCCATCATCCCTACTTCCTGTGCTATTTGTATATAGTAGTTTTCTGCAATATGAGCACCTCCTATCACTCCTAAAAGATCATCCTGCGCATCCAGGACCACAACCCAAGAATTTCTCTTTCTCAACATCACTCACGCCTTCCGAAGGGCTTTGATATGTCCTTGGTTAGAGGTAAGGTCACCACACTTCCTTTTATGTCGTGGAGGATTACTGCTAAAAAAGTATGTATTCCTAGCGACATATATACCCGCGCCACTCCAGTAGTGCAACAATGGCCAGGGCTGCAATAAATAACGTCCGAGAACGGCTACTAATAGTTAGATATATCCAAGCACAAGAGGCTATTATTGTTCCAATAAATGCACTCCTGGAATGCGAGCCATAAAGTGCTATTATCATAAGCAAGAGAGCAAGAATCAATAACACTACGCTAGCCTGCATCACCCTTCCGTACTTCACCCCCCGCGCATAAATGTATGCCATCACCAGTATGATAGTAACGACTAGATACGCACCCAAGCTATTGGGTCCTCTTGTAGTAGAAGCGATGCGTATCGAACCAAGGTCATCATCGATGCTGAAACGAGCCGGGATCGGGTTCCCGTTATACCCAACATGCGAGAGTAGCTCTGGGTTCAGCAAAGTCATTTGAAGTACACCAAATAACGAAACGATTACAGCAACTGCTGTGACACATTTAATTACTTTCGATGTTATCTTGGCTCTGTATATATACCCGACGACAAAAAATAGTAGGAAAAACAGCATAAATCTCAAATTCAAGGAGGCCAGCCAGTCCTGCCTCTGTGTCTTTGTAGTTAACTAAAAATAGGACGACATGCAGCACTGCATAGACCATCATTAGTATAAAGATCTTCTCACGCAGAATCGCATATCTAATATCTTTGCGGGTGGCAATGAGATATATCACAACTACGAACGGAAGTATCAATATCAGCTCTTTAACAATTTGCCAAAGAAACTGATGCCCCACCAAACTCGTTGGCCACATGGTGATCATTCCCTGGAAAGGCGCCAGTAAAAGCACAGCGAGCACAGTCGCAAACAAGAGCCTGGTGTACCATTTATTTCGTAGTGCTTCTTCTTTTTTCACTACCATCAATTATGACCAAGATACCAAAGTGTTACAATAACAATGTATTTTCATCATGAAGCAGAATTTTTCATTTATATATCGCGCTCTACTCATAATAGGCGATGCTCTGTCCCTGGTGATTTCATTCAGTTATGCATATATCCTACGCGTATCACTCGATCCACGGCCACTCACAAACAGTGTAAATGCTCGCTCGTATATTCTACTTATCACTATGCTGCTGCCTTTGGATTGGTATATTCTATATGCTCGGTTTGTACACCAAGCGCATACGAGCATAGGCCAAAAGAAACATTAAAGCTGCTCGTTGGTAGTATTTTCGGCGTGCTCGTGTTTATTAGCGACTTTTCTCTAAAGATGTCCTCTTTCCCGCTAAACTCATACCCCTATACGCTATTCTCATCAGCTTCACAACCCTCTGGACGGGACGAACAATGCTTCGGTGGTTAAGGCTCTCTATGTACAGACACGGCTATGGTGTTACGCTTTTCGTACTAGTTGGAAGTAGTGAAACAACGTACTATATGAGTAAGTATCTGTACAACAACTCATCGGGCCTCGATATCGTGGGCATTGTTGCAAACAAAACGAGTGTGTATGAAAGAGGCCTTAACCTTCAGTATCGTTCACTGCAACAAGCAATTGCGGCCACAAACCCGCATGCGATAATTCAAACCGATAGTGCTGATGTCGTAAAAGCCTACAACACGACGATTGACATCAATCTTGATTACCAATTTATTCCTTCGCACTCAGCGCTCTTTACCTCAAAGCACTCGGTTGAACTGCTCGGCGCATTCCCAATTATCAATGTACATACCACGCCCTTGGTTGGGTATGGTCGTGTCTTAAAGCGAACCATAGATATTATCGGCGGGCTGCTCATTGTGCTCGCCACGCTGCCAATAACGCTTTTTATCATGATAGTTATGAAGATTACCGATCTGCAGAACCCGATATTTTTTAAGCAACGACGTCTTTCAAGATTTAACAAAGCTATTTACATCTACAAGTTCCGCACGCTAAAGAGCGCCTATATTGGCCTCACCCCCGAGGAAGCCTTTACTAAAATGGGCAAACCAAGAGCTCATTAAAGCGTACCGTGAAAACGCAGATCACCTTGAAGATGACCCACGAGTGACACGAATTGGTCGTTTCTTACGAAGGACTAAACTCGATGAGATACCTCAGCTCATTAATGTTGTTCGAGGAGATATTAGCCTCGTTGGACCACGAGCTCTTGTACCGTATGAGCTTGAGAACTACGAGTTTAAGAGTCTTATTTTAAGTGTAAAATCAGGTCTCATAGCTTGGCTCAGATCTCTGGTAGGGATGATATCAGCTTTGAGGAACGCCGTAAGCTCGATATGTATTACGTGCAAAACTGGAGCATTTGGATGGATATACAAATACTCGTACGCACCATCTTTACCGTGCTCAGCGGCAGAGGAACTCGGTGAAAAAACCAAAAGTTGCTATTGTGCACGATTGGCTGTACGGTGGCGGGGCCGAACTAGTTGTAGAGCAGCTCCACAAGATGTACCCAGATGCGCCTATTTTCACCTCCTACTGCTCAGATGAATGGCGAGAACGATTAGATAACAAGGTTGTTACGGGTTATTTGCAGCGCTGGCCGTTTTCAAAACTACGCAAATTTTTGCCAGTTCTGCGCCAGCGGTGGTTTAAAAAGCTTAAGCTGAGTGGGTTCGATTTAGTCATTAGCAGCTCTGGCAACGGCGAGGCCAAGTTCGTGCTCTCACAACCAACGACCAACGACCAACGACCAACAAAGAAGCCTATTCATATCTGCTACTGCCACTCGCCAACACATTTTTACTGGAGAAAGTACGATGAATACCTGAAAAATCCTGGCTTCAAACCACAGTGGCTGGCAAGAATCGGGCTAAAACTGCTTCTGAAGCCACTTCAAAAACGTGATTACAAGGCCGCACAAAGTGTCGATTATTTTATTGCGAACTCGTCGCATATTCAAAGTGACATCAAAAAATATTACCATCGCGATAGTGTTGTTATACACCCACCGGTAAACACCGCTATGTTTACAGATACAAAAAGACAAAAGATAAAAGACGGCTATGGCAACCAGACCCCAACCTTCATTACCTGGGGTAGACATGTCCCCTACAAGCGCTTTGACCTCGCTATTGCCGCATGCAATAAGCTAGGTTTGTCGCTCATTATTGCAGGTGGTGGGCCAGAAACCGAGAAGCTCAAAAAAATTGCTGGTCCAACCATACAATTTGTCGGCCGTGTTTCCGACAACGAGCTCGTTGCCCTCGCTCACTCTGCCTCAGCATTTTTATTTCCGGGCGAGGAAGACTTTGGGATAGCGCCCGTCGAAGCCATGGCCGCCGGCCTCCCTGTCATCGCCTACAGATCCGGTGGCGCCCTCGACTACGTGGCAGAAGGCAAAACCGGCGTATTTTTTGAAAAACAAACAGTCGCCGCACTTACGGCTCGACTCTCTTCGTTTAACGCAAACCCCTACGATAAAGCAGGTATTGCTAAAACCGCCGAGCGATTTGCAGAAGATGTGTTTGCGAGTAAAATCACCACGGCCGTCTCACAGAGCAGGACTGAAGACTAGAGAGTACAGCTTGGCTGCACTTCTATAATCAATAATCTAAAGCTTGTCCTCGACCCCGATCAGGGATCCATAATCCAAAGAGTCCCCAGTCTCCGATCTTCAGTCTCTTACCTCACGACTCTACGATGCGATCAATCTTTCAGTAGCAATAAATTGCCGCCGAGTCGATCTGCAAGGGTAATGAAATCTTTGTCGTAAGTTACCAACGGTCGATCATGTTCTATGGCGAGTGCAGCAATCCAGACGTCGTTGTTTGAGAGCACTCTGCCTTTACTCCTACACAGGGCGGCGAGCTCAGCATATATATGCGTTGTGGTCTCGCTAATATTTATAGTCCGAGTATTACTTTGTAGTAGAAAGAGCTGCAGCTTCTGCTCGTTACGGATTTGCTGCGAGCCGCGCACAAACCCAAACCGCAGTTCCGCAACGACCGGTATCGGCAGGACGATATCCCGTGCAGTCTGAACCACGCTGACGACACCGTATTTATCTTTTAGCAGGGCAGTGTACGCATTAGTGTCGAGAATCATCTTCTTGCCACTGTTTTCTCGTTAACTCTTTTTGTGCTCTATCGTCTTCTTCTAACGCTTCGATTGTTCCATCATCTATGCCGCTGCCAATAAACCAATCGAGCGATTCAAGCAAGCTTTTTTCACCAACACCAGCCCGCTGGGAGAGTTCCTCGATAACTACTTGGTTCAGACTTTGACCACGCTGCTTGGCACACTTCCTTAAGTACCGATCAACCGGCTCAGGAATATTCCGAATAGTATACTGTTTTACCTTCATGCATGCATATTAGCATGCATGCATGCACTTTGTCAATGAGCTCATTATTTAAGCAGCCTTCACAAGGGTTTCGATGATAAGGGTGGTATCTTCCCACCCTTCAACTGCGATGTAGTCAATACCAATTGCTTTTACGGGATAGTCGTTGCCGCCTTCTTCAAGCTTGTCGCCAACAAATAAAATTTCGTCTTTAGAGATATCCATTTCGTCAATAAGCTTCTTCATGCCATACGCCTTATCGACGCCCGGCAAGGTTATGTCTGTTGAGGTGGTGCCACCAATTCTGACTTCAAGCTCTGGTAGGCGACGAGCCACGTTGTCTCGCAAAATCGGCCTTTGATGTGCGTTATCTTTGGCCCATTTATATTTAGCTTCAGGTTGAGCATCTTGACCAAGCGCAGAAAGCGTGATCTGGCTCCCACGATCCTCAACGATTTCGCCAGCAGGAGCATCACACCACAAGTTGAGTTTTCTAGCCTCCTCTTCAAGTACTTGAATGGCCAATTGTTTTTGTTCTTCGCTCAGATCTTCTGCATACTGGAGCTGCCACTTCTCCTCAATCTCGTTGTACCGATAGTAACGAGTTCCGCATGTTGGCATGAGATGCAGCTTTCTCAGCAGAAGGTGGTTCGCTTCAAGTTGATTCACAACCTGTTTTTTAAACTGTTCAAATGCACCTCCCGAGATAATGCAGACTTCGTACCTCTCGAGCAGTCTTGTAAGTAGCCCGCTCATCACATCACTTATAGGCGATTTCGTAATAGCAAGCGTGTCATCAAGATCAAAAGCTATCAGTTTTTTAGTCATGCCTCATCCTTTAGCTTGCTTGCGATCTCTTTCACCTTTTGTGCCTGATCGGTTCGCATGACCAGTATGCCATGTTCGGTATTAACCACCGTAACGTTATCCATGCCTATAACAGCAAGGGGTTTTGCGGCGTCATCATTTCGTACGTACACCTGCTGGCTATCCACAATATGTATGTTCTCACCCTTAATGCCGTTGCCGTCAAGGTTTTGCACACTCACACGATGCACATCGTCAAATGAACCAACATCCATCCAGTCGAATGCCCCGGGCATTACCAACAGATCCGGGACTTTCTCCATAAGCGCAGTATCGATGGCTTCTTTTTCAAAATCAAGGTATATGGCATCTCTGTCTTCTGGTGACTCTGCAGCCTGAAGTCTATCGAGTTGCTTTGCCCAACTCTCCTCACTATGAACGCGGATCTTCTTTTCAAACACTTCAAACGGAGCTACAAAATAACCCATGTTCCAAAAGTACTCACCACTTTCAAAATATTCTTGCGCTATCTCGTACTGAGGCTTCTCTTTAAAGTTAGCTATATCGTATACGAGTTCTTCATCATCAAAGATGCGGCCTTTATGAATGTAGCCATATTTAACATCTGGTCGTGTTGGCTCCATACCAAGTAGTGTTATACGTCCGTGTTCTGACGATACTTCGCCTGCTTTCTTGAGCCCATGAACAAACCCTTCAACATCACGAACGTGATGATCGGCGTGAATAGATGCAATTGGCTCTTTGTGGTCGTGCCTTGTGCTAATGAACTGCAAGGCGTTTAAAATACATGGCATCGTATCTCGGCGAGCTGGTTCAATAATTACTTGCTCTTTGGTAAGTTCTGGTAACTGCGCGATAACGTGCTCCGAGTGACTTGCTTCGGTAGAAATATAGATTCTATCTACAGAGGTAACCCGCTTAGCTCTTTCAAAGGTATTCTGAAGCAATGACTTCTCGCCAACAATATTCAGCAAATGTTTCGGATACTCCGGCGTTGAAAGCGGCCACAGGCGCGTACCAGATCCTCCTGCAATAATTACAACAATCACTCCTCTGTTACACCCTTCTCCACCTCTTGTAAATTGCTTATGTACATGTTAAATTATAACTGTTAATGAAAGAAAATAGAAATGGCATCAAATAATTTCAAACTAGGCTCCTCAAAGCAGAGAAGGCGCAAGAGATACTTTGTAATACCGCTCATTCTCTTACTTATAGCCGGCGTGAGTTTTGCCGGGCTCCATTATCAAAAACGATTTGACCGGGAAACCGCGCAGAAAGCTCAATCAGAGGAGATTGCAAAAAATGATAGTAGCGCCACAAAGGCTAAAGATGGTAAAACTCAAGAACCGTCTCCGGGCATCGACAACCCAAATGTTGATGAGATTCCTGAGAGTAACCTGCTTTCGGTTACGATCACATCCCTAACTCAAGAAGGCGCCTTTATTGAGGCTTCCGCAACTATACAAGGCTCGGATACTCAGGGGACTTGCGTGTTTAGCTTTACGAGCACCGATAGCAAGCCCGTTGTGAAGCAGATAGTAAGCAGTGAGAGCTCGGGAAAACAGTCTTGTGCCGTATCCGTACCGCGAGTTGAGTTTGATAAGCGTGGAGATTGGAGCCTACTCCTGACTCTCTATTGCGAAGGTAATAAAACAAGTGCGAGCCAAGCTATAATGCTTGAATAGGATATGAAATGAGGAAACTAATAGATCTCAACAAAAAATTCGCTTGGATCGCACTCTTGTGTTGTGCCACTATAGCTATATTTCATGCGCTCCCCCAAAAATCCTTCGCCGTAACAGCCGCAGACTGGCGAGCAGGAAATATTATAGACGATGCATTATTTTACGATAAAAACTCTATGTCTGTGGGTGAGATACAAGCTTTTCTCAATGGCAAAGTACCGGTGTGTGACACTGCTGGCTCAAAACCTTCGGAATATGGGGGTGGCACAAGGGCTCAGTATGGTGCTAGCAAGGGGTATCCCGCCCCTTTCGTTTGTCTTAAAGACTACTATGAGAACCCCTCTACTAAAGCCAACAACCTCCACGGCAACCCGATCCCGGCCGGAGGCATATCGGCAGCTCAAATTATCTGGAATGTTTCTCAACAGTTTGGAGTAAGCCCTAAAGTCATGCTCGTAATGCTTCACAAGGAGAGTGATCGATTGATGATCGACGATTGGCCATGGTCAACACAGTATAGAACAGCCATGGGGTACGGCTGCCCAGACAGCGGGCCAAACTATAGTGCAAATTGCAACCCAAACGACTATGGTTTTTATACTCAGATGTATAGTGCAGCTCGGCAATTTCGGCTATATGCGAACTCACCCAGTAGCTATAACTATATTGCAGGCAGGAACAACACAATTCAGTATAATCCAGATCCATCCTGTGGCAGTTCGGTTGTATATATTGAAAATCAAGCCACTGCTGGCCTATATAACTACACGCCATACCAGCCCAATCAAGCAGCCCTCAATGCAGGCTACGGCACGGCACCGTGCGGTGCGTACGGAAACAGAAACTTCTGGAAGCTCTACAACGACTGGTTTGGTTCAACTCACGGCAGCGGATATTCATGGTCAATTGAAAGTTTTACCTATGCAGGAGGCGACAATATCATTAATCAAAACGACTCGGAGACTGTTACTTTAAAGGCACGGAACACCGGAAGATTTCCATGGTATAACCACGGAAATCATCCTGTCAGAATTGGCACCTGGTTACCAGATCGTACAAGCACTATGGCCAGCAACAATTGGGCATCATCCACAAGACCCTCCACTCTTGTGGAAAACAGTGTAGCACCGGGAGCTATTGGAACCTTCACTTTCCAGCTTAATCCAAAGCAACTAGGCACTTTCGTGGAAGGATTCAATCTCGTTGCTGAAAACGCTCTGTGGATGGACTGGCCCGGCTTCAGCCCCACTATTCAGGTTGGAAATGGCTATAGCTGGAATATTCAAAACGTAGTATACAACTCAGGGACCGGACTTATGGAGCCAGGTACAAGTCAACTCATTACAGTTATTGCGAAAAATACTGGAAATAAAACCTGGTCTAAGCAAAGTGGTCCGCCAATATATCTTGGTACCTGGGAGCCTGAGAGAAAAAGCCAAGTTGGACAAAACTGGATTAGCCAGACAAGACTTGTCACAATGAACGAAACTACAGTAGCACCAGGACAAAATGCGGGGTTCCAGTTTTATGTACGCATGCCCTCTACAGGGACTTTTTATGAACGAATCAATCTTGTTGCAGAAGGACAATCGTGGTTTAACGATGCCGGCCTAACCCTATACCTTGACGGAGGAACGTATGCATGGCAGCCTTTATGGGTCAACCACAGTACGGGTACGGCAAACATATCAAGAGGCACCAACTTTACACTCACCGTAAAGGCTAAGAACATTGGCAATATGCCGTGGAGAAAATCTACTGGATTCCCAGTACGTCTAGGCACAGCCGCTCCTTTCAATCGAGGTACAGCACTCTACCAAAGCTCATGGATTAAAGACAACCGACCAGTTGGACTTACGGAAGAAGTTGTTAATCCAGGGCAGGAAGGTACCTTTACCTTTTTGGCAAAAGCTCCTGATGCCACTGGACCAAAAGTTGAAAGATTCTCACTATTAGCCGAGGGGCTTGTCTGGATGAATGATCCAAACTTTTCGATTTACGTCAATTCGTACTAGCTTCTGAGTGCTTTATACTTACCAGTTCTGTAACGATATGTGACCACTGCTAGTTCTCTCAATGTTCCTATGAGTGTTTTAATAAATGAGCTCTTCTTCGTAACTAGTTGACCGTTAGGAACATCTTTCCAATCCGGGATGGAAAGGCCGCGTATCTGTATATTATTAGCTCTGGCAATTGCTATGAGTTCCATATCAAAACCCCATCCTGTGATTGTTAAGGCACCAAAAAGTTTACGTGCATTCTTCCTACTCATAGCCTTGAAGCCACACTGTGTGTCGTGAATATACAATCCTGTACCAATTTTAAAAGCCGCGTTCCCCATTAGCGAGACAGCCATCCGTACGCCCGTATGTATGGACTTCAAGTCTCTGCTACCAATCACTAAATCGTTAGGATAGTACTTCATTATAGGAAGCAATAAAAGAATGTAGTTGAGCGGCGTGGCAATATCAGCATCCATAAATAAACAAATCTTTCCCTTCGCACTGAGCATTCCATATGCTACATCCCTACCCTTGCCAACTTTTATACCAGGTTTGATGTGTTGGGAGTGTTTAAATTGCTTTATTGCCTTTGAAACAATACTATGTGTAGCATCATGAGCTTCTGCAGTAACAACCACAACCTCAGTCGAATGAAGCATATGATTAGATTTTAAAAAAGCAGCCAACTTGCCCAATGTTTTACCTACGCGGTCCTCTTCATTGAGCGCACCAATTACTATACTGAGCTCGATTATAGTAGTATTATTCATTCCCTTCTCTTTCTGTGAAGACAAATTTTCTATAGAGTAGATAATTCCAAGCAATCCCTACTGTAAATCCCATGGCCTTTGCTACATTTATTTCAATCCCATTTCGGATATTAGCGGAGAGGTCGTGAATGATCGGTGTCCGATACAAAATTGAGCTAATTTCATCTCCAAGTGCATGTTGTATACCATACATAATAGAGTACTGAATCACATAAACACCTGTGGCAGTAATAACTGCAAATTTTAATATTTTACGTGTATTTTTAATGTTTTTATCTTCAAACACGGCTAGGCCATTGAGCATATAGCTCACCACCATAGCCGTTGTTGTAGCTGTTACACCTGCAGCTATAAGGGGGAAATTCAAAATAATCATTAGATTAAAAAGACCGGTATCAATGAGAGTATTACATACCCCGACTAACAAGAATCTTATGAACGTGTTTCTAATCCGCATAAATTACTTCCTAGCACGCACGAAGACTGAAGTTCCAAATGGCAGACCTGCAAATTTTAAAAATTTAGCTTCAACTTTTAACAGGAGAGTGAATAGCCCATTAACGGGTTGAGGTAGATCAACATAAGATGTCTCTCCTTTCTTTTTTGAGAAATTACTGAGTATCCGGAAAAGTACGACAAGTGGCAGTGAAAAAGTAATCATATATGAACGTTTAATAATTTGGAATCTAGCACCTTCAACCGCGACTTTAAGTTGAGACTTATTGTATCTTCTAAAATGATGGAGTGCGATATCGTGGTAGCTCCAGAGCCATGCATAGGCTGGAACAGTTATCAATAGCTGCCCATCAGCTGCAAGCACTCGATTCCACTCGGTAAGAGCTTCGTTCTCGGCATCAATATGCTCCAAAACATCCATAGCCACAATGGCATCAAAGAACCCCTCTTTGAAAGGCAATTCGTTCCCCTGTACAACCTTTCCATTCTTAAAGCCATTCTTCTTCAATAACTTAATTGCAAGCGACTCGGTGTCTACATTGTAAACCTCGCCAAATTTTTCAAGTGTAGCGACTGTACCACCAGTACCACAGCCAATATTTAAAATCTTTAGCTTTTTGTCATTCATAGATTTTTTAACTTTTTCAAGTTGGGCATCAATAATATCAAGGCGACCCAGATGCCACCAATACTCTTTTTCTCTTTTTTCCATTATGTGATATTCAGCTATATTCACAGTGTTCCTTGGAGCCTCTCTTTAATCTTAGCTATAGTATAGTGTAGGCATGATAAAGAAAAAACTCTTGTCCAAAAAATTTATATTCATCACGTTAGTAATCACACTACTAGCCACTCCTATAGTCCTCGTGCTCTCTACGAGCTTGGGGATAAGACCTTCTGGTGACGACTTCTCACTTGTTGTACTAACTAGAAAGGACTTCGTAGACTATCACCACACCTTCTTCACCCTTCTAAATGGTCGTTTTACAAACGCTTTCTCTATCTACGTTTTTTACAAGTATGCACCAGGTATATTTATATTTCTCACTCCTTTTATATATGTAGGCACTATCGCGAGCGGGTCCTACGTGCTTTACAAGTGGGCATTCTATAAGCTTGGGGGCAAAATAGACTCTCGATACGCGTCTATTTGTTTGACGCTGCTTACAACTTTTGGGTGCCTGGTTATGCCAATCAACAGATACCAAGCATACTATTGGTTGCCGGGGCTAATTAGCTATGGGCTACCATTCGTTTTAACGATAGTTTTAGCAGCAGTGCTCGTAAGAGTGTCCGGAAGTAAAACCTCATTATTCAGCTATGGTCTTTTTGCATTAGTAGCAGCAGTCATAGGCGGATTCAATGAGCTAGCAGCAATAACCGGCGCTTATTTCGTGCTAGCTGCAGCCGGCACAAGTCTGCTCTGGGTGCAGGGCCATAGCCTACGAGAAAAACTTAAAAGATTACAGCCGTGCATGTTTGTACTTCTTGGATTCGTAGGAAGTTTTTTTATCAATTTCTATCTTCCTGCAACACAGTACAGGAGAAGCATTGCACAGGTTAACCATCTCGACTTTAAACGTGTCTTGTACTTGTCATTTGAGTTTCTAACACACACGCTCACCCTACCTAGATATATACTGCTTGGCATTTTTATTACACTGGTCTCTTTGGTGCTTAGTCTGGCATTCATATCAGTTGATCTTCTAGCTGTAAAGCGAGCCGCGCTCAGACCGATAAAAATCTTAGCGACACTGTTTGTAATTAGTATATCACCGGCAGTAACACTGTCCCTTATAACACTCTTGTCTCTTACTGGACAAGGAGGAAATCCACCCGAACGTGCATACCTACCATATGAACTTTCGCTTGTACTGTCATTGGTATTGCTTGGCGTCGCTCTAGCGCTAGTATCAGCTCACGGCATAAAAAGACTGAATTTACAGATGCTTAAAGCCCTTAGAAACTGCTCAGCTGTTGCTGCCGCTATCGTTCTGGCAATCGGTGTATATAGCACTCAAGGGAAGCTAGTTGCCCAAACCAGACAAATCAGAGAACGCGCATCAGTCTTTGACCAACAAGAGGTTCATATAAAAGACCAGCTCGCCAAAAATAACTCAACTCTATATATAAAACCACTACCTATCGGTGGAGTTGCTGCACCAACAGGTGACCCGTTACTATGGATCAATGAGAATATGGCTGATTACTACAGGGTAGATGCAGTAATTGCACAATAAACCCTTGATACGGCTAGATGTAAGCTATCTGAGAGTTTCTTGTTATAATATTTGAAGCACAGGAGAGTTAATGGATAAAAACGGTAAAATTTATATTGCAGGTCATGGAGGTTTAGTTGGAAATGCTATACTTCGAAAACTAAAACAGCAAGGATACACGAATTTTATTTTAAAGACGTCACAGGAACTTGATTTGCGTGACCAAACAGCTACCGCCAAATTTTTTGCTGACGAAAAACCAAATTACGTATTTCTAGCTGCAGCCAGGGTTGGCGGGATCATGGCTAATAACACATACCGTGCTGACTTTATTCTTGATAATCTAACAATTCAAAACAACATTATTAAATCAAGTTACGACAATGGAGTTACAAAACTACTGTTCTTAGGCAGTAGCTGTATTTACCCCAAAGAAGCCCCTCAGCCACTTACAGAAGATAGTCTTTTAACAGGTCCTCTTGAATACACTAATGAGCCTTATGCTCTTGCTAAAATTGCTGGCATTAACTTAATCGAAAGCTTCAATTTACAGTATGGCACAAACTACCTTTCTGTTATGCCAACAAATCTATACGGATATAATGACAACTTTGATTTAGAGAAATCCCACGTCATGCCTGCCTTGATCCGCAAAACGTTGCTTGCTCGATATCTAGAGGAAGATAACTTTGAAGCAATTGCTAAAAACCTTGAAGTAGTATTTGAATCAGAAGAACAGATTCTTGATTTAATTAGTAAATACGGCATTAGTCGAACCAGTGATGGTGTAGTCTTAAGTCTCTGGGGAAGCGGAAAGCCATATCGTGAGTTCCTACACGTTGATGACATGGCTGCTGCCTGCGTGTTCGTTATGGAAAATCTTAACTTCAGTGATGTTGCTTCGGGCAAAGAAGTGCGCTCCACACAGCTAAATGTTGGTACTGGTTCTGATGTCACAATTAGTGAACTTGCGCACATGATTAAAGATATTATCGGCTTTACCGGAGAACTCGCATTTGATCCAAGCAAACCAGATGGAACAATGAAGAAGCTACTTAGCGTTGATAAGCTTAATAAGCTCGGCTGGAAGCACGAAATAGAACTTAAAGAAGGTTTAGAGCGCACAATTTCATGGTATAGAGAGCAGCAAAATGCGTAGTGTCACTGGAGCCATCCATATTGGAAACGACAGCGAAAAGAGGCGTACTGGCTTACGTGAACTGTGGATTTACAGAGAACTCTTCTTCTTTTTCTCGTGGAGAGATATTAAGGTACGCTATAAACAGACTTTCTTGGGTGCCGGATGGGCAATATTGCAGCCTTTTCTCGCAACCGGCGTGTTCACACTATTTTTCAACAAAGTAGCTGGCATTGAATCCGATGCTGTCCCATATGCTGTATTTGCGTATCTAGGACTAACTTACTGGAACTGCTTTTCCAGCGCTCTCGGTACAGTAGGCAATTCACTCGTTAGCAACACTGGTGTACTCACAAAAATCTACTTTCCTCGCCTTATTCCGCCTCTCTCTGCAGTTGCACTCAGCGTTGTAGATTTCTTTTTTGCTTCAATAATTTTTGTACCAATTCTTATTTACTTTAAGGTAACACCACAACTACTTGGAATTCTTATGATTCTACCCTGCCTAGCGCTTGTTGTTCTTGGAGCACTCGGTATCGGCATATTCTTTGCTGCACTGAATGTTAAGTATCGGGATGTACGTTCTGCCCTACCGTTTATTACACAGCTCATGCTCTTTGCTACTCCAGTTATTTACCCTGTCTCACGGATCCCGGAGAGTCTGCAAATCTTTACATACTTAAACCCGGTGGCGGGCGCTGTGAGCACTATTCGGGCGACCATGTTTGGTGAACCCGTTCCGTGGACTGGATTCCTGATATCCTTTCTTTCGGGGATAGTAATTCTAATTTTTTCTTTCGTATACTTTAAGCGCTCAGAGAAAGGTTTTGTGGACGTATTATGAGTCAGGATGATCCAGTAATTGAAGTTCGTGGCCTATCAAAGAGCTATCAGATCACGCACAAAACAGGCAAGCGATCTGATACAATCAAGGATAGCTTTGCAAACCTCCTTAAACACCCTATCAGTGAAGAGCACGGCGACAAGCAAGAAACCTTCTGGGCACTTGATGATGTCTCGTTTACCGTAAACAAAGGTGAGGTTTTTGGTATTGTCGGTAGAAATGGCTCGGGAAAATCAACCCTTCTGAAAATTCTATCCCGTATCGTAACCCCAACCAAGGGAACAGCAGACCTGCGCGGAAGAACAGCAAGTCTACTTGAAGTTGGAACAGGTTTTCACCCAGAACTTACAGGTCGTGAAAACATATACTTCAACGGCTCAATGCTCGGCATGAGTCGGCGTGAGATTCGTAAAAAGTTTGACGAAATTGTTGAATTTTCAGAGATTGAGAAATTTATAGACACACCTGTTAAGTTCTACTCTTCAGGTATGTACGTTCGACTCGCCTTTTCTGTAGCCGCCCACCTTGAACCTGATATTCTTATTCTTGATGAAGTACTGGCCGTAGGTGATGCGTCATTCCAAAAGAAGTCATTAAATAAGATTCTTGACACTATGAACGATGGCCGAACAGTTCTCTTTGTTAGCCATAGCATGGGCGCTGTGCAGCAGCTCTGCTCTAGAGGTGTCTTGCTGAAAAACGGTAAGGTTGATTTTGTTGGAAAAACCGAAGAACTGGTTAATCGATACAACTCTTTGATGCTCCCAGACTTATCTAAGCGAAAACTAAGAAGCACCTGGGAAAATAATGGCGACACTTCAGACGATGACATAGTCCCTCGATCTATTTTTATCACTGATAGCGAAAACAAAACCGTCACCAAAGACGTGAGAAATGATGCTGACCACTATCTTAATATCGTTGTGGGCGTGAAGAAAGAATCTGAAAACTACACTATTGGATTTAGTATGCACAACCAAAACAATGCAACTGTGTTTGTTTCAGCATTTACAGATAGCCCCGATAGTCGTCCTCAAAAAATGAAAGTTGGAACTCACACGCTTATATGTAAAATCCCTAAGCACTTCTTGAATGAGGGTGACTATAAGATTGTTATGTATGGCGGTGTACACGGAAGTAGATGGTCGTTTGAGCCAGAGAATATGACTAACCCCTCTGTTGAGTATCGAATAAACGGTGGACTTAGTGCATCACCTTTCTGGAAAGTGCCACGCTCGGGGTACGCCGCACCAATTCTAGACTGGAAGATTAAAAAAGGAGGTTCTTAGCCATTATGGATAATACCGAACACACCAGAAAAGTGCAGGAGCAATTAAAGAAACACATAGCAGATCTAGGCGAGCTAGCAAGCACACTAGGCAACTGGCCCGACTATGATGATGGTGTTTTCTATAACAAACCATCCGCCAAAATTGCAAAGCCGGCAATACGAAAAGATTTCTTACTAAAGCAGTGTAAGAATAAAAAGGTTCTGCACTTTGGTTTCGCGGATTCACCATTCACGGCCGAAAGAATAAAAAGCGGAGAGCTACTCCACATCGACATACAAAAAGGCGCCAAGGAAGTCTGGGGCGCTGATATAGACCAGGAAGCTATTGATACCTATCGATCCGTTACAGGCGACGAAAAAAACTGGACACTTGATATCTGCGAGCCAATTAAAAACATTGGTCAATACAACAAGGGGTTTGACGTAATATTATTTGGTGAGATACTTGAGCACCTTATGAGCCCTGGTGAAGCCTTAAAGAATCTTCGTAGTCTATGCGAACTTAATGACGCTGAGCTTATTATTACCACACCAAATGCCTTTACAAGCGTGGGATTTTTAGCAGCGCTTATTGGAAACGAAGTTGTCCATCCAGAGCACTACTATTATTACTCCCCCGTAACATTAGAGCGTCTTATTCGAGATTGTGGATTTAAGACTGTTGAAATCTCATTTTATGCTGGGTCAAATTCAACCACTTCTCCCGGTCTAACATTTCCTGGGCTTATTGCAAGATGTAAGGCTTAGCACGTGAAGGCAAAGTCGACACCACTCATAAGCGTAGTTATGTCCGTTTATAATGGTGAGGATTTTCTCAAAGCTGCTATCGAAAGTATCTTAAATCAGACGTTTCGTGATTTTGAGTTCATTATTATTAATGATGGATCTACAGATTCATCTAAAAAAATTATTGATTCTTATAAAGATCCGCGTATTGTATCGATTAATCAGAAAAATATTGGTCTTATTGCCAGCCTAAACAAGGGTATATCTAAGGCAAAAGGTAAATACATAGCACGCATGGATGCGGATGATATTTCCTTACCAAATAGATTTGAAAAAGAAGTTGAGTGGCTTAACCAGGATAATAGCAGAGGCTTAGTCAGTACCTTCTTTGAACTTATAGACTTCAAAACATCCGAACCCATTGGTACTACACTAGTTTTTCCAATTCAGAACGATGACCTAAGAAGAGCATTTTACTTTACTAACCCGTTTGCCCATGGCGCGGCAATGTACAGAAAAGATGCCATTGCTACCGTTGGAGAATATACCACTAAATATGGGCCCACTGAGGATTATGAGCTGTGGAGGCGAATCTCTAAAAAATATGAAGTAGGCTTGATGCCTGATGTTCTGTACCAGTATCGAATCAACAACCCTAATAGTGAGTCTCAGTCTAAAAACGATGTGCAACAAAAATTTATCGCTAAAATTCAAGAAGAATGCTGGAGAGAGCCATTCGTACGAAAGAGCGCTTACGAGGTTACTCATGGCTATCGCACCATAACAACCGATATATACGGTAAATATACTGAATCTGTTAAAGATGTATACGTAAGTCACCAGTTTACGCTTGCCAAGTTTTCTCTTCTGCGCGGACGCACCCGACAGGGCATTGAAATAATACAAGGCCTCGTGCCTATAAAACCCAAACATGCGATACTATTATTACAATATTTGCCAACAAGTCTGAAACTATCAATTCGGAGGATTATATAGATGAAGAAGTTAAAGATTTTACATACAGTTGAGTTCTACTACCCGTCAATTGGCGGTGCCCAGGAGGTTGTAAGACATCTTAGTGAACGCATGGTTCAACAGGGTCATGATGTTACAGTTGCAACTTCATACATTAAGGATCGTGACTTTACTGAGTATAATGGCGTAAAGATAGTTGATTTTAAGATTACCGGCAATGCCGTGAATGGTCTTAGGGGTGAAAAAAAGAAGTATCAAGATTTTTTAAAGAATAGCGACTTTGATGTTGTAATGAACTATGCTGCGCAGCAATGGACTGCGGATGCATTCTTTGAAGTAATTGATGATGTAAGTGCCAAGAAGGTCTTTGTCCCGTGTGGGTACTCTGCACTCTATGACCCCAATTATGAAGACTACTTCACGAAACTACCGGAAACTCTAAAAAAGTACGATGCCACGGTATATCTTGCTGATCATTATCGCGATATCGATTTTGCGCGCGAGCATAAGCTAAAAAATATTAAGGTGATACCAAATGGGGCTGACGAAAACGAGTTTACCGAACGTATATCCGAAGAGGCTAAGAAACTGTTAAAGAATAGGTACGGTGTTGGCGGTCTTGTACTCATGACTACCGGAAACTATACCGGTGAAAAAGGTCATCGTGAGCTACTGAGTTTATTTAAGCGCCTTCCCGTTAGTCATGCAACATTGGTAAGCGCAGGCACACTTAAACCACACGATGGCTGCTTTGACTGGTTTGTCGACGAGGCCTGGAAAATCAACCAAAGCCGAAAATTCCCCGGTAAACGTGTCGTGATGCTAGATGGTACTGATAGAGAAACTGTTAAAAACTTCATGAAAGCAGCAGATATTTTTGTGTTCCTCTCTAATATAGAGTGCAGCCCTCTAGTGTTATTTGAAGCTGCTGCTGCAGGTACACCATTCTTGACATCTGAAGCCGGCAACTCCGCAGAAATTGCGCAGTGGACCGGTGCGGGCATTGTAGTCAAAAGCCATGCTAGACCAAATGGAAGAGTTACGGTTGATAGCAAAGATGCGCTGTGGAAGCTCACAAAACTCGCCCATCAACCTGCGCGCAGAGTAGAGCTCGGAGAGACGGGTCATAAAACCTGGAAGAAAAAATACACCTGGGACAAACTTACCGATACGTATCTTTCGCTTTATCAAGATTTAACCAAAAAAAGAAAGTAGTAGTATGATCGTAGTTCGAATAATGGGTGGACATAGTAATCAACTTTTTCAATATGCTATTGGTAGAAAGTTAGCTAATATTCATAATACGGAATTGGTGCTTGACCTCTCTTGGTTTGAAGAGGCACACCCTGATTCGCCCAGAGATTTTGAAATCGACTGCTACAACCTGAAGGCTACTACTGTCAAAAACCTCACAAAGTTTAATGTTGTTGACCCTCGGCAAGGAGTAAGTAAAAAAGATGCACTACTCAGAAAGTTAGGTCTCAGTAAGAAACTCTGGATGCACTATGAGGAAGGCCAAGGGTTCCATGCCAGCTTTAAAGATATTCCTAACAACTCAGTGCTCATAGGTTTTTGGCAAACAGAAAAATATTTTAAGGACTTGCGGAAAGAACTACTTGCGGAAATAACCACCACTGATCCACTGTCTAAAAAGAACGCCGATTATATTAAGAAAATTGAGAACTGCGACGCAGTGGCACTTCACTTCAGACGAGGTGACTATGTAACTAACGAAAACTACTCTAAGTTCCACGGAGTGCTTGGTGTAGACTATTATAAAAAAGCTGTAAAGCACTTACAGAAAACCACCAAGTCAAAAAACCTTAAGCTGTTTATTTTCTCTAACGATATTTCTTGGTGCGAAAAAAATCTTACATTTGACTTACCTACAACATTTATTTCGGGTAATAAAAAAGGTTCAGATGACATGAACGTAATGCGTCACTGCAAGCATTTTGTAATGGCCAATAGCTCATTTAGCTGGTGGGGCGCCTGGCTTTCTGATCATAAGAGCAAGATTGTAGTTGCGCCTAAAAACTGGTTTCAAGACAGAGATGCCGATAACGCGATTGATATTATTCCAAATAAGTGGACACGGCTTTAGGCTATGCCAAATACCCCTCTGGTCACCGTGGTAATGAGCGTCTATAATGACATGCATTATGTTGGACGGGCAATTGAAAGTATCTTAAATCAGACATTTCGTGACTTTGAGTTCATTATTATTAATGATGGATCAACTGACACGAGCAGAGAGATAATCGAATCCTACAAAGATCCACGCATTACCATCATAAATCAGAAAAATCACGGACTTGTCTATAGCCTAAATAAGGGGATTCGTGAGGCGAAAGGTGCCTTTATTGCCCGGCAGGATTCAGACGATGCCTCCGAGCCAATTCGACTTCAAACACAGGTAGACTTTCTATCCAGGCATCCTGATACTGTTTTAATCGGGTCCTCTATGAAAGTTATGGGCGAAGAAAGTACAGTCCTTCACACCCATCATGTACTCCTTGGCAATCGTGAGCTTAAGCAAGAGCTGTTAATCAGATCACCGTTTGCACATGGCTCAGTGATGTTTAGTAAACAAGCCGCCACCACTGTTGGTCTCTACGATCCCTTAGCGTGGCCAGCTGAAGATTATAATCTGTGGCTCAAATTAAGCGTGCAAGGCGCATTTGCGAATGTAAATGAGCCTCTTTATATATACCGAGAGAATTCTGCTGGCATATCACTACAAAACCAGTCAAAACAGATCCAGCAAAGTAGTAGCATACGTAGACTTGCTTGGAAGAAGTATCGAAGTGAACTCATACCAAGCGGTTTTGACATCTCGATTGCTCACTACATCAAACTCGGTGATGATTTAAGAGTACGGCGTATTAAGGTTAATCTTTTGCAGGCAGCTCGCTTTTCAGTACTCCATGGGTACTTCATTATCTCTATCCGCTTACTAGTTTCTCTAATTAAAGCTACACTAGAACGTAGATCATTTAACCAGCAGGGTGCAAAGTAATATCATGTCCTCAGTTCCTGAACTCACTATTGTAATCCCCACTTTCAACCGTGAAGATGTTTTGCTTAATTCAATCCGCGACTGCCTGGGGCAGATTGGCGCAACTATTGAAATTATGGTTGTGGACCAATCTCCCGAGCACTCTAAAAAGTTTCAGACCGATCTTAAAAAACTACTGAAAGATCCACGCCTCACTTATTACAGGGCTAGCCCAGCATCGGTTACGGCAGCCAAAAACTTTGCACTTGAGCATGTATCTACAGAGCTTGTGATATTCATTGACGACGATGTTCAAATACCCAAAAGCTTTGCCAGGAATCACCTTGATTCACACGCTAAACATCCTGATGTTAGTGCAATTGGAGGGAGAGTGCTCCAGGAGGGCTTCCCTATCCTAGATGAAATTCTACACTTTGATGAATATGCAGTATCTAAGGGCGTATTCA
>JAXMAA010000003.1:0-114199 GCA_046350615.1 Saccharimonadales bacterium (SeqCode) | reverse complement strand
AGCGTAGTCGCCAGCAGAAGTTTGCAGTTGGCGCCTTTAATATTGATAACCAAGAGACGTTGATTGCGGTTTGTCGTGCGGCGCAGGCTAAAAACTCGCCAGTGTTGGTTGAGGTAAGCCAAGGTGAAGTTGATGCTATTGGGATCGATAATATTCGTGATCTTGTGGATAACTACAAGGTTGAATATGGGGTTGAGATGTATATAAATCTTGATCATAGCCCAAGTGTTGAGAACGCAAAGCGTGGCATTGATGCGGGTTTTGAGTTTATTCATATCGATATCTCTCAGGCTCGTCATGATGCAACGGATGAAGAGATTGTTCAAGAAACTGTCGAGATCGTAGAGTACGCTAAGTTTACCGGAGCAATTGTTGAAAGCGAACCGCATTATTTTGGGGGCTCTTCGAACGTACACGAAGATGCAATTGATTACGAAGAAATCAAAAAAACCTTTTCTACCCCAAGCGGAGCCAAAGAGTTTGTGATGAGTACCGGTATTGACACTTTTGCTGCAGCTGTCGGAAATCTTCACGGTAAATATCCTGTGCCGAAGGTGCTTGATCTTGATTTGCTCAAGCGTATTCGTGAATCGCTCAAATGCAACATTAGTTTGCATGGTGGCTCAGGGACCCCGCTTCACTATTTTGAAGAGGCGGCAAAAATTGGCGTTGGCAAAGTGAACATCAACACAGATATGCGCATTGTGTTCCGCGAAACCCTCGAGAAAGTCTTAAAAGATAACCCAGATGAATATGCCGTTGTAAAACTCATGCCGACAGTTTACGAGGCCGTTCAGAAGGTGGTTGAGGAGAAGATCGACGCATTCGGGTCGACTAATCGTGCTATCCTTTAACACTATATGCAGCGTATATACACCACATATAGTGTACACAGATACCGTAGTGATGTGGTTTTTAAGATGATATAATCAAAGTATGGATAAACCGGTTATGCTTTGTATTGGGGCTGCAGTTCAGGATGTTTTTTTAAGCCACAGCGACGAGTTCGAACCCGTTACTGAAAAGCCGCACGAAAGCTTTATGCATCTTGCAATGGGTGCCAAGGCAGATGTGAATAAAATTGATTTTAGCACTGGTGGCGGTGCTATGAATGCCGCAACAACATTTGCCAGACAGAATTTACCAACAACTTTTATTGGTAAGATTGGCCATGATCCGGCTGGCGATGCAGTGCTGCGAACGTTAGATGAAGAGCATATTAATGCCGAACATATGATCTATTCCAAAAAATACAATACGGGTTACTCTTTGTTGCTTCTCGCCCCAAGTGGCGAGCGAACAATTCTGACATACCGCGGTGCAAGTACGCACTACCGTACTGAAAACTTCGCTCACGTTGAGGGACTAAAACCAGACTGGCTCTTTCTCAGTACACTGAGTGGTAACTTTGAGGTCTTGGAGCTGTTGCTTCATTGGGCAAATAAAAATGCCGTACGAGTCGCTTTTAATCCCGGTAAGCAAGAGCTAAAGCATTCTCAGCGGCTCGCAGACTTGCTGAAGTATATTGAAGTGCTCTCGGTGAATAAAGAGGAGGCGCAGGTGTTCGTGACGGGCGAAACTACTCAAGAACTAGCCCGCCAGCTTGCTGAGTCGGTGCAGTACGTACTGGTAAGTGATGGTCCAAACGGTGCAGTTGCCTCAGATGGAAAAAAGATTGTTTCAGCGGGTATGTACGAAGACGTGCCTGTGGTTGATCGGACCGGTGCGGGTGATGCTTTCACGAGCGGCTTTGTCTCGCAAATTGCGCTCGGCAAAGATATTGAAACTGCCATAACATTTGCGAGTGCAAATTCAACCAGTGTTGTCGGCAAGATTGGCGCTAAAACTGGAATCTTGCGAAGCACTGCCAAGATTCACTCTATGGAGCTCCATGCTGAAACAGCGTAATCAAGAAAAGGAGGAGGTGTGAGTAGATTGCTCAGAGATCTATTGGCTGCTCAGGAGCCGCTATTCACACAAAGTATGCGAGAACTTGAATGGCTGACAGGTAAAAAAGGTATCGATATTAAGCTTACCGCAGAAATTATTGAAAAAACGCATGCGGCAGTTCGCAGTCTTGGGCTTGATAGCAATGATACGACCGATAAAGAGCTGTATCATGCACTTGATCATAAAATAGCTGAGCATAATCGTCACTTAGCGTCTGCGCTTGGCTCAAGTGAAGATGCCCCAGTTTTGGAGCTTGTACCACGTTTAGTAGAAGCATTGAAGCAAACTGACTTAAACAAGAGCTGCTGGGTATTGAAAAAATCGGTTGCCAAAGAATTGCTTCGAGAGATGCCGCCAAAGGGCATGATGAAGCATTTGGGTTATCGTAGTCTAGAGAGCATGTTCAAAAACGAGCCGTTTAGTGAGCTGTATACTGCTCTTCGTTTTTCGGAGGGTCCAGAATGGTTGGTGAAGTATAACGAGCTCTTTGTCCGCAAAATTCAACCATCAGATTTTGAAACAAGAAATATCGAAATTGTGGTTATGGATCATAAAAAATGGGTCGATTTGGCTGAAGGCTTTGTTAAGAAGAAGCTGCATAATGTTACGCACACGAAAGAGCTGGGAGTTATTGTTGTAGTGCCCATGCATCAAAAGCATATGCGTGGCCTCACTTTGAAGACTCTACCACTGCTCCTTCACTATATTAATGAAATTCGACTGTATTCATCATTCTTTAAGCTTAAGAGCACCGAAGCGCATTTCGGGAAGGTTATTAGTGAAACACTCATAGCTGATACCGGAACAGGCGCAACAATTGCCAATTACCATATTCACTGGCGTGTTATTCAACGATATTTCGGCAAGATTCACGAAACGCCACCAGAGATTTTTCAGCCACACGTGCAGCCTGAGGATCTTCACTGGAGAAAAGCTGAAGAGACGCTCTATAAAATTGATTCTGAACTGAAATACTGGCAGGATATGGACTATGTAGGCACATTCGGGGCTGATGCAAATCCGGTCACATTTAACCTTATGGATGTTGCTATAGGGTATTCTAACCAGCAGACATTTGATAATAGAAATTTCTATCATATGCGTGAAAGCCTGTGGAACGAGATTTTTATTCGCTACATGGGGGAGCCTCAGTTGAAGAAGCAGATATTACAACAACTTGATAACGATATGATTAAGCCCGAGGAACTGGTTTAGTTCTGCTGCTTCAGAAACTTATAACCCAGGTCTCAAAACCTTTCCGGCGTCATCCTCAACTCGATCGGGAATCCAGTAAATCAATGGATCCGCCACGGCGGATGACAGGCCTGAGGTTTTGAGGCCGGGTCTTATATTCTTGAAATAATTTTACGAATTTTTTTGGGGTCTTCGGTGATGGTGTAGAGTTTGCTATCTATAAAGTGGGCATATTTGTTTTTAACAATCTGCGAAGTGATGAATTTATCGAGAGATTTCCAGTATTTATTGCCGACGAGTACTACCGGTACCTGGGGCATCTTACCAGTTTGAATAAGCGTTAGTACCTCAAATAACTCATCGAGCGTGCCAAAACCACCCGGAAAGTAAATGTATGCATCTGCAAAAAAGGCGAGCATAACTTTGCGAGTAAAAAAGTAGTGAAATGATACATTCTCTGATACATATTCATTCAAAATTTGCTCGTAAGGTAGTTGAATGTTCAGGCCGACAGTGTTCTTACCGGCATCATGCGCACCGTGATTGCCGGCCTTCATGATACCGGCGCCGCCACCAGTAACAATAGTGAAGCCGTCTTCGGCCAAAACACGAGCAAGTTCACGAGCTTTTTTATAATACGGGTGAACACGGCTCACCCGAGCTGAGCCGAAGAAGGTAACGGTTTTCGACTGATGTTTGAGTATTTTGTATCCGTTGGCAAGCTCTTCGTCAAAGTGCGAAAGACGCTTTTCAGCGGCGTCCATCATGCGTGAACGCTGAGTTATATCTCTCGTGTCAGGTGCTGGCTCAATGATATCTTTATTTTTTAGCATTACCGCTCCATAGTAGCAAATATTAGTACAAATGAGTATCAAACTACCCGACTCTCAAAGCCCTGTCTGTCATCCGCCATGGCGGATCCAGTGATTTACTATAGATTCCCGATCGGAGTCGGGAATGACAAGCTCGGGGTTTTGAGAGTCGAGTCAAAGTAACTTGTAAAAAATAAGCACGAACGGCATAATTAAGGTACGTAAAAGGAATTCTATGCAACCAAACGAACCAGTATATCCACAGCAAAATATACAGCCAAATATACCCGCTGCGCCGCCATCTCGCAAAAGTCCACTTTCAATAATCCTTGTAATTGTTGGCGGCCTCGTTTTAGCAGGTGTGTTATTTACGGGCGGACTATTACTGGGGCAATCTTCGCAAAAAACATCGAGCCAAGTAGAGATAGATAAAGCAAACCAAGAGGTGGAAGGCTTGAGAAATGAGTTAGCAGCGACAGGTGCAGTAGTTGATGAGCCCGGCGTGACGTACCTTACTATCGAGGAATGGGGCGTGAGATTGCCTCTCGATGAAAAATTTAAAGATGTAAAATATCGTTTTCGCACACGTTTGAATGCTGACTTTGTCGAACTTTATTCGCCAACGATGGCTGCCATAGCTACGTGCCGTGACTACCAGGGTGAAATAGGGACTATTGAGAGGGCTGCCGCAGGCGAGGTCCCAACTGCTGGCGCAAACGTTGTCGGAATTAGTAAATATCTGTACATGTATAAATCAAAAACGGAAACCTGCACAAGCAATCCTGCTAATATCGAAACTCCGTACAAAGCGTCACTCTTAAAACAGTTCGCTTTGCTCGAAACCAGTGGCAAAGCTCAGGATGGCGATGATGGCAATCAAAACTCCGACCTAAATGCGCCCGTATCGTCTGAACCAGCTCAATCGCAGCCTTAAACTTACTTGCCTTAACTGATCTGATACTGCATACTACAGTTAAATCAAACATAAGGATTTATCACATGCAAGAAACATTTGAGCCTCAGTTAAATCAAGAAGTGCAAAGCCGAAAATTCCCAAGAAAATCAAGAAGAAACAAATTCATTTTTGTTTTGTTCGCCATTGTGTTCATAGCAGTAATTAGTTTGATTGGTTGGAGCTGGTATAGTCAATTTCATGCATACAAAGAGGAAATTAGTCAGCAGGATCAGCAAATAACTAATCTTGAGAAAAAAATTACTGACCTTAAGAAAGCCGTCGGAGAAGCTAATACTTCCGGCAGTATGACGTCAAAAAAATATTTAGAAATTGCTCAATGGGGTGTTAAGCTTACGCCAACCGAGAGTGCCATGAGCTACAGTATTGGTAACCTCGGTGGTAACGAAACGTTACAACTGACAAATGCAGATGTAGCAGAACTAGGCGATAGCTGTACCAGTGAATCGTACCTCGCAATAATCTCGCGCTACAAGCAAAAACTTGATGAAAATGAAGAAAATTTTGCGGCTTCTTACATTGGTCAAATCGGCAATTACCATTATTATGTGACCGGCGCCAATGGTACATGCAGTGAAAATCCGAGCGAGTTATTAATACGAAATGCTATTATTGCAGCCGCAAAAACACTCCAAGTGTTGTAGATTTGCTACACTAGAGGGATGGCCAAGCAATTTAAGCTCAATACTAAGTATCAACCGACTGGTGATCAGCCGACCGCCATTAAGCAGTTGGTGGATGGTCTGAATAAGGGCGTAAAAGAGCAGACGCTGCTTGGGGTAACTGGCTCCGGTAAGACGTTTACGATGGCTAATATTATTCAAGCGGTGCAGAAACCAACCTTGGTGCTGAGCCATAATAAAACACTGGCAGCGCAGTTATATAGCGAATTCCGGCAGTTCTTTCCGGAAAATGAGGTCCACTATTTTGTTAGTTACTTCGATTATTATCAGCCGGAAGCCTATATGCCCTCGAGCGATACCTATATTGAAAAGGATTCTAAGATTAACGAAGAGATTGACCGGCTGCGTCATGCGGCCACCTCGGCACTGTTAACCGGTCGTGATTGCATTATCGTGGCCTCAGTCAGCTGTATTTACGGTATTGGATCACGCGATGATTACGGGGAGATGTCGATAACTATTAAAGTTGGCGAAAAACGCCGGCAAGACAAATTCTTACGTCACCTAACAGATATTCAATATACACGCAACGATATTGACTTTCACCGTTCAACCTTCCGAGTGCGTGGCGATGTTGTTGATGTGTTTCCGGCTGGTGGTGAATCTGCCTATAGAATTGAGTTTTTTGGGGACGAGGTTGACCGAATCACCGAGATCAATCCGTTGACAGGCGAGATTATTCAAGAACCGCAGGAGGTTCGTATCTTCCCAGGCTCCCACTATGTTACGCCAAACGATAAACTGAAGATTGCTATTGGCAAAATTCACCGTGAATTTGAAAACCGGCTGAATGAATTTGAATCGCAAAATAAGCTACTGGAAGCTCAGCGCCTGAGTCAACGAACTAAATTTGATCTAGAAATGCTTGAGGAGACTGGTTTTGTGAAAGGTATTGAGAATTATTCTCGATACCTCACAAATCGCGAACCAGGCGAACAACCGGCAACTTTGCTCGATTATTTTCCTGATGATTTTTTAATGCTTGTTGATGAAAGCCATATGAGCTTGCCACAAGTACGAGGTATGTATAACGGCGATCGCGCCAGAAAAGAGGTGTTGGTGGAACACGGTTTTCGCTTACCTTCAGCACTTGATAACAGACCGCTCAAGTTCGAAGAATTCCAAAATCACATTAATCAAGTGATTTACGTTTCAGCCACACCTGGCGAATACGAGTTGCAGCGAAGTGGTAAGCCAGCCGAACAGGTTATTCGTCCAACTGGCTTGCTTGATCCGCCAATAGAAGTTCGCCCAACTAAAAATCAAATCGACGATTTAATTAAAGAAATTCGTGCCACCACTCAAAAAGGGCAACGAGTACTCGTTACAACGCTTACAAAACGAATGGCCGAAGATTTAACCGAATATCTACAAGAGCTCGATATCAAAACCGCCTATCTACATAGTGATGTCGATACACTCGATCGAACTGACATTTTGCGCGATCTTCGGCTCGGCATCTACGATGTACTCGTGGGCATTAACTTGCTGCGCGAAGGCTTAGATCTGCCAGAAGTAAGTTTAGTGGCGATTATGGATGCCGATAAAGAAGGATTCTTAAGGAGTTCGCAGGCGTTAGTGCAAACGGTTGGCCGCGCTGCTCGACACGAGGAAGGCCATGTGATTATGTACGGCGATACCATTACAAAATCGATGCAGTACACCATTGATGAAACCAGGCGCCGGCGCAGTATTCAAGAAGCTCACAATGCGAAACATGGCATTACGCCAACTGGGGTGGATAAGGTGGTAGACGAAGGACTCAGGGCAATCATTGGTGCGCCAGAAAAAGAAAAGAAGCCAAAGCTCAACCTGAACAAAATTCCAAAAGACGAATACAAACATCTTATCACCGAACTAGAGAGTCAAATGGATCTGGCCAGTGCCAACCTCCGTTTTGAAGAGGCGGCAGAGCTCCGTGACCAAATTGCTGCAATCAAAGAAAAGATGTGATTCAGGGGCTGACAATTTTGCACTGTCATCTGTTAAGAGTTAATGTTATAATTCGTACAATAACGATGGTTATGCTATGAAACACTGCTTTGAATTTTATCTTTTACGAGATCAAGTCACTAAAGAAGACTGGAATCGCCTCTATAATGTGTTTTCCCAGTACGTCGGGGTTCTGAAGGAATTTCAAGTAATAGTTAAGGTTGAAGAAAATACTATTCGCTACTTTGTATTGAGCGATCGAGACCTGGGATCACTCTCTAATAACATAGAAGTAGGCGTCTTAAGGCCAGTGGACCGTGAGGCAATTGGTTTGCCATCTGCATCTTCGGCTGGTAAAGAGCGTCTTGTTGTTATGAAGTCTGGTGGAGATTTGCTTGATCTGAAAGAAAAGTACAAAGTTAAGAAGGCGAAAGACCTGCAATTTTTAGTAGTGAAATGTCGCCGAATTAATTTTGAAAAAGCCATTACCCACAGCTACCTTTACTTTCAAGATGGTGGCAAAAATTGGACGATAAACCATAAGGTATCGGCTGCATTTCCTTCTTTTATGCTGGCAATAGACTTCGTGGCGAATACAAGATATTTGCGCAAAAAAGTCACTAAATATCTTGATATCCAAAAGTCGCTTCACATTATGCAAAGTGAGAATGTCGGTGCAGTATTTGAAATTGATACGTTTCCATACTTACCAAAGAATTACTATCTCAATTTGACATCATACGATTTTGAAAAGCACTCCTTTATTATTGGAGCAAGTGGCAGTGGTAAGTCGAAACTGATATCGCTTTTAATTGATAAACTAGCTAATTCCCCTGGATTAAAGCAGAATTATCGAGTTATTGTCATTGATCCGCACGCATCGTTAGAAGAGGATCTGCGTGGTATACAAGACAGCACGGTAATTAACTTTAAGGGTCAAGATGATGGTGCTGAATTATTTGGTGGCACAGGAACCGATATTTCCGCAGCAACCGAGTTAACCGGGACTCTGTTTAAGTCGCTGTTAAATGATCAGCACAACCCCAAACTTGAACGAGTGCTGCGTTTTGCACTGTATGTCTTGATGACAGCACAGGTTATGTCACTCGATTCATTAAAACGTTTCGTGACGGACATTGAATACCGTAATCAGATACTGGCACATGTTCAAGGTTACATTCCAGAAAACATTGTTCGGTTTTTTGGGACGGATTTTAACGAGATTCGTACCAAGTTCTATAACGAGGCAATTTCACCAATTGCATCTCTTGTAGATGAGATGCAGATGCAGCCAAGTTTGGCTGGTAACGATCAAAATGCAACCTCACTCGGTCAAATTATTAACAACAACTTTCTGACCGTATTCTCGCTTAATAAAGTGAGCATGGGCGAGAAGGTGGTGAAGACCATTGCGGGGTTACTCATTCAGCAGATATTCTTACTCGCCCAGGCTCGAGCATTTAACCAAAAAGTAATGTTGATTGTAGATGAGGTTTCAGTGGTGCAAAATCCTGCACTCGCGCAGATTCTGGCGGAGGCTCGCAAGTTTGGGCTTTCGGTTGTGCTGACACAGCAGTATTTTGGTCAAATTGAAAGTGATCTTCAGGCAGCGATCTTTACAAATGTTTACAACTACTATGTCTTCAAAGTTTCGGAAGAAGATGCTCGTGCACTTGAAGGAAATCTTAATATCGAGATCCCGAAAGAAATTTTACAGGGCGAGAAAGATAAAGGCCTTAAGCAATCTGACGTTCGTGTACAGATGCTCACAACTCTTCATCCACGAGAATGTTTCTTACGTTTGAGCGCGGGCGGTCAGCTATTACCTTGCGTAAAGGCTCGTACGCTTGATGTGACTGCGGCACCCGTTGTGCGGCAGGATGTTGAGTTGAAAGCGTACGAACAAAAGCAAGAACTGCCTGCTAGATTTGTTGAGCAAACACAACAGCGAGAAGAGCTCCGCCAAGCTGCATTGCAGTCACCGGACTCTCGAGCTGCAGCGTCTGCACATCCTGCACAGGCAACGGCCGCTATTGGTCAGCGTGAGTTCGTTAATCTGCAAGATATTTTGGCGAGTCAATCATCAAGTAGGGCCAAATTAAAAAAGTAATGAGGAAAATATATGAACGCCGATGAAGCAAAGCAAATACTCGATAAAATAATTGGTCAAGTGTGTGGCTATCAAAACCCACTCAGTCTCGAACAGTTCATGCAAAAGTTTGCTTTTGATGTGCGCTTGCCTCAGATGGTTTATGACTCTACTACCAACGAGCCAACTTGGGCATCTTCTACCAATCCAACTAAGTTTATAAAAATGGAAAACGCTCGAGCTCGATACGAGCAGAACGACGGCTTTCGTGAGAAACAACCCATCAATAGCTTGCAGGATTTACTTGCACAGTGGAACGAGATAAATCTTACCACCACAGAACGCGAGATTGAATCTATCAACGTGAGTGAGAGCGACGGAGTTATAAAATCTGAAAACGTATATAGATCTCAAGATATAAGACGCTCAAAAAACGTGCTTTACTCAGATGGTGTTGAAGATTCAGAGTTTATCGCAGCGGGTTCTCGATCTGGCGGCAACGCTTTTTGTATACGAATTGAAGATAGTGGGGAGTGTTCAAATAGCTTTGGTGTTTCTTGGAGTAATAAGATCAACAACTGCTTTTTCATTCACGATTGTTACGATATGACTGATAGTATGTTTTGCACTAACATGCGCGGCCGTCAGTATTGCATTGCAAACATGCAATTTACACAGCAAGAGTATGAGAGCCTGCGCCAACAAGTGGTGCAATGGATACTTTCCCCAACTTCGTAGTACACTGACTAGTATGGATAAAAAGCAAGCAAAAGACATACTCGACAAAATTGTTCAGCAGATATTCGGCGTTAAAAATCCGTTAACACTTGATGACTTTGCAAAAAAGTTTGCCTTTGATGTTCGGCTTCCTGAAAAAGTGAAAGATAGCACAGACGGATCTGACACGTGGACATCATCCCCGAACCCTACGAAGTTTATTAAAATTGACAATGCGCGAAATAATGGTAATAAACATGATGGTCTTTATGCCACGCAGCCTATAAAAGATCTTGCCGACCTTCTTTCAAAATGGGAACACGTTAATTTAACAACCTCAGAGTTTACGCTCGATTCTCTTAACGTCGCAGAATCAGATATGGTAATGAACTCGGAGAATGTGTTTAGATCTACTAATATCGATAGGTCCAAACAGGTTTTATTTAGTGATAGTGTTTTTGATAGTGAATTTGTGTTTGGCTCGCAGCGGAGTGGTTTTGTGACATTCTGCATACGTGCAGATGATAGCATAAGGTGCACAAACAGCTTTGGAGTGTCTCGTTCAGCCGGCTTAACAAATTGCATAATGATGCATGATTGTGGCGATATGCAAGATAGCATGTTTTGCAGTAATATGAACAGCAAGCAATTCTGCATTGCAAACATGCAGTTCGAAGAGGCCGAATACTACCGGCTAAGAGAGCAAGTCATTCAATGGATACTCTCGCCGGTTTCGTAGTACAATTTGTAGTATGGATAAAAAACAAGCAAAAGTTGCGCTCGATAAGATTATTAGGCAGATTTTTGGTGTTGAAAACCCACTTAGCCTTGAACAAGCGGTTAAGAAGTTCACTTTCGATATCTACTTACCAAATAAAGTGAAGGACTATACCGATGGCAGTACGACATGGAGTGCTTCGGCTAGTGCCTCACGATTTGTCAAAATGGAAAACGCCCGCAACAATGAGGCTTCACCTACTAAGGGTCTTTACGCTACACAGCCAATAAAAGATCTGAAGGATATTCTCTCTAAATGGAATGGTATTAACGCTATAACCACGGAGTTTGTGGTAGATGGTATTAACGTTGCCGAATCTGATATGGTCGAAGAATCCGAAAACGTCTTTCATTCCCGTGACATTTTCCGCTCCAAAGATATTTACTACAGTGATAATATTCATGATAGTGAGTTTGTTTTTGCTTCACAATCAGGTGGGCCGCTCACATTTTGTATACGAGCAGAAGACAGTGGTCAGTGTGCGAATAGCTTTGGAATCACCAGATCTGGTGGCTTAACGGATTGTCTTATGATGCATGATTGCGGAGACATGCAGGACAGCATGTTCTGTTCAAATATTAGCGGCTATCGTTTTTGTATTGCTAACATGCAATTTGAAGAGGCCGAATACCGACGTCTCCGTGAAGAGGTTGTCCGTTGGATATTAACACCGCAATAAATTTATGCGGCTGGTTGTAGTGGCATAGCACGGTAGGTATCTAAAAGATAAACCTGTGCTCTGGCATGTTCTTTGGGGTTTGTTTGCGGACCCACATGACAATTATTGAGTATAACAATGCGCTCATCGTCAACTATTGGAAGAATGCGAGACAAGACTTCGTCGGGGTGAAAAAATTCATCATGTTGCGCTAGAATGGCTCCGACATGCGTACCTGCAGCTTGAATGCGCTCAAGCGTTGGAACGATGTCGCTTCGGCTGACCGCAATTGCCTCCATTCCTCTTCTTGGGGCATTGCGCATGTATCGCAAGTAATCACTGGCTATGTCAGGAGCCAACGGACCTAGCTGTGTGTGGAGTAGTGAAATTCGCTTACCGATCTGCAAGCCAACCCGAGGAATTCTTGATCCGTGTCGAAGAACACCTTTTTTGCCTAAACCAGCAGACTCCCACAAATTGACCGATTCAATAAGGCCAGGCTCAAATTCGGCAATAGATGCCGCCGCTACGCCACCGGTTGAGTGCCCTGCCACATGTACGGGCTGAGAGCCGTATAGATTATTAACATCGTGAATAATGCGCCGGGTTAGTTGTGCTAATAGCCTTTCGGGTCTCAATGCGTGATCGGGGTGATACTGATGATGCCAATGTTGATTGGTGGGGAGTTCTGCGGTGACAACCTGCATTCCTTGTATGGCTAGCTCTTGGGCTACGGGAAAATATGCTTTCTCAACTCCTCCATAGCCCCCGACTATAAATAACCTACCTAGCCGAGTTGGTTCTTGAGGCATATGAAGAGTCCATTTTGTCTGTGCTCTGCCAGTGCGAGAAGTCCCTCTTTGCTTTTCAATAAAAACAGCCCGCTCTAAAAGGGGGGCTGTAGTAGAAATACCTGGTTCAACGTATGGGGCTTTTGGAGGCATTTTTTTCTTTCGAAATTATAAAACCTTGCATTAATCATAAGCTTTACTGGTTCATTTTGTAAAGACCGATTTTTAATCTGTTATAATTGGTGGATATGAAACTGTCTCGAGAAGATATTTTAAAGCTGGCACGTTTGAGCAGGTTGCGGCTCTCCGAAGAAGAAATTGCAATTTATCAGAAAGAACTCAGTGCAATACTAGATTACGTAGCTCAACTTGACACAGTTGATGTTGAGGGTCTCAAGCCAACCTATCAGGTAACTGGCCTCACGAGCCAAGATAAAAATGCCACTCGCACTGATGAGGTAACTGCTCAGGTAGTGCAAGAAGAGCTCTTCAAGAACCTGCCAGCACTTGAGGGGGACCACATAAAAGTGAAACGAATGATCGGATAAGTATGACAACCTGGAAGACGATTTCTGAAATTGCAGCTGAGGTAAATACGGGCAAGGTATCTGCAAAAGAGTTGGTAGAAAAATCGCTCAAGCTGATTGATGAACATGCAGAGTTCGAGGCGATTATTGCTAAAATTGAAGATCGAGCCCGAAAACGAGCAGAAGCAATTGATGCCAAGGTAGCTAGGGGGGAAAATGCCGGCCGGTTGGCAGGTGTGCCATTTATTGCTAAAGATAACTTTTTAGTATTTGGTGCCGATACAACAGCTGCGAGTAATATTCTTAAAGGTTTCAATGCTCCGTACCAAGCAATAGCGATTGAAAAGCTCGAGGCCGAAGGTGCCATTTGCGTGGCTAAGGCTAATCTTGATGCGTTTGCACACGGAGCAAGTACGGAAAATAGCGATTTTATGGTCACGAAGAACCCACATAACAAAGCACATGTTCCCGGCGGTTCCTCCGGTGGCTCGGCTGCGGCAGTGGCATTGAGCCTTGCGCCATTTGCGCTTGGTACCGATACCGGCGGCTCCATCCGCCAGCCAGCTAGCTTCTGCGGCGTAGTTGGCCTCAAACCAACCTACGGATTAGTTTCTCGTAGCGGCGTTGTAGCGATGGCTAGCAGCACCGATGTTATTGGCCCGATTGCAAACTCTGTCGAAGACGCTGCACTTATTTTGGATATTATAGCTGGCCAAGATCCCCTCGATGGCACCACCATTCCGCGTCAGGATACGTATCAGTTGTCAAGAATCAAGAATCAAGAATCAAGAATCAAAGTAGGCGTCATTAAAGAATACTTTGCCGAAGGTCTCGATCCTGACGTAAAAGCGAGAATCGAAGCCGCAATAGGAGTCTTTAAAAAACAGAGCGCAGAAATTGTAGAAGTCAGCTTGCCAAGCCTGCCCCTTGCTCTTGCGGTGTACTACATTGTCTGTCCGGCAGAGGTGAGCTCAAACCTCGCACGCTACGATGGCCAGCGTTTCGGACATTATGCCAAAGACGCCAAAGATCTCGATGAAAGTTACGAAAAGGCGCGGCAACAAGGCTTTGGCTCCGAAGCAAAACGCCGCATCATGATCGGTACCTACGTGCTTTCATCTGGCTACTACGACGCCTACTACAAAAAAGCGCAAACCGTGAGGACCAAGCTGGTGCAAGAATTCGAACAGGCATTCAGTCAGGTAGATTTTCTTATTGGGCCCGCTGCGCCAACAACTGCTTTCAAGATTGGCCAGAATACTACTGATCCACTCGCAATGTATCTTGGCGACATTATGACCGTTGGTCCTAGTATGGTTGGCGTGCCAGCCATCAGTGTTCCGTGCGGCATGGTGAATGGTTTACCTGTAGGGCTGCAGATTATTGCACCGCAACGTCACGACAGAGAGCTTCTTGCAGTTTCCCGACAAGTTGAGGAGGTGCTTCATGGATAGCAGCATGGCCATATTAGTGCTTCTCGTGATAGGTCTGTTATCGGTGCTGGCAGTTGTTGCACGATTTTCAAAACCGCGTCTTAACAAACAACATTTTCAAAAACACTGGGATAAGATTGAAACGGAAAGTAACGCAGTTGCAGCACTTGTTGCGGCTGATAGTTTGGTAGACCAGGCACTAAAGCAAGCAGGTATCAAGGGGTCAACAATGGGTGAGCGACTCAATAACTCAACAGGGCTTATCGGCGACATTGATGGCGTCTGGCGTGCGCACAAGCTTCGTAATCGAGTAGTACACGAGCCTGGTACGCAGGTTGTACATTCAGAGTTTGAGCGAGCGATAAGAAAATTCAAGCGAGCATTAAAAGATCTGAGGGCATTGTAATGATTTCGGACGACATCAAAAAACAGTACACTGCCACAATTGGCATTGAGTCTCACGTACAGCTCAAGACCAAGAGTAAGCTGTTTGCCGGCGAAGAGAACGATGCACGAGGTAAGGCACCAAATACTACTGTTGGGCACGTGAGTTTTGGTATGCCTGGAGCGCTCCCGGTTCTTAATGAAAAAGCTGTTGAGTTGGCGGCCAAGGCGGCGTTTGCGCTCAACACAACTCCACAAAAGTTTTCTAAATTTGATCGTAAACATTACTTTTACCCGGATTTGCCCAAAGGGTATCAGATTAGCCAGTTTGAAGAGCCGATCATCCTTGGCGGTTGGGTTGAGATTATAATTGATGGTGAGACTAAAAAAATCGGTATTACTCGCGCTCATATGGAAGAAGACGCTGGTAAATCTACTCATCCAGCAGGCAAAGATTATTCACTTGTAGATCTTAATCGTGCGGGTACGCCGCTGCTGGAAATCGTTTCGGAGCCTGACATGCATAGCGCCGCCGAGGCAAAAGCATACGCTAAAGCACTCTATCTTCAAATGAAATATGCTGACGTTAGCGATGTTGATTTATATCACGGTAATATGCGGTTTGATGTAAATGTCTCCGTCAGTAAAACTAATGCGCTTGGCACCAGAACCGAAACTAAAAATTTAAACTCGTTCAAAGCAGTTGAAAAATCGATAGAATATGAAATTTCCCGCCAGATTGAACAGTTGGAAAAAGGTGAGCCAATAGTGCAAGAAACCCGCGGCTGGGATGATGCAAAACAAAAAACCTTCTCGCAGCGTACGAAAGAAGATGCCCATGACTACCGCTATATGCCGGAACCCGATGTGCCGCCAATTGTGCTTACTGATGAATATATTGCCAATCTTCAGGCAGATCTGTCAAAAATGCCTCATGAATTACGAACAGAGCTTACTGAGCTCGGTGTTACCGTTGCGCAAGCAGACACTTTGATAGATGAACCATTGATTGCCACTTTTGTAATAAGTATTGCAAAGAGCGATCAAACGAGCGCAAAGACCATTGCCAATTGGCTTACTGGGGAGGTGCTGAAGCTTGTGAGTGATGGGACTTTAAGCTGGGAGCAGGTTCCACAGGCACAAGATGGCCTCCTAAAGCTTGCGCAGATGGTTGCCCAGGACAAACTTAGCTCGACAAATGCAAAGGAACTTTTGGTAGGTGTTATCACCGAAGGTGTCGATCCGGAAAAGTTTGCTGAAGAAAAAAATCTGTTACAAGTTTCGGATGAGAGCGCAATTGAGAAGATTGTAGCTGAAGTACTGGCTGAAAATACCAAGGCGGCAGAAGATGTGAAAAATGGCGAGATGAAAGCCATTGGTTTTTTGGTCGGACAGGTTATGAAGAAATCTAAAGGCCAGGCCAACCCTGGCTTAGCGCAGCAGATTATCAAAAAGCTACTCCAACTTTAGATTGATTTCATTCAGTTGCAGATAATGATAGAATAAGAGTTATGGATGCATTTGAAATTTTGGTTATTATTCTTAGCTCGTTCTTGGCGTTAGCATTATTACTTATAATTATTACCGTCGTATATGTTCTCAAGGTTGTAAAATCAATTAAACGAATTTCTGAGAAAGCGGAGTCTGTTGTTGAGAATGCTTCAAGTATCTCTAAGTTCATGAGTCCTGCTGTCGCTGGGAAGTATATATTTGATGCTGTTCAGAAAGCAGTTAAGAACCATAAGAAAGGTGCATAAACATGGCAAAGGGTAAAAAATTTGGTCTCGGTATCATTCTTGGCGCAGTAGCGGGCGTGGTAACAGGTTTGTTGACCGCACCAAAAAGCGGTAAGGAAACTCGCGAGGATATTAAGAATAAAGCAGGTGAAATTAAAGGCTCGGCTGAGCGAAAGCTAAAAGAAGCTCATAAAGAACTTGGAAAACTTTCTGATGAAGCTAAGCTCAAGGCCAAAGAACTTCAAGGCAAAGCAAAGGAAGAGACTGAAGAGCTGGGTAAAAAAGCCGATGAGCTGAAAGAGCGTGTAAAAGCAGCAATCACTTCAATAAAAAGTGGCGATGACGATAACGATGACGCAACAATAGATCAGCTTCTCAAAGATTTGGCTGCTCTCAAGAACAAAATTACTACAAAAGTAAAGAACGCCACAAAGTAAAGACTCATGAACATAGAAATCCGACAATATTCATCAGAAAGAGTCGGATGTTCATTAGGAGCAGTGCTTGAGACGGTGGGAAATTTCGCGCCGCTATTAAAAGATGAACTATGAGCAAGCATGCCATAAAAAAACAACCAGACGTAGATGAAAAGGCTGCCGTGCAAGCTCTTGAATATCTGTTGGCGGCGGGTTATGTGAGTAAAAAGCGTTTATATATCGAGAACTTCTTTCGGGGCATTTTCTTTAGCGTTGGTTCAATAATCGGAGCCGCAATTGTAGTAACCATTATTTTGTGGGGCTTGTCGCTGTTTGATAGCGTGCCTTTCATTAATGATATTTCAGAGAATATCAAACAAACGCTTAACAACTAATTAGCCCAGTGCGATAGTGTGGACTCCGGGGGTGAGGGCGTGGGCATCAGTGGTGGTAAGAAATACCTGGTGGTCTTTGAAGCCAGCCAGAACGCGTTCTTGATGCACCAGATCGAGTTCACTCAACACATCGTCTAGCAATAAAGTCGGCTGTACATTACTGTTAGCAAAATGTTGAGAAAGTAATTCAGTCTCGAGAAGCTTCAATGCAATCACAAGGGTTCTCACCTCACCTCGACTGGCGCGCTCCAACGCCGGCTGATCAGCAAGCCGAACCTCAATATCATCACGATGAGGGCCAAACGCGGTGTAGCCAAGAACAATATCACGTTGCACACTCGTCTCGAGAAACTGCAGCAACCGAGATCCATAGATTTGCGGTTCAGAGCTAACACGGCTGGTATAGGTGAGTAGTACTTTATCGGTTCCGCCAAGATTTCGATAGTAAATCCCTACTTCTTTTTGAAGCTTTTCAAGTATTTGGTGTCGTGCAGCAACTATTATCTCGCTCAGGCGAGCAAGCTGAGTATTCCATATAAAGAGTTCTTCGGTGGGTCGTGTCGAGCTCTCGCGCAACTTCTTCAGCAACTGATTGCGCTGTTTCAACGTACGCTCAAACCGGTTCTGGGCAATGGCGGTTTCAATATCTAGCTGGCTGGCGATATGATCGATATGCTGACGGCGGCGCTGCGGGCTGCCACTAATTAAACGCGCAAGATCGGGCTCGAACAAGACAATTGGTAGTCGACTGGTAATCGGTAGGCGGGCAGCAGATCTACCTTCGATTCGCCATTTCTTTTGTGCTATCTCTTTATTCTGCTGAAAACTGAGTGAACGCTCGGAACTACTCTTTTCAGATTTTAGCTCGAGCTGCATACGAAATTGGTTTTCACTGTAACGAGTGATTTCGGGGATAGTGCCCTTAAAACTGCTACCGCGAAGTAATGTGTAGAGTGCCTCTAAAATTGTGGTCTTACCACTACCGTTAGGGCCGACAATCGCGTTCATGCCACCGACAAACTGAAAATCTGCCGCTTGATGCGAACGCACATTGTTAAGCCGTAAAGAAGCCACTTTATTCATCTTATACCTAGTATACGTTACTGTACGTCTGGGATATAATAAAGTTGAACATGTATGAAAAATCGATAGATGTCGATGACTTGCCTGAGGATCCTGAGCTCAGAGTATTTTTTGAAGAAGCCGCCTATCTTACTCCTATCGATCGATCGCTCATAGCTTCTGTATTCGCATCCATACAGGAACGATACGGAAATGAGGACTCTTCACGGTATCGTCCTTATCACAATCATCAACACGCACTACAGGTGATGCAGCGCGCACATCGTATATGCAGTGCGTTCAGCGAGGCGTTTCCGCTAGAATTTGACACAACTTTAGCGCGGTGTCTTATAATTGCAGCCGCATGGCACGATTTTGAGCAAATGTCCTCAGATAACGAGTGGGAAAGTGCTGTGAGGGCTGGGGTATCCATGCGTGAACTCGGTGGATATGATGCGGATTCAGAGATTGCGAGTGTGCAGGAGGGTATATTGGCTGGCTACAATTGTTTCTTGGAATGAGGACGGCTCTTTGATTCAGCCTTTTGTTTGTAACGGCTCAGCTGAAAAAATAAAGTTAGTGCTTGCTAACGCCGATGTTAACGGCATTGCAATGGGTGGTATTGGAGCAATGATTGAAGATGCAACGCATCTGTTTATGGAGCAGAACGGCTTTCTAACGAGCGCAGAGGTTTTGGCGAATGCTGGTGAGTTCGGTAGATTTCTTGAGCTACAAGCTGGATTTTTGCGTGACAGACTCAATGATTTAGAAGAGCAGATAGCGTACTACTTTCACGACAGTTCTGACCAAGATGTGGCACGGACTATTTTTCAAGATCTGTTCCAACCCGGAACCGAGGCGTTGCGTTTTGCGTTACTGATTGAAAACCCCAAGCAGCGCTTTCATATATAAATTCTCTACCCAGTCGAAGCGGCGAGGCGGTTAGTGCTATGATCAAACGCCTCGGTGCAATCGCTCGCAGTACGGTTTCGAGCTGATATAATGGACTCATATGGGAGGAAAAAAGGCGCTTCAGGCTCAAGATTTTGTACATCTGCATAATCATACGCAGTACAGTTTGCTCGACGGATTGACCAAAATCCCCAAACTTGTTGAATTTGTGAAGGAAGATGGCATGCAGGCAGTTGCCATGACCGATCATGGCACACTTTCGGGCGCAATTGATTTTTATAAAACTGCTAAAGGCGCTGGCGTCAAGCCATTAATTGGCATAGAAACGTACGTTGCATCTCGTGGGCACAAAGATAAAGATCCGCAAAAAGATAAAGCTCGATTTCATCTGATTCTCATTGCCATGAATAATACGGGCTACCAGAACCTCATGCGGCTTTCTACCATAGCAAATTTAGATGGCTATTATTACTATCCTAGAATTGATCATGAGCTGCTAGAACTGTATAACGAAGGTCTGATTGTTACGAGCGCATGTATGGGTGGAGAAGTGGGCAATGCCTTAAAAAATGGGCAATTTGAGCAAGCGGAAGAAGTTGCAAAATGGTATAAATCGGTCTTTGGCGATCGATATTATTTAGAGATTCAAGATCATGGGCACCCAGATAACCTGCTTCATAACAGTGAGCAACAAACAATTAATGAGGCGGTTTTGCAGCTTGGCAAGAAGCTCGATATTCCAGTAGTAGTCACCTGCGATGCGCACTATCTTAAGCACGAGGACCAAGATGCGCATGAGACACTTTTGTGTGTGGGGACGGGCTCATTTTTGGCTGATGAAAACCGGATGAGCCTGAAGGAATTCCCGCTACACGTTGAACCGGCCAGGGAGTTAATTAAGCGATGGGGCAAGGAGCATCCTGAGGTAATATTGAATACCAAAGCTATCGCTGATCGCTGCGAGGTAGAGCTTGAGCTCGGTAAAATTCTTATTCCAAAGTTTCCCGTTCCTAAAGTTGATAGCGAGAAGAGCTATCTGCACAAACTTGTCTATCGAGGCCTGGCGTGGCGATATGGTGGGGTTGATGAGGCGCGTGCCAAGAAGGTTACCCAAGAAGAAGCGATAGCAAGCTTGTCTGAGGATATTCTTCAGCGAGCCAAGTTTGAGCTAGATGTAATTGATAAGATGGGCTTTAACGGCTACTTTTTGATAGTGCAAGACTTCATTAACTGGGGTAAAGACCAAGGAATAGTCTTTGGCCCAGGGCGTGGTTCTGCAGCAGGTTCAATCGTTGCCTATGCTACTCGGATTACCGAGCTTGACCCTATTAAGTACGATTTGCTGTTTGAGCGTTTCCTCAACCCTGATCGAATTTCGATGCCAGATATCGACATAGATATTCAGGATACCCGCCGTAACGAAGTAATTCAGTATTGTGCCGAAAAATACGGAGCCGATAGAGTGGCGAATATCGTTACTTTCGGCACTATGGCAGCACGTGCTGCTATCAGAGATGTCGCAAGAGTTATGCAAGTACCATATGCTGATGCCGATAGACTTTCTAAGCTAGTTCCACCGCCAGTCCAGGGCCGTCATATTCCACTCGCCACAAGTATTCAGGATGACCCCGATTTAAAACGTGAGTACGAGAACAATCCAACATCAAAAGAGGTGATTGATCTCGCAATTCGACTAGAGGGTACGGTGCGAAGCCATGGCGTTCATGCGGCTGGCGTGGTGATCGCGCCAGATGAGATTGTGAAGTTTATTCCATTGGAGCGTGCACAAAAACAAGTAGTGCTTGCTGATGGCACAAAGCAAGATGTTATTTCGACACAGTATCCCATGGGGCCAGTTGAGGATCTCGGGCTTCTAAAAATGGACTTTTTAGGCCTTTCAAACTTAACTATATTGAAAAATGCAATCAGAATTGTGAAAGCGGTCTATGGAACATCGATTGAGCCGGAAGAGATCCCACTTGATGATGCCAAGACATTTGAGTTGTTTCAGCGAGGTGACACGACGGGTGTTTTCCAGCTCGAATCTGCCGGCATGAAACGATACTTGCGAGAACTGAAGCCAACAGTGTTTGAGGATATTGTGGCGATGGTGGCGCTATATCGTCCGGGGCCAATGCAGTTTATTGGTGATTTTATTGCGCGTAAGCATGGTCTGAAGCAAATCAGTTATCCGCACGAAAGCATGAAGAACGCACTCGAGAACACCTACGGCATCCTTGTCTACCAAGAGCAAGTGATGCAGATCTCAAAAGAAGTGTGCGGGTTTACAGGTGGAGAGGCTGATACGCTCCGTAAGGCTATCGGTAAAAAGAATGCCGAGCTCATGGCAAAGATGAAAGACAAAATGATCGATGGTGGCGCAAAAAACTCCGGCATATCTCGTGATTTAATGGAAAAGTTTTGGAAACAGCTTGAAGACTTCGCCGCATATTGTTTCAACAAATCTCATGCCGCATGCTACGGACTTATTGCCTATTGGACAGCTTACCTCAAGGCGCACTACCCTGATGCATTTATGGCTGCGCTTATGACGAGCGATGCTGATGATATTGATCGGTTGGCAATTGAAATCACTGAGTGTCGGCATATGGGGATTGAGGTGCTTCTGCCCGATGTGAACGAATCATATGTTGAGTTTGGTGTGGTGAAGGGTAAAAACCAAATTCGTTTTGGCATGAGTGCCATAAAAAATGTTGGGGTCGGTGCGGTCGAAGAGATTATTCGTGCTCGAGAGGAGGCTGGACCGTTCAAGAGCGTTATGGATTTCGTGGAACGGGTAGATACCAGAAAAGTAAACCGCAAAGTCTGGGAGAGCTTAATTAAATCAGGTGCATTCGATAATTTAGGCGAAACTCGCGGTGACCTTTTGTTTAATCTTGAGGGGCTGCTCGGTCTTGGGTCAAAAATTCATAAGGAGAAGGAAACAAATCAGGCCGATCTTTTTGGCGGTATTGACAGCGCAGCCCCGAGCATAGCGCCGCAGTATAAGTTTGAAAAAGCTCCGGAACAGATGAAGGAGCACGATATGCTACTGGCTGAACGTGAGCTGCTCGGGCTCTATCTCAGCCGACATCCACTCGATGGCTACGGCACCTATCTTGAGGAAAATACTATTGCCATTGCCGAGATCAATAGCGACATGGAGGGTAAAACAGTCACGTTGGGTGGCGTGGTGACTACTATTCGCTCAATTACCACTAAAAACGGTGCCAAGATGGCATTCATTAAGCTTGAGGATAAAACTGGTGAGTGCGAAATGATCGTATTTCCCGGGGTATACGAAAAACTCAATTCAGTATGGCAACAAGACCAGGTTGTTTTGGCAAAAGGGAAAATTAATTACAAAGATCGTGATGGCAATGTTGGCCAAGAGCTCAAGTTGATGGTAGACCAAGCCAACGTGGTCTCAGAAGAGGATGCTAAGAGCTATCAAGCCAAAGGGAAAAAACCAAAGCCGCCTAAAGCATCAGCTCCGTCAAGCAAAGGCAAGCCAAGTGGTCTGCCGCCGTTAATTTCTATGCCATCAACACCAATGAGCCAAAAATTATTTGTTCATTTGAAAGATCCAAACGATAGCGAAAAGCTCATCGCACTTAAAAAGGTGGCTTCAGAACACCCGGGTCAAGAGGAGCTAATCTTAGTCTTGGGTGAAGCTGCGCAAAAAACAGCCCTTAGAATGCCGTTTAAAGTCGCCATTAAAGATGAGCTCACTACTGCATTGCACGAATTCTTCGACCCAACTGCGGTCGCAATTAAGTAACACGGACTGAGCACGAAGTCCGTTCTTATAAAGTGCTTTTCGGACCTTGTTTTCGTTTACTTTTTGTCATCTAGAAAGTGTATAGAGCGCAATACCAGTGGCGACGGAAACGTTCAGCGACTCTTTCGTGCCATGCATAGGGATTTCGATTATAAAATCCATTTGTTGGAGTGTCGTATCGGCAACGCCGTGTATCTCGTTGCCAACAATCAGAGCTACGGTGTTATCTGCATGGTTGGTTTCTAACTTTTGCTTGCACTCCTCAGGTGTGATGCTGCCGGGAAACTGCTCTAAAGCTACTAATGTAGCATTTTTTGTCCTCAAGTCCGCCAAAGCATCTTCAAGCTCGCTGTAGCATGCGAATGCAACGGTGCTTTCGGCTCCAAGTGCTGTTTTATGTATCTGCCGAGTGATTCTATCGGCGAAATGCGGCATTCTACTATCACCTTCAAACGTAGGGTATGGTGTGTATCCACTGAAGATAATTTTTTGGACCCCAAGCGCATCGCATGTCCGGAAGAAGGCCCCAACGTTGTGTGTGCTACGGATATTATGTGCTACCAAGGTAATATGCATAGAACCTATAATGCAACAGAGAAGATCAAATAACAAATACCAACCCATAAAATAAGCCTGAAGCTATCAATTCCTGAGCAAGGTTAAGTTATGGTGCTCACTCGGGGGTATTTAGAATTAAAATTGCCTTCTAGAGTTTGCATTCTACTGTGAAACGTTTATGTTTTACAGTAGAATGGTTGTATGGCTTTTAACGATGCGGCCGACCATTTAAAGTTTCGTGAAAACGAAGAACAGAACACTAAAAAACGTGCTGGTCTCTTAAAGATAGCCTATGTCGATAGTCGCACGCTACAAGATGTACAGCTAGTAGAGGGCGTGTTGACCAATCAAGAGATGTACGAATATAAGCTTGTGCCACTCTATGACCGCGGTAGTGGCTACACGTTTGCTATTACTATCGGTACGCCTCAGCCAATGCTTACAAAACTTCGTGAACGCTTTAATGATAAAATCATTGATTTTATCATGATCAGCAATGAAGGATTTAAAGAATTCATGTTGCGCTTTGATCCGCCGAAAGAGGTGCACTATGATGACATTACCGTGAGCCACGAAGGTGCAAGTGATAATGTGCAACAGGTTTCACAAACTCTTGAAGGTGTGCTTTCCGATGACATACTGTATTACGTCATCACGCAGGCAGACAAGCTTGAGGCCTCAGATATTCACCTCGAAACTGCCCGAACCGGTGTGCGCATTCGCTTTCGCCTTGACGGCGCGCTGCATCTTATTGCAATGATCTCTCACCAAAAGTATCGCCAGCTGCAGCAATCGATTGCGGTAAAAGCGGGTATTTCTACTTCGGCACCAGATGCGCAAACTGGTCACTTGAGCCAAAAAATCACCAAAGAAGATGGAACCGAAAAAATCCTCAACATGCGTATCGAAACCGTACCGACCCTGTACGGTCAAGATGCGGTGGTGCGTTTGTTTAATATGGATACCGCCTTGCTGCGGCTCGATAACCTCGGCCTGAGCGAACGAGAGCGCAAACCGATTGATGAGGTGGTTTCGCATCCGCACGGCATGGTTTTAATGGTTGGCCCAACGGGGTCTGGTAAAACTACCACGCTCTATTCAATTCTGCAGCAAATGAACGATCCAAAAAACAAAATCATCACGCTTGAAGATCCGGTTGAGTATGGACTTGATGGTATGAGCCAAATTCCAGTTTACAGCCGCCAAGGTGACAGTTTTGCTAATAAGCTTCGTGCGGTTATGCGTCTTGATCCAGATGTAATAATGGTTGGTGAGATCCGTGATGTTGATACGGCTCGCACAGCGCTACAAGCCGCTGTAACGGGTCACTTGGTGCTCTCAACCTTTCACGCCGGCAATGCTTCGGAGGCCTTCACGCGCATGATAGACATGATAGGTGTAAACCCAATTCTGATTTCATCGGTAAAACTTATCATCAGCCAGCGGCTTGTTCGTAAACTGGATGATAAGACTAAACAGGCCTACGAACCGGATGAAGCGGTTCAAAATCATATTCGAGAAAGTCTGAAAAATCTTCCAAAAGATATCAAAGCTCCTGACTTAACAAAAATTACCCTCTACAAACCAGGCAAGTCTGAGGAAAACCCTTTTGGCTACAAGGGTCGTATTAGCATCATCGAAGACTTCATTGTTACGCCCGAGATCCAGGCCATGCTTCGTGACCCCTACCACATCCCAACCTCCGATATGATCCAAGCCAAAGCCATGGAACAAGGCATGATTACCATGTATCAGGCCGGTCTCTTAAAGGTGCTTGCCGGCGAAACCACCATAGAAGAAATCAACAGAGTTATATAATCTGCTCTGAGAGTTTTTCTGTTAAACCTTTGGCAAAAATTGAAGGTATGATCTCATCGGCTGTTGGATTTTGAATAAAGCTAGCAATAGTTTCAGCGGCGGCAATCTTGTGTTCATCAGTAATTGCATTAACTCGGTTATCTAGAGCTCCACGGAAAATTCCAGGAAAGGCTAAGGCATTATTCACCTGATTAGGAAAGTCGCTGCGCCCGGTTGCTACAACTGCGGCGCCTGCCTCCTTCGCTTCATCAGGATAGATTTCTGGAACAGGGTTGGCTAGGGCAAAAATGACCGGATTTTTTGCCATGGTCTTGACCATATCGGCGGTAAGTAATCCTGGCTGAGAGACGCCGATGAAGATATCAGCATCTTTTACAGCATCGGCTAGTGAGCCAGGCTGGATGTTTTGTGCAAACTGTAGAAGCAGTTGTTTTTCAGTGTTCAGGTTGTCACGTGATGGTTCAATGATGCCTTTGCTGTCAACGGCCACAATCTGAGGCTGTGCGTATTTATGCAGCAACTTCGCAATTGCCACTCCAGCGGCACCCGCGCCCACTAAGACAACCTTGCAATCCGATAATTTCTTACCAACAACTTTCATTGCATTAATCAACCCTGCAAGCACTACTACGGCAGTTCCATGCTGGTCATCGTGCATAATTGGAATATTAAGCTCTTGTTTCAGCCGTTCTTCAACCTCAAAACAGATAGGAGCAGCAATATCCTCTAAGTTAATCGCTCCAAAACTCGGTGCAATCGCCTTTACTGCGGCAACAATCTCATCAGCTCTATGTACATCTAAAACAATCGGTACAGCATCGATATCGGCAAACTGTTTAAACAACATCGCCTTACCCTCCATAACAGGAAGCGCACCAAGCGGGCCGATGTTCCCCAGCCCTAAAACTGCCGAACCGTCTGATACAACGGCTACCGAATTGTTTAACCACGTATAGTCTCGTGCTTCTTCGGGATGCTCGGCTACATATGAGCTCACCGCGCCTACTCCAGGGGTGTAGTAAAGCTTCAGTTTCTCTGGCTCATCAAGCTGATCTTTCAGTGTAACCTCAATTTTTCCTCGCAACTCTTTGTGTTTCTCTAAAGCCTGTCGTTTTATTTCATCCATACCAACTAGTATACTCGGCGCGGTGTAAATCCCAAGCCCAGAGTAGTCGTAGATCATGTTGTATAAAATTAACAGATGTGATACAATTCTTTGTAATTGCAAAAACAGTAATAATAAGGTAGAGTGGTTTGGTTATGTACGCATTGATTGAAAAAATTGAAAATAGCTTTAAGAAAAAGCAAGTTGTAGATGTCCGAAGCGGCGACACGGTTCGTGTTCACCAGCGCATTAAAGAAGGTAATAAAGAGCGTGTGCAGGTTTTTGAAGGTCTCGTTATTCGTACAGATCGCAAAGATAGTATGACTAGCACTATCACGGTTCGTCGTATTTCTAGTGGCGTTGGCGTTGAAAAGAGTTTTTTACTCCACAGTCCGCTTGTTGAAAAAATAGAGGTCACTAAGCGCAGCAAGGTGCGTCGCAACTATCTTACATATATGCGTAAACGAAGCGGTAAAAGCGCTCGCCTCGCAGCAGTTGATTTTGATAAGAAAGCTGTGAATGACGTAACCGATCCTGAGGCCGAGGCCGAACTCGCCCGCATTCATGAGGAGCAGAAGCAAGAGCACGAAGCTGAGGCCGCAAAGAAGGCCGAAGAAGATGCCAAGAAAGAGGCTGAGATTGCTGAAAAACTTGGCGATCGTGCTAAGGCTGAGTAGATTGTAGGAATAAATGTAAAAAAGACCACTATCAACAGTGGTCTTTTTGATATACTGTCGGTATGATTATCGGTATTGATGAAGTAGGCCGTGGCTGTTGGGCGGGGCCTTTGGTTGCTGCAGCGGTGGGATTTGAAACAGATTTGACTGTTGATGGTCTCACGGATTCTAAGCTGCTAAGCGCCAAAAAGCGCCGCGCGCTGGTTGTTATCATTAAAAACTCCACAAATAGTATTGGATTGGGCTGGGTGTGGCCGCGAGAGATCAACACACTTGGTCTCACGGAGTCTGTTCGATTAGCTATGCAGCGAGCAGTCGACGCTATTGATCTCAATAATAACCAGATAGTTATTGATGGTTCAATTAATTACTTAGCTCACATCCCTAACACAGAAGCGATTATCAAGGCCGATGGGAGCATTCAAGCCGTCTCGGCCGCATCTGTGATTGCAAAAGTAGCCCGCGACGAATATATGGCCAAAATAGCGGAGAAATATCCGCTCTATGGCTTTGAGAAACATGTTGGTTATGGAACAAAACAGCATCTTGCTGCATTGAGGGAGCATGGTATACTGCCAATCCATAGGGTGCATTACAAACCAATAAAGCAGTTTGTAGTCGATAGTCAGTAGTTTATAGTTGGAGATGTGATGGGGCAAACAAACTACTCAATTGGGCATGATGCCGAGAAACGAGCAGCGATATATCTGCAAGAATCCGGATATCAAATAATTGATTTAAACTGGAAAATACCTGCTTGTGAGGTGGATATTGTTGCAAAAAAGCATGACATTATAAGCTTTGTGGAGGTTAAATTTCGTAAGAACAGTAATCAAGGAACCGGGTTGGAATATATTACGCCGAAAAAACTAAAGCAGATGAGTTTTGCTGCTGAGTTATGGGTGCAACAAAATGGCTGGAAGGGTGCGTATAACCTTGCTGCCATAGAGCTGACTGGCGAAGATTTCCAAATTACTCATTTTGTGGAGAATATTGGCTAAGCCACTCGGTAACCGCAACTTGATCGCGCTTGCGCCACTCATTTTTGGCGGTGATCTCGTTAACGCCAATCTTGATTGCTCGCTTCAGTGCTGGATCATTCGCTTTTGGTTCAAAGAACTCACGGTATTGCTTCAGGTGTTGGTCGGAGTTGAAGAGTGTTGCTGTGTAGCGGGCAAAATCATCATAACTTTTACTGCCGCCAAATTGCTTTATAACCCAATCCCAATTATCTACGAGCCACTGCCACGCAATGTCACGCACATAGCGGTTGCGAAGCAGGTAGATATACCAACGGATAGTATCCTGTGTTTTTACAACCTTTGTATCAAGCATCAAATCAGTAAGAAGTTTTGCTCGGCTCGTATCTTTAGTTGAACAGAGCGCTGACATAATATCAGTTTTAAAATCAGCGTTTGAAGATGATTTATACAAATCAATAAGGGTGTCAAAGTCGGCTGCTTCGCCGTAACGTACCGCAACTCCCAGAAGCATCGAACGAAGCTCTGCCGGCAAGCTTTCTGGCTCTTCGCTGTGGTATAACTCAAGTGCTCGCTCAATAACAGTTCGATTCTCGCTAGCGATCGCAAGCCCGATGAGCGTTGTCCTCAGGTGCGTGGTGTTGCTTGGTTCGTTCTCCATGTAATGCCATCCAAGCGAAGTAAGCTGTTTGTGGCTCAGACTATAGCCCAGGTTTTTGATGATACCTTCAAGTGCTTCATCGCCTTCAATGATCATTCGTGCGCTCCCCAAAATTCCCGCAATGTGTGACCACACCGTAGCTCTTGGCTCATCGCTACTGTTTTTAATACTCTCCAGCGCTTCGGAAAGTGCTGTATCACCATGACGAGCAAGCATAACGAGGCCATTGAGGTAGGTGATTTTCCATTCGCTGGCCACTAATGGATTGGCTAATTGCTCGGCCATCTTTGCCGTTTGTTCTGGTGTAGTGTAATGAACAGTGTAATGGCCCACGCCCGACTGGTTCAGTTGTGCGATCTCTTCACTATCAAGCTCTAACGTTTCGATCTTTTTGGTGAAGAGTTCAGGAGTGCTTTTTGAAAGAAGCGGAATTTGCCAGAGCGTTTCATCATCTTTTCCGTCAAGCAAAAGACGCTGCTGCTTGAGCTGCAGGCTCTTGCCAGTCTGCGTTACTGAAACTAAGGGTTGTCCCGGATGCTCTATCCACGTGTTCATTAATCCTGGCACATCAATATCTGAGACCTTACTCAATGCATTCCAGAGGTCATCTCGAGTTGTGTTCCCATATTGATGTTTTACGAAGTAATGTTTTAAACCCGCTCTCCAGGCATCATCGCCAACTAAATCACGGAGCATTTTAAGAAGCTTACCACCTTTGGCGTATACAATAGAAGGGTCAAACAAAGTATGGATCTCATCCGGGTTATTCACCGCCACACGAACTGCTTGCACATCTTTGTAAACATCACGGTTGGCTGCAGAGGCAGCATCTTGTGCGACAAATTCTTCCCAAATCTGCCACTCGGGATGCAGTCTATCTGTCGCTAAATACTCAGTCATATTAGCAAAGCTTTCGTTGAGCCATAAATCGTCCCACCACTGCATCGTAACCAAATTACCAAACCATTGATGGCTGAGCTCGTGTGCTACTACAAGCGTAATCAACTGCTGTGTACTCAGAGAAGGGTTGCTCGGATCAGAAAGCAACACGGTTTCACGGTAAGTTATAAGGCCCCAGTTTTCCATGGCGCCACTTTCAAAATCAGGGAGTGCCACCTGATCGCACTTTTCTAAAGGGTATGGTACGCCAAAGTATTCGTTGTAAAATTCAATTAAATCGACAGCTTCTTTAACCGAATAGTCAAGCCAGCTGGCGTTTTGTCCGGCACTTGCCCACGACCTTACAATCACCCCACCTTTTGTTTTGGCCTCTTTCATCACCATCTCGCCTGTAACAAATGCCAGTAGATAGGTGCTCATCTTTGGTGTCGTTTCGAAAATTGTTATCTGTTTGCTATTATCTACTTTCTGCTCCTTGGCTGGCATATTTGAAAGTACAGTCTCGCCTTCAGCTGTAATCAACGTAACGTCAAAGGTAGCCTTGGCTGCCGGCTCATCGATACAAGGGAAAACTTCACGAGCGTGGTGGCTTTCAAATTGAGTTGCAATAAGCTTTTTTTGTTTCCCATTATGTTTAAAATAACAAGGATACATTCCGTGCATAGCATCGGTTACGGTGCCGTTAAACTCAAGTGATAACGTAACTGCGCCGCTTAGCTCCTCTTTGCAATTGAGCGTAAGTACGTCCTCGTGGAGGCTGGTCTTTACCTTTGCCTGATCAATTTCTGCAGAAGTGATGGTTAAATCTTTTGCATGGAGTTGAATATCTCGTGCGTTCTGTGGTAGAAATCCTCGAATAGTAACCGAGCCAGAGAACGCCAAATTCTCAGCATCAATATCAAGCGTGAGCGAGTAATGTTCAGGTTGCAGTTGTGTGTAGAGTTGTTTGAGCATACCGACCAGTATAAGCTATTGACATAGCAAACATAAATATGATATAATGAAGAGATATGGATGAACACATTCCATCAGCCGAAGGGCGTCTAGGTGCATTGATTGAGCAGGCGGATGCGTTAAGCGGTAGGGCTTGGTCTCTCGATAGTCTGTCTACAGCCCCAGCGTATGTTGAAGGTCTAGTGTTGCTTGGCGATCTCAGCTTGACTGACATTGAGGCTAGTATCAAGTATGATCCTTTTGAATTTGCATCGACGGTAGGCGGCGATGTCTGCACGCTGGCCTCATACCAGATAATTGCCACAGGTTATAACGAAGTAGGGCAAGCTGTGCACAGAACATACCGTATGGTTTTTGACCCTCAGTGGTCTTGGTTGCGTGAATACAGTGGTGTGGAGACAGTTGCTTTGGGATCTGGTACCACCGATAATCCTTTAACTGATGGAGAAATGGGGGCATGGAACGAAATTGTTACTGACCCAAGAAATAAGCCACTCTGGAGACTGCGTGATCTTGATGAAGATGAGCAGCCAATTGGCAAACGCGAACTTTGGGAAATGGAGCAGCTGCTTGCCTGCATAGAGCAGGGTGCGTAAGTTCCTTGGTTGTTTCATGAGGCTATGATATACTTGTGTTAGTCCGGCCACAGTGGTCGGAATTTTTCATAACAGAAGCGTAGGTCATCCTGGGCTTGCCGAAGGATCTAGTGGGTTTAGCTGGTAGATTTTTCCTCCTTCGCTGAAGCTACGGTGGACAGGTCAACAAGCTCGAAATGACAAAATAATTGAAAGGAAATAGAAATTATGGAATTACAAATTAAACAATTGGTTGCTGCTATTAAAGTCTTGGCTGAAGAGAAGAATCTACCAGAAGACGTGGTGCACGAGGCGGTAGAGCAGGCTCTCGCTGCGGCATTTCGTAAAGATTTTGGCGAACGCGAACAAAATGTTACTGTGCAGCTTAATCAAAATACTGGTGATGTTACCGCAACCACCAGCTACGACGTAGTTGAAGATGACGCTGTTGAAAATGATGCCCAGCAATTGACCGTAGAACAGGCTAAAGAATTTAAAAAAGATGCAAAGGTTGGTGATGTTATCACCGAGGTAGCTCATCCTACAACTTTTGGCCGCGTGGCTGCTCAAACCGCAAAACAGGTGATTTTACAACGTCTACGAGAGGCAGAGCGTGAAATCATTATGGAGGAATACGAAGATAAAATCGGTACCGTGATTGTCGGTACAGTGCAGCGGGTTGAGCCTCGTGTGGTACGAGTTGATCTTGGCAAAGCGACTGGTATTTTGCCAGCAAGCGAGCAAATTCAGGGCGAATACTACGGTGTTGGTTCACGCATTAAGGTCTTCTTGAAAGACGTTGAGCGCGGCAACCGTGGCCCACAGCTAGTGCTTTCTCGTGCGAACGAAGCTTTCATTGAATATCTCTTCCGTCAAGAAGTTCCGGAGATGGAAACCGGAGCAGTTGAAATTAAAGGTATTGCCCGTCAGGCTGGTATGCGTACCAAGCTGGCGGTTGCTTCAACTGTCCCTGGCGTTGATCCTGTGGGAACCTTCGTGGGCGGCCATGGCACGCGTGTCCAAGCAGTTATGAATGAAATTGGTGATCAAGAGAAAATTGATATCATCACTTTCTCTGATGAAACCGAGACCTATATTAAAAATGCACTTTCACCAACCGAGGTTATTCGAGTTGAGCTGAATGAAAAGATCAAGCACGCCAAAGTAATTGTGGATCAATCACAACTTTCAATCGCCATAGGTAAGGGCGGTCAAAACGTTCGTTTGGCAAGCAAGTTGACGGGCTATGAGCTTGATATCGAATCTGGTACGCCTGCTCCCGCACCAGTAGCGGAAGAGGCAAAACCTGTAGCAGAAGAAAAGCCAGCTGAAAAGAAGCCAGTCAAACCAAAGCGCCGAGACGACATCGAAGCCGGCCTCCTTGGTGCAATCGAAGAACACGGCGAGTAAACCGGGAATAGTTTTGAAGAGGAGCTGGATTAAAATGACCGTTAAACACCCAGAGATACCAGAAAACATCAATGAGGTAACTTACTATAACAGGGATCAATCACCCGTTGAGTGGGCTACGGTTGGTGAGTGCAGAGAGTTTATGCGTAGAATTGTTGAGGAGGACTGGGTTTGGGCGAAGCTTTATGATTCCGGCTGGGGTGGTCATTGGCATAGAGCCGTTCTTGCAATTGCACTTAGTGAGGGTGCGGACAAAGATGTTGTTAATTTTGTCCCATTCATGCTTCGGGAGATTTATTCTGACAAATCAACGACGCATTTTGCTGAGGACATGCCTGAGAACAGGGCTCGTTCTTTTTTACGAGAGATTGATAGCCAGCGAGAAGCAGAAGATTTTGAATCTGTACTGGAGATAGAGCGGAGACAGGGCTATCACGGACAGGGTAAAAGACCGGCTTGGCTGCCAGGACTGTTTGAGGGCTTACGCAGAGAGTACTTAGATGACAAATACAACTATTGGAGAAATGGCCTAACTGGTGAACGGCTTGAGCCCAGAAGGTTCAACGAGGAGCCAGCTTTCGACGATTGAAGAATTAGCACTCTTGCGTTTGGAGTGCTAAGTGCTACAATAGGGATATGAATTCGGCTAAAGAGTTTCAAGAATTTCTGAACAGGCTGACCGAGAATGCTCGGCTCAGTTTGCAACATGCTGATGGTATCGCCCGGGGTTTCGGCAGCGCATACATTGGCACAGAACATATTCTACTAGGAGTTCTTAGTCAAAATGGCTCAATTGGCGCAAAGTTGCTAGAAACTTCTGGCGTAACACTTGATCGAGCTCGAACAGCCTTAAAGTTAACGCCAAAAGCTTTGGTTATCAATCTTGCTGGAGGTAAGGGATTGAGTGAAGCAGCTAAGTTGACGCTGCGAACAAGTTGGGAGATCGCAAGAGAATTCAACCAAGATTACTGTGGCACCGAGCACATTCTCTACAGTATTCTGATACAAAAAAATGCCAGGGCAAATGTGCTGCTTCGAGATATGAACATTAATGTTGATGATTTAACCTCAGAGCTTGAAAACTACTTAAACCAACAGCGGTTTGAGTATGAGGAAGTCGCAACAAGTAAAAAGCCACGGAACAAGAAGGCTCAGAGTGCGTTAGAGTTCTTCGGAACAGATTTAACCGAGGAGGCTAGGGCTGGCAGGCTGGATCCCGTAATTGGTCGTGCAAAAGAGTTGCAGCGCATGGTAACTATTCTCTCTCGGCGCACCAAAAATAACCCGGTGCTCATTGGAGAGCCAGGCGTTGGTAAAACTGCAATTGTTGAAGGTTTGGCGCAACGCATTGCTGAAGAGAAAGCACCCGAGAATCTGCTTGATAAGCGCATTGTTATGCTCGATCTGGCGGGTATGATTGCTGGCACTAAATATCGTGGAGAGTTTGAAGAGCGCCTTAAAGCTATCATGCAAGAAATTGCAGCTGATAGTAACGTGATTGTTTTTATTGATGAGATCCATCTTCTAGTGGGCGCAGGGGCGGCCGAAGGTGCACTGGATGCTGCTAATATTTTAAAGCCGGTGCTTGCTCGTGGTACCATGCGGGTTATTGGCGCTACAACTATTGACGAGTATCAAAAAAGTATCGAAAAAGATGCTGCGCTCGAAAGGCGTTTTCAGAGCGTGCAAGTTTTGCCGCCAAGTGTTGAAGAAACGGTCGAGATCTTACGCGGCCTCAAGACAAAGTATGAGGCTCATCATGGTGTTGGCATTGATGATGAAATTATTGAGCAAACCGTTCGTTTGAGTGAGCGCTACATGACAGAACGGTTCATGCCAGATAAAGCTTTAGACTTGCTGGATGAAACAGCGGCACATATTCGGGTGGAGCGTTCGCATGTACCCGAAACTCAAAGGAAGCTTTTGAAAGAGATTAAGCTATGCCGTCATCGCATGGAAGAGGCAGTCATTCACGAGAATTTTGAGGTTGCCGCCAAGCACAAAGTAAAACTTGCAGAGCTACAGGAGACCTTAGAAAAGCAGCGCAATAAGTTTCGTAGTCGTCTTATTATGACTGAGCAGGATTTGGCGGGTGCAGTAGCACTTATTACCGGTATTCCAGCTCGAAAGATCCTTAAAAAAGAAGCTAGTTATCTTATGAATCTCGAAAAAACTTTGGCAAAGCATGTTATTGGTCAATCCGAGGCCCTTCAGGCGGTTGCCCGGGCAATTCGCCGTAATCGATCAGGTGTGAGTGCTCGCACTCGGCCGATTGGCTCATTCGTATTCTTAGGTCCTTCCGGAGTAGGTAAAACTGAACTAGCACGTGTGTTGGCTCGTGAGTTATACGACCGTAATGATGCCCTGATTAAGATAGATATGAGTGAGTTTTCCGAACGGCACACTGCCTCTCGATTGGTTGGCGCACCTGCCGGTTACGTTGGCTATGAAGAAGGTGGTCAATTGACCGATAAAGTGCGTCGCAACCCCTATAGCCTTATTTTGCTCGATGAAATCGAAAAGGCCCATCCTGATATCTTTAATATGCTTCTTCAAATTCTCGAGGATGGTGTCCTCACCGATGCAAAAGGCAGAACAGTTGACTTTACCAATACGGTCATCATCATGACGGGTAATATTGGCGCCGAGCAGCTGCAGCGAGAATCGAGCCTAGGGTTTCGTGTAAGTAATGAAAATGAGCAGTCTGATCTTGATGAACTCCATGAAGACAACAAAGAGCGCGTTATGGAGGAGCTGAAGGGTGTTATGCGTCCAGAGCTGATAAATCGTATCGATAAGGTTATTATATTCCGCGCTCTAACTAATAAAGAGGCTCTGCAGGTGTTGAATTTGCAGATTGAAGAACTCAATCAGCGCTTACAACAAGAACATGGCTTGGGCGTTCGTGTTTCACTGCAAGCAAAACGAGCTTTACTCAAGAACGGCTACAAACCACAGAGTGGCGTCAGGACTTTGCGCCGTGAACTGCAAGATGAGATTGAGGATCAGATCGCAGAGAGTGTGATTACGGGTATTGATGTCGGCACGGTATTGTTTGATGCCGCAGTTCAAAAAGGCAAGCTTATAGTTACTCCAGTAGCAGGCGTCAAATCAAAGTAAATAGCATAGAGTTGATCATTCGTAGTATACAATAGCAGTATGAAGCGTCGAGTATTTGCTATTTTGATGGTTTTGCTGCTAGTAACGAGCGGGGCATGGGCTTTCTCGCACCGGCAGTATGTGAAAGATCAGTATGTTGTGTACAGGAATCCGCTACAGGCACAAACAGCAGCCTTGCTGCCAAAACTTGATCTAACAAGTGGCGGTGCATTTTTGTATAAGGCTAGCCAGCCTGAAGTGCTTGATGCCGCAAATTTTAACCAAGCTTGTGGCGGTGTACATCGTGAACATAGTATCGTGCTCGGGTGTTATACAAAACAGCGTTTCTATGTGTATAACGTTACCGATGCGAGACTGCAAGGTGTTCAAGAAGTCACCGCTGCACATGAGTTGCTTCATGCCGTGTATGAACGACTTTCTCCTGATGAAAAAGAGACTCTTAACCAACAGCTTCGTACTGCGGCTGCCGCTATTCAAGACGAACGTTTTGTGGCAACTCTGGAACAATATAAAAAAACCGAACCTGGTCAGGTAGATAACGAGCTTCATTCTATTCTCGGAACCGAAATTGCAATCTTACCCGAATCACTTGAGGCACATTATCGACACTATTTTAAAGATAGATCAAAAATTGTGACTTACGCAGAGCACTACGCAGATACATTCAGTGAGATTGATACTAAGATTAAAGCTTACGATGATAAATTGACTCAACTCAAAGAACAAAAGGAATCTATGGAGGCCTCGCTCGCAGCGCAACAGCGTTCTATCGAAAGTCAAAGAACACGTATGGACCAACTGCAGTCCGCAGACAATATTGAGCAATATAATCAACTCGTACCGGGTTTTAACGGGCTCGTTCGGGCATTTAATGATGACGTAGCAACGCTTAAAGATGTTATTGCAAATTACAACTTGATTGTGGCTCAACGCAATGAGCTTGCGGCAACTCAGAATGACTTGCTCAAACAGCTTGATAGTAGCTACCAAACTATTCACTAGCCAGATGGTATACTGGGTATATCATGGCAAAATCTTCTCCACAATTTGTGTGTCAGGAATGCGGTGCACGGCATAGCAAATGGGCTGGCCGCTGTAGTAGCTGCGGAGCTTGGAACAGCTTAGTCGAGGAGCTACCACTGAGTAAAGATGCTACGCTTGCTGCGGTAAAAGGTAATGAGCTCGCTGTAACGCCACTTGGAGCGTTAAAAAAATCACAAAAATCGGAGCGATTAAAAACCGCTGTACCAGATGTTGATACGGTGCTTGGCGGCGGATTTGTTGCTGGTAGCGTAAATCTGATTGCCGGACAGCCAGGTATTGGCAAAAGTACGCTCTTAATGCAGTTGGCGGCACAGCTTTCTAAGAGTCAGCAAGTATTGTATGTGAGCGGTGAAGAATCTTTAGAACAGGTAAGTTTGAGGGCAAGCCGTATTACCCCAAAAGATCAAAAAGTACTTCTGGCCAGCTCAACAAGCAGTGATGACATTGCACAAACCATTCTTACAGGTAGTTACAAGGTTGTTATTGTAGACTCAATTCAAACCGTTTCTTGCCAGTCTGTCGCCTCGGCGCCCGGCACAGTAAGTCAAATTACTAATAGCACTTATCTTCTGACGCAAGCGGCGAAACAGTCCGGAACAACGCTGATAGTAGTAGGTCATGTCACCAAAGAGGGGAATATAGCGGGGCCAAAGTTACTTGAGCATCTTGTCGATGTGGTATTGAACCTGGAAGGTGATCGCTACGGCGGTTTCAAGGTGCTCAGAGCAGTAAAGAATCGCTACGGTTCAACTGCTGAGGTTGGCATATTCAACATGAAGGACACTGGTTTGGAGCCGGTAAGTAACCCTTCGGCCGTGCTTTTGGCTGAGCGGCAAGTGGCTGATGGTTCGATTGTGATGGCTGCCATGGAAGGCACCAGGCCTATTTTGGTAGAAATTCAAGCTCTGGTAAATCGGACCTCGTTTGGCTATCCAAAACGGGCCGCCTCTGGATTTGATCTTAATCGCCTTAATTTACTTACCGCAGTACTAACCCGCCGCACCAAGCTTGATTTGAGCGAACACGATGTATACATCAATGTGGTTGGAGGAATAAAAATAACTGAACCAGCAGCAGACCTGGCTGTTTGCATGGCAATCGCTTCGGCCGCAAAAGGTATGCAGCTAAAAGACGATGCCGTGGTGTTCGGCGAAGTTGGACTTTCCGGAGAGGTTCGCCATGTGCCAAACATCGAACAGCGCATAAAAGAGGTAAAACATCTCGGATTTAAAAAAGCTGTCGGGCCAAAATCTGATACAACATCAACCCTTTTGGCATCGGTTTCATCTTTGAAGGACGCACTCAATACTTACTTGAAAACATAAGATCCGTTCTGTTGTTACCGGTTTAATCAGGAATCCAGTATAATTACTGTATTAAAAGATTATGAGCTACGCATTACTCATTGTTACAATACTGAACCTCGCGTTAAGCAGCATCATCCTGTGGCGATTGCTGCCGCGTACTAACACTCGAACGAAGAACCGTATTCTCCTCGATACCAGCGCTCTGATGGATGGCCGGGTGCTAGAGGTAGTTCGTTCTGGCTTTGTCGCCACTCAGCTCGTTATTCCACGCTTTGTGATTGCTGAGCTACAACTTCTGGCCGATAAAGCAGATCATTTAAAGCGTGAACGAGCTCGCTATGGGCTACAAGTAATACAAGACCTTCAAGATAGCCGACAGGTGAGTGTTAGTATTGTGAGCGATGACATTAAATCTGAATCTGGCGTTGATGAAAAACTGGTGAAGCTAGCCTTAAAACAAGGCGCAATGCTCTTCACAACCGATTTCAACCTACTCAAGGTTGCAGAAATTGAAGGTGTGAGAGTGCTTAATGTAAACGAATTAGCCCAGAATCTGCGGCCGACCACCATACCTGGCGAAACAGCAGAGATTAAGATTGTCGGCAAAGGCCAGGAGCGTAACCAAGGGGTCGGTTATCTGCCAGATGGCACGCTTGTAGTAATAGAGAACGCAGGCAGTATCCGCAACAAAACCGTCAAGGTAGAATTCACCCGCAACCTCCAAACCACCGCTGGTCGCATGATGTTCGCCAAAATGACCGAAACTATCAAGCCCGATAGTATTCATAAACCGCAAAAACAATCCAGAAGAAAACCATCGTTCCCAAAAAAACAAACCGCCGAAGACCACTCATCGCTGCTATAAATTCAGTGCTGAGGCCTAAAATATAGACGAATAGTATTCTTAATGTTATAATATTTTCATATGATTGAAGGTGCACTCCAAACTCTTGAAAGGGACGGATTTATATTGCCAGCTGAAGGAGCGTTGGCTCGGCGATCTCTAGAGCTTGGTATTAACGACCATACAATAGGCTATGAACTTGAGGTACTTCCTAGCGCAGCGGGTGGCCTTGGCGCACTACAATGCGGATGGTTTGATAATGGAGCGCTTTGGATACTCTGGAAAAACTGTGTCGCGGAAATGCTAGAGTACGGCTTTGGCGTAGATGACGATGGCCTTTATGAGTTACAATCGCCGGCATCAACTCATCCGAAAGCGCTCGAAATAGCAACAAGAGGTATTGTGAGAACCGGGTGGCTTCCTGGCGTTGTAAGGCGGGGCGCAGTAACAGCGCATGTTAGCGTCGGGATTGCCGATAGAACACCCCTACCATTCAGTTATCAACAAGATTTGACGAGACTTTTACGTACCGTTGAACTGGCAGGTAGAGCAACAACTGCACAGAGGCTAGCGTATCCTCTGAAGAAAGCTGAGGTTGATCACGACGCATGTGTGCGGTATGGCTGGAACTATGGTGGCCTTGTGGGCGTAAGCACAAGTCATAGATCAGTGCGCAGTAATTCCTGGGAGGGTGACAATCAAAGAATCGAATTCAGAACACTCGGTTACTATAGCCCATCACAGCTCGGAAGAGTGCTTGATACGATGTACTATTTAACTCGAGGACTTTTTTCTTTCGAGGGTACACCCGCCCGCAAGGTGTATGATGAACTTGATCAGTGGCTGAAGCAATATTTTTTAGATAAAAGACTACCTGAAGTAGAGCAAGTTTTTGATGAGTATGAAAGTCTTGAATCACTAACATCGTATCTCAGGCCGTTTATCGTGCACATGCGTAAAAATCGAAGTGAATTGCGAGGTAGGGTTAATGAGTGTGTGGATAACTTACGCGAAGAGTTTGGTTGCACGGATACCATCTAGCTTGTAATTTGAATGGTTTGGGAGGATGAGGTGGATTGGTAGTAGAGGTTGTCGGTCACGCGCACTTGAATGGTGTAGGTGCCAACATCTGGGAAGGTGTATGAGGTGTTATAGCTTGAGCCGCCACCAGGCTGAGTGTTAATCACTTGTCCGTTCACGATAAACTCTACCGTTTGTGGTGCGTTCGGACCATTGGCAAAGTTAACGTTGATTGTTCTTGTTCGAGAAGGCTGGCCACTGCTGCCGATAGTAAAGCTTGTGGCGGCTTCAATACCGCATTGGTGCACATCATCGCTATTCTTAATGTCCCAGCCTTCTGGCGGAGTACCGGTGGTTTCTTGGTTAGTAACAGGATCAACAGAAGCCATCACCTGAATAGTCTCTCGTGCTGCCGGAGGAGTACAATCGGTTGCGAGTTTGCGTGAGACCTTATCCATGACAAAGTCTTTATTGGTTTCGCGGGGTTTCTTATACCATGATTGGAATATGTCTGAGCGACCGGAAACTTTTAGAGTCTGAATCCCAGCTGGCTTTGTGAACCACTCGTTAGCCTTATACCCATATTGTGGTTTGGTCATGACCTCGGCATGTGCACGTGCCATAAAATCACCAAACATCGGCCCTGTCTGAAGGTGAGTGGTGCTATTCATAACCGTTCCATCTGAGCGACCAACCCAAATACCAACAGCTAGCTTGGGCGAGTAACCCATCATCCAGCCATCTTTAGAATTATCGGTAGTGCCTGTTTTAACGGCAGCTTTCACACCTTTTGGATTAAAACCGACAGGATTACCAAAGGTCACTCGGCGGGCTTTGTCGTCTGCTAGGATGTCGCTTACAAGGTATGAAATTTCTTCACCTTTTTCACCCATAGTTTTCGTGCCGGGTGTGTCTTTCCATTCTTGCACAATCTCTCCATTCGATTTCTCAATCTTCAGAACGTACGTTTCTGGCTTCGAGACGCCACCGCGTGCGAGCGTTGCATAGGCAGCAGTGTGTTCGTCAAGACGCACGGTACCACTACCAATTGCAAGGCCAAGCGAATCACAGCTCTCTCCGCAGCCGATGTCAGTTTCGCCCATGTTTTTAGCAAGATCGACTACCGATGCCATACCGGAGGCTTCTGCGGCCTTAATGGCAGGAATATTTCTTGATTCAGCCAACGCCTGACGGATAGATATACTGCCACGAAAACCTTTATCAAAGTTATTAGGACACCAGCCCCCCCAACACTTCTTATCGTCTGCCAGCGTACTGCCCGGCCCATATTGATTGCCTTCAAAGAGCTTGCTATAAACAATAGGCTTAAGGCTTGAACCTGGCTGAAGGTTTGCTGTTGCAGCGTTATATGAGCCAAAACCCGGGTACTTGTAATCACGACTACCAACTAATGTAAGAACTTGGTTGGTAGGCACATCTACTGCCACGAGCGCAGCATTATCACCATGTTGTCTTTCAACGGCATTCATATTATTGGCAACTGATTGTTCGGCGATTTGCTGCATATCCCAATCAAGTGTGGTGGTAACGCGCCAACCACCTTTTCGCACATTATCGGCACCATACTTTCCTTCGAGTTGCTTAACGAGCTCATCAATAAAGTGAGGCGCTATTTTTGCAGTTGGCTCGCTTGAGAGTGGCTTAATACTCGCCAGAATATCTGTTTGTTTTGCTGCCTTTGCTTGATCACTTTTTATGTATCCTTGATCGCGCATGTAATCAATTACGGTACGCTGTCGTGCCAGTGTGGCTTCAGGATCAAAATTTGGGCTGTTTCTATCGTATAAGCTCGGATATTGTGGTATTGCTGCAATGTATGCTGCTTGCTCAATACTGAGGTTTTTTGCCGATGTACCAAAGTAGCGTTGCGCAGCAGATTCAACGCCGTATGCGGTACCACCATAGCCGATTGAGTTTAGATAGAAATTGAGGATCTCATCTTTTGAATAGGTGCGCTCAAGCTCGATCGAAAGAATGATTTCTTTCAATTTTCGTGTATAACCAGCCAGTCCGGAGCGGGTGTTATCTTCCAGAATAACGTTACGAGCAAGCTGTTGTGTAATAGTAGAAGCGCCCTGCCTTCCGGTGCCACTTACATTTACCCATACAGAACGGATAATGCCGCGAATATCAAAACCGCCGTGCTTGTAAAAGTCCTTATCTTCAATCGCCACTGTGGCCCACTTCATGTTGTTATTAATCTGATCGGGTTTCACAAAAGTGAGTTGCTGATCCTTGTAGAGCTCATACAGCAATACCTGACCTGTACGATCATAAAATTTGGTGGTGCGACTCTGGACACGCTTAGTAAGTTCATCCGGACCAATGGCAAGATCTTTCCGGAAGATAGCAAAGACAGCTAAGATTAAGATAATCCCTGCGGCCAACCCAAGGCCAGTCAGCTTCAGTGCCATAATTGCACCCTGCTTAGAGAACCAGTACTTAAAGAATCGTTTTGGATGTAACCGGTAGGTAGCACGCTTTAATCGGGATTTGGGTAGGGTGGCTAAGAATTCTGCCTTCTTACGTGATTTAGCATCAGCTTTTACACGTTTTTTCGTAGCGAGATTACTATAGACCGAGTGCGCACCCTTTCGGTGTGATGGTTTACGGATCGAGCCAGCTGCGGCTTTCTTGTCGTTTTTCTTCATACCTTAATTGTACCTCATGCTTATGGTATAAAGTATAGCACTTTAGCGAGTGAAATACAGATGGTATACTAGACTTTGATGAAACAGCTCAGAAACTATTGCTATCCAACATATGCCCTGTAGGGCACAATTTTTTAAACTTTAGAATCATTAAACCACCTAAATGTATAGAGGAAATTATGACACTCTCAGAAGAACTTACCTGGCGCGGATTTGTAAATCAAACAACCTTTAAAGATGTAACAGTGCTTGACAGAACTCCAATCAGTTTTTACTTTGGCGTGGATCCAAGTGCCGACAGTATGACTGTTGGCAACCTGGCCGCCGCTATGATGGTGCGCCATTTTATTAATCACGGACATAAGGCGACACTACTTATAGGCGGCGCAACAGGATTAATTGGTGATCCTGATGGCAAAAAACAAGAGCGCGATCTCAAAGAGCTTGAGTTAGTTGCTCAAAATGTAGCCGGGATATCCGCACAATATAAAACGGTATTTGCAGGTCAGCCATTTACTATTGTCAATAATCATGACTGGTTTAAGGATATTCAATTTGTCGATTTCTTGAGGAATTACGGCAAACACTTCTCTATGACGCAACTGCTTGATAGGGAGTTTGTAAAAAACCGCATTGGTGAAGGTGGTGCTGGCATTAGCTACGCAGAGTTCAGCTATGCACTTATTCAAGGCTATGATTTTCTGCACTTGTATCGAGAATCTGGCATTACCTTGCAGCTATGTGGAGCCGATCAATGGGGAAATAGTCTCGCCGGTGTTGAGTTAATACGAAAAGTTGAAAGTGCAGAAGCGCATGTGTGGTCAACGCCGCTTGTTATTAATAAGGCGACTGGCGTGAAGTTCGGTAAATCTGAAGATGGTGCGGTATGGCTTGACCCAAATAAGACAAGCCCGTACAAGTTCTATCAGTTCTGGTTGAATGTTGATGACGAAGGAGTGGGCGACTACCTTAAAATCTACACGCTTATTCAACCTGATGAATTCGACGCTTTGACGGAAGAGTTTGAGGCCAACAAAGCCGGAAGAGCTGCGCAGAAGTACTTAGCGTATGAGGTAACCAAATTAGTGCACGGCGAAGGATCGGCTCAGAGCGTCAGAAAAGTTTCAGACGTACTTTTTGGAACCGCAAGTTTCAGTGATCTTTCAGGTGCCGACCTTGAAGAACTCGCAAAAGAGATACCAGTTACCAAGAAGAGTTCGGTGATGGAAGCGCTCGTTGCAACCGGCGCAGCCATAAGTAATGGTGAAGCCCGGCGCTTTATTCAAGGAGGTGCAGTCTCGGTTAATGGTGAAAAAATTACCGAAGACCAAGAAATCACCCAAGCAAGCTTACTCAAAAAAGGCAAAAATACCTTCATTCTAACGAGGGAGTGACAGATCCGAGGCACTTAGATTCGGATGACCCTGCTTGACTAAGTGATTATATTGATGTATAATAATTAATATGGAAATATCTACTCGCGACGAGCTGTTGCAAAGTTTTGCCACTGGCTTAGACCAGCTTATTCTTGAACTTACAAATGATGAGCGAGAACTTGAGCCAGATGTGCCACCATCGGCGTTGCTTGATTTGATGCAGGTAGGTTGCTTGAATATGCCCATTTATAGTGAGGGCGAAGTGATGCCTAGCTTGTGGAACGCGAGTATCGTGGATCGAGCCGAATTTGCGCAGCTTATTCGGCAAAAAGTGGCGAACAATGCGGGGCTATCTAAGTGGGGTGAGCAAATATTTGATAAAAACGGTGTGAAGCGTCCTGAAGTAGAAACTGTTGATATTAGTTACACGGCACTTAAGTATGGTCGGAGAGAACTGATAAAAAGCAATGATCCAGTCGATAAACTTCGGGCTGTTTGCAACGCTGCGTTTATAGCCGGCGTCGCAAAGCCAGGGCACTGGGCAGACGGACAAGTACCGAAAAAGCATAAGAATGAAACCGATGAAGACATTGTATTTCGGACGGCGATAAGTGATCTTAGTTACTTCGTGCAGCTGGGCAGAAGACGAGAAGTGCGGTTACTGCACGAGGCATATGATGCACTCGCAGCACAGAGTTCAGAAAATCTCGATGAAAGATTCGACAAAATGATGGCTATGCCTGGAAATGAAGTTCTTCGCGAAGGCCGGATATTGACTGGCGTATCTAATGCTGCCCTGGACCTTAGAGACTACATTCTTTCAGGTGAATTCAGCTCCACTCAGTTCCATGAGGAAATCGGCAACCTTCTTTTGTTTGAACAACAGCGCAAACAGAATACCGATAGCAGTAGCTTGCCTGTCGTGGAGACCGAGTGGGAAATTCTACCTCCAGAGGTCCTGGAGAAGATCTCAGATGGAAGCTACGGTTCAGAAGATGGTGATAGACGCTTTATTGATCTTGGAAGATTGAAGTGGCTCGCTTCAATAGCGCTACAATGGGATCCACAAAGAGCATACTTGGCTGTCGCTGATCTTGACACCTCCGGCGAACACGATTATGTAGCAGCTATTTTACCCGAAGATACAGATCACGGTGTTATTGAGCATGTAGTTGCGGAGAACCCGGTGAGCGGGAATGCAGTGTATGTGTTTCGAGCTGAAAAAGGATTTAGAGCAGGTGCTAGAACAGTCGGTTGGCGCGAGGTATTCAATAAAACAAAGTTTATTGCTCGCGCACTTGGTGCAAGAAAGATTGTTCATAATGGTAACGTGCAAGATAACGTGCTCGAGTATCTCACCCGTCCCGAACGTGATCTGGATAAACAAGGCTACAGACGCTAGTCACTCAAATCGGTATCGTACTTTTCAGTATTCTTCTTGTTTTCATGATAGTCAAGCAGGTTGTTAACTCTGTTTGCGAGTTCGTAATCTTTGCTGGTTATTGAGTTGGTTTCATGAGTTTTGGTCGTGACAAAAACTTCATTGTAGTTTCGAATACCAAGATCCGGGTGGTGCTTCAGCTGTTCAGCAATATCACCAACTGAGTTTAATAATGCGAGTGCATGAGTAAAATCCTTGCATTTTACTGCAAAAATTAACGCCCCATCTTTTTCGCTCCATCCTTTTGGTGTCCTCATAATAAAGAGTATAACAAAACATGTTGACAACAAGTTTTTTCAAGCGTAATATTCTTTAGATTCTAAAATAATAAGATTCTAAGGCAATCTATGACACGTGAAGAAAACATCAATGAGATAGTCTTTAGCTTTATCAACTTTCGTAAGGGCTTGGTGAGGGGTGAGCACAACGCTGTATTAAAGCTGCCGCACGCACAGGGCGAGGCGCTATTTTGTGTTTTTCACAATAACGAGGTTACTGTGAGTGAACTGGCTGGATTTCTTGGCGTGACACCAAGTGCTGCGACACAGCTTGCGGATGCATTAGTGCAGTCGAGCTACATTGAGCGGCTGGTTGATCAGAGGGATCGTCGTGTTACAAAATTAAAGCTTTCGCAAAAAGGCGAAGCCGCATTAAAGGAATTAAAAAGAGCAAAACTTACTAAGCTGAACCAGATACTTGCGCCTCTGAGCGATTCGGAGCTTGAAACGCTAGCAAGTCTGCTCAAAAAATTAAGTCAATCAATTCAAGAACAAGGAGGAAGAAATGAGAGAAAAGATTAAAAAAATACTGCCTAAACGTCGGATTCATGAATCCGAAAAAGTATACCAAAGACGTTGGCATATACTTGGGGTGCTCTGCCTGTCGCTGCTGATTGTTATGGTGGGTAATACAACGCTTAATGTTGCATTACCAAGGCTGAGCGAAGATTTGGCCGCCACCAATACGCAGCTGCAGTGGCTTGTTGATTCCTACTCTTTAGTTTTCGCAGGCTTCCTCTTTTTGGCAGGATCAGTCGGGGATAGATTTGGCCGAAAGGGTATTTTGCAAACCGGTCTGGTGCTTTTTGGAGCAGCTTCGGCATATGCGGCCTTTGGTGTTGATACTGCCAATCAGCTAATTGCAGCCAGGGCTTTAATGGGCCTCGCCGGAGCTATGATTATGCCGGCGACACTTTCAATCTTGACCAACGTGTTCCCGAATGAAGAAAGAGCTCGAGCGATTTCTCTTTGGGCCGGTATCAGTGGTGCTGGTATGGCGTTTGGGCCACTCTTGACAGGCTTTATTCTAGAACACGGATCATGGCATGGTGCGTTCTTGATTAATATTCCTTTAATTCTCGTCGCCCTTGTTTCAGGGGCGCTCTTGGTGCCTCGCTCATCAGATCCTGGTCAAACAAAGTTTGACATTTTTGGGTCCATTCTTTCTGTATTTGGTCTGACGAGCATTGTTTACGCTATTATTGAGGCTCCAAATCACGGCTGGCTCGGTGCCGAAACGCTAGGTGTGTTTGGTCTTGGGTTTATTATAATGGCACTCTTTGTGTGGTGGGAGCTGCGGGCTAAGCACCCAATGCTTGATGTTCGGCTTTTCAAAATCGCTGCTTTTGGGGTAAGTTCGTTGGTGCTTTCACTGGTGTTCTTTGCCTTGATGGGAATGTTCTTCAATATGAGCCAGCTCATGCAGCTTGTATGGGGTTATCAGCCGCTCGACTCAGCGGTTAAGATGTTGCCCATGTCATTGGTGATGGTTGTAGGTTCAATACTTTCACCACGGCTTGTCGAACGATTTGGGAAAAAGGTGGTGGTTGGCTCAGGAATGCTCATTATGTCTGTCGGCGTGGCCATGCTTGCAACTATGGGTGTCTCGCCAAATTACATTGTACTGGTGACATCTATGTGTATTGCTGCACTTGGCATGGCCACAGCTATGTCACCAACTACTGACCTTATGATGTCTGCCGTACCGCGCGCAAGAGCTGGAATGGGCTCAGCTATGAACGACACAACGCGTGAACTTGGCGGTAGTCTTGGAGTTGCGGTTCTCGGTAGCTTACTAGCCTCGCAGTACGGGAGTAAGATTGCGCCAGCAATTGCAAACTTGCCCGATCAGGCAAAGGAGATCGCTGCCAGCTCGCTTGCCGGGGCGTTAAAGATAAGCGAAATGTTGCCAGAGCCTATCCGTGTTTCGGTATTAAGTGTTGCAAAAGAGGCTTGGATCAGCGGTTTCAGACGGGCTTTGGTTGTCGGTGCCATTATTATCGCCATCTCTTCACTGGTCGCTTTCATCTGGCTTCCAAATAAGTCAGAAGAATCTCTTGACGAAGTGGTTCACGGTTAAAAATGAAAACGACCCCGATTGCTCGGGGTCTTTTTCTGAAAGAGCGGATTGGTAGTATCAACGCTTCTCGGCTGGGGCCTTCCCAGCGTATCCAACTATGGATCTCAGAAACCTCTGGTAGTGCGTTATTTTCACAGCATGGAATGGATCTGCTCTGCTACCGGCTCTGCGAGAGATTCAGCTCCTGGTTTGCACTGAACGATGTAGTAGTAGGCGCCAGACACGCCCACGCTACGATCCCTTGCTTCCTCGAGCCGGCCATATTCCACACCTGTGCTCGAAGAACGAACAACTATGTACGAGAACCGTTCGGTACACCACAGTTCTGCCACAGTTTTGGTGATCGCATCCCAGTTCATGGTTACACGAGGCTGGATGCGCCTACCACTCTCGTAGCCCTGCTGGGCACCACGCTTGAATGCATCGAAGATGCCCATGCATGCTCCAAAGGTATACGGGGTTCTTCACCCCTTGCAGCTCATGAGTTGAACTACTATCTTCATTATAGCACAGATTATTATAAATGTCAATGATCTATAATCTGTTGGTGATGAATTTACAGTCCTCAGTACAAAAAATTAAAGGGGTGGGGCCGGAAACTGCTAAAAAGCTGTTGAAGCTTGGTATTGAGACGATTTCTGACTTGCTTACCTTTTGGCCGCGCCGTTACGACGACTACTCCGAGGTTTTGCCGATTGCCGACATTCAGCCTGGTGCAGTAACCGTAAAGGCGAGCATTGAATCAATCAAAACAAAGCGCGTGCGCCGTGGTATGCATATTACGGAAGCGGTCATTCGTGATACAAGCTCGGCCATAAGAGTGGTTTGGTTTAACCAGCCTTATCGAGAGAAGTATTTTAAGCCCCATCACGAGTACTATTTCTCAGGCCTCTACGATTTCAGCTTCAATCGCTATGTACTGCAAAATCCATCAGTTGAGGAAGCCAAGGAGTTTACTGCTAACACAGCGCGAATTGTGCCGATCTATCCGCAAACAAAAGGCCTGGATTCTCGGGAAATCAGAAGAGCGCTCACTGAAGTTACAAGTATGTTTCAAGAGCTTCCAGAAACATTGCCAGAATGGTTGGTGAAGCAGCGTGACTTCATGAGCTACGCAGAGGCAGCGTATCAGCTGCACTGGCCAGAGAACCAAACAAAACTAGCCGAGGCGAAAGATCGAATTGGCTTTGAAGAGGTTTTTGCGTATGTGCTGGCGGGACAGCTCAATAAAAAGCAGGTAGAGGCCGAAATTGCTTTGCAGATCGAGTTTGATCAAACCTTTGCCAAAAAATACATCGGAGCGTTGCCGTTTGAGTTAACTGCCCAGCAAAAGAAGGCCGCCTGGGAGATCTTGCAGGATATCGACAAAGAAACTCCTATGAACAGGCTCCTTGAGGGCGACGTCGGAGCTGGTAAAACGGTTGTAGCGGCGATGGCGGCTTTTATGGCGGCTCGTCAAGGTATTCAAAGTGCCTTTATGGCTCCAACTGAGCTGCTAGCTCGGCAACATGCGGCAACACTCGCAGATTTGCTGGAACCGCTCAGCATCAACATCGCGCTTCTTACCTCAGCCGTGAAGGGCAAGCAAAAAACTGTCTTAAAGCAGCAGCTGGCGGGTGGCGAAATTGATATTATTGTTGGTACACACGCCTTGCTTCAAGAGTCGGTTCAATTTAAGCGCCTCGGTTTTATTATTGTTGACGAACAGCATCGGTTTGGCGTTAAACAGCGGCAAAAACTGGTGGATAAAGGCGAAAAGATTCCGCATATTCTGAGCATGACAGCCACGCCAATTCCGCGTTCACTAGCATTAACAGTGTACGGTGAGCTTGATATTTCAATTATCGGAGCCAAGCCGAAAAACCGCTTGCCGATTGAAACTCACCTTTGGCCGCCCAATTCGCGGCCGCAACTCTACCAAATTATCGATGATGAAATTAAAGCCGGTCGCCAGGTATTTGTGGTTTGTCCGTTGATTGACGATTCTGAAAACTCTGAGGCTAAAAGTGTGAACGAGGAAGTAAAACGATTGAAGACGGGTGTGTTTAAGCATCGGAGAATAGCTACGCTTCACGGCAAGATGAAGGATGAAGAAAAGGCACAAGTGATGCAAGCGTTTGCTCAGGGGGAACTGGATATTCTAGTGAGCACAACCGTTATTGAGGTTGGCATAGATATCCCGAATGCTGCGGTCATGCTGATTGAAGGAGCAGATCAGTTTGGCCTGGCTCAGCTGCACCAACTGAGGGGCCGAGTGGGTCGTGGCGAACATCAGGGTTACTGCTACCTTATTCCGAGCACGAGCCAGAAACCCTCAAAACGTCTTCGGGCGATGGAACAGACAAATGACGGCTTCAAGCTGGCAGAAATGGATCTGGAGCTTCGCGGTCCCGGCGCAATTTATGGCAGCAAGCAGCACGGTGCGCTAGACCTTAAAATCGCCAACATCACCGACCTGAGTTTAATTAAACAAGCAAAAAGTGCTGCCGAAACCTTCATCAAAAAAGAGCAGATCGAGCATTATCCCGAGCTCCGCGCAAGAGTGCAAAAATCTCTCAGCTTAACCTATCTTAACTGACTAGCCTATCCTGGCAGCTCCTAAAGATGGTATGCTATGTCTATGGTAGAGCAAATACCAAAAATTGGCATAGGTCTTATTGTACAAAGAGGCAATACTATATTACTTGGCCAGCGTAAAGGATCGCATGGTGCTGGAGAGTTTGGCGGTCCAGGTGGACATTTTGAACATGGCGAATCTCTTGAATCAAGTATCTTACGAGAATTAAAAGAAGAGGCCGGGCCAGACTTAAGAGTGAAGGATCTGGGGCTTTTGTGCATAACAAACCTAACACGTTATATGCCTAAGCACTATCTCGATGTAGGCATGGTGGCCGAATATGTAGATGGCGAACCGGTGGTTATGGAGCCAGATAAGTTGACTTCATGGGGGTGGTACGATCTCGACAATCTGCCAAGCCCTCTTTTTGGCTGCGTGGCAAACTATGTTATAGCGTTAAAATCCGGTAAACGATTAGAACTAGGCGTACAGTACTTTACAAATGAAGATTTGGCTGAGCGTTAGACTAGGATCAAAACACCATGTACTCAGGAACGACGTTACACAATAAATCCGGAAACTTAATTGGTGCACATCAAAAGTTTGATCGTGTCGCACGAAAGTTTGTTCAGGTATCGCGACCAGATGCGAGGTTTCCGTCTTCAAAGCTCATCCTACACTTTGAGGGCAATAACGGGCCGGACGGCATTAAACGCAAAAGTCCGGCTGTTGATGAGCCGTGGCATTACTGGGATCCCACCGACCCAGACGATACACGATTACTTGATATTATTAACAATCACTTAGCGAGCCTTAAGGCAGCCCTAAAAGGTAACGACGAAGAGAAGGCAGCCTTTGAGGCCGCGTGGCTGGCACATGCAGTTGTTGACGGCCTTACTCCCGCGCATCATTATCCATACGAGAAAAAGCTGATAGAACTGCGCGGCGAAGGGATTGAAACCCGAACCAGCTTTAAGCACAAAGTAATGATTAAAGGCGACACAAAACGCCAGACTCTTAGCAAAAACTGGAAGCTGTGGGGCGCGAAGGGTCTAATTATCAGTCATGCATATTTTGAATGGGGCGTTTCTTCCACCGTTCGCCCTATGAAGTTTAAAAAGTACTACCTTACCGACGCCGACATCAGGCATATCCGCAACATCGGTTTTGAGGGCTACATACGAGAGCAAGCACTGGAAATTTACGAGCTCAATATGTACGAACGCTTTCTTGGGCGCGGCTGGAGCGTGAAACTTGCCAGGCAGATACGTACTGAGCTTGCGCCGCGCATTGTACGCACCATTGCCGCAGCATGGATACTCGCGCTCGATGAGGCCGAAGCCTGATGCGTATTATTGGCGGCACACATGGCAGTAGGATTATAAAAACGCCACGTGGTTACACGACTCATCCTATGGGCGAACGACCACGCTCGGCTCTGTTTAATACTCTCGGCGATTTAACTGGGAAAAAGGTGTGGGATGCATTTGCTGGCAGTGGAGCCTTGGCAATAGAGGCGGTTAGTAGATGTGCGGCCTATGCTTTGGCTACAGATCGAGATCCAGAAGCTTATCAGACTGCAAAGGCTAACGTTGAGAAGCTGCGGATCACCAACATTGACGTTGTCAAAGCGGGGTGCAAAGCTTGGAGTAAACAGAATGTGGATAAAAAATTTGATATCATTTTGTGCGATCCACCCTATAATGATCTTCAGTTATCCACAGTTTTTGCACTAAAACAGCATTTAAACCCGAACGGGCTTATGGTATTATCGTACCCAGGTAGAGAAGACGTGCCTTCGTCCAATGGAGTTGTTGTGGTGGACAATCGAAATTATGGCGATGCTGCACTTGCTTACTACCATTTACAGTAGGCGCCGCTTGGTGCCTACTTTTTTGTAGAATAAATTACTGATCTGTCGTACAATAGAACCGTTCCAACATCATTTGTGCCGCGGTGGTGGCTGCGTGAAACGTAAATAATCGTAGACACGCCAGCGTACTGTAAGTAGAGGTGCAGAAATATAACTTAACAATCAATATATAATGTGCCGCGGTGGTGGAATTGGTAGACACGCTAGCCTTAGGAGCTAGTGCCGCAAGGCGTGGAGGTTCAAGTCCTCTCCGCGGTACCAAGCATGAGCACCTTGCAACCACGAAGTATTTTTAATTATAGTATACTCAGCTTATGGCAAAATTTTGTAACGAATGTGGTCACGCTGTGCTACCGACAGACTCATATTGCCCTGAATGTGGCAACAGCTTAAATCATTCTCACAACGATCATCAAAGCGAAAGTCAAATACAAAAAGATGCCGAACATTATTCAGCAAATGGAGCTCAAAAAGTTGTTGGATTAAACAAATCAGTAGTGCTTGGCTTCCGTAATTATGTGAATTTTCAAACGAGATCTTCAAGGTCGGAGTTCTGGTTTTTTATATTATTCCAGATAATTGTTTGTGCGGTTTTTGGTTTATATTTTATTGTCCTTGCATCTATGTATTCTGCAAGTAGTTACTCTTTGCAGCAATACGAAATATTTGCAGGTTTCGGTAGCCTCTTATTAATCATCTTTTGTATTGGTGTAGCTCTTCCGACACTGGCATTGATGACTAGGAGATTGCATGACTCAGGCTACTCGGCCTGGTACGTATTACTGGGCTTCATACCTTACCTCGGAGTCCTTATATTGTTAATTTTCTTTTTGCTTCGAAGTGAGCCATCGAAAAACAAATATGGCGTAGTTCCAAACGTGGCAAGGAAGTGATGCGTGGTTGCTAAATACTGTAGACATTGCGGTGAGAAGGCGCGTGTAAATGGTAAATACTGTCATAGTTGCGGTAAATCTTTGAGCCCAGTTGTTACTGTTCAGCAGAACAAAGTCGAAACAAATTTGAAACAGGTTGGCAGGAAGAGCAATCATAAGTCTAAAAAGTTTAAGAAAGTTGCACCAATTGGTATACCAATAATTGCATTAGTACTCCTGTTTCTGGCGAATCCAATAAGTAACGCAATAACCTTTGTCTCTGGTGAATACCTTGGAGATAGCGCAATAAGCGATTTAGCAAATCGTGCAGGCTTTAGCTATAAAGGCAAGGTCGAATTTTACAGCGCAAAACCAGAGCTGGTGACGGCAGATGGTCTTAATGAAGTATGTCCGAATGATACCCCAAATACCATTGAATATGGGTGCTACGTAACTGGCTTAGACAAAATATACATTTTAGATGCGAAATATGCTGAGCTCGATAGCATAGAAGGCTGGGCAGCGGCGCATGAGCTAATGCACAAAATTTATGCTGACGACCCTCCTGCGCAAGGCTTGTTAGTGGAAATCGAAGCGGTGTTGAATAAGACTCAGGAACCTTCGATAACCACAATCAAAGAAATAATAGAAAAATACCCTGCCGACCCAGAGCTCAGAAAAAATGAGCTCCACTCGTTCTTCTCCGCTGTACCAAGTTATCACTCGAGCCAAACCATGAATGATTATTATTCAGAATATTTTTCTAATAGGAATAATCCTTATCTTGCAAAAAATTTATTTGACGCAAAGATAAAAGAGAAGGCAAGTTCGATTGAGTTGAAACGAGCTGAATTAGTTACAAAGTTAAACAACCTAGATAATTTTAAAGCTGAGTATATAGATAAAATTGAAGGCTATCTGCCAAGTAATATTTATTATGGTGACATACGGCGATACAATCAAAATGTAGATGCGCTGAATAAAAACGGAGAGATATACAATCGTGATATTGAAGAATATGAGCGTGACCGAGCTTCGTTCAATCAAAGTGTTGATGATTACAATGAAATGCTGAAGTCATTCCTCCCTTCCGGTTCGGTTTTACCAACGCTGTAGGTTCGAAGTGCGTCGACTACGGGGTACCAAAGATTGCTGTAAGGCAGTCTTCTTGATTTGCCAAAGCTCTGAATTCATATATAATCAAAACGACATCACTAATGGTGGGCGTAAGTAAGGCCGTCATATCACTCAAGCAGAAGATTCGGCACAGGCTTATGAAGCATTAGTCGCAGAACTTGAGGCAGCTGTTCCCTAGCGGCACTGGTGCAGACATAACTGTATAAATAGAGAGGATAACCCATGGCACTACTACCAGGGGCGGAGCAGGAGCGGCTGGCAATGCATCTTTATGAAGAAGGATTGTTCGGCATAAAAGAAAATCCTGATGAATTTATTACTTTGAAGAGCGGCAGAAAATCACCCCACTACTTCGATATTCGACAGGGCCTTTCATGTCCAGATACAAGAGAATTGGTGGCTGAGGCAATGGTGGCGTTAGCATTGCATAGAACAGGCGCCGCAGATGTCTATGATCTTGCCGACCATTACGAACATTTTGTCGGAAGTCCCGAGGCAATGACGTCTTACGCAGCGAGTATTGCAGATACGGCTGGAATGAGTTTGTTGCAGCCGAGGGTAAACTTGTCCAAAGTGACAGGAAATAAATCGCCAATTCTCGGAAAATACCGAGAGGGTGATCGCATAGCAGCTTTTGATGATGTGATTACAGATGGTGCCACAAAGGTTGAAACTATGGGTGCACTCGGCTGTAATGGTCTGGTGGTGGCTGATTACTACGTGGTTCTTGACCGGCAAGAAGGCGGTCGAGCAGAATTACAAGAAGCCGCAAGGTTGGATGTTACGCCAGCTCTTGGGCTAGCAACCACAGTTAGAATACTTCGCGCTAACAGTGCTTTAAGTCAAACACAGTTTGATAATGTACGTGAGTACATGGAGCGGCACGGCGACCCAGATGCCGTTACAGAGCTGCTTGCTGCCTAATTCAAGCGGTCAACTTTGTTTTTGATATCGTTTAAGATATTGCGGAGGTCGTGGATTTGCTGTTCAAGCCGATCGATTTTGCCTTCAAGGTGGTTTTTGGTGTCTTCAATTCGTCGATCAATCTCGCTATTGCCGCCACGCTCTCGTGAAACAAAATCACGGATTTCCGGAAGCATATTGAGTTTATCGCGCAGTTCGTTTGAAATGCCTTTAGATTCTTGCACTTCTTTAAAAATTGCTTGGAGCCAACCGGTTAAGTTTTTCAGATCATCTTGGTTCAACATGCTTCTAGTATAACAAAAATAAGTGATAAACTAAGCGTATGAATAATACTCAAGGGACAACAAAACAAGATCTACAAGAATTAGAGCAGCGCATGAATGCTGCGATGGAAGGATTCATGCAAAAAATTCTTAACGCACTCTCGCCAGAAATCCAAGAAATTAAAAGTGATTTCAGCGAACTTAAGGTGTCGAGTGTGCGTATTGAAAATAAACTTGACGCTACAGTGAACAAAGTTGCCGACCATGGAATACGCACTCAACACCCAGAAACACAAGCTGCTTGACAAGTTGTATTATTATATGCTATAATGAAATGATAGATGAGTAAATCAAATCTAAATACCAGTTTTAACCCTCTGGCTAACGCCAGCCATGCACATACCCAGCCTCGCTTGGTCGGATAGTTTTTTCATACTTCAAATTTGTACAACAAACGCTCCGGCCAACGGGGCGTTTTGTCTATTAAGTTGTAATTTTGGAGAAAATAATATGAGTAAGAGAACTTTTTATACACCCGAGGAGATACGCTCTCTTTATAGTGAAATAGTACCAGCGTATCAGGTCGCATTCGAAGGACCCCCGTGGAATGAGGTAAGTAAGTGTGTTGATAAGCAAATGAGGTGTATTGGTGGGCTGTCTTCGCTTGCGGTAGGTGCACAATGCGATACATGCGGACTGTGCCCTATGCAACCTGCGTACGAAGTTGATGAGTTGACGCAGCGTTTTGATGCGCTTGGTGCGTTACGAAAAACTGCATGGTATGTTGAAAGAAATGAGTTGGGTTTAGCGATGGCGGCAGTAGCGTGGAAGGCTTCGCCACTGCGTGTAGCCGCTGAAAAGTACACTGATGTGCCAGAAATGAGCGACTGGATGGCGGGTCGACTTGGCGCAGAGCCGATTATGTGGCTCGATGAGGTATTTGCCAATAGACGGCTAAGACCCAGTGGCAATTTAAGAAACTTCGGAGAACTTGTTATGGGTCTTGCTTCCATACTGGAGTGCTCAACGGTTGCTTATAGAACTATAGAGCCTCGAATGACCACTGTAGCAACACGAGATTTTGCAGACAATGCGGTGATTTTAGAGCGTAGTGTAGACGTACCTGACAGACGAGACTTTGTCGTAATTAGTAATCTGGCGGAGGTAATATGAAAATTTTAGTAATCGGTGGGATGCACGGTAATGAGAGGCTAGGGCTGGAGGTGGTTAAACTGTTTCAAAAGAACCCCATCAGTCAAGTTGATACACTACTCGCGAACAAACGGGCTATTGCGGCCAGCTGTCGCTTCACAGACCAAGACCTGAACCGTTCATTTCCGGGAAACCCGAAAGCAGTTGACTATGAAGCACGGCGAGCCGCGGAAATACTAAAGAAAACTACTGACTACGATGTTGTGCTGGACTTTCACAACACTTACTGCCCAGATAACGACTGTGGCTTTATTGGAGAGGCCGCCAATGACACATTAACAGATGTCGCATGGTTGCTTGGCTTAGATAAGGTTATTGTTGCAGACTACGATTGTATCAACAAGGCTGCAAAGAACTGTCTTTCGATTGAAGTGAGCCTGGGGAGTGCCCTGAATGATGACCGGCTGTGGTACGAACGTATTGTTATGTTATCTCGAGTGGATGGTTTCGATACTAAAGCGAACATTCAAAAATTTCGTTTTGTATACAGGATGACAATTGAAGATAAGAGACGGTTGCAGCTTGATAAGCAAGAGCTTAGGGCATTTCAAGCACTCAGCAAAGAACTTGCCAGCGCTATGGGGGTAGCGTCGCCTGCGTATCCGATCTTCATCGGTGACGGGTTTACGCCCTACAACTACGGGGGCTTACTTAATAAAATAAATGTATAATGGAGATTAATATGGCAAAATTAAGTACACAAAGTTACAAAGGGGCGCGGGATTTTTATCCTGAGGATAAACGCTTGCAGGAATACATTTTTAATGTCTGGCGGCGGGTCTGCCAGCGATACGGCTACGAAGAGTACACTGCGCCGGTTTTGGAGCCGATTGAGCTCTACACCAGCAAAACCAGTGATGAAATTGTGAATGAACAGACCTATAGCTTTACTGACCGCGGCGGTCGAACGGTAGTGATGCGACCAGAGATGACGCCGAGTGTCTCGCGAATGGTGGCAGCTCGGCGGCAAGAACTGGCCTATCCGCTTAGGTGGTTTTCTATTCCTGATTGCTGGCGCTACGAACGCCCGCAGAGGGGGCGTAACAGACAATTCTGGCAGTTGAATGTTGATCTGTTCGGCGTGGCAACAATTGACGCAGATTTGGAGATTATCTCGGTAGTTGACGCTATTATGAAGGAATTTGGTGCTGACGAAACGATGTATCAGATTAAAATCAATAGCCGCAAGCTTATTAATCTGATTATGAACCAGTACCTAGAGCTTGACGCCACGCAGGCCAAGCAGATGGTACAGCTCTTTGATAGAAAAGACAAGATGCCAGCTGATGCTTTTGTTGAAAAGGCACGCGCCATATTTAAACCAGATCAGGCAGAGGTGGGCTTACAGCGGCTGTATACGTTAATTAAAGCTAAAACTTTGGCAGATTTACCAGAGAGCGTACGTGAGACAAATGCCGTGAAGGAGGTTCAATTATTGTTCACACTCATGGCTGAGCATCAAATTACCTCAGTTACTTTCGACATTACCTTAATGCGCGGTTTCGATTATTACACTGATATTGTATTTGAGGTGGTAGATCTTGACCCTGAAAACAACCGTTCGATGTTTGGTGGCGGTCGTTACGATGGCTTGGTCGGGGCATTTGGTGTGGAGCCAATTGCTACTGTGGGCTTTGGCATGGGTGATGCGCCTATTGAGAACTTTTTAGAAAGTCATAATCTACTGCCAAAACTACAATCTTCCACGCAGCTATATGTAGTGACCATAGGCGATGTGCTAAAGGAGGCCCAAGCGGTCGTGCGAGAACTTCGAGAAAACGGCGTGAACGTGGCAGTTGATCTCACAGACAGAAAACCCGATAAGCAAATAAAAGCCGCTCTCAAACTCGGCGTATCATACTTGCTGTTTATTGGTGAGGACGAACTCCAAAACAAAAAGTACATCCTACGGAATGTCGAAACCCAAAAAGAGGACGTGTTGGACACTGATGAGATTGTGAAGATGTTACAATAAGACCATGAATGACGAGCAATTCACGAAACTATTTGCGTATATTGAGGAATTTCGTTCTGAAGTGAATCAGCGAATGGACGATTTTGATGCAAAGATAGATCGTCTAACCAATACTCTTGATAAGTTTGCAAAGAGACTTGATGATCACGAGACAGAGATGTTGGCGCGCGACAGTCAATTTGAGAAACTGCTCGCCTGGGCACGTAAGGTTTCAGAAAAAACCGGCATCCCTTTAGAGAATCTCTAGCAGGAGTGGTAATTTGTAATCTGTTATGGCATAATGGCATCTTATGCAAGTATCACGTAAAGACATTTCAGAGACAAAAGTAAAACTAACTATCATCCTGGGCCTTGAGGAGCTGACACATGCCAAACAGCATGAGCTTCAGGTGCAGGCAAAAAAAATGAAGGTTGCGGGTTTCCGTCAAGGCAAGGCGCCGCTGAGCGTTGTTGAAAAACAGCTTGATCAAAATCAACTGCAAGCGAGTGTTATTAATCACGCAATCAACGATTTCTACGGTAATGCACTTGATGAACAAAAGCTGCGAACCTTAAATCTACCTGAGATTGAGATCGGCAAATTTGTGCCATACACAGAGCTTGAGTTTACTGCTGAGGTAGAAGTTATGCCAGCTGTAAAGCTGGGCGATTACAAGAAGATTAAAAAAACTGCTCCAAAATCGACCGTCACGGCAAAAGATATCGATGAAGTGCTGCAAAATCTAGCGAGCCGAAGTGCTTCAAAGAAGGATAGTGATAAGCCGGCGAAGAACGGCGATGATGTTGTTATAGATTTTGAAGGTACCAATGAAAGTGGCGCAAAGGTTGCTGGGGCAAGCGGAGTAGACTATCGACTAAGCCTTGGGAGCAAAAGCTTTATTCCTGGTTTTGAAGAAGGGTTGGTTGGCGTAAAAAAGGATGATAAAAAGGAGCTGAAGTTAGTATTTCCTAAAGATTATCATGCTAAGAATCTAGCCGGCACCGACATTGTTTTTTCGGTGACAGTTAAGAATGTGCAAGTTTCTGAATTACCAAAAATTGATGACGCGTTTGCGGCAAGTGTTGGTCCGTTCAAGACATTGGCGGATCTGAAGAGCGATGTAAAGGCGCAGCTACTCGAACAGAAGGAGTCTGAGGCGATCAACAAAATTAAGGATGAGATTGTTAAAGAATTGGTTAAGAAATCAAAGTTTCCACTTCCCGAGATACTGGTGAACGATCAGGTTGCGATGCTAGAGCATGATTTTAATCAAAATCTTGTATATCGTGGAATTACGAAGCAAGAATATATCAAGCAAGCCGGTTTTAAAGACGAGGCCGAATGGAAGGCGAAAGAGCTGAAGGAACAGGCCGAGCGCCGAGTTTCGGTTGGTATGGTCCTGGCTGAAGTGGCTGAAAAGGAGAACCTTTCGGTGGATGATGCCGAACTTGCTCAGAGGATTGAGCTTTATAAACAGCAATACCAGCAATCTGCCGCACAATTTGATACACCAGATATGCGTCGTGAGGTTGCCTCAAGACTACTTACTGAAAAGACTGTTGATCGACTTTATTTGCTGGCTGTCAGCTCAAAGTAGGGTTGCATGGCACTGCGAGAGATGCTTCGAGAAGGTGCTACGGATCTCTTAGGCCTGACAAAGAATCAGAGAGTCTGCAATGCAGCGACAGAACTGGGTTGCGCTGTTATGGTGCAATTTGATACTACTATCTCAAATCTTGGCAGAAATGCTCTTTCTGGTGGATTTACATTAACAGCACTTACGACAAAGTTGTGGCCGATTATTCGTCGTGATCGCGGCTTATCGCAATCCTGCAACGGCCAACATGAGTAATGTAGCAGCAGTCGTTTCGGCAAATAAACCGAGTTTAACGAGATCCTTGCCGTGACTTAAAAGTAGCAAATCAACTTCATCAAGCAAGTCTTCTGAGACTGCGATCTTCCAGTGGTCAAAATACTCACTTTCCATTGCTTGATACAGATTCGTCTGCGCCACTAAATGGGTGATGAGACTCTGATGCTGCAACTCTCGCACATCTTCAAGCTCAATCAACCGTTGCAGACCACGCTCAATTGCCAGCTCAAGATCGTGTGTCAACGAGGTATGAGGAGTGGGATGCCCTAATAGCAAGGCTTCAAAATCACGCGAAAAAGTCAGCTCAACCACCTTACGCTTCACGGCCTGCGATGTATCCATACTTTTATTATATCACATCAGTCAAGTTTAAGCAATAGTGTTTAGCACTCTTGTGTTTTGAGTGCTAAATTGCTATAATGGAATTATGTTAGTTCCTACTGTTATCGAACCATCAGGTCAAGGAGAACGCGCTTTTGACATCTATAGCCGACTGTTGCGTGAGCGTATTATCTTTCTTCACGATGAAGTTAATGAACACACGGCTGGCTTGATTGTGGCGCAACTACTTTTTTTACAGAGTGAAGATCCGAAAAAAGACATCTACCTCTATATTAACAGCCCAGGTGGCAGTGTGTATGATGCTCTTGCGATATATGACACCATGCAATTTATTGGTAACGATGTGCAAACGTTTGGTATTGGCGTACAAGCCTCGGCGGCTGCATTTTTACTCAGTTCTGGCGCCAAAGGTAAACGCTTTTTGCTTCCTAATGCCACAGTCATGATACATCAGCCTTCTAGTGGCACGAGAGGTAAAGTGACCGATCAAGAAATCGATCTGCGTGAATCACTTCGAGTAAAGCGTTTGCTGGAAGAGATTATGGCCAAGAACACTGGACAAACAGTAAAGAAGATTCACGAAGATATGGAACGGGATTTCTGGATTACTGCCGATGAAGCGGTACAGTATGGACTGGTAGATACGATTGTATCTAAACCGGCAAAGTAGGCGAATATGGCGATAACGTTACGTGAATTTGTGGATGAAAGAACAGAGGAAGTTGATCAAACTGATTTCGTGGACTTAGTTGTACCGGGAGTGCAACACGCTAGGGGCGTGAGAGCATTGGTGAGGGAAAACGCCGCGAGCATAGGTGGTGACTTTCCGTATGTGGTCGACAGATACAATCAAAGTTTGTTGTCGGTTGCCCGTAGGATGCGGGCTATCCGGCCGATTGCTCGTGTTGTAGTAAAGGGTTCTACATATGTAGGTGTCCCTTGTTCTCTATCGCAACCTATTGGCATGCTGACTTTAGTGCCTGGTGGGATGTATGATGTGCCTGAGACTCATGATGGTGTTAACTTTGCGGTGTGGCTCGGTTCTGACCATCGTAATCAGGGCGTTGCTACACGCATTAGTTCTGAATTTGATCAATTGGTTAACCCGAATCGTACACTCTGGACCGTGGCACGGCCAGATAATGCACCTTCTGTACACTGGCTGGCACATATTGGGATGAGCGCCGTGGGAACACCTGAAATGTACGAGGTTGGTGATGGTGTTTCGGCTAAGCGGCAGCTGTATGTGGCACAAGCAGGTGATGTTGCGCAGACGGCAGGGTGCTACGCGGAGCTGCATTATCCTGTTGAAGTTCACCCGATGTAGCTTGACATTTTGTTTTGACTCGGTCAGAATGGTACCCATAGAGGTAGTAAAGCCCTTGATTTACTGTTGGTGCACGGTAGTAAATCATCAATCTATTCTTTAGATTGGAACCGGCTTAGGGTGACTTCTTTAAAGATCACTAAATCTAATCAAACAAGAAACGGCGCATTTACGTTTTGATTATACTCACACTCACGCAAACAAATTAACGTGTAGGGTTTAGCGCTCTGGAGTTGCCAGAGTGGCATTTGAGTATTATGAAAATCAGTTGTGTTGGTTAAACAAGGAGCAGGCTGTTTATGGCGACCACGCAAACAAGCAAAACCAAAACTGACAAAGCAGCAACGAACAAGCGAGTGTATTTTACAAAATCAGACGATGCGCTCTCTATCCCAAATTTGATTGAGCACCAGACCAAGTCTTTTCAAACGTTTGTGCAAGAGGCACTAGGAGAGATTTTTGCAGAAATTAACCCAATTGAGGACTACACGGGTACCAAGATTGAGTTGAGATTTAAGGAGTATCACTTTGGTGATCCAAAAATGGATGAGCTTGAAGCGCGCGAGAATAATGTAAGCTTCGAGGCTCCATTGTATGCAAATCTGGAATTGACCAATAAAGTTACCGGTGAAGTAAAAGAGCAAGAGATCTATCTTGGTGACTACCCATGGATGACATCGCGAGGTACTTTTGTGATCAATGGCGCTGAACGTGTGGTTGTCAGTCAGTTAATTCGCAGCCCTGGTATCTTCTTTACTGCCGAACAAAATGGTGGTCGCAACCTCTATGGTGCTAAGTTAATTCCGGGTCGCGGTGCCTGGCTTGAATTTGAAACTGCTGCAAATGGTGCAATTTATGTAAAAATCGACCGTCGCCGCAAGCTTACCGTAACGACACTGCTTCGAGCACTTGGTTACTCGCAGAATGCACAACTCAAAGACTTGTTTAAAGATGTTGATACCGGTGAAATAAACTATCTCGATGCAACTATTGCGAAAGATCCAAGCAAGGGTGGAAGCGATGCGCTGATTGAAGTGTATCGCCGTATTCGTCCTGGAGATCTGGCAACAGTTGATAACGCACGTAGCTTGATTGAAAACGTCTTCTTTAACTTCAAGCGCTTTGATCTTTCACGAGTTGGTCGCTATAAAATGAACAAACGACTTGATATTGATGTTGCAAATACGGCTGAGAATCGGGTTATGCGCCTTGATGATCTTGTTGCAATTGTAAAAGAAATCATTCGTTTGAATAACACGCAGGAAGCACCAGATGACATTGATAGCCTTGCAAATCGCCGAGTGAAGTTGGTAGGCGAGCTCGTACAGCGACAGTTCCGCATTGGCTTGCTACGAATGGAGCGCAACGCTAAAGATCGCATGAGTATGTCTGAAATTGAAACAGTTACTCCAGCACAGCTTATTAACGCTCGACCTATTGTGGCAGCGGTTCGTGAATTCTTTGCTTCATCACAGCTTTCACAGTTTATGGATCAAACAAACCCGCTTTCTGAACTTGCACACAAACGTCGCCTGAGCTCAATGGGCCCTGGCGGTCTTTCGCGAGAGCGTGCTGGCTTTGAGGTTCGTGACGCACACGCAACTCACTACGGTCGTCTTTGTACGGTAGAAACGCCTGAAGGTGCCAATATTGGTTTAGTGCTTAATCTCGGATCACACGCACGTGTAAATGAATATGGCTTTATTGAAACGCCTTACCGCGTAGTGAAAAATAGTAAGGTGACAAAAGAGGTCGTGTATCTTGATTCTGATGAAGAAAAGCGAGCTGTAATCGCTTCGGCTGGTTTGGAACTGAAGAGTGATGGCTCATTCGAAGATGAACGTGTTTCGGCTCGTGTGAAACTTCAGCCTGAGGAAGTTGATGCCGAACTAGTAACTCACATGGATGCCGCCCGTAATCAAATTTTGGGTTCAACCGCCTCGCTTATTCCATTTGCGGAGAAAGACGCCGTGGGACGTGCCTTAATTGCATCAAACCAGCAAAAGCAGGCCGTGCCGCTGATCAAAACGAAAGCTCCAGTAGTAGGTACCGGTATGGAAGTAGTAGTTGCCGCAAACAGCGGCCAGGTTATCTACGCCGAAGGTGCTGGTACGGTAACAAAAGCTGACGGTAATGAGGTTGTTGTGAAGTACGAAAAAACTTCTAAAACCTACCGTCCACAGCACTTCGTTCGCACCAATGAAGGTTCAAGCATGAACCAAAAGGTTGTTGTGAGCACTGGCGATGCCGTTAAAGCCGGTGACGTACTTATTGAAGGTATGAGTGTGGAAGACGGCGAGCTGGCTCTCGGAAAAGACCTTGTGGTTGCATTTATGCCATGGAATGGCTACAACTTTGAAGACTCGATTGTCATTTCGCGCCGACTTGTTGAAGATGATGAGCTCACCTCTGTGCACATCACAGATTACATGGTTGAGGTGCGTGAAACTAAGCTTGGCCCTGAAATTGTCACGCGAGATATTCCAAATGTGTCGGAAGAAAGTCTTCGTCATCTTGATGAAAACGGTATTGTGCGCATAGGCGCCGAAGTGAAAGCAGGTGACATATTAGTGGGTAAAATTACACCAAAAGGTGAACAAGAGCTTTCTAGTGAGGAACGCCTACTCCGTGCAATCTTTGGTGAAAAAGCGAAAGACGTGAGAGACACTTCGCAGCGAATGAGCAACGGCAAGCACGGTAAAGTGGTTGGCGTAAAAATATTCAGTCGTGCCAATGGCCACGATTTGAAGGCTGGCGTGTTAATGCAAGTACAGGTTTTTGTTGCACAAATGCGTAAAATCGCAGTCGGCGATAAATTAGCAGGACGTCATGGTAACAAGGGTGTTATTGCACGGATCATGCCTGAAGAAGACATGCCGTTTATGGAAGATGGGACTCCGGTTGACATTGTTTTGAATCCGCTTGGTGTGCCATCACGTATGAACATCGGACAATTATTCGAGACCCACCTTGGCATGGCGGCAAGAGCACTTGGCTATAAGGTTGCAACCCCTGCCTTTAACGGTGTGCCCGTTGAGGCAATTAAAGCTGAGCTTAAAAAAGCTGGCTTACCTGAAGATGGCAAGCAGGAGCTTATTGACGGCCGTACCGGTGAGTACTTTAAAGAACGTGTTTCAGTTGGCGTGATGCACATTATTAAGCTGCACCACATGGTTGCAGATAAAATTCACGCACGAAGTATTGGCCCATACACTATGGTCACTCAACAGCCACTTGGTGGTAAGGCACAAAACGGTGGTCAACGCTTTGGAGAGATGGAAGTTTGGGCACTCGAAGCATATGGCGCTGCCAATACGCTACAAGAGATGCTAACACTTAAGTCTGATGATGTGTACGGTCGTTCTAAGGCCTACGAGAGCATCATTAAGCAGGAGCCAATTGTTGGGCCAAAGATTCCAGAGAGCTTCAACGTGCTTGTAAAAGAGCTTCAGGGCCTAAGCTTGCGAGTTGACCTGATCAACGAGAATGGTACGGAAGTTGATGCCGAGGCGGTACTTGAGGCAACAGTGGCGGAAGAGGCCAAGAATCTTCCGGAAGTAACCGCTGAACAGATGACACCAATGGACGTGACTGAAGAAATGGTGGCAAGTGAATTCGAAGTACTTGATGACACTGGCACCTCCGATGTAGCCACAGACGACCCGCTTACAACCGACGATAACCAAGATGATGATCTCGCGGCAACGCCCGAGGTAGAAGAGGAGGCGTAGTATGAGACCAGGTTTATTCACTACCACAATAACTGATTTCGACGCAGTGCGACTTGTTGTTGCGAGCCCAAGTGATGTTCTCGACTGGAGTTACGGCGAAGTCACAAAACCAGAAACCATCAACTATCGTACTCAAAAACCTGAGCGTGATGGTCTATTCTGTGAACGCATTTTTGGCCCAGTTAAAGATATCAATCCACACGATGCAAAATACAAAGGGGTTCGCTCGCGCGAGGCTGCTGTTGATAAAAATGGAGAGCTCGTTACTAAATCAATTGTTCGCCGAGAACGCATGGGGCACATTAGCTTGGCAGCGCCAGTTGCTCATATCTGGTTTCTACGTGGCACGCCGAGCCCAATTGGCCTGTTGCTTAACATTACGGTTAAGAACCTTGAACGAATTGTGTACTTTGCTTCCTATGTGATTATCTCGGTTGATGAAACTAAAAAAGAACAGCTTTTGGCAGATGCCGAGGCTGAGCTTGAGGCAGCCAAAGTTGCAATCAAAGCACGTATGGAAAAAGAGGCAGAAGTTGAAGGCGCCGATATTAAGGCACTTGCGGAGGCTCAGAGCAAAGAAATAGATGAAGTTACAAGCCAATATCTCACTAAAAAACAGCAGCTCGATTCTCTTTCTAAGGCCGGTCTTATCTCTGAAACTGACTATCGGGCAATGCCTGATGAGTATCAAGATATTGCTGAGGTTGGTATGGGAGGTATGGCACTACAGAAATTGCTTGATGAAATTAAGCTCGACGCATTAATTGCCGAACTTGGTGAGGAAGTTGAAGGAGCGAAGGGTCAGCGCAAAAAGAAGCTTATGAAGCGACTTAAGATGCTTGAAGGCATGCAAAGCGCCGGAGTTGACCCGGGCAGCATGTGCGTCAGTATCTTGCCGGTTATTCCTCCCGATCTTCGTCCAATGGTGCAACTAACAGGTGGTCGTTTCGCGACAAGTGACATGAACGATTTGTATCGTCGCGTTATTAACCGTAATAATCGCCTAAAGAAGCTAATGGACTTGAACGCTCCAGAGGTTATTCGCCGAAACGAACAACGAATGCTGCAAGAGGCGGTAGATGCACTCATTGATAACTCAGCGGCTCGCTCTGGTCGTGCAGTAAGCGCAACTGGTGGTCGCCGACGCCTGAAGTCTTTGAGCGATCAGCTGAAAGGTAAGCAGGGCCGATTCCGTCAGAACCTACTCGGTAAGCGTGTGGACTATTCTGGTCGTAGCGTCATTGTTGCTGGCCCAGAACTGAAAATTGATGAATGTGGGCTTCCAAAGCTTATGGCGCTGGAACTCTTCAAACCATTTGTGATTGGTTGGCTTATGGAGCGCGAATACGCCCATAATATTAAGAGCGCGACTCGTTTGATTGAAGCCAATGAGAGTGTTATTTGGGATGCACTTGACGACGTTATTCAAGGTAAATACGTACTTCTCAACCGTGCGCCAACGTTACATCGTCTTTCAATCCTTTCTTTCAAACCAAAATTGATTGAAGGCAAGGCAATTCAACTACACCCACTTGTTTGTAAGGGTTTCAATGCCGACTTTGATGGTGATCAAATGGCTGTGCACTTACCGCTTTCAAGTGTTGCTCAAAAAGAGGCCCAAGAGCTTATGCAAGCAAGCAAAAACCTGCTTAAACCTGCTGATGGTTCTCCAATTTTGCACATCGAACAAGATATTGTACTTGGTTGCTATTACCTAACGTACGAGAAGCCTGAGGTTACAACTGACGCAGTTACACCTATGGCTAATATAGACGAAGCAATCATGGCACTTGAATCAGGTAAGCTGAAATTGCAAAGTCGTGTGCGAACGAGCTTCCGTGGCCAAACTGTTGAAACAACAGTTGGCCGCCTACTGTTTAACGCAATCTTCCCTGAAGATTTTACATTCCAGAACGAAGCTATGAGCAAGAAGAAGCTAGTTAGTGTTATGGGCCGTGTGTTTGCGCAGTACGGTGCAGATACGACCGCACAAATTGCCGATGAGCTAAAACGCCTTGGCTTTAGTTACGCAACGTTTGCAGGTATTTCAACCGGTATGGATGACTATATCGATCTTGATGGTCTTGACGAACTCATTGGTGCTGGTGAAGAAAAGGCTTCGGCTATCTCTGATCAGTACGAGCAAGGCTTGATTACTGAAGAAGAACGATATCGTCTCACCGTGAATAACTGGCGTGAGGTTGATGAAAAAGCGCAGGCTAAACTGGTTGATGCATATAATGAGGTTGATACGGGCATTAGCATTGCAATGATCTCTGGTGCTCGAGGTTCAACATCTCAGATCAAACAGGTGTCCGGCATGAAGGGACTTGTTGTGGATGCGGTTGGTCGCGAAGTTGAGCTTCCAATTAGAAATAACTACAAAAAAGGCCTTACCCCAATTGAATACTTTGTGGATACACGTGGTTCTCGCAAAGGTTTGATCGACACTGCACTGCGTACCGCCGATTCAGGTTACTTAACTCGTCGTATGGTAGATGTTGCACAGGATGTCTTTACTGTTTCAGAAGATGGGGAAGACAAAGGCTTGGTGATGAACCGAGCAGAAACTGAAAGCCTTGGTATGAACTTTGGTGTTCGCTTAAGCGGCCGTTTTGCTGCTGAAGATGTAACTATTGCTAGCAAGCTAGTTGTTGCAGCGAACGAGCTCATTACTGAAGAGGTTGCTACACAGATAGATACAAGTGATCTAAATGAGGTTCGTATCAGAAGCGTGCTATCGGCCGCCAATCTTCGTGGCATCAGTCCGAAGAGTTACGGTATAGATATGGCAACTGGCGAGGTGGTAAAGCCATTCCAGCCGGTTGGCGTTATTGCCGCTCAATCTGTTGGTGAGCCAGGAACCCAACTCACTATGCGCACTAAGCACACCGCTGGTGCCGCCCTCTCCGAGGATGTGACCCAGGGTTTGCCGCGTGTTGAGGAGCTTCTTGAAGCTCGTGTACCTCGTTCTCAGGCGTTCCTAAGCGAGCTCGATGGCACAGTAAACGTCTGGGAAGATGGCAATCACTACGTAGTGCAAGTTAGTCCAACAGACGCCAAGGTTGAAGAACTGCCACTTGAAAAGCGTAAGCCACAAATTAAGAGCGGAACCGAGATTCTAGCTGGTGATGTTATTGCCTCTGATAAGGACGGTGATCGACCACTAGTTGCTCCATTTGCAGCCACCGTGGAATTCACCAAAACCAGCGCAATCTTAACCGCGCATCACACTGCGCCGGTGAAGTATGAGGTGCCCGCTACCAAAGTTGTTACCGTTCAAGATGGCGACACTGTTAAGGCTGGCGATCGCCTCACAAATGGTTCGCTGAACTTGCATGATCTAATGCGGCTTCGTGGTGTTGAAGAAACGCAGCGTTACATTATTAACGAGATTCTGGGAATGTTTGCGCAGCAAGGTGTAGATCTTGCCGATCAGCATCTTGAGATCATCGTTCGTCAAATGTTTAGTCGTGTTCAGATTGAAGATAGCGGCGATACACTCTTTGTTACCGGTGATATTGTCAGCAAAGCAGCTGTTATTGAAGAAAACGCTAAGCTTGTTGCCGAAGGTAAAGAGCCTGCCGAGTTTAGTCAATTACTTCTGGGTATTGCTAAAGTTTCAACATGGAGCGATAGCTTCCTCTCGGCCGCATCATTCCAAGATACTACCCGCGTGCTTATCAACGCCGCAACCAGTGGCCGCGTAGACCGACTCTACGGTTTGAAGGAAAACGTCATCATCGGCCGCAAGATTCCAGTTGGAACCGGTGTAGTCCAAAACGACGAAGCCTCGCTGTAAACATTCACGTTGTCATTCCCGCCTTCGCGGGAATGACAGAGACGGGCCTAGAGGTTAGGTGAGATAGAGGTTGCCTTCCAGCCCCAAAACTGTTACAATCTAACTAAAGAGTTTCATATATTAACAATGTGGTCAGTAAAAAGTGAAAGTTATTAGGAAGTGCTGAGTACTAATCACTAAACACTTCGCACTCATCACTATAAAAATTCCGGAGAATTTTTATACATGCCAACAATCAACCAACTCGTGCGAAAACCTCGCAGTAGTAGCGGCAACAAGGTGAAAACCGCTGCACTACGCAAGGTGAATAACACTCTCAAGGTAAAGAGTTACGAAAAGCCTGCCCCGTTCAAACGCGGTGTCTGTATTAAAGTAACCACTAAAACCCCGCGCAAACCTAACTCAGCGCTCCGTAAGGTTGCTCGTGTAAGACTTTCAAACGGTCATGAAGTATGGGCATACATTGGTGGTGAAGGCCACAACCTCCAGGAACACGCCGTAGTGCTTGTTCGCGGTGGACGCGTGCCAGATCTTCCAGGCGTTCGCTACCACATTGTCCGCGGTAACCTTGATTTACAAGGTGTTGCCGATAGAAAACAGAGCCGTTCTAAGTACGGTGCCAAGAAAGCAGGTAAATAATGCCGCGCAAAAAGACCAAATCACTGATTCGAAATATTCAACCAGACCGCAAGTACAACTCAGTTCTGGTACAGCGCTTAATCAACCGGAGCATGGTAGATGGTAAAAAGGCTTCAGCTGAAGCTGCTATCTATAAAGCTATGGAAGAAGCCGCTAAAAAAGTTAAAGTTGAGGATCCAATTGAGGTACTCGAACAAGCACTTGCGAACGTTTTCCCAGGTGTAGAAGTTAAATCTCGCCGTGTCGGTGGTGCAAACTACCAAGTACCGTTTCCTGTTGAGGGCCACCGCAAAATCCACCTTGGTTTAATGTGGTTTGTGGCCGCTGCTCGCGCGCGCAAAGGCATGCCATACTGGCAGCGAATGGCCAACGAGATTGTAGATGCCCACAACCAAGCCGGTGCAGCCGTTAAAAAGCGTGAAGACACTCACAAGATGGCCGAAGCAAACCGCGCCTTTGCCCACTTCGCAAGGTTCTAAGATGGCGGCAAGCGTTGAAATCTCTCTCGGCTGCTCTCCAGATTGTGCGTTCGCACCAGTAGTCACTAACGACCTCTTCGCGAGCGAGGCAGGTGAGCTTACTTATAGAATAGATACTCGTTACGCTGGAGTGCCAGTTCATATAACTTCAGCGGAGGACCACGACAGAAGTACTCGTTTATCCTTAAGAGCTAGGCGTGTACCATCTAGGGTTTGCATACGGGCAGCCTGTGGTGGAATGGTAGATGGGATATGTCCAAATAGCGACCTACTCTCTGAGCTTTCAGCAGATTTAGCAGTTAATGGCATTTTAAAAGGTGGAACTAATATACAAGAAGTAAGATCACCATTTGATAATTAAGAGGGAGAGCTATGGCGACGAAGAAATTAGATTTAGCAAAACTTAGGAATGTGGGTATTATCGCGCATATTGATGCCGGTAAAACTACCACAACTGAAGGTATTTTGTATCGAACAGGTATTAACCACAAAATTGGTGTGGTACGCGGTGAAGGCGATGGCGCTACCACCGACTGGATGGAGCAGGAGAAAGAGCGAGGTATTACCATTACCTCTGCTGCCGTAACCTGTTTCTGGAAAGACCACCAAATCAATATTATCGACACCCCAGGCCACATCGACTTTACCGTTGAGGTAGAACGATCACTTCGTGTGCTTGACGGCGCAGTAACCGTCTTTGACGGTAAAATGGGTGTGGAATCACAGTCTGAAACTGTATGGCGTCAGGCTGATAAGTACGGTGTTCCGCGCGTTTGCTTTATCAATAAAATCAACCAAACCGGTGGTGACTTCTGGAAATCTCTGGAGACTATTCACGCTCGACTAACTAAAAAAGCTTTTGCTGTTCACATTCCAATCGGTTTTGAGCAAAGCATCAATGGCGTTGTTGATTTGCTCGATATGAAGGCTTATACCTATACCGAGTATCACGACAAAGCCTTAGTTGAAGGTGAAATCCCTGAAGACCTACAAGAAAAAGCCAAGCATGCTCGCTCACTGCTCCTTGAAGCAGCCGTTGAACACGATGACGACCTCATGATGAAGTTCCTTGAGGAAGGTGAAGAAGCCATCTCTAACGAAGAGTTCCGAGCAGCGCTCCGTAAAGGCGTGCTTTCCGGCGAACTATTCTTAGTAACTGGTGGAGACGGTCGTGGTGTGATTGTAGAAAAAGTTCTTGATCTCATGACCGAGTTCTTGCCAAGCCCAATCGATCGTGGCTCGGTTTGGGGTACGCACCCTAAGAGTGGTGATGAAATCGAACGCAAGCCTGCTAACGAACAGCCATTTGCCGGCCTGGCCTTTAAAATTGCAACCGATCCATTCATGGGTAAGCTCTGCTTCTTCCGCGTTTATTCCGGTAAGATTGAAGCGGGTTCATACATCTACAACAGCACGACTGGTGAGAAAGAACGTGTTGGCCGCGTAGTTCGTATGCACGCTGATAAGCGAGAAGATGTTGATTTTGTAGAAGCAGGTGATATTGCCGCGATCGTAGGACTCAAAAAGGTTACCACCGGTAACACATTGTGCGACATTAACAATCCGATCATTCTAGAGAGTATTGAGTTCCCAGAGCCGCCGGTTTCAATCGCAATTGAGCCAAAAACTAAGGCCGACCAAGAAAAAATGGCTCTAGCTCTGCAACGTCTTGCTGAAGAAGATCCAACATTCCGCGTACACTCCGATGAAGAAACCGGTCAAACTATTATTTCTGGTATGGGTGAGCTTCACCTTGAGATCCTGGTAGACCGTATGAAGCGTGAGTTTAGCGTAGAGGCTAACATTGGCCAGCCACAGGTTGCTTACCGCGAAACTATCAAAAAGACTATTGAAGTTCAGGGTAAATTTATCAAGCAATCGGGTGGTCGTGGTCAATACGGTGATGTTTGGCTCCGCCTTGCCCCACAAGAGCCTGGCAAGGGATTTGAGTTTATTAACTCTATTAAGGGTGGTGTGGTTCCGCAGGAATACGTTAAACCTGTTGAGGCCGGTATTAAAGAGGCGATGGGCAATGGTGTTATTGCCGGATATCCGGTAGTAGATCTTACTGCCGAACTTTACGACGGTAGCTACCACGATGTTGACTCCAACGAAATGGCCTTTAAAATCGCCGGTTCAATGGCACTACAAAGTGGTGTAAAACAAGGCGCTCCAGTACTGTTGGAGCCAGTCATGAAGGTAGAGGTTGTTACGCCTGAAGAATTCATGGGTGATGTTATTGGCGACCTAAACTCTCGCCGCGGCCGTGTTGAGAGCATGGAAGACCGCTCACAAGCTAAAGTTATCCTAGCCTTCGTACCACTAGCCGAGATGTTCGGCTATACTACCGACATCCGTTCAATGACCCAAGGCCGCGCCAGCTCGACTATGGAGCTCGACCACTATGCCGAAGTTCCACCGAACGTAGCCGAAGCCGTCATTGCTAACCGCTCAAAGTAGGCTACAGATCTAAGATCTTCCTAATGCAAAGCACCTACACAACCAAGCGCTGCTAAATAAGTGTTTAGTGTCAGCGAAATGGTGCTATCTTGGGTAAGGTCGAAAGATCGGTCCAGTCTAGACAGTATCACATACATCTGTCAGCCATATCTAGCTTACCTACACCAGATATATTCTAGTTCTTATGGTTGCAGATATTGTTTTCGGTAAGCTATACTAGCTAAAATTTATCGGAGAACACATGACACAAGCTCAAAGTATCGCTGAAATTTTAGCAGCAAGCAAAGAGACTACGGTTAAAGCAGAGACTGAGCGAAGAGAGGCGATATCTGCGGCAGCAGCTCGGCTTGCGGCTGGTGACACGTGCGAACTCAAAGATTTCATATTTCTCGCAACTAATGGCCAATTTGCTGCAGTTTACCCAGAGACAACAGAACGGCTAGGGAGGCTGGCACAAATAAAGCCAGGCTCTCTGGTTGCTGTTTTTGTCGATAGAACCTTAGGCACTAATCCTTACTTTAGTCTGCCGGCCGAAACGAAACTGCAGTGCATGGGAATTGTTGGTGACGATCCATTCGTATCATTTAGCGCAACCCTCTTTGGTGACGAAAAAAGCAACCCTTTAGGCCATCATTTAGGTGCCTCCTTTCGCTTAGTTCATGGATGGAAGCCACATAAAATCTCGCCGAGAAAGGCCGCCCCAGTCACTCTTGAAGGCCGTGAGCTCGTGGTTCCCCTGATCGGGCCAAACAGCACGCGTTTCGGGTATGATGAGCTAATCAGGCAACCCAAAGGAGAGTTTTCGGTAGCATCTATCGCTATTGGAGTAAATGAGATATACAATGGGCTTTCAGGCGTCGAGAATGATGTTCGAGAACTAGCAGGCGCATTTATAGATAGTGCCATAAGGTAGCGAATTCGCCCGAGATTGCTTGCTACCAGATACGAAATGCTTTATACTACTACAGTATCTCGCGTGAGGGTTTTGCTGGAGTGGAAACTCGCAATAAGGACCGCGTGACAAAATGAATATTATTAATTGAGCTTTAGGGTTAACCCTTAGACAAGCTCAGGGTAAAAGGAGAAATCTCGATGGCAGATTTTGACCGAACAAAACCGCATGTGAACGTTGGTACTATGGGCCACGTTGACCACGGTAAAACGACACTAACCGCTGCGATTACGCACGTATTGGCAAAGAAGCTTCCGAGCGATGTGAACAAGCCAAAGAACTACGACGAAATCGACAACGCACCAGAAGAAAAGCAACGTGGTATCACCATCGCTACTTCTCACCAAGAGTATGAAAGCGAAAAGCGCCACTACGCTCACGTTGATATGCCTGGTCACGCCGACTACGTCAAGAATATGATTACTGGTGCTGCTCAGATCGACGGCGCTATCTTGGTGGTTGGTGCTAATGATGGCCCACTTCCACAAACCCGCGAACACGTTCTGCTTGCAAAACAAGTTGGTGTACCTAAAATTGTTGTCTTCATGAACAAGATGGACTTGGCTGATGCCGAGCTCGTAGAACTTGTTGAAGAAGATATCCGTGATCTGCTTGCAAAGAATGGCTTTGACCGTGACTGTCCTATCATCAAGGGCTCTGCCACCAAAGCACTTGAGGGTGATCCAGCAAGCGAAGATGCTGTTATGGAACTCGTTAAGGCTCTTGACGACTACGTACCAGAACCAACTCGTGATCTTGATAAGCCATTCTTGATGCCTATCGAGGATGTGTTCTCAATTAAAGGTCGTGGCACCGTTGCTACTGGTCGTATTGAGACTGGTATCGTAAAAGTAAACGACGAAGTTGAAATCGTTGGCGTGAAAGACAGCCAGAAGTCTGTTGTAACTGGTATTGAGGCCTTCAAAAAATCTCTTGATCAGGGCCAAGCTGGTGATAACGCTGGTATCTTGCTTCGTGGTATTGAGCGCGATGACATTGAACGCGGCCAAGTTATTGCAAAGCCTGGTACGATTACACCTCACACTGAATTTGATGCCGAAGTGTACATCCTTACCAAAGAAGAGGGTGGCCGTCACACGCCATTCTTCAAAGGTTACAAGCCACAGTTCTACTTCCGTACAACTGATGTAACCGGTGAGGTTGAACTTCCAGCCGACAAAGAAATGGTTATGCCAGGTGACACAATCACTTTCAAAGTGAAACTGCTCGCCCCAATTGCCATGGATCAAGGTCTTACTTTTGCAATCCGTGAAGGTGGCCGAACAGTTGGCGCAGGTGTTGTAACAAACATCACCAAATAACTTACCCTGTCATCCTGAGCACAGCCGAAGGATCTGGTAAGCAAATAGAGCTGCAATAAAAGCAGCTCTATTTGTAATCATTTGCTAACGATGGATAATTATGCGAATATATACTTATGAGAAATCTTAATGTAGACACCCCTTTGATCAAACTTGCCTACGACATTGCCTTTGAAGCACATGAGGCAACCGGAGCAAAGTATGGAGACCTGCCATATATTGAACATCCTATTGAAGTGGCTTCGCTAGCTCAATTACTCGGATATGCACCCGAGGTAGTGGCAGGGTGCTTACTCCATGATGTACTAGAAGACACAGTACTAAGGCGCGAGGATCTTTCAAGACTAGGAATTCCACCTATTGTTGCGGATGGTGTCGAGGCAGTTACTTGGCAAAATGGTATTGATACGCTCAATAAGGTCGACAAAGCAAGGTCGCATCCGCTCGGGCATGTTATTAAATTCTGCGACTCCAGTCGAAACTTCGCTACAACAGTTAATGCGCCGGAAACGCTTGGATCCGATAGGGCGCTCAGTTGGGCGCAAGATTACGCGCAGAAACTGGGAAGTTTGGTTATCGGACTTCCAGCTCCAAGAGATATAGAATTATTTATTGAAGCAAGTCGACTATAGAAGATGCTGCTAATGCTTTCCTTTTGAAGCAAAGTACAGTATAGTTACTCACACAATATAAACGTGGTGACGAAAAGTCGTTATGGGTACTCTCAATAGACCTGTAAAGATGTTACATCACAGCACAAGAAGGGAAGTCATAATGGCTGACGCTACACCAAAGCAAAAAATTCGTATTCGCCTAAAGGCATACGACCATAAAATTATCGACCAATCTGCGAAGCAGATTATTGATACCGCACTGAGAACTGGTGCTACTGTCAACGGGCCAATTCCTTTGCCAACTCGTAAGAGCAAATTTACAGTAGTAAAAAGCCCGCACGTGTACAAAAAAGGTATGGAACAGTTTGAAATGCGTGTTCACAAGCGCTTGATTGATATTTTAGAGCCAACTCCAAAAACTATCGACAGCCTGATGAACCTCAGCCTGCCAGCTGGTTGCGACGCCGAAATTCGTATGAACTAGATCTTAGTTCTCAGAGCTTAGACTGACCCACCTGAAAGTGGGTCTTTCATTTTAAAACATACCCGTTGACACGAGCTGATATAATAGAAAAGTAATCATAAGGAGGATCAGGTGGGTATACTATCGTGGATAATCTTTGGAGCAATCGCAGGCTGGCTTGCATCTCTGATTGCAGGAAATAACAAAGAGCAAGGAGCGATTGGCAACATCATCGTGGGCATCATCGGCGCGGCTATCGGTGGCTGGATTTCGGGCTTTCTCTTGAATGGTGTCGGCGTTACCGGCTTCAACCTCCGCAGCTTCTTTGTGGCTGTCGCTGGCGCACTCATATTGCTCTTCGTAAAAAACCTCGCCACCGGCAAAAAATAATTTGCTGGAGGACGGACCCGCAGCAGAGTACGGGCTTTCTATTTGATTTTGTTTATGCTTTAATGAAGGTTAGATATGGCAAAACAAAAAGTGAAGAGCAAAAAAGCTCGTAAAAATACCGAGACTGACACCACATACTTGTTGAAACTTGTCCTATTCTTTATATTTGGCACCTTTTGGGTCAGGCTTTTGAATGTGAACATTGGCCCGTTCGAACATCTCAGTCTGCCCCTGGGACTGGTATTGGGCCTTGTGTTCGCATCACATGAGCATTTTCAAACTGATAAAAAAATCGAATTAGCAGTCCTCTTAGTAGCAACCATCATCAGTTTCTATCTCCCAGTCGGTATTATCGTCTAATACAGGCTCGTGGTGTGTCGTCTTCTATTCCAGGCGCACAGTACCCCGACCGTAAGGTCGTGGGCAGTATGCCCTAACCCACTAGCTTGTTTGCCGCTTTCGGCCTGCACCGACTATCATGAGTAGGTAATGCCAACGCTCTATCGTCATAAATCCCACTGTGTATTCCTCTGTGACTACCATATAGTGTTTCCGACCAAATACCGACGCAGTATCATCAACGAAGGCGTTAAGGCCTTCATTACATCTCGTATCAAAGAAATCCAGGACCACTACCCTGAAGTCATCTTCAAAACTGCCAATACCGACAAAGACCACATACACATGCTCGTTTCCATTCCACCAACGTGGTCCGTAGGTAAGGTGGTGGGTATAATTAAGGCAAACACTGCAAGAGGCATGAAGGCCGAGCTACCATTTCTAAAAAAGATCTACTGGGGCACAGACAGTATTTGGTCGGAAGGCTACTTTGTTAGCACAGTTGGCATAAACGAAAGCACTATACGAAGCTACATAGAAAACCAAGGCAAACAGGATAGTGGGCAAACTAACCTTCGGTTAGTTTGAAGGAGCCAATACCCCGACCGTGAGGTCGTGGGAAGTTTATTTGCGCCGTTTGAGTACATCGGTTACATTGTATAGAGCTATGAACACGACAAATCATGAAAGAATATCAAAAATGCGGAATAATTTCCATCGTGCCATGCCCGCTGCACGTGCGGCCTTGGCTGAGTTTTGCGCAACTGATGAAGGCCATCCCTGGAAAGGAACCGAGATCACAGATGGCGTAATGGCTGTTCAGCCCGATGGTACATTCACTCGTGAACATGTTAGAATTGCGCGAGACGAAGCGATAGGAGACGGCGAATTTCTAGTGCCTACGAGTGGTGCAAGGTTTAGGCCTGCACGAGATGGCGAAACAACATACAATGCTGGTGGGTAGTTTTAGTAGAAACACTTGACACTACTGAGTGTAATCTGATATGCTGTGATGGTAATTTTACGCCATTTATCAAGCACTTGGCATGTTTCCAGGTCTGAGGTTTGAAAAAATCACCAGATACCAGAAGCAGTCCAAGATTTTTGTTTGCTCTGATGGTAAATAAGGGACAACATGAAAGCATTATTGGGTACAAAAATTGGTATGACCCAGATCCTCCAAGAGGATGGTGTTTTAATTCCTGTAACTCTCGTACAGGCTGGTCCTTGCGTTATTACCCAAATTAAAACCGATGAAACTGATGGCTATACATCTATTCAGCTTTCACTCGGTGGCGGTAAGAACGTGAGCAAGTCTGTAAAGGGCCATGCAGCGAAGGCAAGCAAAGATCTCATGCCACGCATCATTAAAGAATTTCGTGTTGAGGCAATCTCAGAGGAGCAAAAACTAGGCTCCTCTTTTGATGTTTCAATCTTCGAAGTCGGCGACAAAGTCAAAGTAACTGGCACCAGCAAAGGTAAGGGTTTTGCGGGCAACGTAAAGCGTAATAACTTCGCGACCAGCGCTAGCACACACGGTGGTAACGGAATGGTTCGTCGGCCTGGTTCAATCGGATCTATGTATCCGCAAAAAGTCTTTAAGGGCAAGCGAATGGCTGGCCAAATGGGCGCCGAACAGGTGACTGTTTCTGGTCTAAAGGTTGCCTATATTGACCTCGAAAATAATCTTATAGGCTTTAAAGGCGCTATCCCTGGCCCAAAAAAGAGCCTCATAACGGTGGTAGGAGCGTAATATGGCAGATGTTAAAACAGCAGCGAAGCCAACAACCGTAACGCTACCAAAAGAGGTATTTGCGGTTGAGGTAGCAAATCACGATCTTGTTAAAAGAGCGTACGAGGCTTACCTTGCAAATGGTCGTTCGAACCTTGCGCAAGTTAAAACTCGCGGACTTGTACGTGGTGGTGGTAAAAAGCCATGGCGCCAAAAAGGCACTGGACGTGCTCGTGTTGGTTCATCACGTAACCCAATTTGGCGTGGTGGTGGTATAGTTTTCGGCCCTACAGGCACAGAAAACTACACCAAAAGTCTTTCAACCGCACAAAAACGTCAGGCACTACGCCAGGCACTTTCACTTGCTAACACTTCTAAGAAGATCACCATTGCTGAATTTAAAGCGACGGATGGCAAAGTCAAAAACACCGTAGAATTCCTCACAAAAAACAAGCTAGAGCGCCGTGTATTACTTGTAGTCGATGTCAAAGACGAGCTTGTGGACCGCGCTACTCGTAATGTTGCAAACGTAAAAGCAGTGCAAGCCACTTACTTGAATGTTTACGATATTCTTAACGCTGACCATATTGTTTTGAACAAAAAGTCGGTTGAGCTCATTAAAGAATGGCTTTCATTACCGGCTAAAGCGCCTGCAGCCAAAAAGGAGGCAGTAAATGCTTAATCTGAAACCACGCATGAGCGAAAAAGCTTATCAACAGAGCTTACTCAAGCAAACATACGTGTTTGTAGTGCCAACTAGTGCTAATAAGGTGCAGATCAAAGATGCTGTTCAAACACAGTTCAACGTAACTGTTGAAGAGGTGAACGTTATTGTGCAAAACGGTAAGAAAGCTCGATCAGTTCGCCTTGGTAATCGTCGTGCTCGCCCGATCGTTGGTGAGCGTAGCACATTCAAAAAGGCTTACGTAAAGCTGAAAGATGGCTATAGCATCAAGATCTTTGAAGAAGAGGAGAAGAAATAATGGCTGTCACTCAGTACAAACCAACAACTCCTTCTCGCCGTGGCATGAGCTCGCAAGATTTTGATAAGATCACAACCAAAAAGCCTTTGAAGTCGCTGCTTGTAGCAAAAAAGCGCTCGAGTGGACGCAACAACAGGGGTGTTATTACTGTTCGCCACCGTGGCGGTGGCGCAAAGCAGTTCTACCGACTTGTTAACTTTAAGCAACTAGATTTCGGTAAGGCTGAAATTGAGGCGATCGAATACGATCCGAACCGTAGTGCAAATATCGCACGTATTAAAGATGAGAACCAGAAGTACCATTATATTATCGCTACTGGTCGCATGAAGGTTGGTCAAACTATAGTTGTTGGCGAAAAAGCTCCTATTGAAGATGGCAACCGCCTACCGTTACAGGCGATTCCAGTAGGTAGTTTCATTCATGGTATCGAAATCCAGCCTGGTCGTGGCGCTCAAATGGTACGCTCGGCTGGTGCAAAAGCTCAGTTGACTGCCAAAGAGGGTGAATACGCTCAGGTCAAGCTCCCGAGTGGTGAAATTCGCCGCATTAACATCAACAGCATGGCAACCATTGGTGCAGTTGGAAACGAACAGCACCAGAACGTTAAGATCGGCTCTGCTGGACGTAAACGCCATCTTGGACGCCGCCCGCAAGTTCGTGGTCTCGTTATGAATGCAGCAGATCACCCACACGGTGGTGGTGATGGTGGTTCTCATGGTGTTGGCCGTGCGCCAAAAACTCCTTGGGGCAAACCTGCTCTTGGTTACAAAACACGTCGCAACAAACGTTCAACTACATTTATCGTAAGAAGCCGTCATCAGGCTAAGAGGAAATAATATGGCTGTTGATTTACGCATACCCACATTCAAAGAAGCGCATGATGCTGAATTCCAAAAAGCTAAGTTTGCTACAAACGCACAGCTTAATCACAGAACAGCACGTTCGTTAGGACGACTATCAGGAGATTTAACGGTTTTAGATCCAGAGCTTACTGATTTAGAGCGCATAGGTCTAATGGGTTATCGAAGACAATTATCGAGAGACTTTGATTTAACTACGGGTTCCGATTTACATGGGCAAGAAGAATATGACATACTGAACGCTCTTTTCAACGATGCTCGCGATACACAAATTATTTCAGAACTTACAAATAGAAGGGGAGAGGATGTCTAGATCACTTAAAAAAGGACCATTTGTAGACCCGAAGCTCGCTAAAAAAATAGCAGCTCTTGGTCAAGATGATCGCACCGTTATTAAAACATGGGCACGTGCCAGCACGATTGCCCCAGAATTTGTTGGTCGCACAATTGCAGTACATAACGGCAAGGTCCACGTGCCAGTATTTGTAAGCGAAAACATGGTTGGTCATAAACTTGGTGAATTTAGTCCAACCCGCAAGTTCCGTAAACACGGTGGTAAGGATAAGTAATCATGGCTGTATACGTAAAAGCACAAGCTAAAGGCCTTGCTATGACACCACGCAAAGTTGGTGAAGTAGCCAACCTTGTTCGCGGCCGTAGTGTTACCGACGCTTTGGTTATCTTAGAACACACACCACGCCGTGCCGCATTACCTATTATCAAGGTGATCAAAAGCGCTCAGGCAAATGCTACACACAATCACAATGCCAAAGGTGATGACCTCGTTATTGATACGCTTAATGTTAGTCCAGGACCTCGTATGAAGCGTTTTCGCCCAGTGGCTCGTGGTTCGGCTCACCCGTATCAAAAACGAACTACGCACGTTACTGTTATTGTTTCCGGCGCTGAAAAGGCTAAAAAGCCAACCACAACCAAGTCCACTACTAAAACAACTAAGAAGGAGAGCAAGTAATGGGTCAGAAAGTTAATCCTATTAGCATGCGCCTTCAGGTTAATAAGCAGTGGCGCAGTAAATGGTTTGCTGGCAAGAAGGAATACGCAAGTTTCCTAAGTCAAGACATCCAAGTACGAAGAGAGATCGAAAAGAAGTTTGAAACCCGAGCAGTAATTGACCGAATTGATATCGAACGTTCGCCAAACCTCGTAACTGTTACCATTCACACCAGCAAAGCCGGTGTAGTCATTGGTCGCGGCGGTGTTGGCGCACAAGAAATCAAAGCATTATGTGAGAAAATCTTACAAACCACAGTGCGAGTCAATATTGAGGAAGTTAAACGACCAGAGCTAGCTGCTAAACTGGTGGCTGAAAATATTGCCCGTCAATTAGAGCGCCGTATTGCATTCCGCCGAGCTGTTAAATCTACCGCTGCCGCAACAATGCGAGCCGGAGCAAAAGGTATTCGCATTGAAGTTGCCGGACGATTGCAAGGTGCCGAAATGAGCCGCCGAGAAAAGCATATTGAAGGCAGTGTACCGCTTCACACACTTCGAGCAGATATTGATTATCATGCAGCACGTGCCAAGTATCCAGGCGCTGGTATCATTGGTGTGAAGGTGTGGATCTACAAAGGCGAGGTACAATAATGCTGTTACCAAAGAAGACTAAATTTAGAAAAGTTCGTAAAGGCAAAATCAACGGTGTTGCTACCAGCGGCCACTATGTTGCTTTTGGTGATTACGGTCTAGTAAGTCAAGATGCCGGACGCATCACCTCCCGCCAGATCGAGTCTGCACGTCAGGCAATGACTCGCTACATCAAACGTGGCGGTAAGGTATGGATCCGAATTTTCCCACACACACCAGTAACCCGTAAGCCACAAGATGTAAAGATGGGTAGCGGCAAAGGTAATCCGGAGTTCTTTGTAGCTAAAGTAAAGCCAGGCACTGTTTTGTTTGAGATGGGCCGTGGCGTTACTGAAGAGCAAGCTCGTGAAGCTATGCGTTTAGCGGCGCACAAGCTACCAGTAAAAACCAAGTTTGTTGTAAAGGAGCAAGCATAATGAAAATTAAGCTCCTGAGTGTTAAAGACCTGCGCACCAAAAAAGATGCGGAAATTAGTGCTTATATAGCTGAGCTCCAAACATCCTACCAAGAGCTTACGCATGCCCTCAACACCAACAAAGAAACCAAGACTCACCAATTAGGTGCAATCAAGAAGAGTATTGCTCGTGCTAAAACCATTCGAACGGCACTGAGCGGAGAGGAAAAGTAATATGTCGAGAAAGTTAATTGGTATAGTGGTATCAGACGTGCAAGACAAAACTATCGTCGTCAAAACTGAACGACGTGTTACGCACCCTATTTACCGCAAACAGTATACGGTGAGCAAAAAGTACCAAGCTCACGATGAAAAGAACGAGGCGCAGCTTGGTGATAAAGTTTCAATCGTTGAAACTCGCCCGGTAAGCAAAAACAAGACATTCAAACTTGAGGCAGTCATTGAACGAAAAGAAGGTGCTGCTGAAGAGGTGGTTGCATGATCCAGCAAGAATCTCGATTAAAGGTAGCAGATAACAGTGGTGCAAAGGAGATTCTTTGTATTCGCGTACTTGGCGGTAGCCGTAAACGCTATGCGGGCGTTGGCGATGTTATCGTGGCCACTGTAAAAGAGGCTAACCCAACCGGTAATGTTAAGAAGAAATCGGTTGTGAAGGCCGTTGTAGTACGTACTACTAATACCATCCGTCGTAAAGATGGCTCCACCATCAAGTTTGATGAAAATGCAGCAGTTATTCTAGGCGATGAAAAGTTGCCCAAAGCAACCCGCATTTTCGGTCCAGTTCCACGCGAGCTTCGCGATATGGGATATACAAAAATCATTAGCTTGGCACCGGAGGTTCTATAATGAAACTGAAAAAAGGTGACCAGGTTAAAGTTATTGCTGGCAGCCTAAAAGGCCAATCGGGTAAAGTTGTTGCCGTTTCTCCTCGAACAAATGGCGTTAAAATTGAAGGTCTCAACGTCGTAAAACGACATGTAAAGCCAAATATGCTACAACCCCAAGGCGGTATTGTTGATAAGCACATTGCAATTGATGCCAGCAAGGTAGCGCTGCTGCAAACTGGTAAAAAAAATGCCACCAGCCGAGTTGGCTACACAACAAAGAAGGATGGTAGCAAAGTTCGCATATTCAAAAAGACCAATAAGGAGATTGATGTATGAGCAAAGATACGAGTGTGGTAACCACACCACGTCTGAAGCTACAGTTTCAGCAGAGCCTTGCAGCCGAGTTGAAGGAAAGCTTGGGTCTAAACAACATTCACGAAGTTCCCAGCTTAGAGAAAATTGTGATTAATGTTGGTCTCGGCCGCAGTAAAGATGACAAACACATGTTCGAAATTGTTCGCGGCACGCTACGTAAAATTACTGGTCAGCAGCCAGTTGAGGTAATTGCTAAAAAATCTATCGCGAGCTTTAAAATTCGCGCTGGCATGAATACCATCGGCATGAAGGTAACGCTTCGCGGTGATAAGATGTACGAATTCCTCGACCGACTTACTAATATCGTTCTCCCTCGTGTACGCGATTTTCATGGTATCAGTGCTAAAGCCTTTGACCCTAAAGGTAACTACAGCCTTGGCCTCACCGAGCAGTCAGTTTTTCCAGAGCTTACGTTTGAGGACATCTCACAGCTCCATGGTCTGCAGATTAACTTTGTAGTTAGTGGTAGCAATCCTGAAAATTCCCGCGCTTTGCTAGAAGGTTTCGGCCTACCGTTTGAAAAGACAACCCAAAAGGAGAGCAAGTAATGGCTAAGAAATCTGCTATCGCACGCGACTTAAAGCGTCACAAGATGAACGAAAAATTTGCTGCAAAGCGAGCCGAGCTCAAAAAGATCGGTGATCTTGAAGGATTAGCCAAACTTCCGCGCAATTCCTCGCCAACAAGGCTTAAAAACCGTTGTGGTGAAACCGGCCGACCACGTGGCTTTATGCGCACGTTTGGCTTGAGCCGTGTTGCATTTAGAAATCATGCCAGCAAGGGTGAGATCCCTGGCGTAACAAAGGCAAGTTGGTAAGGAGTATGAGTATGGTATCAACAGACCCAATTGCAGATATGCTCACTCGTATTCGTAACGCCGCTAGCGTCAACAAGCACGAGGTACGTGTACCGCATTCAAAAATTAAAGAAACTATCGCAAAAGAACTTGCTAAAAACGGCTTCTTGAAAAACGTAACCGTTGAAGCAGGCACTCCTCGGAGTGAAATTGTAATCGCGATTAACGAAGAGGGTCAGAACCCGCGCTTTACCGAAATCGTACGCGTAAGCACGCCAGGTCGAAGATTCTATACGAGTGTAAAAGACATCCCTCGAGTTAAAAGTGGTCGTGGTTTAGTTCTAATCTCTACCAGTAAAGGTGTTATGAACGGCTTTGAGGCCAGCAAACAACGCCTTGGTGGTGAAGTAATTTGTAAAGTATATTAAAGAAAGTAATAAGGTATAAAACTATGAGTCGAATCGGAAAACTACCAGTAGAAATTCCTGCTGGCGTGACAATCACGGTCGATGGCGGCGTAATCAAAGTTACCGGTCCCAAAGGTAACCTTGAGACTACCCAGCTACCGCACGTAGAAGTTGCAATTAGTGAAAACGTATTAACTGTCACCAGAAAAAGTGATGACAAACCTGCCAAAGCTCAACACGGCTTAATGCGCGCTCTTATCAACAACATGGTTGAGGGTGTTACAAAAGGCTTTGAGAAGAAGCTTGAGGTTAACGGTGTTGGTTTTAAAGTAGCACTGCAGGGCAATAAACTAGTGCTGAACCTCGGTTTTTCACACCCAATTGATTTTATTGCGCCAGAAGGCATCACTCTAGCCGTTGATAAAATGAATATCTCGGTAAGTGGTATCAATAAGCAGCAAGTTGGCCAAGTTGCTGCAGACATTCGCAAACTTAAAAAACCAGAGCCCTACAAGGGCAAGGGGATTAAGTACGAAGGTGAATACATTATCCGCAAGGCCGGAAAGACAGGAGCAAAATAATGAACCGTCTTGATCATAAACGAGCAAACAAAGTTATCCGCAAAAATCGCGTACGAAGCGTGGTGAGCGGAACTACTGAACGACCGAGACTCAGCGTGCATATCAGCAATCGCCATGTGAGCGCTCAAATTATAGATGACTCAACTGGCAACACTTTAGTATCGGCGACAACCGTACAGAGTAAAGCAGCTGAAAATTCTTTAACTGAGCAATGCACTTTTGTAGGTACCGAGATCGCAAAAAAAGCAGTGAAAGCCAAAATTACAAAAGTTGTGATGGATAGAAATGGTCGTGCGTACCAAGCACGCCTTAATGCACTTGCCACAGCTGCAAGAGAGAATGGATTGGAGTTCTAATATGGCAGAGAATCGTTCCCGTCAGCCTCAGGTTGAAGAGGTAAAAGAATTTGAAGAGGTAGTCATCAACATCGACCGTGTTGCTCGTGTGGTAAAAGGTGGCCGTCGCTTCCGCTTTAAAGCGCTGGTAGTTGTTGGGGATGGCAAAAAGCGTGTTGGTGTTGGCGTAAGTAAGGGTGCAGATGTGCAAGCTGCGGTGACTAAAGCAACTGCAGTTGCCAAAAAGAACCTCATTGAAATCTCAATCTTTAACACAACCATTCCACATGACGTATATGCAAAAGTTGGCGGTGCAAAGGTGCTTCTGAAACCTGCTGCCCCCGGTACGGGTATCATCGCAGGCGGTACTGTGCGAGCAATCTTAAACGTCACTGGTGTGCACAACGTACTCTCGAAGTCACTCGGGAGTTCTAACAAGGTAAATGCTGCCTACGCAACCCTACGTGCGCTCGGTCAATTAAAACCGAAGAGTGAATGGACAACCACTACCGAAACCAAGGCTCCTACCAAAAAAGCTGCTACGAAAGTCGCAAAGGAGACTAAATAATGAAGTTTCATGAACTTGATATGCAAAAGAAGCAGAATAAAACTCGTGTTGGCCGCGGTATTAGCGCTGGTCAAGGTAAAACTGCTGGCCGTGGCACGAAAGGTCAAAAAGCGCGAACTGGTAAAAAACTACGCCCAGGTTTTGAAGGTGGTCAAAATCCACTGATGATGCGTATCCCGAAACTCAAGGGCTTTAAAAGTCCGAGAGCCAAGGCACAGATTGTATACACAGAAAACCTGCAATTTGTATCTGGCAAAACCATCGATAATTTTACTCTGGCTGAGTCTGGTTTAATTGCAAATCCGTACCATGCTGTGAAGATTATTACTCGCGGCGAAGTCAAAGGCGCTTTAAAAGTAAGTGTACAAAACGCCAGTAAATCTGCAATTGAACTGATTGAAAAAGGTGGTGGCAGCTTTGAGGTTACTGAGGTACCAAAGCGCGAGAAAGCTAAGGCTGAAGCCTAGTCAACCGTCGCCCTGCGTGCAGTCGAAGCATCACAGTATTAGATCTTTCGACAAGCCAGTGGTAATGACGATTAGCATCGTTACTGTTATACTGTAATACGATTACAAGAGAAGGAAACAAACGTGAGCTGGAAGACAATCCGACAATCGCTGAAAAGCAGAGATATGCAAAAACGACTCCTCATAGTTGTGCTGTTAATAGTAGCCTACCGCATGCTTTCACATATTCCAATTCCGCTTGCAGAACCAACTCAGTTACGCCAGCTTATTAACAACCTGTTTAGCTCACAACAATTACTTGGATTTTTCGATCTCCTCTCAGGTGGCGCCCTTTCAAGCCTCTCAATTATGCTCATGGGTTTGGGCCCATACATTAATGCCTCGATCATTATGCAGCTGCTCACCAAGGCGTTCCCAAAGCTTGAGGAGTTGCAACAAGATGGCGAAGTTGGTAGACGTAAGATCAACCAATGGACTCGTATTATCACGTTACCGTTGGCCATTGTGCAATCTTTTGGCCTCATACTTTTAATTCGTCAGCAGGCTGCAGGTACGCTTGGAATTGATATTACGGGCAATACCTCACTATTCCAGTGGGTGCTCATGGTTGCCACACTCACAGGTGGCTCAATGCTCCTTATGTGGGTCGGAGAGCTTATAACTGAGCAAGGAATAGGCAATGGTATTAGCCTGCTTATTTTTGCGGGAATTGTTTCAAGATTGCCTAAAACCGGTGCAACCTTGGTGCAAACCGTCACTGGAGAACAGCAGAAACTGAACGTCTTCAATTGGTTTACGTTGCCAATTAGTGGTAAAGGCTTGGCCATAACCACCGCCATTCTTGTGGCAACAGCAATCGTTACATATCTTGTAGTGAAGCTTAATGAGGCTCAGCGAGTTATAAAAGTGAGTTATGCCAAGAGGGTGCAAGGCAACAGAGCCTATGGAGGGGTGGGGACGATCTTACCCGTAAAGCTCATTACCGCAGGTGTCATCCCCATTATCTTTGCAGTTGCCTTTTTAAGTGTGCCTCAATTTGTAGGAGAGTTAATTAAGAGCAACAGTAAACCGTGGGTAGCCGAACTTGGAACCAATCTTACTGTGTGGTTTGCGCAACCGGGCCAACAACAGCAGTTAAGCAATAATCCGATCAATACTTATGCGTATCCAGCTATTTATTTTCTGCTTATATTTGCTTTCACTTACTTCTATACAAGTGTGGTATTTAATGCAAAAGAAATTGCCGAAAACCTCCAGAAGCAAGGCGGTTTTATAGATAAGATTCGCCCTGGCGAACAAACTGAAACATATTTAAAAAAGATCGTCAGCCGCCTCAATTTATTCGGCGCACTTAGCCTTGGCTTACTAGCATTGCTCCCATTATTTGTTGAACGCATTCTTGGAACAACACAACTCACAATTGGCGGCACCGGACTCCTCATCGTCGTCTCCGTAGCCCTAGAAACCCTCCGCCAGCTAGAATCTCGCGCCCTCATGGTCACCTACGACCAAGATTACTAATCAATAGACATGCTACCTTTCCGCAAACTTGACAATCAAAGCAAAGCATCTGTTCTATTTATAATCTCATTCGGTTGGCTTTTTCTGAGTATACCAATATCTATATTCTCAACCGTAGGCTTCACTAAACTTTCAATCAAAATCCCGATAGGATGGACACCTCCGATCTACCCTGATCAATGTGAGAAGTTAGAAAAAATGTCCATTGGCAAAGCGAGGTACATTATTGAGCCAGGCTTTCCATTTCGGTATGAAAGATCCGTCGATATGTCACTCGACACGAAAGCCCCAGCTAGGTTATGCGGTGATCATAGTACAATTGTGATCTCAAGCAACAGAATAGCGGCGATCCTGAATTGGACAGCTTTCATATTACCGCTCTTTATATTGGCAACCAGTATGTTTTATATAATTTCGGTAATGGTTGTCGAGCTTTTCGGACAATCTTAAATTTTGTAATGTAAGAGTCGCAGAGACTAAAGTCTAATGATATAATCAAACGCATGGATGACGATCAGTTTACAAAATTGTTCAGCTATATAGAAGATCGCTTTGATATCATCGAACAGAAACTTGACGAAAAGGCTGATAAAAAAGATATTGAAAGACTAGTAAGCGTAATCGATGGTTACGCTGCTAAAATCGACACATATGCTGTGGAGATGGCAGCAATGCAGCATAAAATTGATCGTTTGGAGAAATACATTGAGGTACTGGCTAAGAATGCCAAAGTAGATCTGAGCGCTATCCATATATAGCCACTATTGAGACCACTCTTTACATATCCGTTGCACATCTGTATAATGGAGTCTTGTAACTTATGGCTGTTAACAAGGAAGTAATACAACTTGAAGGGAAAGTGGTGGAAGCTCTTCCATCCGCTCAATTTCGGGTTGAACTTGAAAACGGTCATCAGATCATCGCCCACGTGGCTGGTAAAATGCGCAAGCACTATATCAAACTCGTTGCTGGCGATAGCGTTACGGTTGAGTTAACCCCTTACGATCTTACAAAGGGCAGAATCACCTATCGCAAATCATAACAATCCAATTAATCTATACGTGAGGAGATTACGTGAAAGTACGTGCAAGCGTCAAAAAGATTAGTCCGGATGACCAACTAGTGCGCCGAAAAGGCAGACTATACGTCATCAACAAGAAGAAACCTAAGCACAAGCAGAGGCAAGGTTAGTTATGGCTCGAATATCAGGCGTAACAATTCCAACCGAAAAGCAAGTGCAGATCAGCCTTACTTATGTGTATGGCATTGGTCCTGCACATGCAAAACAAATCCTTGAGGCAACCAAAGTAGATCCAACCACACGCGTAAAAGATCTTACCGAGGCTGAACTTGATGCAATTCGCGGTGAGATCGACAAAAACTTTACGGTTGAAGGCGACTTACAGCGTATTGTAACTGGCAATATCAAGCGTTTGAAAGATATTCAGACATACCGTGGTATTCGCCACAAAAACGGTCTCCCTGTAAGGGGCCAACGCACTCGTACCAATGGTCGAACGAAGCGCGGTAAGCGTGTTGCAGTGGGCGGCACACAGAAGAAGGCTGCGTCTAAGACGTAAGATTAGGATTATATCATGGCAGAAACAACTACAGCAAAACGCAAGAAATCAAAGAGAATTGTACCAGCAGGACAATTACACATTAAGGCAACGTTTAACAATACTATTATCAGTATTACTGACAAAAAAGGCGAGGTGATTGCAACTGCAAGTGCTGGAGCCTGTGGTTTTAGAGGGAGTAAAAAAGGTACCGCATATGCAGCTCAAGTTGCTGGTGAAAAGGCCCTAACGGCCGCAAAGCAGAACAATGGCCTTAGTACAGTAGCGGTATTTATCAGTGGTATTGGCCAAGGCCGAGATGCAGCAGTTCGTGCAGCAGCAACTATTGGCATTGAGGTTGAGAGCATTACAGACAAGACCGGCGTACCGCATGGCGGTGTTCGACCAAAGAAAGTGAGGCACCCATAATGGCACGAGATAGATCTCCAATTGTTAAGCAGAGTCGCCGAGAAGGTTATGCGCTTCATCCAAAAGCACACAAAATCATGGTTAAGCGTACTAATATCCCCGGCGAGCACGGTGGTGGCCGCCAGCAAAAGCCAAGTGGCTATGCCCTGCAACTTCGCGAAAAGCAGAAGGTGCGCCGCCTGTATGGCTTGCTAGAAAAGCAGTTTAGCAACCTGATGAAGGAGGCCAACCGCTCGACAGGTCAATCTGGCCAAATTTTGCTACAGTTTCTTGAAAGAAGATTAGATAACGCAATTTACCGAGCTGGTTTTGCAACCTCAAGAAGAGCCGCGCGCCAACTTGTTGGTCATGGCCATTTTATGCTCAATGGACGTCGAGTTGATATTCCCTCTATTCGGTTGAGTGAAGGTGACGAAATTACCGTCAGAACCAAAAGTGCAACCAACGAATACTTTAAACAACTGGCCGATATTGCAGCAGCAGCCAACCAACCAAGTCTTAGTTGGCTTAAAAGCGACGTAAAGAAGAAATCTGTGCAAATTACGGGTCTACCCACTCGTGAAGAAGCAGAAGTTGATATTAATGAGCAACTGATCGTTGAGTACTACTCACGCTAAGGCATGATAATTCTATAGGAGAAAAGATATGTCAAAAATGATTCACAACCCATCACTAGCGTCAGTTGATGACCACTCAGCAACAAGCGCAACCTTCGTTATTGAACCACTACATACCGGTTATGGTATGACTCTCGGCAACAGTCTTCGTCGCGTACTACTTTCTTCAATTGAAGGTGCGGCCGTAGTTGCATTCAAAATTGAAGGTATCACGCACGAATTTACAACCGTCGAAGGTGTAAAGGAAGATGTCGTAGACATCATGCTCAACCTTAAGCAAGTGCGCTTTAAGGTACATAGCGACGAACCTCAAACGGTGCGTATTGAAAAGAAGACAAAAGGCGCAATTACCGCAGCAGATATTAAAACTACAGATCAAGTTGAAGTCATCAACCAAGATCAACTGATTGCAACGCTCGACAGCGCCAAGCCATTTGTTATGGATATCCTGGTAGAGTCTGGTCGTGGCTATAGAACTATCGAGGCAACACCAGCAGAAAGCCGCCCAAGTGACATGATTGCTGTTGATGCAATCTTCAGCCCAGTTGTACGTGTTCGCTATAAAGTCGAGAGTACTCGTGTTGGTCAAATGACTGATCTCGATAAACTCCTCCTAACCGTTGATACCGACGGCTCGCTGACACCACGAGAAGCGTTTGAGGAAGCAGCTGCAATTTTGGTCAACCAATACACCGCACTCGCTGGTACTACGACCGTAGCAGCCGCACAGCCACTCACGCAATCTGGTGCTGATGATGAAGCCACAGAGCTTATGACACCAATTGAAGATCTCAACCTCACTGCCCGTACCGCAAACGCACTGCTCAATAATGGCATCAAGACCATCGGTGATCTCGTGACGCTTGGCGAAGTTGAGCTACGCGAACTAAAAGGCTTTGGCAGCAAAGCATTGGACGAAGTTAAAGATAAAATGGCTGAATTGGAGTTCTAAATGCATCGTCACGGATATGTTGGTCGTAAATTTGGCAGAGAGCGTGATCAACGCCGAGCACTCATGCGCAGCCTTTCAATCGCACTGGTTGAACATGGCAGCATTGAAACCACGCTTCCAAAAGCCAAAGAACTTCGACCGAATTTTGAAAAGTTAGTAAGTAAAGCAAAAAAAGGCGATCTTCATAATCGCCGTCTTATTGTGAGCGTGCTCGGCAGTGTTCCAGCCGCACATAAGTTGGTCGATCAAATTGCTCCAGCAGTGCAGCGCACCAGTGGATATCTACGAATCGAACGCACCAGCCTTCGCCGCGGTGACAACACTCAAATGGCACGCATCAGCTTTGTTGATGATATCAACGCCAAGCCAGAAGTGAAGAAACCTACTGTGGCAGTGGAAACTAAAAAAGCTACTCCAGCCAAGAAGCCAGCAGCAAGAGCTGAAGCAAAGGGAGAGAAATAATGAGTAAAACTTATTCTGCAAAACCAACCGAGGTTACTCGTAACTGGCTGCTCATCGACGCTTCAGAAGCACCACTTGGCCGCATTGCAACCGTTATTGCCGGTCATTTAACTGGTAAAAATAAGCCAATGTACACGCCTCACATTGATTGCGGCGACTTTGTTGTTGTTATCAATGCGCAGAACCTGCAGGTTACCGGAAATAAACTTGAGGCAAAAAAATACTATAGCTACAGTGGTTTTCCTGGTGGACTGAAGGAAGCGACATTGAAAGAGCAGATGGTGAAAGATCCAACCGCAGTTATAAAAACAGCAGTAAAAGGTATGGTTCCAAAAAATAAACTCGCAGCCGAGCGCCTAGCGCGTCTCCGTGTATTTGTTGATGAAAACCACACCCACGCAGCACAACAACCTAAGAAAGTTGAGGTAAAACGTGGCTAAAAATGATTATTTCTACGGCCTCGGCCGACGTAAAAGTGCCACCGCCCGTGCTCGTCTCGTAGGTGGTAAAGGCGTAGTAATTGTAAACGAACAGCCTGCAAGTGAATACTTTAACGGTAACGAATCGTTTGTCTACGAGCTAACAGAGCCTCTCCGCTTGCTACAAAAGACAGAGAGCTTTGATATCAGCCTAAAGGTTGACGGTGGTGGCCATCATTCACAGGTTGGTGCCAGCAAGCTCGCGATTTCGAAAGCACTCAGTGCTATGAACGACGATCTTCGCTCAACACTTAAAAAAGATGGTCTCCTAAAACGTGACCCTCGAGAAAAAGAGCGTAAAAAACCTGGTCTCAAAGGTGCCCGACGCCGCGAGCAGTTCTCAAAGCGTTAGTACGTCTAAGACAAAAAGAGTCGCCCCATGCGGCTCTTTTTATGGCATGATATAGTAGTGTTAATGCATAAAATAACTTCAATCCACTGACCGAAGCCTCACCACCAGATCGAACAGCCAAACTACTCACCACAAGTTATGGAATCAATCTTAAGGTCGCCACGGCCAAGAGTAGTGACCTTTATGGTTTGATCTGGGCCACGCTCCCAGGTTGTTCGCACTACCGACAGTGTAGTAGCGCCCTGCACCTCACTACTAATAACCTGAGGGGCCTTAGTCGGCATATTCTGCGCACACAAAACAGGATCTTTCCCAACTGCGTCTGCATATGCCTCAACGAGCTTCTGTGTGCCACTTGCCGCTACTAAAGCTTTTAATTGTGTAGTATCAAGGGGAGTATCTACTGAAGATGATACCTGATAGTACTGCTTGTAGAACTTGTTAACAAACGCCGATACGTCAGCACTACTATCGTGTGGCAATGGTGTCTGAGCAGTTTTCTGCTCTACTGATGTACCTTCCTCAGAACGATGACTATATGCATACCACCCAATGAACCCAACAAGCCCTACGGTTATCAGCACAAGAACGATTTCCAGACCGCCAAACCCACTCATGTCATCTTTTAACTGTCGCATCATGAAACTCCCATTATTTTATGAATATGTGCTTAGTATAAGCATTTTATAACCCATCTTCAACACAAAAAACCGTATGCCTGCAGGGGCAACCTTGTGACTAAGCACCTCACCAATACAACACCGTACGAATAAGACTTGACAAATATGTTATTTATATGTTATTATGATAAGATAGAGTATCACCCTCGACAAAGTAAGGTGCAATAATATATACTCTACCAAACATTATGAAGCAGATCATGCACACAAGTACTTATTGGTTTACCGACACTTCCCGTGGCGGTTTGTTCCGTGTGTTTGCATAATCTTACATACATCAAAGATATCGAAAAGATCGCCACAACAGGCGATTTTTTAATATCTAAATGGAGAATATACATGAAAGTTACTAGCAGTGGAGAACTGGGTGCGAACAAGGTGGCGCTTGGTGCAGAGACGGCAATGCTTGACCTATACAGTGGCCTCAAGACACCTTTTTCTGAAGATGCAGTCCTGCTTACAGATAAACATAGACAAGAAGTAGAGAGCTTTGCGCTTGCTGCAGTTGACGCATATGGCGATCAAGACGGCTTGAAAGAACAAACATTGGCCGAACGCACATATGGTGTAAACTCCCTGGTTGTTCGCGTTGACTGCACAATCGTAGACGACCGCATCGTACCATACGAACTTGAAGATAGCCCTTCTGGGATCGGCGTGACTGATCGATTCATGCATGCAGCTACTGGCTCAGGCTTAAAAGAAAGGGTATTAAGCCACTATGATCAAGTCACAGGTGATGTCCCGCACGTGATTATATCTGGGGCACGTAGACATGGAACCGATGATGAAATTGTAGTTGGGCGAGACAGATACCACTACACACCCGGTGACTTTCGCATTCCAGACATAGGCGAGAGTGGCGGTGTAATTATTAAGGCAATACCTGGTAACCAGGATTCGCACCAGCCATACCTTACTCTGCAAAAGAGATGCTTAGCACCCCTCGTGACTGAGGGTAATAAATCGTACCTTGAGCGCCTCGGCATCGTTTCAGTAGCCGAAGGCATCGACGATTTATTACAAACTGATGGTGAATTAGAATCTCAAGTTGTTAAAGCTCGTCTCGGCTCAATGGCGATGGGGGTTACGGTCTACCTTAGGCCTGAAGACGTGAAAATATTTGGTAAACACGGGACGGTTAAATCGGGGAGGTTGATACGAGACCTACGAAAGTACCACGAACTTGGTAGCGGGGCACTCGTACAAACGTTTGAGCCGCCGATACAGATAGATAATGTTGAAGGTAGGAATAATGCGATTCTCCGAATATTCGTACTTATGCAAGCCAGTGGTAGCACTTCAGTCAGAGGTGCAACCGCAATTGGCGGTGCATATGTTGCTCGGCCAGAACTCATCGTTCACGGAGCCTCTAATGCGATATCTGGGGCCGTACTGGTAAAATAGACGCATGGAACAACATCTGAAGAATTTAGTAAATTTTTACCCTGTGAGCTCGAATCAAGAAAATGTTCTGCAACTTTTGCAATATGTCAAAAATTGCTTAGAACTGCACGGCATGCAGACGAAACTACTGCAAAAAAACGGAATCAATAGTCTCTATGCCAGCACCTCAAAAGGTAGGCATTGCAAGCTGTTACTACAAGCGCACATAGACGTAGTACCAGCAGAAGATCGGCCCTTTAGAAGTGAGGGCGGAAGATACTATGGCCGAGGTGCATACGATATGTTATTTGCGGCAGCAGCATACCTTACGCTTATTGAGCAGCTTGGCGATAACCTAAGAAAATACGACATCGGATTAATGTTCTCCGGAGATGAAGAACTTGGCGGTTTTAACGGAGTATTGCCATTTTTGGAACAGGGTTACACTACAGACGTCTGCATACTGCCAGATGCGGGCAATAATTTTGGCGGATTGAGTATAGCCGCAAAAGGTATCAGCGCACATACGATACGTATACATGGCAAGAGCCACCACGGTTCACGACCGTGGGAGGGTGATGGTGCTGGCGCAAAGTTAATCCATTTCCTCTCTGAAGTTGAGAAGATCTTCGATACAAGCGACACTAACAATTCAACCGTAACTATAGCCACTCTAAACGCAGGAAGTGCCGAAAATCAGGGCCCAGCACATGCTGACACCACGCTCGATATACGCTACAAAGACAAAGCCGACCTAGAGCAAATCAAGTACAAACTAGACATTTTGTTGAAAAAATATAACGGTGAAATATTAAAACTTGTCGAAGGCGACAATTACCAGCTAGATCTTTCTAACCAGCACGTAGAAAACTTCGTCACACTTTATGAAGAGCATATAGGTAAACCAGTAGAACGTACCAAAGCTTTTGGATCATCCGACGCGCGTTTCTTCGCAGCCCTCGATATACCAGTGATTATGTTTAGGCCGGATGGTGGAGGAGCTCATGGTGACAATGAATGGATATCTGTCGAAAGTATAGAGAAGTTTTATCAATTATTGAAAGAATACGTCGTAATGACTGCTACAATGGAGAAGAGTAATGAGTAAACCAGTAATTTTAACTGGCCTTCGGGCCAATAACGATCTGCATATTGGCAACTACTTTGGAGCTTTGTTGCCACTGATTGATATGGCAAAGAAACATGCGGGTGAGTATCAAGTAAACCTGTTTGTACCAGATCTACATAGTTTTACCACACCAATCGACCATAGCCAGCTTCAGGCGCAGATAATGCACAACTTGCATTTATTCGTGGCTGCCGGCTTACCGCTCGATAATCCCGATGTCCACATTTACCGTCAAAGTTACGTGCCAGCTCACAGCGAACTCACAGTTCTGCTCAATAATTTCACCGGCATGGGCGAAATGGAACGTATGACGCAGTTTAAAGACAAGTCCGCTAAACTTGGCAATGACCGCGTAACTGTTGGTTTATTTGATTATCCGGTACTCATGGCCTGTGACATTCTTCTTTATGGCGCAGAATTCGTGCCCGTAGGTGATGATCAATCACAGCATATTGAAATCACACGTGATCTAGGGCAGCGTCTCAATACAAAATTTGATCAAGAGCTATTTACTCTTCCGAAAACCGTCAAAGAGCAGCATGAATTTTTTGGCCAAGGTGGAGCCGACAAATCAGAAAATCAACAGGGTCTGAGGATAAAAGATCTCGTAGATCCAACCAAAAAGATGAGTAAGTCCGATGAAAGCGGTAAAGGCATCATTTTTCTCGGTGATGAACTAGCTGTTGCCGCTAAGAAAATCATGAGTGCCACTACTGATAGCATAGGCGAAATTAACTACGACCTCCAAAACCAACCGGGAGTGAGTAATCTCTTGCAAATTCTAGCGCTTCTCAGCGGTAAAGACCTCCACGCGGTCATTGATATGTATCGAGGTCAAACTCAGTATGGCGAGCTGAAAAAAGCCACCTCAGAGGCAGTAGAGGCATTCTTAACTAAATTCCAAGCAGAACTAGCAACCGTAGATCAAAACGCCCTACAAGCCAAACTAGAAGCCTCGGAGGCCAAGATGAACGAAGTCGCCAACCTTACTCTCCTAAAAGTTCAAAAGGCCATCGGTCTGCGTTAAATGCTTGAACTATCCTCCAATACTATAAAGGTACTCGGTATTTTCGGCCGGCTATCAACAGAGCAGGAAGCCTTTTTTGATGAGCTTGAAAAGAACTACAGCCAAAAGCCAGAGGGTGATCAATATAGTATCTTTCGTCATCTGACCTTAACTTTCATTCCAGATGCTACCATCAAAGACCTCAACAACCAGCTCACACTTCTGAAAGATTTGAGAAAATTTCTACCCCTCAAGATCAATGTTAAAAATGCTTTTGTAAAGAACGAGGAATCTCTACCGGGAGCCGAACATGTGGCAATTGAGTTTGAGCTCTCAGAAACTCACGAGCTTGTGAAATTTATAAAAAAGCGTTGCGATAAGTATACCGTTGCAACTTGGTACATAAAAGTTGTATGGTTTTTGCCCGATATTCACCATGAAACCGTGATTGACCAGGTTTTGAGCATAAAAGAGCTGGAATTCACCGACTTCTATCTCTGCACCAACAAGCAAAATGATGTCAACACTGTCTTTAAAACAAGTCAGTTCGCCGAAAGTGGTTCACTATGAGTGGAGAAAAACGGCCAATCAGCCAAGAATCTGGCTTCAAAATCTTAAGACGCGTAGCCGAATTTATTAGCAGAATTATCTTTCCAACCAAAGGGTAGGGTACAATTAAACCAGTGAGTAAAGAGATTCTGACGGAATTTGAGGTTGGTGAGCGGCTTGACAAGACGCTTGCTCGGCTTTACCCTGATTATTCACGTTCAGCCATTGAAAAGTTGATTGGTGGCGGGCAAGTTTTAGTAAACCAAGAAAGGGCGAAATCAAAATACATCTTAAAGACTGGGGATCAAATATCGGTTGACTTTACGGATCTTGACCTTGCTCCAGATAGTATCGATTTACCAGTTATCTATGAGGATGAAAATGTCGTTGTTATAAACAAGCCGGTTGGTGTGTTAGCTCACTCCAAAGGTGCTTTTAACAAGGAGGGCACGGTTGCTACATGGCTAAAAAATCACGTTCAGCGTCATTCCGGGCTTGATCCGGAATCCAGTCAAAAGAGTCATGCCGAAGGCATACAAACTACACCAGATCTTTCGACTAACACTCGAGATGACGGAATCGACGATCTCTGGAGCTCTAATCGAGCAGGTATTGTGCATCGGCTCGATCGAGCAACGAGCGGATTAATGATCGTGGCTAAGAATGCGGCTACCCAAAAGCATCTGCAAAAACAATTCGCTCAGAGAAATGTAAAAAAGACGTACCTTGCAGTTGTATCTGGAGAACTTCCCGAAAACGAAGGCTTGATAGATATACCAATTGAGCGCAATCCCAAAAAACCAGCCACCTTCCGCGCTGGCGTCAACGGCAAACCCGCCCAAACCGAATTCAAAGTCCTCCAAACTACCGACCACCAACCACAAACTACATCCTTGGTAGAACTCAAACCCCACACCGGACGCACCCATCAGCTCCGCGTACATCTCGCTTACCTTAAGCACCCGATTGTAGGTGATGAATTCTATAATGGTGAGACCGCCCAGCGCCTAATGCTCCATGCAGCCTCACTAGAACTAACACTCCCCGGTGGTATCAGAAAAACATGGCATGCTAAGGCACCCACAGAATTTACAGAGTATCACAAAACATGAAGCAGCCGATCATACATTCCCGCACTCTGGCCGCACTAGAACGCCACCAATCCAATCCATCGCATGGCCTAATTCTAAGCGGTAAACATGGTGTAGGCAAAACCACTATTGCCACGTGGCTGGCTACCAGCCTTGAAAGTGAGCCAATCATTATTGAAGCGGCGCCAGACACACAGTCAATTACAATTGAGCAAGTTCGAAACCTCTACCAGATCACACGGAGCGGGTCGCCACTCACGCTTATTATTAAAAATGCTCAGACCATGAGCCACGAGGCACAAAACGCATTTTTAAAACTACTTGAAGAACCGCCAGCCCATACTCACTTCATCCTTACAGCAAATCATCGCGACTCGCTCCTTGCCACCATTCAATCCCGCACACAGCATATTGAGGTACTCCCACCACCCACAGATCAAATTGTTGCCACTGCGCAAGAACGTTCTAGTATTCCAGTTGATGAGATACAATCGCTCTTGCGCAGCGTCGATATGATGCCAGGCCGCCTATTTCGCTTATTAGAAAATTCTGAGTTGCAAAAGTCACATCTTGCAAGAATCAACACAGCTAAACAATTTTATAGTGGCCCAAACTACCAACGGCATCTCACATGCATTATGGCGAAATTTGAAAGAAGTTGGGCAATCGATCTTCTGGATACGCTCGCTATCATTGTAGATAGTCTCGTGCAAGCAAATAAAACGAATGCTGCACGCCTTAAAAAGCTCATGCAACAAGCAGAAGTGATTGAAGAAGTAGCCAAAGACATCAGTGCGCGAAATGCGAGTGTAAAAATACAACTTACAAAGCTGATTGAAAACCTCTAACAAAAGAATGCTATAATACTCACTAATGATTTACGCATTATTAGCTGTACTCGCCATTGGCACGTGGACAATTTATGCAACTGCCAACGCAGAGGAGCAGGCCGAAGAGCTTGTCACCAAACGTGTTGGAGACCGGTTACAACGCCTGTGGGATGATGCCTTTCAATCACTGAAGGAAAACAAATTCCTACGAGCCGAGCGTGCGCTGTTAACCATTTTACGCTTTGATGAGCGCAACGCCGGTGCTTACAACCGGCTTGGTATTCTTTATGCCAAACAGCGCAGCTTCGAGCATGCCATAGAATGCTTCGAGATAGCACATAGTCTTGAGCCTAACGCTTCAACACTCAACAATCTCGGTCTCGTCTATATGGAAGTCGGTGAGTTACAAAAAGCCGCCCACACCCTTGAATCCGCCATGGAAGAAGAAGATGATATACCTGTGCGTTACATCGCCTACGCAAAGGTACAGGAAAAACTCGGGAACGACAAAAAAATGGTAGAGGCCTTAGAACACGCCGCCAAGCTACAACCTAATCAGCAAACATACTCCCTTGTTGCTGGCGCCTACCGAAAAGTTGGCCGAGAAGATGACGCCAAAAAAATTGAGTCTGCAGTCAAGAAGGCTAAGGTAAAAATTCAAAAAGCCCCAAAAATAAAACAGCCACGAAAAGTGGTGATGTAACCACCCGCAACACTTACCTCAAGAGACAACAAGGCCAACTGCCACCAATGAGCTAACGACTACGAAAAACCTCTAATCCATCCTGGATCAGACCAATCAACATAAGAAGTTCCCAAGATCTTTCTATGCGATCCATTAACTGCCTTAACAATTCCCTGTGGCAACTCCTCTTAGAAAAGCCCGGGGAACTCTGCTTCTATTTCTCCTAGTACTACAAGGTCGAGCGGCAAAAGTACCCTTACAGGAGAATCAGCACCGGTTCGTACCAATTCTTCGGAGCCTGGGGCCCTATAAAAAACGTTAGGCTTTGGCCTGCCAGCTACTTGAAAGTCACAATATAACAAATCACCATCACTTTGACGCTCAACCTCTATATAATCGTCGAAACCCTTATCTGTCATGTGTAGAAGGTCGTGATCCGGCTCAAAATCTGCGAACAGCGAATATTCTGGATCAACTGCGCTCCAATACCTTTCACCGTTTATAGTGAGCTCAAGCTTCTGTTCTTCGCGCGCCTTTTTGTGGCCACCGAGTGGGCTAGACGTATACACATCAACCTTAATCATTGGAACACCCAACTCTTCATCTCCGAAAGGCCGGTGCAGTTCTTTAAGAAGCTCCGCACCATTTGAAGTATACCTACGTTCCCAGCCGAAATACTCATCGTCATCTGGGGTTAAAATTGTGGCAGCAACCCTGAGACGCTGGGGACCACGCTTTTCACTTACGAATATACGGTCTGGAATAAACATAAAAGGTTTGCCACTTTCACGATGCCTTATTTCTGCATTTTCAAATAGCATAAAGGGCTGACCAGGATCCAGTCGCTCAATTCTGGTTCTTGCATAATATCTCTCTGATCTTAAGTCTGCTGCGCGCCTTCTTAGCAACTCCTCACGTGTTTGTAGTTGTTCTTGAGTTATAGCATTTACTTCGTCTAATGCTAGTTGATCTGGGCCAATGCAAACCCAAGCCGTCTTGCGCATATCACCTTCTGAGCGACCCTGATGGTAGTGCACTACCCGACCTATAGCTAGATCAGGTATTGATGTGACCGGAAAGGAGGCTGCATCGACATATCTTCTTGGAAACTCACCATCCTCTAACCATGTCTGGGTGGTAAGTATTTCCTCATTGCATTCAACTACATCATCTGGAATCGGTAAAACATTTGGGGCTTTCGAGCCCTGAGTGCTGAGTGACATATTTTCTCCACGAAGTACAGCTAAGACCACGCGAGATCCCAATACTTCTACCACGGCGCACTCTTCAAAAAAATCTTCGGTAAACTCTGCGGATCTCATTTCTATCATTATAAAGCAGCTGGTCGTTAACAAGAGCAAAAATAGACGCTAGAAAAGTTCTAACGTCCTGTATGCTCCAATCTGTGGTGCTGGGAGTAGGATTCGAACCTACGAAGGCATAAGCCAGCAGATTTACAGTCTGCCGTGTTTGACCGCTTCACTATCCCAGCAGGCTTTTGGCTAAAGCTAAAAGCAATTATCAATTTACAATTATCAATTTACAATTTCTGCCAAAAGTCTTTGACTTTTGTAATAATTCTCTGCGAAACAGTTATGCGTTGCTACTTGTTAATTGCTACTTGTTAATTGCTTTGACTCGTCAAAGCTTGGAGCCACCTGTCGGATTCGAACCGACGACCTGCTGTTTACAAAACAGCTGCTCTAACCAGCTGAGCTAAGGTGGCATACCTTGTTCGAGAACTGTTACATCATACTAGATTACTGTTAGATTTTCAATCGCTCAAAATAACACAAACAATACGCTATACTAGCCTATGAAATGGGAGAGTTGAAAGAGAAATGCGCCGTTGGTGCGGTCGCAGCAAATAATGACGAGGTTTGCGCCGCAGGCCAGCTCTATCACATATTGTTTGCGCTCCAGCACAGGGGAGTCGAAGCTAGCGGCATAACAACGATGTCCGATAATGGTGAACTGCACGAGCACAGACAGCCGGGCATGGTGCGTGATGTCTACGACGATGAGATAATACAAAGGCTGACTGGTAATCTTGCGATTGGACATAACCGTTACTCGACAAACGGATCGAAGTATGCGCATTTACAGCCAGTGGTCGCGCCAGATATCGAATTTTCCTTAGCAACAAACGGCAACCTACCACTTACCGATAAGCTGCAAACGTTTTTACAGCGTAACGGGCTGCGCATACGCGAACAAAACGATTCTGAAATGCAAGCGCTTGCTGTTGCACAACACATTAGAGGTAATCATGATCTGGCAGACGCTGTAGAACTCACCGCGCCATTATTACGGGGTTCATATTCCAGTGTAGCCCTTCACGACAACACTATCGTCGCGTTTCGAGATCCGAAAGGGATACGACCCCTGGAGCTCGGGAGAACTGCGGATGGCTATGTTGTCGCCTCTGAAACCTACGGGCTTGATGTAGTAGAAGCAGCTCACGAGCGCTCCATAAATCCCGGTGAGCTAGTAATCATCACGAAAGATGGTATTGAATCACGGCAGTTTGCAGAGGGAGAAGAAAAGTTAGATATTTTTGAGTTTGTGTACTTTGCGCGACCCGACAGCTGAACCACCCACACTTCCATCCTCACCCCTGACCCCACAGCAGTAGATTCGTGGCTTGCTGCAGTTGTTCGTAGGCCTGGCGGAGCCAGGATATCTGTTTCTTTGAGTGGAAGCACCCGACATGCTTGGTAGGCTTCGCCACCAGATACAGCAATCCAATACCGATACTGACGAGCCACATAATTACTTTCAGGCTATTGGGCTTGTTGAGGCGAGTACGTTTGAGCTCCCAGATATGCTTCATATCTCTGAATGTCTCTTCAATCTCAAAGCGGTGGTAGTATATCCTAACAACCTTGTCTCGGCTGCTGTTTTGGTCGTTGGTCAGAATATACCATGGCTCTTTGGCTCGTCTGTTCTTGGGGCTGCGGACAATACGTAAGGTCAGACCAAACAGCTCAGCGGTAGCATCTGTTTGGGCAAGTGCTTTGGTTGCAATCCGTTGCCCGTCCAGGTGTACGAACCGGCCACCTTTCAGGCGAATGTAGAACGTGCAGCCTTCGGCTGTCAAATGAGTCACCAATGACTCATTGCCAAAGCCTCGGTCAAAGACCAGCTTAGGCCAGAAGCCCAGGCGCTCAGCAAAGGTTTGCAGAGCATCAATGTAATGGCCGGTAAAGCTGGTCGTTCGACGCTCCTTGGCTCTCATTTGCCTGAGTGCATTCGTTCGAGGGGTAGATCGAGCCGAACCTTGTGCTGGTAAATGGTCGCTGTACGTGGTTTCGACCAGACATGGGACGGCTCGGCCTTTTCTGGTTTGCACTGCACCAACCAATGCAACCAGTCGGTTCATGTCCGAGTGGTCGATGTTCACAAAGCTAGCAGGCTTAATGAGGCCTAGGGCATCGAACACCTCGCCAAAATGATCCGCTAACTTACTATTTGCCAGCAGCCGCTCACTCTTCCGAGCGGCAGTGTTGGCATTCACGACTACCTGGCGAGCATTACTGGTGGCAGACTGAAAGGCTTTGAGCCCGTAAGCCTGTAGGCCAAAGTGGAACTGTGGTGACCACTTCTTTGGTACGGTTGGCATGAGTTTTGTTTGGGTGAGCTGGCTCACACCAGCTACAATATCTTTTGGCGACATATTTGTTTTCCTTTTTTGTAGTTATTAATAGAAAACAGTATGTCGTCTTTTTGGTGGTTAGGCTAGAAGTGTGGGTGGTTCAGACCCGACAGCGTGCTATACGGTGAACGCGTTGGCCTCGTTCGATATCGGGCGGGTGAAGCGCTTGCCGAACAACACGGCGATACAATTACAGACCCCAACACGCTAGTAGTCCCCATACCCGAGACATCTCTACCTATCGCCGAGGGCTTTGCAAAACGACTTGGACTTGAGTGCATGGCTGGAGCAATCACCAAAAATCGCTACGTAGGACGTACGTTTATGCTGCAAAATCAGCAACTACGACAACAAAACTTAAAATTAAAACACAACTTTATACCTGAGTTCGTTCGCGGAAGACCAGTAGCCCTTGTTGACGATTCTATTGTGCGGCTCAACACGGCACGGCAGCTTATTGAAAAAGCGCGGGCCGCTGGTGCAACTTCTGTGAGGCTTTTTCTAGGATCACCGCCAGTGCGTTTCCCGGATTTTTACGGCATTGATACACCACGGCAATCCGAGCTCGCGGCTGCAAATATGACCGTGGAGGAAATGCGCGAAGACATTGAAGCTGAATATATTGGCTTTCTTGCACTCAGCGGCCTTATTTCGGCAACGCGGCAACCACGTGAGCGATTTAACCTCTCAGCCTTTACTGGTGAATATCCGATAGGCATAGGGCATCACAAGAACTCCATCAGAGCGCCGATTGAGATGAGCTATATTGATTAGAGTAGATGTTAAACCACCCACACTTTGTTATTCCCGCGCAGGCGGGAATCTAGTCTACTACTGGATCCTCTGATCAAGTCAGAGGATGACAACAGGGAGGTTTTACAAAGTGTGGGTGGGCCAGGATTAGATGTTAGTAAAAATGGCTGATTTCTGGTATCATTGCACGGTGCAAGGCGCCTTGGCTCAGTAGTACGGGTACCTCTATGGTAATACTTCTACACATAGCAAACCGTGCTTAGCAATTTGTGCCGCGATAGCTCAGTCGGCAGAGCGACGCCATGGTAAGGCGTAGGTCCTGGGTTCAAATCCCAGTCGTGGCTCCAAATGTAACGCAAGTTAAGCTTGATCTGTTGAACATAATCTGGTAGGATAAATAACTATATGGCAAAGAAGAATACAAAACGAGTGTTGGTAGGATTGGTCGGTGAAGAATCGGGCGACCGCCTTTACTATACTAAAAAGAATACTCAGAACACCCCCGATAAGCTTAGTTTGAAAAAATATAACCCTCGTCTGCGAAAAGTTGAAACATTTACTGAAACCAAAAAGAACCTTGGCCGCAACGAAGTAAAGCCTCGAAAGAAGTAACGAATGGCAAAGCATAAACGATGGCATAGCGCCTCTCGCAAGCGACTACTGAAGAAAAAGCTGAAAGAACTGAAAAAGAAGTTTTAATCATCAGATCTCCCAGAAACGGGAGATCTTATAAATGTTTTTTGCATATTTGTAAATCCTTATTACATAGTATTGACAAAGATACTATATTTTGCTATAATGAAATTATACACTAATGTATGAGGAGTTAATTTCATGAATAAGCTAAAAATGTTTGTCGCTGCCGGTGTTGTTGCTGCAAGTATCACTGCCCTCGCGATGCCAGCAAAGCCAGCGCAGGCTGCTGAAGAATGCAAGCTGGATCGTTTCACCGAAGAGGTGGCCTTCCTAGACCTAAAAAACAAGGGCATGGTGCTGAATGGCAACAAGCTTGATGTGAAAGTGAGAGTAACTGGTGATGAAAGCTGTACAAAAACAGCCAGTGTTGCTACCTGGAAATGGTACAACGAAACCGGCACACCACTTGAGAGCCAGGTGCTCTACAAAACAGCAACGCAAACATTTGGCGTTGGTACTCACACCATCTCGGTTGAAGTACCCTCATGTCGATGGCAGGCAGACCTTGTTGAAGGCCCTCGCCCTACCGCCGCTGATGGCACGGCACACTATAAGCTCGCAGGTGAACCAAGTGATACAATGGATCGATTACTCGATTTCTCATTTGGCTACACACTCGATATATGCAAAGACGACGTAGCCCAACCAACTACGCCAACAACTCCGACATCTACTACAGTTACTCGATTACCAAGTACGGGATCTGGTAACGTTGTTGCGAGCACGCTTGCTATAAGCACAGTTACCGGCCTCGGTTACAGCCTCATCCGCAGCCGCAAGCTTAGCAAGTAACAGCCGCTTGCATAGCAAACAAAACACCCAGCTTTACGGCTGGGTGTTTTAATTATCACCTGGCAGGGGCACGTGGAATCGAACCACGATCTAGGGTTTTGGAGACCCTTATACTAACCGTTGTACTATGCCCCTCTGCGTATTTTATTGACGTACGTACACCCACGTTAACCAGTTGGGCGCAACGTGAACTATTGTAGCACCATCAGATCAGTTTCGCGAATATTCCTAAAACGTGCTATAGTAACGTGCAGAAAACAAATGAGGGTTATGAAACATTTGCAGCTGACACCACCACTATTATTGATCACCATGGGGTATCCTGGCTCTGGCAAAACATTTTTTGCCAGGCAATTTGCCGATTTACACGGCTTACCCCGAGTAAGCGAAGACAACCTACGTTATGAGCTGTTTGAACGGCCACTATTTAACGAAGATGAGACTGAAATTCTACAACGTATTATGCATTATAGCTTAGAGCAGCTTATGCAAACTGAACGCACAGTTATTTGCGAAGGCAGCTTTTTAAAAACCGAGCAACGAAAGAATCTCTACGAAATAGCTGCTAAAAACGGTTACCGTACGCTTGTGGTATGGCTTCAGACAGATCTTGAAACAGCAGCATCACGGGCCAGAAACCGTGACCGCCGCAACCCTGATAGCAAATATTCATTCCCAATTGATGCCGAGACATTCAAGGAGATTCGAAGCCAACTTGAAAGACCAGGCGAAAAAGAACAGGTCGTAGTAATCAGCGGCAAACACGCGTTTAAAGGCCAGTGTCTCACCGTACTTAGAAAAATCGCCAGCATGTACAGCGAAAGTCTGAGCAAAGGCGATTTCAGCACCGAAAACCCGCTTGGTACCGCCAGAAGACCATCGCCCAACCGCCGGCCAATTTCACGATTTATACAGTAAATGAAAAGCGTGCAACTCCCAGATGGAAGCGAAGTGAGACTTCGTAAATCAAAGCGTGCAAAGCGACTCACACTTAAAGTTACCGCCGAAGGCACCGTTGAGGCCACCATACCATACTATCTGCCGTATATTGTAGCGGAGGGTTTTGTAAGAAAGCATCATGGCTGGATTCAAAAAAATAAACCTCCGGAAAAAAAGCTCCTTACGTCAGGAAAGCTAATAGGGAGACAGCACCAGCTTCTATTTGCGCTTGGCAAGCCCTCGCTTAGCTCTCGTGTCAATACCACTCATGTTACCATCAATGTACCACAAGGGTATACGAGTGAAGATGCGGCAGTACAAGAGGAGGCAAAAAAAGCTGCCATCCGTGCACTCAAACGCCAAGCCGAGGCATATCTACCCAGTAAAATCTACGGACTTGCCAGAAAACATACATACACCTATCGCCAAGTGCAAGTGAAGAAGATGCGCAGCCGCTGGGGAAGCTGCTCAAGCGCCAAGAGCATTAACCTCAGTATTTGGCTCATGCAATTGCCTGATGATCTTATAGAATATGTCCTTTGCCACGAACTAACTCACCTCAACCACATGAACCATAGCACCCAATTTTGGGCAGAATTAGCAGTGATGATTCCGGATTACAAAAAAAGGCGAGCAGCGCTTAAAAACTTCAGTCCGCACCTGATGTAACCACAAGCTTTATTTTCACTGCGCTCTGGTGCATAATACAGGCAAGGTATGAGTAACGAGAGCAGCCGTTTCACACGGATCATCAACAAAATTAATATTCTTTATGGTCTGCAGATTCCCGTTGGCACCATGACATTCTTCGCGGTTTTACTTTGGATTTTTAAACCAAGTTACTTTCAAGATGGTTCATTGCCCATTTATGCCTCCATGATATCTGTTGTTACCATTGTTTCAATCATACACTCACTCAAAAGCGAAACTCTTAACAAACGTCAGCTAGCAGTTATCTACAGCTGCTACCACGGTGCATTGATTATATTTACGGTACTCGTAGCGCCATTTTTAACTCCATTCGAATTTCTCTGGATTGCACTTGCCATTGGCATGGATCTTATCTTTGGCAAACGACCAATGTATATTACCTATGCTGTCTACGCATTAACACTTGCTGCAGCCTTCTTTAGAACGCAACAAATACTTAGTTTTGAACTGTTAATTCAAATCTTCGGCCAATATCTTGGTGTAGTGTTTATATCACTTCAGGTTTCAAAATATCGAAGCATCTCAGATGCAGAACGAACCGCGCTGGACGCCACATTTAGGAGTTCCAGCTTTGAAAGGCAGCGGCTCCTTTCGCTTATTAATAATATGGGTGAAGCCGTTGTTGCTACAGATCAAAAAGGTAAAATACTCATCTACAATGCTGCCGTACTCGAACTTCTCGACACCAACCAAACACTTGAGGGAAGATCGCTCGATTCCGTGTTGAAATTAAAGGATGGTGGCGGAAAAGCTATCAAGCTTAGCGAATTGTTAAAAAAACACGCGCTCGGGTTTACTACCACTGACTATATTCATGAGTTCGGTCCACACGATGTTATTAACCTCTATCTAAATATTGCACCAGTAAAGCTTGGCTTTCGCGAAGAAACAGATAGCGGCTACATCATGCTCATGCGTGATATCACAAAAGAAAAGTCGCTTGAAGAGGAGCGTGATGAGTTTATTAGCGTCGTCAGCCATGAGCTTCGTACGCCTGTTGCTATTGCTGAAGGAAACATTAGCAATGCAATTTTTATGAGCGATAAAAACCATGACCCAAAAATGGTCACCGAATCGCTCGACCAAGCGCATGAACAGGTGATTTTTCTTGCCAATATGATCAACGATCTCGCAACACTCTCGCGTGCAGAGCGCACCGATGTACCGCTTGATATCACCGCAGTTGATCCGAAAGAGCTACTCGAATCAATTAGTAACGATTACCATACTCAAGCAGCTACAAAAAAGCTCAAGCTCACCTTCAGTGCTGCTAAAGAGGTCGAATCGATCAATACTGCCGAACTCTATCTTCGAGAAATACTACAAAACTTCATTACCAACGCCATTAAATATACAAAAACGGGTACCGTACTGCTGCATGTTCGTTCAAACAAGGCTGGTGATGCCGTCTTTTCCGTAGCCGATACCGGAATTGGCCTGAGTAAAGCAGATCAAAAACGGGTATTCGATAAGTTTTTCCGCAGTGAAGATTACCGCACGCGTGAAAGTAGTGGAACCGGCCTTGGCCTTTATGTAACCTCTAAGCTCGCCCATCGCCTTGAGGCTCATATTCACCTTGAAAGTCAGCTTAACAAAGGTACCACGTTTACTATCACCGTACCCTCACTTGCGCTAGCTAAGGATCACAAGAAATCCCAGTAGCCATCACAAGCTCACCTGTCATCTTAAGCGAAATCGAAAGACCTTGCCCTTCAGCGCTATTTGCTATTTGCTATTTGCTATTATTCAATGGTATACTTGACGAAACGAGCCAAATTAGGCTCTGTTTTTAATTAAGAGATAATCGAGGCAATAATGGGCAAGCGAATTAAAAAGATTCGAAAAAGCATTGCAGACTTCTTTAAAAAGATCACTGCACCAATCAGAAATTCTAAAGTTTGGAAGTTTTTGCGCAGAACCATTCTGCGTTCGCCATTCCGTGGCTACTTTATCAGCTCGTGGCGCGAGCTTCGTCAGGTTACCTGGCCAAGCAGAAGAACTGCATGGAAGCTTACGCTAACTGTATTTTTGTTCTCAGCCCTATTTGCTGCTTTTACAAGCGGTCTTGACTACGGGTTTGAAAAACTGGCTAAAGAAATATTTTTAAAGTAGATAAGGAAGTTACAAGGAAACATTCATGAGCAAACGATACGATTCCAGCAAGCAGTGGTACGCCATCCACACCTACAGCGGCTACGAGGAGAAAGTGGCTGAAAGCATCAAGCAACGCGCCGAAAGCCTTGATATGGCCGATAAAATTTTTGATGTGATTGTACCGAAAGAAAAACAGATTGAGATCAAAAACGGCAAACGTAAAGTTGTAGAGAAGAAGATCTTCCAAGGCTACGTGTTAGTACAAATGAAGATGGGTGAAGATGTCTGGTACATTGTCAGAAACACACCAAATGTCACCGGCTTCGTTGGCTCTGGCACCGAACCAAGTCCCGTTTCAGACGACGAAATCAGCAAGATCCTCAAGCGCATGGGTGCCGAAGATCCAAAGCACAACATCAACTTCTCAGTTGGCGAAGTTGTCAGCATCATCGACGGCCCATTCAAAGGCTTTGATGGCGCCATCAACGAGATCGATGCCGCCAAAGGCAAGCTAAAAGTCCTCGTCAGCATGTTCGGCCGCGAAACCCCAGTAGAACTAGACGCCCTCCAAGTTAAAAAGGTTTAACCGGAACCGCGAATGGAAAATAAGATTGATTTTCTTAAATCGGCCGAAGGCTATCATCGCAGTACAGCAAGTAAGGAACTGAAAGATGCCGCCGGCGAGCTCGTTCTTGCAGGCTTTACCGGTGCGACCGCATTGTATGGAATATGCACAGGCCGTCTCGGGTTATTCTTTACGGGTTTAGGGGTTGGGGTATTTGCTGGAAAATTTGGATGGGAAGATGCCCAAAGCGCTCTTTCAGAGGCTTCACGCGCCCAACAATTCAAAGAACTTCTCACGCAAGAGCATACTAAGCTTGAAGATGAGGCTTAGATTTGCTATAGTGTATCTGTTACGCACTGACTTTCTGTGATTCAAGCTTCACATAATTGAATTTCAGATTTAGCAACAATGCTAAATGGTGTCATCCTGAACTTGTTTCAGGATCCAATCAATATTAGATGCTGAAACAAGTTCAGCATGACAAAGTGCAAAGGATAAATTAAATGGCAAAAAAAATTACTGCGAATCTTAAACTTCGCATTCCAGCTGGCAAAGCCAGTGCAGGGCCTCCGGTAGGCTCAACTTTGGGCCAATACGGCCTTAACATGATGGATTTTATCAATCCATTTAATGATCAGACGAAGGACTTCATGGGCTCAGATGTAATTGTGCATCTGCAAATTTTTGATGATCGCACATTCGCCTTTACTGTTATCGGTGTTCCAGCAGACGATTTAATTCGTAAAGCAGCCGGTATTCAAAAAGGTTCGGGTGAATCTCACAAAACTAAGGTTGGTAAAATTACTGACGCTCAGTTAACCGAAATCGCCGAAGCTAAAATGCAATACCTTAACGCAAACGACATCGACGCCGCTAAAAAAGTAATTGCCGGCACCGCCCGCTCAATGGGCGTAGAGATCGAAGGATAGTAATATGACATCGGTCGAAGCTACAGGCGCACAACGGCAGCAGATAAATCGATCAGATCGTCATCCATTGATAAGGCGAGCCGAAAGATGGATGGTTGTTAAATGGCTATCATTACCAGCCTCATTTGCAGTGGCAGCAGAAAGGTTAACGGTGGGAGATAACAGGGGTGCGTTTGCAACAGTAGCGCTAGGTGCATCAGTATTTGGATATGCAAACGGCGAAGAGTCTGCAGCAAGAAGGCGCTTTGTAGATACACGAAGAGAAGCACAACAAACTAAACAGGTTGATGCTCAAGTACCAGAAACAATAGGTGAGTACTTTATGCCGCCCGGATTTCAAGAGGATCCAAATGTTAAGTTTAGAGTAGGGCTTGCTGCCCTTGCCGCAGAACTTGCCAGTGAACATCCTGACGAAGACAGAGTTGAAGCTCTTAGACTATATGTAGAGAAATTTGGTCATGCAGCTACAGAGGCCGTTCAACGGCACGAAGAAGCTGTTTTAGAAAGCAAATACCCGGAAGACGAAGAGTAGAATAACTTAAGATGGGAGCACGTCACTCGACATGCGTTTGAACCACGACCGAGGTGCCAATCTCGGAGATAAGGAGAAAAAGATGGCAAAGAAAGCAGAATTATTAGAAGAAGCACAGAAACTTGGTTTGGAAGTTTCTGAAAAGAACACGGTTGCTGAAATTGAAGCAGCACTCTCAAGTGCTGTCATCCCGACCGAAGTGGAGGGATCTAGTGAAAACGAAGCGAATCTTTCGACTGACGCTAAAGATGACGAGACCGAGAAGACAACCGCGAAAGCCGGTAAACGAAGCGCCAAAGCACTCAAAGAAGCTGAGGAAAAGGCTGAAAAAGAAGAACGTAAGGAGAAGGTAGCTAGTGGCGAGCTTGATCCAAGTGAAACCGGCATCAAGAAAGGTCCGGCTCCTAAAACCCGTTCTCGCTTAGAGCGCCGAAGCAAGGGCTACAAAAAAGCACACGAACTTATTGACGTAAGCAAGGAATACACTGTTAAAGAAGCATCCGAGCTACTTCCTAAAACAAGCTCAGTGAAGTTTGATGCTTCTGTTGAGCTACACGTTAACCTTGGTGTTGACCCTCGTCAGGCCGACCAAAACGTACGTGCTACTGTTGCGCTGCCACATGGTACGGGTAAATCTATTCGCATCGCGGTATTTGCTCCAACAGATCAACACGAAGCCGCTAAAAAAGCTGGTGCCGATATTGTGGGTGAAGACGAGTTCTTACAACAACTTGATAAAGAGCAGCTTGATTTTGATGTTCTAATTGCCACACCACAACTCATGGCCAAGCTTGGTAAATATGCTCGTATCTTGGGGCCAAAAGGTTTAATGCCAAACCCAAAGAGCGGCACTGTAACCGCCAAAGTGGCTGATGCTGTAAAAGAGGCAAAGGCTGGCAAGGTTGAGTTCCGTGTTGATAAACAATCAATTGTCCACTTGGCGGTTGGCAAAGTCAGCTTCAAGTCAGAGCAGATCGCCCAAAACGTGCAAGTCGTACTAAAAGCAATCTCTGATGCTAAGCCAGCAAGCGTAAAAGGCGTCTATCTACAAAAAATCACTATGACCACTACCATGGGCCCTGGTGTGAAGATTGCGCTGAGCGAAGTTTAATAGATTATAGAACTTAGTTAGCTCTTAGATCTTAGAATCCCGCCTTATGGCGGGTTTTCTAATACTATCCACTAACCGCTATTCACTATATACTACTAATTAATGGTGAAGTCAGTTTTTATTGAAGGTGCCGATGGCACAGGTAAGTCAACTCAGATAGGGCTGCTTAAGAAGC
>JAXMAA010000002.1:0-347752 GCA_046350615.1 Saccharimonadales bacterium (SeqCode) | reverse complement strand
CAATATGAGGCTGCTCCTCTTCCAACACCAATACTTTGCCTTCGTCAATACAGATAACCTGTACAGTATCTGGCCGCCTCAGCATTTCAAATGTTTCGGTTGTGCCATCAAACATCTGCTGCTGCCACTGGAAAACATCAAAGATAACACCATCGAACACCTTCTTGGCATCTTGCGGAATTAACTTTGCATCAATAGGTATCACCTTTTTCATTTTTTAGTCCCGGCAAATCTCACAAGCTGCGTCATCCCGTCGGCCTTATCCTTGTATGATGTCCCACACTCATCAGCCAGTAGTGGCTCGAATAGGTCTTTGGTGAATTTTTGGACTTCGATCTTATCAAAGTACCTTTTGTTTATTCCGTTCACTTCGAAAAAGTGATCCTCTAGCTTCTTACCCGTCCGAAATTCAGGGTCATAAACACTGTTCACTAGAAAAGCGAAGACGCCTCCTGCATTCAACAATGAGTGCAGCTCCTTGAACAGCTCTTTGGTGCGTTTCTCTGAGAAGTAGTGCAACGAAAGATGAGCGTACACAACATCGAACGCTCCTTTCAGTCTTAGAGGTTCACTCATGTCCATAACCTTAAATTCGATCTTCTTTGCCTGTTCAGACCTAAAGTCCTCAAGGTCGGCCTGAAGGACATCGTATCCCATGGATCTAAAGTACAGTCCATCATTACCAGCTCCTGACCCCAGCTCGAGCAGAGCTCCTTTTCTCGGTAGTATTTCGGATAAATCCAGTGCAAAAAGCGAAGGCTTGACAGCCCAATCCTTGGTTTTATACTTAGCAACCGCTCCTCGCCAGTAGTCACTCGGCAACATTACTGTTCAGACCAGCGAGTTTGGCATTCTTTAATTGTGGCTTTTGCTTCTTCAATGTTGCCCCAGCCGAGGACTTTGGTGGAACCTGGTTTTTTGAGATCTTTGTAGTGTGTGAAGTGGTGCTCGATCTGTTCGATTGTTCGCTTTGGTAGATCTTCCAGTGAACTTATGACATCACCCGTGTCTCGATCATCAGCTGGCACGACTACTACTTTATGATCCATCTCGCCATCATCTTCGAAATTCATGATACCAATGATCTTTGCTTCGAGCACAACGCCTGTCGCAATTGCTTCATTACAAATGATCAGCGCGTCGAGTTCATCACCATCGTCATCAAGTGTTTGAGGAATAAAGCCGTAGTTGCATGGTTTTGCAAAAATACTTGGCTCCACACGATCGAGCACAAAAACCTTCTTTTTTCGATCCCACTCAACTTTTAATTTTGAGCCGACACCAATCTCGTTTACAACGGTAATAACGCCGCCATCTACATCACCTGCATCAAAAATATCGTTAAAATCTGCCATGCATTCTCCCTTGCGTTTAGTTTTGAAGTTATTTCTTATATCCGTACTTATTGTATCAGATGTGGGTTAGCTCTTAGTAGCCCTTTTCATAAGCAGAGACTTCTTGATCGTAGATATGCTGCGCCTTGCCATACTGTGCCTCAAGTGAAGTTTTAACCGTGCTATATGTATAGGTAAATGACCGATTGATTAGCTGAATAATCACAACTGCGATAGCTGCAAATATCAACACCGGGATCAAACGCAGCACCATATCTTACACTCCTGTTTTCAAGTACTGTAGCGTATGGCCCGACAGAAGTAAATTGCTTATGAAATCTGCTTTTTTACGACTCGCTTTCGGTACTCGCTCGCATTCATCCAGGTTGTGTGATCTTTCACACGCAAACGCCATTCAGATGGTCTGTTTCGTGCTGAAATACATGTGCCGGTAGTCCGTTCATCAACTTCTCGTGGCTCTTCCCGTACTCATCAGTCCAGGTTGCCTGTATTCTCTCGAAACGTTCAGCTTGTGCAAAAACTGGGGAGTTCTTTGTGCCAAGGCTAAGACAACCTTCCCACTTTGGCACACGCTTACCCAAACCCTTATATGCAGGGTTAATGATGACAGATTCAAAATGCTCTCTATCAGATCGAGCTGGTGTTGGTCGAATTAAAATAACCGAGAGTGCGACCGAGAAACCAACCTGAGGCGCAGCTAAACCAACTCCGTATTTTCTGCTCACCAATGTGTGCTTAATACCGGCAATCAAACGCTGTATATCATCCGATTTGATCTCCTCGTCCGAGAGCTTCTGAGCGACTTTGCGCAAAATTGGATCACCGAACTGAGTTCTCGTGAGCACATTAGGTATATACATCTTGATATGGAGTATAATCGTTAACTATGCAGGGCACAACTCATCACCCAGTTCCAGTCGAAAAACAAGGCACTGCAGAATGTGCCCAATTCTCGTTCTCGCTCGCAATGAGAAGTCTGGGAATAGACATCTCTGCCCAAGAGATCATTGATAACATTCCGGTCAATAGAAGACCAGATGGCACGTTATGGGGCACTTCACCGGCCAAGATTGCCTCCTACCTTCTTGAAGGCTATCCTGTGCAAATTTCAGCTCTTTGTAGCGATTTAACGGTTATAGATCAGTCTTGGAAGAGTCTTGATGCAAACGAAATCATACAAAGACTCGAGGCTATGGTGTTCAGAATAGATGAATTACCCGTTAGTAACATTACTAGAGACAACGTAGAACTATACGCTAAAGATTATATTGCCTTCCTAAAGTCAGGGGGTAACATACAAGTAGGCCCCATCACGAGCGCAGCGATCAAAAAAGCACTGCACAATGGACCAGTCGTGGCAGCAGTTGCCGCACAACACTTCTATGAAAACCTCGGCAGGTTGGTGTACCGCAAGGATGACATAGGCGTTAACGACTCTATTACTGGGCGTCCAGGAACGCACATGGTGGTAATTAGTGGCTATCGTGAAAAAGACTTTACCGTTGTGGACCCCGAATACGCAAGCGAGAATAAATACTCTTTTGAGCACATTGTAACATCGATTGCGGCTGCACAAATAGAATCTGACAATGTAGTCTATTGCCTGAGTAAAAAGTAATCACTTCTTTGAAGGATCTTCGAGGTATTCGCGGATTTTGAGGGCGGCGGTGGCGCCTTCGCCGACTGCCGAGGCGATTTGCATAGTAGCACCGCTTCTGACGTCGCCACTGGCGAAAACACCTGGCATATTGGTTTGCAGATTTTGATCGGTCAATATAAAGCCAACTTCATCGAGCTTCACATCACTGTTTTTGAGAAAACTGGTGTTTGGGAGTAAGCCGACAAAAACGAATACGCCATCTGTTGTAATTTCAGTTGGCTCACCGTCTTTCGTTGCCTTAACTTTTATCACCTTGTTATCCTCACCAACGATCTCATCAGTTGTCGTATTGAGGTGAACTGTGATCTTGCCATCATCAACAAACTTCTGCAGCTCGTGTTGCAGCACCTCGCTCGCCTTAATGGTAGAACGGACCAGTAAGTCAATATGCGTGGTGAAACGAGTGAGAAACAACGCTTCTTGCACAGCCGAGTTACCACCGCCAACCACGACCAGTTTTTTATCTCGGTAGAATGCACCATCGCAAGTTGCACAGTAATGCACACCTCGACCGTAATACTCTTCTTCACCGGGCACGCCGATTTTTTTATAATCTGAACCTGTGGCAACCAAAACCGCTTTGGCTTTATATGTGGCATCGTCAATGGTTTTTACTAAAACTGTATGGTCATCCGAGTTGGTTGTGATCTGTGAAACTTCGCCGTAGCGTATATCCGCCCCGAACCGCTCGGCTTGCTTTTCTAATTTTTCCGCCAAATCAAGGCCAGTAATACCATCTGGGAAGCCCGGGTAATTATCCACCTGGTCAGTAATTGCCGCCAAACCGCCAACAACACCTTTTTCCAGAAGGATTGTTTTTATATCTTCCCGAGTTGTATACACAGCCGCAGCTAACGCAGAAGGGCCTGCGCCGATCATAATTACATCGGTTTCCTCTAGCTCAGTTGTAGGTTGTATTTGATCAGACATAATAACTCGCTTTCCTGTATAAATACTAAATCATAAACTGCATAAATGCTAAACAAATTTGAAATTTGAAACCGGAAACAGTTACTTACTTTTGGCTAGAACTGCACCCAAAATATGCATGAGTTCCGAAGCTTCTTTGATAAGTGCATCTGGTGCATCTAGTAAACGTAGCCAGTAGATTGTTTCACGAGCCTCCTTTTTGGCAATACGTAAACGGTGCAAAAAATCTTTTTTACTGATCGCCTCGTTCGCCTCAAGGTAGTTTGCGCCAATTGAACCAGATGACCGAACCATCTGCCGACCGTCCTCCCTGCCTACGATTGACGGACTTTGGTTTTTAATGAACTGTCTACACGCTCTTGCAAACACCAAAACTCTTGTTTCAAGGTCAAACTGTCGCTGTTTCATATTTCGAACTTCGTTCATTCGGATTTGTTTAGTAGTTTCGGCAGTTTAGTGTTTAGCCATTTCATGATCTGCCCCTTTTGATCAATTATGATTTTCTACACCGCTAAAGCTGGCATCAGTTGCGCTGGGTTATACCCCGTAATCACACTTTGCTTGCCAGTGTCGTCATCCTGAATAACAGTTACCGGCACGCGGGTTTGCCCAGAAAGTTGCATCACAACAGCATGTGATTCTGGTTGTTCATCAATGTTTACTTCGTTATACTGCGTATTTTTCATGGTAAGGATTTTTTTAACCATCTTGCACTGGCCGCAGGTGTTAGAAGTATAAATGGTGACTTGTTTAGACATAAGAAGCCTTTCTTTACGATTTTATTTTTCTTTCGTTCTTTGAACTGTCTGACATAAACTATACTGCTTATGGTGTAGGCCAGTCAACAACCTACGCTATATACGTTGTTTATTTTACTTATGCCTATTTCACCTCTTTCAATTCAACAATAAATACCAATGGCCCAAACGGTCGCCCGTCGCCATTATCTACAGCTCCATAGGCTTTATCGGCAGGAATGGTCAATTTAACAGTAGAACCTTGTTTTACTCCGCTAGGGTATTCTCGGTCCAACCCTTAATAACACCGTTCAAGGGGAAGTCTATTGGTGTAGCGACACCACCCTTATTGGTACTATCAAAGATCTTACCATCAGATGTCCAGCCAAAGTAGTTTGCGTTAACCGTAGATTCTGCCGTAGCTGCCGCACCTTCGCCCTGCACAAGCGTTTCAACCTTTAATTCAGTAACGCTTGCGGCATCAAATGCCTCAGCTGCATAGCCAGTCAGTGGTTCTTTTTGCATAGTATTTTGCTCCTGTAATTGTTTAAGTAATTCAGCCTGCTGCTGTTGATCCGATGTTTGATTTTTAGTTTGCAAAAAATACAGTACCGTTACTGCAACAGATGAGAATGCAAACCCTACAACGGCCATCAAGATGACTACACGCTGTGCGTTCTTTTTCACTTTTCCCATAAAACTTTTACCCTCCACCTTTCTGATTTTCATCAGGATACTTCCAAATATACTCCCCCAAAAACTCGTAAACAAGTCTTGACATTAGCTTAGATTATAGAGTTTAAACTAACTATTTACCGTATATCTCATAACCGCCATCGGCAGTTAAAACTTGCCCTGTCATAATTCCAGCTTGGTCACTTGCTAAGAATAATATGACTTTCGCAATATCATCTGGTTGCGCTATTTTGTCTACAAGGGACTGTGTTTTATAGCTCTCTCGCATCTCAACACTCCAGGTTTTTGCCATGTCGGTCTCGGTGGGGCCAGGGGCCACGCAGTTCACGCGTATCTTTGGACCAAGCTCTTTGGCCAAACCAATAGTTAAAGATATCACGCCAGCCTTCGAAACAGAGTATGGCAAAGCACCTCCTCTTGCAAGGTTTGCAATACCACGGATTGAGGAGACATTTACGATACTCGATCCATGCCCCATGTGTGGAATGGCAGCCTGACAGAAATGAGCGGTACCAAGCAGGTTTATCTGAAAGTCATCGAGCCAATCTTGATCAGTGAGCTCTAAAAATGGAGTAGACTTCACCCAACCTGCACAATTGATGAGCGTATTGATACGCCCATATTCTTCCACAATCGTCTCGACTGCCTTTTTGACTTTGACTTGATCTGATACATCACAAACCACGTAAGGCGCAGCGAGTTCTTTTGCTAATTCTACGAGTTGCGGCGTTTCGGATCTCCCATGGACAACCACCGTAGCTCCTTGCGCATGGGCCAACCGAGCAGTTGCCGCCCCCATGCCACGCGAGGATCCCGAAATTAAAACAACTTTGCCTTTCATTTGCTAGACCCATTCCACTCAAGTTCGTATTTATGAAGTGCTTCTTCAAATTTGCCGAATGCAAACCAGTTTGAAACAATCACTTTATACATTTTGTTCTTGCCCTCACTCGAGAGCCACTCTTCAACCACTGCCTTGTCTCGCTCGAGATAGCGACAGTAGCGCTCCACGTCTTCCGCAGATGCTTCAATTATTTCCGCCGAACCTTCAAAATATATTCCGTGTGGTAGATCAGACTTTTCATGTTGTCTTACGATGTTACCGGCCACATTCGGATTTTCCGCGATCTCCTGACCATGTCGCGTCGAGGGGTTTGATATAAAATATAAATTCAGGTTCTCATCATACGCAAAATGGACCTCACAAACCCACGGCCTGTTATCTTTTACCGTCGCCAACGACATATGCACTGTTTTTGTAATGTATTCTCGGATGATTTTTTCTATATCTACCATAGTACTGAGATTATACATCATTAATGCGGCCTTTTGCCTACATTTATACCGCTCTTGCTTGCAATTTTATGTAATCTGCAATATATACATTACATACTTATGCGTGAAACACCGATAACTAATGCCCGCCTTCTTGCTATGTCCGCACTCACTTCCCCAATGGCGCATTATGAGGTGAAAAAACATGGCCTGCTTGGCACCTCGGGCACGACATGTGACTACGAAATCAAGCGCTACACCAACGGAGGCAGAAGATTTAAAACAAGAATGTCAGAACGAGACCTACTCAACTTACTCGACAAGCCCACCGCCGACTTACTGATGACCGTAGAACTTTCCCACCGGCTTGTTCGCACCAAAGGTTTTGCCGGACCGCTCGTGGTGCAATCCGCAATAGGCGTTTTTGGTAGCGGCAGTCCTTTGGAAGCAACTCACATCGTATATGGATCGCGTGCAAAACCAGAAGCGCTTGAAAATGGACTTGCGGACCAGATTGCCTATGCACAAGAGCTCATTTTGCCCACCGAGCAGCTTGAAACGGCGATCGAAAAAGGCTGGGACTGCCATCTTGTTGATAGCGACCCTAATGCCTGGGGTGCATTCATAGACCTCGTACTGGCAACTGAAAGAAAAGTGGCGGCAACCAGCCTAAATTGAAATACTCTGTGAGAGTTAGGCGGCTATTTCGTATTCTTTTAGTTTGTTTTTGGTTTTTTCGTCGGTGTTGCTTTGTAGTTTCAGTAATTGTGCGTATATGCCTTTGGTCTTGGCCAGTTCTGCCGGCGTACCTATCTCATCAACTTTGCCTTTCTTGAGGGTAACAATTTGGTCAACACCGGCAATAGTTGAAAGACGGTGCGCAATAATAAGTGTAGTGCGGCCCTTCATGAGTTTTTCAAGAGCCATTTGCACTTCATGCTCGGCTCTGCTATCGAGGCTCGACGTGGCCTCATCAAGAATTAAAATCGGTGCATCCTTCAAGATTGCCCGAGCAATGGCGATGCGTTGCTTCTGACCACCTGAGAGCTTCATGCCGCGCTCACCAACCAGCGTATCAAGGCCATTTGGTAAATTTTTAACAAAGTCCCAAGCGTTGGCAGCTCGAGCCGCCTTTTCAATATCTTTTTCAGACGCAGTTGGCCGGCCATAGGCAATGTTTTCGCGCACTGTGCCGCTGAAAAGTGTGGCCTCTTGAAATACAACTGCGATGTTCTGGCGTAAACTCTTTTGCGTTATGTCTGCAATATTGGTTTCATCAATAGTAATAGCACCCGAGCTTGGATCATACAAGCGAAGTAGCAGGTTAGTGATGGTAGTTTTACCCTCGCCGCTCTCACCAACCAGCGCCAATTTCTGACCAGCTTCGATTTTGAAAGATACTTCGCGGAGCACTGGCTGGGCGTCTTCGTAAGCAAAGTTTACACTACTGAACCGCACCACGCCATTCGTAACCCTGAGCTGTTTCGCACCCGCTTGGTCAAGTACGCTTGGCGATTCGTTCATGGCGGTAAAGTAATCTTTACTATCAGCAATAGCCCGCTGTGTGCGATCCACCAAGAAACTCATACTGAAGATTGGAAGCCGAATTAACGCCCCGTACTGGATAAGCAGCACGGTCTCACCTACAGTAAATCTGCCATTGACCGCTTCCCAGAATATATAGATATAGACAACGCCAAAGATCACGTTTAAAACCAGCCGACGCAAGATGTCTTCACGATGCCATAACTGAGATTGCGGCCGAGTGGTTTTAACCGTTTTTCGGAGCATGTTTTTGAAAAATGAGCTTTCAGATTTTTCAGAGGTGTAGCTTTTTGCTACTTTGATTTCGCTTATCACTTCGGCAAATCGGCCACTGGCGATATCGCTCGCATCATTGATTTCTTTTTGATACACTTGCCATTTTTTGCTGGTTCGGCCAGTCAACCACAAAAATATTGGGTACAACGAGGCAAAAAGTAGCGCAACAATCCAGCTGTAACGAGCTACAATAACCAGCGTGAATACGGTTGTAAGGAGGAACTGAAAAAAGTTATTGGCGAACATATTAATGAAATCTGTAACGCCCGTAATTGAACGGCTCAATCTATTAATGATGGTGCCTGTCAGCTCATTGGAGTAATACTTTTGGCTCAGAGTTAAAAGATGATCGTAGTACTTCGTCGAAAGAAAGTAGCGCAACTTGACGGCCATGATATCGCCATAATAACCGGAGATGTTGCTAATAAGTGTTGCTCCCACATCACTTGCAAAGAGGGCCACCACAATCAGCAGTACCGGCATGAAATCGTTCTGTCCGCCCACAACCATTGGTAACCTATCTATCGCCATTTTAGTTAGCAGCGGCTGCGCCTGATTGAGCAGCGCCATCAGAACCGTTCCAATAGAAACGCCAATGTAGTATGGCCACAGATGCCCGGCAAACTTTAAAATTTTTCCAATCTGCTTCATATCTCCATTTTATCACGTTTCCGAAGACGGTTCTTGGAAATTTAGTTTTGATTGTTTAATATATATTCATGTCGAGTAAAAACCGTGAAAAAATTTATCTTGAGGATTGCTACTATCATATTTACAATCGTGGGGTTGCAAAGCAGGTAATTTTTCATGATAAGCAAGATTACGCTGTGTTTTTAAACCTTCTAAAACGCTACCTTGACAGAGAACCTGCTCGAGACAACAAAGGGCGCGAATATGATTGGTTACATCCAATATTGGAATTACTCGCATTTTGCTTGATGCCCAACCACTTTCACCTACTGGTTTATCAAGTTGAACCCGAGGCAATGACACGGTTACTGAGAGGGGTCGCCACATCGTACACCAAGCACTACAACAAGCGCTACAGGCGTGTCGGGCCGCTATTTCAAGATCGGTTTAAGGCTTCAATGATTACGAGCGATGAATATCTCGAACATGTTTCGCGCTATATTCATTTGAACCCCAGAGACTACATGCAATGGGAGTACTCAAGCCTTCCGTACTACTTGGGCGCAAAACAAGCCGCTTGGGTTAGTCCACAAAAAATATTAGACCAATTTAAAGAAACGCACTCGGATTATCTAGAATTTGTAAACGACTACAAAGATACGCACGATGCACTAGAAAAAATCAAGCACGAACTAGCTGACTATTAAACCATCATTTTCATATTTCCGAGAACCGTCTTTCATATTTCCGAGAACCGTCTTTGGAAAGGTTAAACCTGCTCGGCTGCGAACCGTTCGTGGGCCTGCCAAGTTAAGTTCTCTACTAGTTTATTGACTTCGATGGTGGTGAGAGTGCGTTCGCGGTGAGAGAGCGTGAGATGGAAAGTAATGTTTTTGGTCTTAGGTTCTTTTTGATAGATACCACGTGGCTCAAGTGTGTATTGGTACTCACTGTCTTCCATGATCTGGGCAAGGCTCGATGCTAGTTCGGCATAGTTCACGCTACTGGCGACTTTGAGCGTGATATCTTGCTCGCTTGATGGGAATCTTGAAAGTGGTTTGTAACCCACTTCTTTTGATTGCAAAACACCGAGGTGAACTTCAAATCCGGCGGCATAATCCGGAAGCTTAAAGGCCTTTTGAATTGTCGTTTTAAATTCGCCAACTACGCCCCAAATTTGATTATCAACCACAACGAGTGCGCTGCGATCTGGTTCGTACGGCGCAGCAAGCTGCTGACCCCATTCGTCGGCCGCAAGATTGAAATCTTTCATAGGAACAAGCGACTCGACAAGGTCGGAATCTATTTCAGCTAAGTATCGACGGGCTGCATAATATGGTGAACCCTTCGGGGCCACCTTTGTGTCATACGCAATCACGCAAGCAACGTGATCATCCTCATTCGGTACATTTAGCTCTCTCTCATCCATTTCACCTTTGTAGTGCACTTTACCGATTTCAAACAGGCTGAACTGCCCATATCCCGCTTTAATATTGGGGTGAACTTTTTCAAGCAAACTTGGCAATAAACTGAGGCGGTAGTACTGAAGATCGGGGCTTAGCGCATTCCTGATTGCGTATGCTCGTGTTGAATCTTGGCCGGCTTTGGCTAGCAAGTTTCCGTGAACGAAGCTGTAGCCGAGGACCTCATTAGCGCCGGCCCTTGCAAAGCCGCCTCTGATTTTTGCTTTGAGTGTTCGTGTTGAATCCGGAGTTATTGGTGCGATGCTCCGCTCTGGTAGCGCGATTGGAAGCTGATTAAAGCCATAGAGACGACCGATTTCTTCCACGATATCTTCTTTGATTTCAAGATCGGTTCGCCAAAACGGTGGACGTACTTCAATTGGGCCGGAAGCCTCGTGAGCCTCGATTTCAACATTAGTAAGAAGCTGGATAATTTGCTCGTTACTGAACTTCGAGCCAAGTCTATCATTAATAAATTTCGCATCAATTTCGATGTAATCGTGATTTGTTGATCGTTGGTCGTAATTCGCAACTGCAGTATCCACAATCTCTCCAGTTTGCTTAGCGCGTGCCAACTCCTCGAACATACTGATGGCTTTAACGATAACCGGCGGTAATTGAGCTGCTGGCTGGCCTTTAGTGAAACGGGTTACAGCATCTGTGAAAATACCGTGGACCATACTTGTCTTTCGGATGTTATACATATCAAAAGTAGCGCACTCCAAAACAATCCGCCTCGTATTTTCATCAACTTCAGAATTGCCACCGCCCATGATGCCGCCAAGCGCAATTGGGCCAGCTTCGCTACAAATTAAAACTGCGTCTTTATGAGGCTCAAGTGTTTTGCCGTCAAGCAACGTCATTTTTTCGCCGTCTTTTGGCCTTCTAACGGTAATTTCGGCCTTGCCGTCTCTCGCTATCTTGTCGAAATCAAAAGCGTGAAGCGGTTGCGCGGTAAGTAACATCATGTAGTTAGTTACATCAACAACATTATTGATTGGACGCACGCCTACTCGCTTCAAGTAACTTTGCAGCCAAAGCGGGCTTGGCGCAATTTTGACATCTTCAAGCACCACCGCCATATAACGTGGACAAAGATCGCCATCTTGAATTGACACACTGAGACCACTTGCTAGGCCATCTTGAGCTTTTCGAGAACCTTGGTCAGATTTCTCCACTTCGGTCGAAATGACGCGCTGTGAATACCACTCTGGAGATTTGAATGCCTTATGCTGAATACCAGCAATCTCTCGCGCTACGCCGAGATGACCAAAACCATCGGGTCGATGTGTAAACATCTTGTTTTCAATTTCTAGAATTGTGTCATCAAGATCATACAGATTTTTGAAAGGTGTTCCTGGCTTCACGGTATTGTCATCTCGAGTTTGTCGAGAGATCTGCTCCCCGCTGCTACCGCCACTAGATCCTTCGACAGGCTCAGGATGAGGCATACCGGCAGTCTTTTCTTCAGGATCAATCTCCAAAATACCCGAATGATCATCGCCCAGACCCAATTCTGCGAGGCTCGCCAGCATGCCATTGCTTGTTTCGCCTCGCAGATCACGCGCCTCCAAAACAAACAGCTCTTTTTCACCATAACTAGCTGGAACAGTCGCACCTGGCGGAATCCATGCCACCAAAAGCCCTTCACGCACATTCGGTGCGCCGCACACCACCTGCACATAGCCATTTTCATCACGGGCCACATCACCCACAACTCTGCCGTCATCAACTTTACAAAGCGAAAGCTTATCTGCGTTAGGATGCTTTACGCATGAAACAACCTTAGCCACAATAATACCCTCATATTGCTTCGAAAGATCAATAACACCTTCAACTCCACCAAGACGTTCAGTTGCCAACTTCACCAATTCATCAGTAGAAAGATCGACATCCGTATATTGCTTCACCCAGTTCAAACTAATTTTCATCTTAATACCTCCTGTAGTAGCTCGGGAAAATCGTCAGTTTGCATGACGCCGTACGTAAAGTGGCCTCTGTCTGTATATTCACGGTAGGTTATGCCTTGCACTTTTTCTTTCAGAATATTTACAGTTCTTACCACACTCGGTTCGTCATCGCTAGAAATAAACACGCTTACACCCTTTGTTCGAGCTGGAAACTCTGAGTCAATTTCAAAATCAAAGAAGTCGGCGGTATCAGAAACTTCGTAGTTCAGCGGGTTTATCCATGGCGCGACCAGAACAACTTTGCCAACTTTGATATTTTTATTCTCGCTCAGCCAACGTACTAAAAATCCTCCGCCACAGCTGTGGCCAACAAGAGTTGTTTCTGGCGTTATGTCAAAACGCTCAAATTCCCGCTTCCATTCATCGTATCTCGGCCGAAACGGAAAGGGCAGCTCAATTGAAACTGTATGGATATCCTTGAGTATTAGCTGACGCTTGAGCCAACTAAACCAGTGGTCTTCACTGTTTGAGCGTCGTGCTGGGTCGTAATGTTCGTCTTTGTCTGGTCTACCTGGAATTAAGATTGCGTTTTTCATAGCTCTTTCTCCTCAATGAGTGGATAGATGTCGAATGCGACCTCCTCATACGGGTGGGCTTTCTTCATGGCTTCAATAGCTTGTTTAGCAATACCTCGGTCGCAAGTAACCTCAACCCGCTCTTCCTGCACTGCTTCGGGCTCCCCTGGCTGGCCAATATGCGGATTAGCACCTTCTGAGGGCAAAAAACGCCCAGTGCCCAATACCGAATAGCTGCAGAACGAATACTCTCCAAGTTGACCTGCACCCGCCTCACCCAATGCCCGACGGATGTCGTCAGCGTTTTCCGCTGGTACGAACGTTACAATCTTAACTCTGCTCATAGGAAATCCTTTGTTTCAAAAATTGGATTTTCGTTTGTGTAGTCGGTGAAACGGAGCCAAGTTGGGGTGATGAGATAGTAGTTTTGGCCGGCTTCCCCTGCGAACTTCTTTGCACCTGGAACTTTCTCAAAGTGAAGATTGATACGATCTTGATACTCTGCTTTATTTAGTTTTTCTGCAATACCTTCAAGTTGTAACGTTTTAGGACCCTCAAACCCAACAACTAGCGCAACCTTCGCGTTTTCTGCAAGGTTTGTAGCTTTTCTTGTTTTCTCATTGGTGGCAACCATTACCTTGAAGTCATCATCCACCGAAAAACCTACTGTTGCAGCTTGAGGTTGGTTCTTTTTGCCGACAGTGGCAAGTACACAGGTTTCAAACTGGTCTAAAAACTGCTTTGCGTCCTGCAATATCATCATTTTTGATCCTCTTTTTTAACTCGATTGCTATTGACTTTTTTAGTCTTTTTTGCTAATCTTTTTGTATCACCAATGGAAGATTTCCCCTGTAAGGTCCCGTCCTTGCGGGGGTTCTTCTTTTTTGCGGGTTTATATTCTAGCTTCTTCCGCAGGTCATTCATATCGCGAGTATATGGTTTGAATTCTTTAAGTTTTAAAAGAGCCGAGTACTTATTTCTATTAGGCACTAGAAGCGAACCTAATTTGCCTATCGAAATAAGATGATCGACGAGGCAATAGAAATCACCGTCACCTGTGACAATGATTGCCTTTTGATAGTCTTCAATATCTATCATCGCCTGTAAAACAAGCTCAGCGTCACAATTCCCTTTTGTTTTACCATCTTTATAGGTTAGGGTTGGGCGGAATACGCAGTTAAATCCTGCATCCTGTAAGAATGAATAAAGCTCGCGATTACTGGGCATATAGCCAATAAATATATATGCTTTATCAACACCATACTTTTCTTTGAGATACACTCTGAAACGAGTAAAATCTAGGCGCCAGCCCATATCACGAATTGCCAAATTTAAGTTTTGGCTATCAATGAACGCATATACTGTTAGTTTTTTGCTCATTTGAACTGCCTTAGGAAAGCTAGCTTGCCGCTGTTAAAGTGGCGAATGTCTTCGATATTGTAGCGCATCATCACAAGCCGCTCGATACCACAACCCCAGGCAAATCCGGTATATTTTTCTGGGTCAACACCTGCTTCTTTTAAGACATTTGGGTGGATCATGCCGCAGCCGAGCAGCTCTATCCAGCGCTCGCTACTACAGACCCGGCAATCCTGACCTTCTTCGCAGAAAGGGCAAGAAAGGGAAAACTCAAAGCTTGGTTCGGTAAATGGAAAATAAAACGGAGTAATTTTTGTTTGCACTTCTTTACCAAAATAGGTTGTTAGAAATGTCTTAAGTGTTGCCACCAGATTACCGACGGTTATATTTTTACCAACGTACACACCCTCAGCCTGATGAAAGGTATGTTCATGGCGCGCATCAAGATCTTCATTACGAAATACTCTATCTACCGCCAGAACAGCTATTGGTTCGCCCTTTTCAAGACTATCGCTGCGAGCTTTAATGATACGGTTTTGCATGGTTGAGGTATGTGCTGGCGCCACGAAACCCTCTTCGGTCATAAAGGTGTCGTAATCGTCACGCGCCGGATGGCCTTCGGGGAAATTGAGGCTGGTGAACATATGGTACTCGTCATCAATCTCGCGAGACTGCGAAACCTCAAAGCCCATACGATAGAAGATGTCGGCGATCTTTTGGATCTCAGCACTAATCGGGTGAATGGTGCCATCTTCGGTAGGTAGCAGCTGCGGTGGTTCAGCATTCACATCCATTGGTGCGGTTACGTCGATAGATCTGAGATCTGAGACCTGAGATCTGAGATCCTCTGAGGCGAGAGCTTCTAGCTCTTGCTTCAGAGCATTAACTGCCTGACCAAACGCCGCACGTTGCTCTTCTGGCTGATCTTTAATCGCACCGTAGAGCTGGCGTAGCTCTGGTGCTCGTAAAATACTTTTTTTGTCTTCAAGAGTTTCCAATTTTTTGAAAAGCAGTTCCTTGGTGTAAGCAATTGTATCCATATGGTATCTATTCTATCTTATATTTAATACTTTCGACCAACTGTTTTGTCTGGATCCTGAATCAAGTTCAGGATGACAGCAGAAAGCGGTTTTATTAAAAAACCTCGCCGGCTTGCGAGGAGTTTGTTTATGACAAAGCGGCCTCGCTTAGCGGGTTTCAAAAAAACTAAAAAAGAAATTCTTTCGTGCCATCAAGATAAGTATAACATTAAGCTGATGCTAAGTGCCAGAGGCTGCAATGTTTACACTTATAAATTCTTAGTTTTGCACCATGTCGATGCTCTGCATACACCGCTGCGCCCTCGGCGGCTTCCTTGGTATCAAAACTTAGCTTCTCGCTACAGGGTAATTCTTCCATAACTGCATTATACAAAACTACAAGATCGGACCTCATAGTAAGATCCGACCTTATATTGTATCGGTTGCGAGTTATTTTTTAGCTGCGACCTTATTTTCAAGCGCACCAAGCACGCCTTTCACTTCATATTCATGATAATCCGCATGAGCGAGTTCGCCGTTCTCATTAAAAGCTGCCCAGACTTCCGGAATTGAAACTCGCGGACCAACCATGTCCATCTTCACCCACGTTGCAACAACCCAGAAAGCGGCAAAGCTAAATGCGTTACTTGAGGCACCGTAGTTCACTACTGCAGCAGGTTTACCATTCCATTCTTCAAAAAGATGATCGACCGCATTTTTTACACTGGCAGGGAAACTGTGATTATACTCTGGATTTACAAATACCACTGCATCATTTCGTTTAACTATCTCGGCCCACTTACGGTCGTCTTCGTTTTCATATTCACCATTTTTTACCATTGAGGGCAATGTCGCGGGAAGCTCGTAGGAGAGTTCGAGCTCTTTTAAATCTACCAGCTCCGGTTCGAAACGACCGTCCTTTTTCACTTGTTCAACAAACCAGTTGGCCACTTTTTCGCCAGCCCGGCCTTTTCTAACACTTGCTAGTACTACTAATAATTTCATGCAATCTCCTTTTTCGTACTTAATATTTAAGCAAACACTTAAACTTCTTGCAAGTGGTATACTACAATCATGGCAAAAGATAGTTCATTTGATATTGTTTCAGATTACGACATAGCAAAAGTTACCAACGCTGTTGAGCAAACGCAGCGAGAAATTGCGAGCCGCTATGATTTTAAAGGCACCTCTGCCGCACTCGAATTTGTTGATAATAAGGCTGGAGTGAAAATTACTGGTGATAACCAATTCCACCTCGATAGCATCATTGATATTTTACGTAAAAAACTGGCCGGCAGCGGCGTCAGCCAAAAACTGCTTGATACTAGCAAAGAGCCTGTTACCTTAAACTTAAAGATGACATGGGATCTTGCGTTCAAAAAAGGTTTAGATCAAGAAAAAGCCAAGAAGATCACCAAACTGCTAAGAGATGAATATCCGAAAGTCAAAGCCCAAATTCAAGGTGAGGAAATCCGCATTTCATCCGCAAAACGCGACGAGCTCCAAGCCGTCATTCAGCTTCTCAAAGAAGCCGACTTCGACTTCCCGTTAGAATTCACAAATTACCGTTAAGCATCGGCTAGTCTGACCGCTTAAGCTGAATTTTCGATCATTCGAATTTAGAGGTTTGTTTAGCATGTAGAGCTTAGAATTTAGTATTTATTTGTAGTTTGGTGCTTAAGGTTTGGAGATTTCTTAGCTATACTAGTAACTAAGATATGGATGGGCAACAAAAACTATTTGAATATTGTAAACAGGTTTTGGAACAAAATCGGGTTAATGGTTGGACTCGGCCGGCGCCTCACCTCTACCCGCATCAGTGGCTGTGGGATAGTTGCTTTATTGCAATCGGCTTGAGGCACTACAACGTTCACCGCGCCAAACGCGAGATCAAAAACCTCTTCCGCGGCCAATGGAAGAACGGCATGATTCCCAACATCATTTATGGAGATGAGAAGCACTACAAAGATGATATTTGGCATTCCAACGTTTCAAAAAATGCGCCGAAACATCTTAAAACCAGTGGCATCACTCAACCGCCAATGATTGCCGAAGCCGTTGCTCGCATTGGTAAAGGCATGAACAAAAAAGACCGCCAACAGTGGTACAAAAGCATTTTTGATGATTTAGTTCGCTACCATGAATGGATCTACCGCGAACGCGATCCACACGGTGAAGGCCTGGCGGTACTTATTCACCCCTGGGAATGCGGCCTTGATAATACTCCAAGCTGGATGAGCGAAATGCACCTGAGCGATCTTCCGTTGTGGATCAAGACCGTCCGTGCGCTCAAGCTACACAGTCTATTCAACACACTACGGCACGACACCAAGTTTTTACCCGCTTATGAGCGCATTGACACCATTGATGCCCTTGGTTTATACAGTATCGTTCGGCGCTTGCGGCGCAAACACTACGAAACTCGGCTGATTCTTCGACACGCACATCTCAGTATTGAAGATTTAGCATTTAACTGTATCCTGATCCGCGCCAACACTCTCATCACCGAGATTGCCAGCGAGATCAAAACTGATCTACCCGGCTGGCTCTGGGAGAGAATGAAAAAGGCTCCCCACGCCCTTGAGCTGCTCTGGAACGAAACACACCAGCAGTACTTCAGTAGAAGCTTTGACACATTTGAACTCATTACCGAACCCAGCGTTATGACATTCCTGCCCCTGTATGCTGGCACTGTCTCTAAAAAACGGGCAGCCGAGCTGGTTGAACTTATGAAATCACGTGGTTGGAAGACTAAATACCCCGTTCCATCCGTACCAACTCACTCCAAGTTCTTCCAACACGTTCGGTATTGGCAAGGTCCCACCTGGATCAATACCAATTGGCTGATTGCAGACGGGCTTGAGCGTTATGGCTACATAACTGAGGCTGCGGAAATTCGCCAGGCCTCTTTAAAGCTTATTGAAGAACACGGTGCCTACGAATACTTTAGCCCCCTCGATGGCAGGCCAGCTGGCGCCAAGAACTTTAGCTGGTCAGCAGCCTTAGGCATCGATTTTCTCTACCAAGATCCTGAATGAGATAGTACATAACAGGTAAGAGGACAAGGAATTAAGCCGCCTTGCTGCTATCGGTTAACTAATCATCGTGCGAATGATCGTGCTCTTCATCATGAGCTTCGTGATCGTGGTCTTCAGCGGACCCATGTACGCCATGCTCTGAAGTATGTGTATGATCCGCATCTATATACTTATGAGCAATATTTATCGTAATACCGACCAAAACCGCACCGAACACTAAAAGAAAAGGACGGATATCAAACAGCTTATTGCTTGGCACCTCATCATGAATACTTGGGATGATATCACTCGCGGCAATATAAAGCAGAAAGCCAGCGCTTAGACCAAGCAACACACCGATCGGCAGAGATGTTTCGTTTCCAAGCCAAAAGGTAAGCAGTGCCAATACAAGCGTCGCCAAGGCGCTCAGAACATTCACAAGTAATACCTTCTTACGTGAAAGACCTTTTTTAAGCAGCAGTCCAAAATCACCGATCTCCTGCGGAATTTCATGCGCAGCTACAGCAACAGTGGTAATAATCCCCGTTGGCACGCTTACTAAAAAGCTTGCCGCAATAGCAACTCCATCCAAGGCATTGTGGAGCGTATCACCAACAATCACGAGGCCAGTAGTTGCATCTCTATGCGATTCTTTCTCTCCATGATGGTGATGGAACCAATGCAAAAACCGTTCCGCAAAAAAGAAGAGTACCATCCCCACCAGTGCAGAAAGAAAAACAGTGTAAGGATCAGCCTTTTCAACTCCTTCGTGGAGAAGGTCAAGAAAGACTGCCGCAAGCAGTGCCCCAGCCGCAAATGGCGTAGCGTACGCTGCCAGCCGATCTGCCCAGCTCTTTTTACTCAGTAAAATGACACCACCTACCAACGAGAAGACCCCTCCAAGCAGTGAAAAAATGATGATGTGTCCGTAATTCGCCATGTAAATCCTTATGTGTATCTTGTAATTAAAGTGTATATTTTCTCATACAGTTTTGCAATTTTGTCGCAATATCTAAAGATTTTGCCATCGCTCAGTCCACTCTTTATTGCCCGCAGCAAGTTCATATGCGTGCATACGTAAACCCTGATATTCGGCCAACGTTATCGTCCCTTCCTTAACTGCACGCTCCATGACTGCGCGAATAAATTCTGGCTTCTCCTCTGCCCTCCCCTCATCAAATGCCAAAACTTCAAGCTGCATGAAGCCCTCTAATAGTAGCCGTGCAGGCTGCGCAGCCCCTATCACCGCTCTGTCCTCTTCACGCATGTAATCACTTAGATGATAATAGTTCCAACCAAGTGATGCTCCGAGACGCCGCTTGTAGTACGCCACATCTGCCTCTTTCCAATCTGGATCTTTGTGATATGTAAGATGATGGAGTGCTCTCAGGCGGTGTGCTACATATGCATCCATCGCCAATTTTTTTACACCCAAACTAAGATCGTCACTCTCTCGCCAGAAGGCAATTTCGTACGCATTGTCGGCCTCGCAGTCCACAACAAGCCCACCTGCAACATTGATAACATTTTGAGGATAATAAGCCAGATGATCAGTAATTAATGTTTCGCGCTGGGCACTTGAGAGTTTTCTCACGCTACCGACTACCGCCTTTTTGCCGGAAGTTTCCTGATGCGCATGGAGAGGTGATAACCGTTCTTCACCACTAAAATCCGGTGCTTCACCGACATAAATAAGGTTCACTACTGGTTCATTCAGGTCATCAATTTCTTGAACCGTCATGTCATCACCAACCAAATCAAAGCGATAACCGCCAACAACGCCTTTCGCTCGTACGAGATGGCTACCTGGAAACGCACTTAAGGCTTCAATTAATTCCTCAGGGTGTTTAGCATCGGTTGTGAAACTAAAGGCATGAATATTGCCTCCATGATGATGCTCCTGGTGATTATGCTGGCAGTCCGCATCACAACTATGACCAACTGCAATTCTCCCGAGCCTACGCCGCACCCCAGTTTTTATACCCAACTGTAGTTCAACAAAGTCTCTATCTACAGTTCCGGCTTGCATGACATCAATTTGAACCCCTGGAGCATGCTGGCCAATAAATGCCAACACCTCCTGCATACCATCGTCTTCCCAGATATTTCCATCTAGATGTCCGACATGTGTTAAGCCAACGTGGCTCGCCACAAGCAATTGCGAGGGCATAACATCGTAAAGCTGATGTACGGCAAAGTGCTTTACATCAACAAGCGTCAAAGCTGAGAATGGCAATCCTGCGGCTTCAACCACTTCAGCAATTTCATTACCAGGGGCAATTCCCGTAGGTTCGATGAGCAGAAATCGTACACCATCTTCTTTCGCTGCCTCCACTATCTCGCGAAACTGGCTGACATCAGAGCAGCCAATACATCCCGCCGTAAGCGCACGGATATCAGCATCTTGCCCGCCACCCCCTATGAGCCTTCGGTAGTCTATATTAGCCTCACCGACATCATTCACAACAATGCGTGTCTGCTCAACTTCCTCAGGGTGCAAAACGTTCAGCATATTATTTAAAGTTGTTGTTTTACCTGAACCAAGTGGTCCCAACATTGCAAATGCTTGTGTTTCGATTTTATTCATTCTCTCCTCCTTAAGCTCCAAGATGCGGAAACTGTCCGTACGGCAGTAGCACGAGCTCACGTACATTACACTTGGCATCAAGTACATACTTGGCAGCATCCCCAATTTGTTCCGCAGTAAAGACTGGATATGTCTCTTTTGTTGGATGATACCCGAGATTTTTCGTAATGCGGACTGCCGTCTCCAGCGTGTAATCATTATCGAAGAAGCCGGTATCAGTGCTGCCTGGCATGATCTCGGTTACAAAAATATTCTCAGGCGTTAAATCGAGCGCAATGTTTCGTATTAAATTATGGCCCGCACCTTTTTGTGCACTATCCAGACCCAGCTCTTGCTTCACCCTGACTGCCGCAGCCGCAGAAATAAAAACAACTTTTGAGGCCGCCTGATTCTCAAACAGCTTGTAGCGTTTCATGGATTGTAAAGTGTTCAGTAAAGTAACACAGTTGTTGGCGACCAAATGAGGTAATACATCAGGTTGTATATCCCACGTGTGCGCCAATAAACTTCCCACGACCTCACGGTCGGGGTATTGGCTCCTTCAAACTAACCGAAGGTTAGTTTGCCCACTATCCTGTTTGCCTTGGTTTTCTATGTAGCTTCGTATAGTGCTTTCGTTTATGCCAACTGTGCTAACAAAGTAGCCTTCCGACCAAATACTGTCTGTGCCCCAGTAGATCTTTTTTAGAAATGGTAGCTCGGCCTTCATGCCTCTTGCAGTGTTTGCCTTAATTATACCCACCACCTTACCTACGGACCACGTTGGTGGAATGGAAACGAGCATGTGTATGTGGTCTTTGTCGGTATTGGCAGTTTTGAAGATGACTTCAGGGTAGTGGTCCTGGATTTCTTTGATACGAGATGTAATGAAGGCCTTAACGCCTTCGTTGATGATACTGCGTCGGTATTTGGTCGGAAACACTATATGGTAGTCACAGAGGAATACACAGTGGGATTTATGACGATAGAGCGTTGGCATTACCTACTCATGATAGTCGGTGCAGGCCGAAAGCGGCAAACAAGCTAGTGGGTTAGGGCATACTGCCCACGACCTTACGGTCGGGGTACTGTGCGCCTGGAATAGACTCTCATTCGGAAGCGCTATTGGCGTATCTGAGGCGCCTCCGTAATGCACAAGATGAACCGTTGCTCCGGTTTCTGTCTGTCTTTGTGCTATCAGGGAAACAAATGTATCGACTGCTTTTCTGTCTAATAAATTGACCGTATGCACTACACCTCTTTCAGCCCACTGCAAATACTCGAGTGTTTCAATGGTTTCGTCGTCATACGTAGTGGCCCAGACTTCGTATGAATCTTTCAGCTGCCTGAAAACTCCAGCGGCAGCGTTCATTTTTAGTTGACCAGCTGGGCCCTGAATGTACGTAACCTGCTGTCCGGCTGCGAATGCTCGTTTTAATACCGAAAACTTCACTCCAGTAACGATGACTATGTCTTTTTGCGACTTTATTGCATTTTTCATAACTTGCACAGTGTGCAGTATGAACACTTTTTTTGCAAATATGTCGCAATTTGTTATTATTATTGCATTGGTTTCGCAAAAAATAGGTAAACTGCAACAGGAGATATCATGGAAGAAGAAATTAAATCATTATTGAAACAACAAGGCTTCAGCGCCACCAAAACCCGCCTTGCTATACTGCGTGCGCTTTTGGCAACACAGCCAGCAACCATGCAAGAGCTCATCACTTCCCTACCTCAAATAGATCGTGCTACCGTGTACCGTACCATCGATTTATTCGTTGACCTCAATATCGCAAAAAAAGTTTCAACCGGCTTTAAATATCGCATTGAACTTGGCGAGAGCTTTCAAGAACACCATCACCATCTCACCTGCCTCCGTTGCAGCTCAGTTATTGACGTTCACACGCCAGAGATTGAGTACGCTATAGAACAGACTGCCGCCAACAACGGCTTCCGCCCACTCCGCCACGACCTTGAGATCACTGGCTACTGCTCAAATTGTTCGTAGGAACAATTTGCAAATCCGAACTTTGAGATTCGAAATACTAAACAGACTGTACCGCGAGCGATCATACATACTGGATTCTATATCAAGCACGGAATAACAAAGAGGAGCTCATTATTATTGATCTTGCGAAATCAATAAACCGGGCATATAACCCGGCTTGATGGAGTGACACGAATGGTCCTCCAAGTTTAAGTATAATGTTTTCGGCGCCGAGTGCAATATCGAGCGGCCTGCATCGGATGCCCACAAGCACAAGAGTTGTAATTTTTATAGTTTTGCAGTATATCTAATAGCTAGAACAACTAAGGAGGGTTCAGAATAATGAAATTAAAAAACTTAAGTTTACAGCCGTCAGTATTGGCAGCAGAACTTGTGGGTACATTTTTACTCACTACCGTCGCACTCGTTACTCAAGGTAATCTTTTGATTGTTGGCTTTACGATGCTAGTGTTAGCGCTTGCGATTGGTGCAGTTTCTGGTGCACACGTTAACCCAGCAGTCACTTTTGGGCTCTGGAGTGCACGCAAGCTAGAAACTCTTAAAGTGCCGTTTTACTGGGCTATGCAGTTCGCTGGAGCACTATTGGCACTGCTTTTAGTACAGTGGTTTAAAGGCGGTCACTTTGGATTGGCGTTAGATATAAATCACTTCGACCCACGGCTTGTGGTTGCGGAAATTGCAGGTACTGCCGCCTTCACGTTTGCGATTGGTGCTGCCGTACAGCACAAACTCAATGATGGCACAAAGGCAGTAGCAATTGGCCTTGGTTTACTCGTAGGTATTGCAGTGGGTGGTGGATTAATTGGTCAGGCAGCACAATCTTCTGACCTCTTGAAGAACGCAAAAAGTAATGAGACGCCCCGTGTTGCCCAAGTAGATGGCGCTACACTCAATCCGGCAATCGCACTCGCTTCGGCAGAGAAAGATAGCCAGAGCTCACTACAGTCACTCATGGGAGAAGAGAAAGAACAAACCACAAAGACGCCCGCAAGCCGCTTCACTTGGGAATCTATTATCGGCACGCTCGCAGGTGGTGCGATTGGTGTTAACTTAGCCGTTGCTCTGAGTGGTGTTAACCCGTTCAAAGTAGATAAGAAAGCTGCCGTAAAGGCAAAAGTAACAAAGGTCTTTAAAAAAGGCAAAAAGTAGTATATACTGTAGTTACATCGTCTTAATAAGGCAAAAAATCGGATCGTGACTGACCGTTCTCAAAACTCCCCGCTTCCGGGGAGTTTTATTTTATACTTGCAAGATATTGTCTGGCCTGCTTCGGTTTCTTGAATGTCACCACTTCAATGCTTTCTGGTAACAACTCGAGTATTGGCACGGCTTGGCTCCGGTATTTTTTACGAAAACCAAGAACGTGCGATCGTATAAAGGCTAAATTGAGCGACTCCTACCAATCATCCGGCATGTCTGGTCGTTTTGCGTTACGATACACCCAGCGACGCTTAAGAAGCCTCCTGTAAACAATCCTGAGTGGATAATCAAAAATGATTATCGTATCCGATAGAGGCAACCGCAAATCTTGTGTGCTGAAGTAATTACCGTCCGTGATCCAGCTATCGTTCTTAATCACCTTATTCAGCTCTGACCTCCACAGATTACGATTCTCGATTCTATCATTTTCAAGATGGAGCTCATGGTAAATCTTATCAAGATGAAATAATGGAAGTCCAGTTGCAGCATGCAGTTGCCGGGCAAAATAAGATTTACCTGATCCTGGGCAGCCAATAATAGACACTCGCTTCATTCACGCACCTTATTCACTAAAATAGTTCTGCTCAGGGTTTAAGAAATGAGTTAACTTGAACATTTCCTTCATTTCCTCTGGAGTGTTAAGGCGAACTATCTTAAAAGTTCCTGACGTCTCTTGCTTTATGTAATCGTGTTCAATCGATTGGATAAAACAAAGGCCCCAGTAAACCCACTTGCCATCCAGATCTTCAACCAGAAAATTTCTAACTGGAGGCACCTTGTAGAGCCTAATAGCTGGCTTTGACTGAAAATGGAACACCTTATCTTTGACCAACTCCAGAGAATAAGGTGCCTTAATATGCTCCTCAAGATCAAGTTCTACCGGAAAACCCTGTTCTTTATTTATTCTGAGCGTATCGTTAATTTCAATGAATGAACCCATTACTCCTCCTGCTGTGGTTTATCTATTAAAAGTGGCTCAACTGAAGGGTTTGTTTCGGCTATTTTAACCACGTCTTTATCTATTTTCTTCAGCTCTTTATGTGCATTGTTATAATGACTAACCGTGGTGCCGAGGCTACCGCCAAGTTTTTGCATTAAGGTCTCGTATGCGCCGATATGCCGCCCAAGTTCGCCAACGCGCTTCTGGATCTCTTTAGCCTGTTCTTCAATCTGTAAGCTTCTGAGGCCCTGTAGAACAGTTTGAAGGTAGGCCATGAAGCTAGTTGGGCTCACAATAATCACCTTCTTCTCTTGAAAAGCATACTCAATGAGATCACGCGAGTTGGTCGCTCTGGTACCAACTTTATTAATAAGCAGATCGTAATACAAAGATTCCGAAGGGATAAACATGAAGGCGAAATCCATGGTGTTCTCGCTTGGTCGAATGTACTTGCTGGTTTCATCAATACGGTTTTTAAGATCAACTTTAAACTTTTTGACCAAAGCTTCTTTGGTGGCTTTATCTGCCTCTTCAATGAGCCGATTATAGTTTTCTAATGAGAACTTTGAGTCTACTGGCAGAACTTTCCCGTCTTGCAAAAAAATTACTGCATCTACAGTCTCGCCATCATTAAACTTATACTGCATTTGAAAACGTCCAGGTGGCAAGACATTTTCTAACACACTCTGCAAGTAATACTCGCCAACCACACCTCGCTGTTTCGGGTTTTGCAACACGTTTTGCAGGGTCTTGAGTTCATCGGCCACATCTACCACCCGCTTATTGGTCTCGTCAAGCTTCGTCAGGCGATTGGTAACATCAGCAATAATCTTAGCGCTCTGCTCAAACTGCCGCTGAATACTTGAGTTCAGTTCTGACTGAGACTTATTGAGTTTTTCGTTAATATTCTCGTTCAAGCTCTGCCTGAGCTCTGCCACACCCTTACTCAAATTATCCAGGTCTGTCTTTAAATACTGCGCCGCTTGATCATTCTGAGGTTTCGAGAGCTTCTGATTTAATACAAAAATCACCGCCCCAAACCCAAGCACCACCAAAACCAATAAAACAATCAAAAGCATTTCCATACTTTCATTATAGGCTACTTATTGCACTTTTGATTATTGATATTCAATATCTGTGTAGCCGTCGAAGTAGTCGTATTTTATTTGTTGGCGATTGATGCCCTGTTTGATTAATCCCTCACCGAGTGTTTCGGAGAATGATTGCGAACCGGCCAAATATACCGTTCTTTCAAAAATATCAGGAACATCAGCGAGTAATTTTGCGAGCGTGAGACGTTCTTGATCATATATGTTCATAGTAAGGCTTCGATCTGCAGAAAGAGCCGAGAGAAGCTCATCCATAAACGGCCGGCGTACTTGTGTGCCTGCGTAGAGCAGCAGTGCATCATTTGGTATTTTTTTATCAATTTGATCTAATATAATACTGCGAAACGTCGTCACTCCAATGCCGCCAGCTATGTAAAGTTTCTTTCGGCCATCATCTTGCCAGATGAAGTCTCCACCTAGTTGATCAGCCTCAACAACCTCGCCAACTTGAAGCTGTGCCATCTGCTGTTTGTAGCGACTCGGGCCAAGATATGTCGTAACCAGCAACGTACGCTCGTGCGGCGCGGAGGCGATGGTAAAAAGACGATCTTGGTCAACAGGCGGCACATCGGGCATTGTTATGTTAATATACTGCCCCGCGAGCCATGCCAACGGCTCGATAGGTTCAAAAATGAATGACCAGATGTCACCAAGTTCTCGATACTTTTTCAATAACTTCAACTTCACTATTCTATTTTAACGCAAACCAGCTTTGCCCCAAGAAGCAAAACAAGAAACACCTGAGCCTCAAAACCCTGTCTGTCATCCGCCATGGCGGATCCAGTGATTTACTATAGATTCCTGATCGGAGTCGGGAATGACAAGCTTGGGGTTTTGAGAGTCGAGTAAGAAACCACTTGACAGCAAACATTTCAGTCACTAAACTATTAAGTGACTTATGGAAAATACACGTAAGCAACTACTCGAGAAGATCGTCTTCAACATAGGCGAGCTACAAGCTTGTATGGCAACAAGCCGTGATGGTTTTTTGGCAAGGTTCGAGCTTTCACGCGCCCAAATGGAGCTTCTCTTCTCTATCAAACACAGTCCCCGCTCAACGGGTGAACTTGCCAGGCTGTTTAACATCACGCCCTCGGCAGTCTCACAAATGGTCGACCAACTTGAGCGACGACTACTCGTGGAACGTCGTACAGATACAAACGACCGAAGAGTTACACTGGTGCAGCTCGCAGATGAAGCCAAAGAGCAATTTAATAGCTTTCGGCAACAATTTATTGACGAGCTCAGTGTGCGCTTTGATGCAGTTAGTAATGGCGAGCTACGAACGCTCGAAAAAATATTGGAGAAAACAATAACTAGCCTCAAAAAGGAGAATCTATGGAAAAAATAAAAGCAAAGTTTAAGGAGCGTCAAGGGTTTGCCAAGTGGCTACCACTGATTGTGCTCTCCGTCGCTATGATGATTATTATCATCGACACCACCGTATTAAATGTTTCAATCCGCAACATTTTGAACGATCTTAACACTACGGTGCAGAATATTCAGTGGGTTATTTCTGCCTATGCGCTCACACTCGCTGCCCTCACTGTCACTGGCGGTCGCCTCGGCGATTTATTTGGCCGTAAACGGATGTTTATTGTTGGTGCCTTGCTCTTTGCGGCCGGCTCGCTGGTGACATCTGTTGCCCCAAACATCATGTGGGTCATTATTGGGAACGCTATTATTGAAGGCATTGGCGCAGCCTTGATGATGCCAGCAACTTCGTCACTCTTGGTGAATGAATATCGTGGTAAAGATCGCGCGCTGGCCTTTGCTATCTGGGGTGCTGTTGCCGCCAGTGCCGCCTCGTTTGGACCAATATTGGGTGGGTGGCTCACCACCAACTATTCGTGGCGCTGGGCATTTAGAATCAACCTTGTTGTTGTTGCTCTGCTCCTTATTGGTGCACGATTCCTCCACGAAGCACGAGACAAGTCTGAGAAGATTGAACTTGATGGAGTTGGTATTTTACTCAGCTCTGTTGGCCTAACAAGCGTAGTCTACGGCTTAATCGAATCAAGCAGCTATGGCTGGTTCACTGCCAAAGCACCATTTGCAATCTTTGGTCACTCGTTTGCTCCATTCAGCCTCTCTATCGCCCCGATCGCGATTGCCTTTGGTCTCGCCCTGCTCGCATTCTTTGCACTATTTGAACACCACCGAGAACAAAAAGGCCACACACCACTCGTTTCACTCAGCCTGTTCGCCAATAAACAGTTTACCGCAGGCAGTGTAACCACCGCCTTTCAGGCTCTTGCTATGAGTGGTCTGATCTTCTCAACACCGATCTTTTACCAAAGTGTGCTGCACTTCGACGCATTCAAGACTGGCCTTGGCCTACTGCCGATGTCTCTTGCAGTTATGATTGGCGCGCCACTCGCACTCAAACTCACAAAACGATTCACTCCAAAGCAAGTAATCCAGATTGGGTTCTTAGTGAGCACCCTTGGATCAGTATTACTCTACTTCGCATTCTCCGTTGATGCTACGGTTTGGAGCTTTGCACCGGGACTTGCACTCTTTGGTCTTGGCCTTGGTTTCGGCTTTAGCCAGCTCAGTAACCTTACCCTCTCGGCGGTTTCGGTTGATCAATCCGGTGAGGCATCTGGCGTTAACAACACCTTGCGTCAGGTTGGTCAAAGTTTTGGCTCAGCGATTATTGGTGCCGCATTAATTGCCACCATTTCAAGCAGTGTTGTAAAGAATGTTGAGACCAGCTCAGAGCTGCCTGCGCAACTTAAGCCCGCAGTAGTGGCGCAGGTTAAAGCGGCTGGTAGCAATATCGAATTTGCTTCTGCTGAGGATCATAAAAATGTTCCACCAGTAATAGCCAAGGTAATCACTGATGCAAGTGAGCACGCCACGGTTGAGGGTAATAAAACGGCAATGTCACTCACCATATTCTTCACCATCGCCACACTTCTCACTTCTGTTCTGCTGCCGAACATTCGAGATCTTGAGACTGGTAAATCTGCTACCGAAAAACCTGTCGCCGTTCACTAGGCTACCCAATTTAAAGAGAGCCCTTAGGCCAAGGGCTCTCTTTAATTAAATCTATCCCACATCATATAGCTGTCGACCTCCATTGACTAGTGCTGAATAAGCAGACCGAGCACAACAAGAATCGATAGAATTGTCCAAATAGATTGCATTACTATGAGTGAGACATCGCATATTTTCAGGCCATGCAGAAGCCAAATAACTGAAGTTGCAATGTAAGCAGACCACGTAATAATCGAGGTGCCTTTATTCTTACGATACAGGGCATGAGCATGTGCACTTATAAAGCTTCCTTATTCGTTTTTATGTTTTTGTTGCTGAATAAATTGTAGTGTATATTCGGTGCGAGCACGAGAGTAACCGCAAAAATCGCACTCCCCGCCCATAGCAGCCTCACCGACTGACGGCATGACGGTACTATCAAGGCAGTTTTTTATGTTGCCGAGTATCGGCTCGACCCAATCGGCCGAACCTGTATAGGCTATGACGTTCGTTTCAAAACTGAGGTTATCACCGAAAACATCGGCGTTGGAGTTGGTAGTTGTATATACGAAATAACCGGTATCACTAACCTCAAAACCGTTCTGCCGGAGCAGCCATTGATAGGTTTCCATCTGGCGACGATACATGTCATGCCAACTGCCAACTGGTCTTAATTCACTCACTGGCTGCTGCTTCGCTGTGGCTTTATAATCTACCACAATGAGTTCGTCTTTTGGATTCACCCAAACATCATCAACCGCCCCAAAGACCAATAAATTTGTTGGCTCGTGGTGGTATTGTACCCCTACGAAATTCTCGCGCCATTCGTCCATTTGATCATGCGCAAATGGAATCGCCTCAACACCAAATTTCTTCATCAACGGATGCTGTGTTCTTGCTTTTCGGTGCACATCAAATTCTTTTTTGAAGAGCTCATCAATCGCTTTATTAATATTAAACGGCGGACTATCAGGTCGCTTGATTCCTTTGACCGTCTCTAGCCAAAAACAACGCTGGCATTGTTGAAATAATTCTATCTTAGAACGAGAGATCCGAAACGGCCCTTTCGCTTTTTTACTGTATATCCCCCGATACCCGATTTGTGCCATACTTTGTAGTATATACGATTATAGAGTAAAATTACTTGTTATAGAGGCTCTCGGATGGAGAAAAACTGAACCAGAGCGTTGCGCAGAGCCTCCTCAATACTAATGGTACGAAGAATTGCCTTGCCGGAATATGTCCCCCAAGTGTCTCTATCATCAAATTGACCCAGTTCACCACGAATATGGTTCATAGTAGGGCCATGTTCGAGATTGAGCTCCTTCATTTTCTGGCGCACATATTCTGGAATTACGAGACCGCTTGAATAGCCATAATAAACCTGGTTGTTATAGCAAACACATGCCCATGCTTCTTCAAATAATAAATTATATCTCTCAACCAACCCGCTTTCTAAACCAATGCAATACGCAGACGCATGGCTCTTAATAAGCTGCCGGGCACGATTATAGGCACCTTGCTTAGTTTCTTCGTTATATGGGGTATCCGGAACAAGTGATGGAATATCGATGGCCTCAACTAAAACATCATCCTTCACAATATCCGCAACCACTCTTTTAACTACAGATACTTTTTGCTCATTTTGGTGCCAACAATAAACTTCATCATTATTAGCTAGTATATAGGTTATCTATTTCAGTTTATAGGGTGATCATTAACTCCTAAAATGGTAAACTAAAGCGTAATGGCAAAGAAGATAACTCGGGTGGTTGTAGTTGGCGGTGGCTTTGGTGGTGTGAAAACGGCACTCAATCTGGCAAATAAAGCCGGCTTTGAGGTTACGCTGGTTTCTAACAACACACATTTTGAATATCACGGCGCATTATACCGTTCTGCCGTTGGCCACTCACCAATGGAGGTGGTTATTCCGCTCAGGGAGATCTTTTCAGAGGTGCACAATGTAACACTGGCGCTTGATGCTGCGGCCTACATTGATGCAAAAAAACAACTTCTGGTTTCTATGGAAGGTGAGATATATCCTTACGACAAACTTGTTTTAGCACTCGGCAATCAGGTTAATTATTTTGGCATCAAAGGTCTCGCGGAACACACCGAAAGTATGCACGATATCAGCTCCACCATTAAACTTCGTAAAAAATTGGTTGAGATCTTGAGCCGCAGCGCGTCAAAACCGCTCCGTGTGGTGATTGTTGGTGCTGGCGCTTCTGGTGTTGAACTGGCAGGTGAGATTCCGGCGTTTTCGCGGTTAGTTGCAAAAAAATACGGCATTAAACCTGTTCGAGTAAAAACCATTTTGGTTGATGCAGCAGACCGCATACTGCCAATGCTCGCTCCAAAAGCTGCTTTAAAAACACATCGTCATTTGCAAAAGCTTGGCGTTGAAATTCATCTTGGTGCACAAGTTGCCGCCTGCAAGTCGGATGCACTCTGCATGAAGAGCGGTGAGCTTGAAGCGGATGTTATCGTCTGGACGGCAGGCAGCAAGCCGGTAGATTTTTATAGTAAGAACTCAGAGATCTTCACGCTTGGCCGTGGCGGACGTGTTGTCGTTGATGAATACCTCCAAGTCCCAGGTCAATCTCACATATATATACTTGGCGACAATGCTGATACTCAGTATTCTGGCATGGCCCAAACTGCACTTCACGATGCCAATTTTGTAAGTAGTAACCTTATTCGTGAGCGAGCCGGCAAAACACCCGCTCTGTATCGAAACCGCAAGCCACTCTATGTTGTCACGGCTGGCCCTAAATGGGCAGCGGCACAAAAAGGCAACCAAGTTGTCAGTGGTAGGCACGGCTGGGCTATTCGTCGACAAGCTGATTTTATGATCTTTCGCAACTTCCAACCCTATAAAGATGCTATCAAAACTTGGCGACACGCCTATCGAATCGCAAAGTTTTAAATATTTATCAAGGCTAGTTATCCACAGTTAATCACGCTTATGTTTTAAAACATATTGACAGTGTTTTGTAAATGGGCGTATCGTTAAACTACGATTGGTGGGAGTCTATAACTAAACTTAATGCGAGGAGGGTAGTTGTATGGCCGATGCCGTAGCGACAGCTCAATATCAAAATAATAAAACAATGTTAGCAGCATTCGCTGGTATGCTCGTAGCAATTCCAGTTGTGAGTATGATTACTGTATCAGTCTTAAAGGCGCAACTTACTACTGCATTTGCAGCATCCCAGGCAAACAGTCCAGCCACCACACAGAGTATTGGCGCAAGTTGCGAGGTACCAACCACTTCTGCAGCTGTAGTCTCACCAGTGAGCACAGCAGGTGTAGTATGGGGTCTTGGCCGAGACTTTGGTAGTGTTTCTGGAAGCTTCAACCAGACCAATACCTCAACCACCACTAACACCACGACCACAACTATTGATACCCGAAACAATGGCAACACCACTGTTGATAGTCGATTCAGCGGCAACACTTACACCGATAATCGATGGAGCGGCAATACGCTTGGGCTCAATCTCAACAATGGCAACACAAGCACTACCACAACAAACACCGCCAATACCAACGTCAGCGATAATGGTAACACCTACACTGATAACCGTAATAGCGGCAACAGCACCAGCTCATCATCAACTACTACGAGCATCACAAATAACGTAAATACAAACGTTAACTCGGGTAATGTAGTTTCTAACGATAATGACGGTGTAGACGTACTGTAATCAGTACGTTAATACATACAATAGGAGGCCATCTTGGCCTCCTATTTTTTAACGGGAACAACAATCCACAACACTACATACGGTAAGAATCCAGGTAGCCCTCCTGGGAGCAACAGGATGAAAAAGATAATTCGTACAATCACCGGATCTATAGCAAAGTACTGTGCCAATCCACCACATACACCAGCAATCATTTTCTCTTCAGTCGAACGATACAGTCGTTTTGTCATATCGCCATAGTAACATAATTTTCAAACGACCCTCTAAGCCCCTCTGTGTCATCCCGGACTTGATCCGGGATCTGGTATTTGAACTGGATTCCCGCTCGCTCGGGAATGACGGACGAGAGGATTTGAGGGGTGGAGGCACAAAATTTGACAAGAGCATAATTAGTATGATATAATTAGAAAATAGCCCAGTGGATCTTGGACAACTCCACCAGGCCTCACAGCACTCTGAAATTCACCCGTAAGTGCCTCATAAACTATGCGTACAGACACCGCCAAGCTTATACTATCCTTGCGTTTTATACCCTCCAGTCTTCTGGTGTTGACTTCGCATAATCGTGCACTCCGATTTCCTCGAAATGTTTTGCTGCGCACGATATTTTCTGTAGCTCAGATTCACGTTCGCCACCGTTCTTAGTTTCACGAATCATATATACTTTTTCGCGGCCATTAACCTCCTTTACAATAGCCCAATCGGGATTGTAATCACCCACTGGCGTAGGTATGACAAATTTTGCAGGCAGTTTCAAAAACAGCTTAATATCTTCGCGACTATCTAGATATTTTGCAAAATTCTGTTCAGTGACAGAATCAAGTACTAGCTTGTTGGTGATTGATTTTTGCGAATTCTGGACCTCATACAGCCGATCGACAAATCGCTCGGTCTCCCCTTCGCTATCACGTTGAAATTCTCGCAGCTCATAGACCTCTTCGGCAACCTTCTCATATTGAACACCGTCCACAACTACACTTGCGAGCACTGATTTAATTGCACTTTTCACCATCTGTATGTAGTCATATGGATTTTCTAGAAACTCGTGCAAGCGATCACTACCAAGCAAGATATCTACAATTGTTTTCCTTGTTAGGCTGGTCTCGTCTTGCAGCTCGCTTATTATATCTGGCAGCTCAAACGTCCCCGTCAGATCACTCGTGCTCTCACCCACCATTCCGGCATGGTGAACACCCCCGCGAATGAGTTGCACTTTATTTTTCGTCACTTCAATACGTAGAGGTTTAATTTCCGGCGTACGCTTGATTGCTTCAATTGCCGCCGTGACTACCTGACCATTATCGAACGTCACGCGATACGTCGTTTTACGCGAGATCTTCTTCCAGAGCATTTCGAGCTCGGGCCCATACAGCACTTTTTCATAGAACTGAATCGTCTCCTTTTTGCGCGCATCTTTCACAAACTTATCGATCTTACAACTCTCTATAATATCGACAACTTCGTCATGATATCGCCGCAACTCATCAGGCAGATCGAGTGTAAACCCAAGATTCTTCGGCGCAAAATTGGCTAATACTTTACCCTCACTATCAATCATGCCGCGACGTTCCAAGTGTTCCCAAATTTCACGAGAGACTTCGTGCCCAAGTGTCTTCGAGACGTCATCGTGCTGTACAATTCGTGCAAACTCGCCCTTTCGTATGTAGCCAATTTGTATACCGGCCTTTTTGTATTCCTTCTGCAAGTTGCCAGCAAAATCACGGTACGACTCATTTGCAATCACCGTTAGTTGGTTAATCTGCTCATCAAATACACGTGTACCATCTTGTCGCACTGGCAGGCGCAACCCACGACCAATCGTCTGGCGGCGATCATTCTCGCTGCTACTTTCGCGCATCATGCATACCTGGAAGACGTTTGGGTTATCCCAGCCTTCTTTAAGAGCCGAGTGGCTAAAAATAAATCTTACCGGATTTAATTGATCGAGCAATCGCTCTTTCCCACGCATAATCAAATCGTACGCAGATTCATCATTTGCATTTCCTTTGCCTTCTTTGCTATCAACTAGGCTTGTCTTGCCACTTTTTCGCATCTCGGCAAAGTAAGCTGCTCGCACTTCATTTGGCTCTTCGGGTAACATCTCTACGTAGTGCGGACTTTTAGCTCGCTCTTCACGGTAGAGCTCGTCAAACCATTTTACGAACCGACCATCAACCGCGTTGCCGTCATCGTCATAAGTCAGGTAACTTGCCACTCGGTCAACAAAGAACAGGCTCAAAACTTTAATGCCAGTGTCGCGCAAATAATACTCACGTTTAATGTGCTCTTTTACGGTCTCGCGAATCATTTCACGTAGTATCTGGTCTTCATTGCCGCCCCAATTATCACCGAGCATCAACACACCATGCGCACCAATCTCCACATTCGCCGGAATTGTCGAAATATCGTTGATCGTATAGCCTTCGTAAATACTATTACCGGTGCGACTATCAAGCGCGTCGTGGTGCTTCACCCACAGCGACTTACGTCCGACGTTACCGTTTTTGTTGCGCACCAACAATTCAAGATGTGCTTCAAGTCTGGGTGTATTACGTACGTCAAGGAGTTTTATATACGGTTTCGCATCGCTGCCCTTTTGTTGCGCGTTTGCTACCACAATGCTCTTCACAAGCTTTTCGCGGTGTGCATCGACCGGATCGAGCCGATACATCATATTGTAATCACGACGATGGGTCGCGCTGTAGCGAAGAGTGGCCATTGGGTTAAGGTCGGCGATGGCACTGGTAGATAGTTCACTTTCCATATTCTGGGGTTCATCCATAATAACAATCGGATTTACCGCGGCTAGATACTCTATTGGGGCAATACCATTCAGCTTATCCCGCTCTTGACGTATAACCAGCGTGCGGTTACCTCGTATTGCATCGATAGTCATAACCATAAACTGCATATTCGTACTGGTTGCAAAACTTTGCACTACCTCTGGACCTTTGCCGTCGTAGACGCTCATATCAAATGGCATGGCATACAGCTCGCTAAAATGTTCACGCATGCTAGTGATGCTGCTTTTGACACCTTCTTTTATCGGAATACTCGGCACAATAATGATAAACTTTGTAAAATCATAGCGTTTTGCAAGTTCAAACGCCGTGCGTAAATACACATAGGTCTTACCTGTACCCGTCTCCATCTCGACGCTAAAGTTCATGCCATCTAGTCGCTCTGACGGTTCAATACCATTCTCGTTTTGAATAGCCCGAACGTTTTCAAGTATCGAATCTTCGTCGAGTAGTAAATTATTACCGACCGCGCCAATTTCATTAAACAACCCTGCCTGCGTTCCGCTCGCTGTCCGCGTTTTCAATGCAGTCGAAAACACCTCCGAATCATGCGGTTGTCCTTCAAATATATCGGCAATGGCATTTATGGCCTGGATTTGAAATGGTTGTCCAGAGTCATATTTAATTTTCATCTTCTAGCCTCTTCACCACTTGTTCTGCTTTTACAAACTTATCAAAATCACTCTCATAGAGCCTATCTTGTGTAATGCGATATTTCTCGAACTCAGTTTCAGCGTAAAGCTTGGCTTGCTCGGCAGATATTTTGCCCGCCCCAACAAGAACTTCATTACCGTTGAATTCGAGAAATCCGTCGAGGCGCTTCGCCCAGTCTTCCATACTCATAGGAATTTTGCGCTCGGCTTGTAGTTCGGCAAAGTCAAGATAGAGCGAAACAATACGTTCGAGATACGACATCTCTTTTTTGCTAAGGTAATTTTTGGCAATCGAGACGTCAGCTTTGGCGATTTTTCCCTCAGGCGCGGACTCCCACGAGGTCAGACCCATGTGCTCTCTTTTGGCATCAGCCCGCGCATGGATAATCTCTGCGGCAGTATGGCGGTGGACGGCATAATGCAACTTGTTTTGCACTATTTTGAAAAAATCTTGCGTTGTCTTGGCAGTTTTGTCATAGTCAAACGCTGTGGCATAAATATCAGTAACTTTTTGATAGAACTTGCGTTCGCTGAGACGGATTTCGCGGATTTGTTGCAGCTGGCGGTCAAAATATTCATCCGTAAACATGTGTCCTTTTTTGAGCCTATCTACATCCATCGTCCAACCCTGAATCGTGTAATCTTTGACAATTTGGCGCGCCCATTTGCGAAATTGCACTGCACGATCGTTTTCGATCTTAAACCCAACAGATACGATAGCTTGCAGGTTGTAGTGTTCAAGATTTCTCTTGACAGTACGATCACCCTCTTTTTGAACTGTCAGGAATTTCCTTACAGTTGCCCGATCAATCTCGTTATCATCTTTAAGCTTCGCGAGATGATCGCTAATTGTCTGTTTTGTCACTCCGTACAACTCCGCCAACATCTTCTGCGTCAGCCATATATTTTCATCCGCATAGCGCATCTCGAAGCTTTTTTCGTCATCACCCGTCGCCGCCACGAAGGTCAGATACTGTGCGGCAGAGGATGGATTATGCTGTTTTGCGCCCATCCCTACACCGTCCACAACTCTACATCGTAGCTCTTGCACGTCTGCACGAGGTTGGTCTTTAGTTCGTTGTCTCCTTGGAATGCGTCGTCGAGTATTACGAATTTGCTTGGGGTGAGTTCGGTGACTAGTCGTCGGAGTTGTTCAAGGGTTGGCTTGACGTGTTCATTTAGGTAAAAGACTGGCTGTACGTCGGCGTGTTCTTCGTCTTCTGGTACAACTTGGTGGACGGTCAGTTCGGTGACTTCGCGGCTGGCGGTGCGGCTAGTTAGCGGCAAGCCCATTTTTAGCATCACTTCTACCAGCAAGTCTTCTTCGCTGGCGTTATCGTCGGCACTTTCGCGCATGAGGTCGAGACGCGCTTGCAATTCGCCAAGGTCATTCGTGGCGCTACTTTGCCATTTGCGGAAGTTAGTGTCGCTCAATTGGTAGGTGCGGTAGCCAATATCAAGTGGCGCATCGCGCTCGGCAAGTTTATCGGCAAAATCTACCTTGATCTTTTCGCCCGCGCGGTTGATGCGTTCACGAGCGATGTCGCTAATCTTACGGTAGCCAGCTTTGTAGGCTTCGCTCTTTTCGTCGGTCGGCTCGGGCAGCTGCACCTGAATATGCTTGCGATTGCCACCGTCTTCAGCGTTGAGCTGCATCACAGCGTGAGCGACCGTACCAGAGCCAGAGAAGAAATCTAATAGATAGCCTCCATCTGGCATGCCAATGGTCAGTAGATGCTTCATTAGAAGCGTAGGTTTTGGATACTCGAAAATAGCCCTACCATCAAAAAGCTTATTAACCTCCGCTGCAGACGTACTCGAAAAACCAGACTCGAGCAGAATTGTAGGTAGAGTTAATCCATTACGGACCTCTTTAAGATATCTTTTCAAGTAAGGGGCCCCTGTGCTAGTTCTAAAAGAAACCCTACCTTCTTCTATGTATCTTTGCATTTTATCTTTACCAAAGAGCCAGCATCGTCCTTCGGTGGGCATGTACTCCTTGCCATCGGCGGGATTAGTAATCGGATAAATAGTAGACAAGGATAGTCGACCGCCTTTTCCATTGGCGCTCAGGTCTGATGCGGACCATGGACCCCTGGGGTCATTATCGGGATTTGAGTATCGATCTACAGATTTCTCGTCTCGCGGTAACAGCCCCAATGAAACTTTTTCTGAATGACGCGCATAGACTAGTACGTACTCGTGAATCCTACCAATATTTCTATCGTTAGGTGGAGTTGCTCTTTTCTTCCATACTAGTGATTCAAGTTGATTACTTTCGCCAAATATTTCATCACAAATTTTTTTCAAATTAACATACTCGGCGTCATCAATTGAAATAAAAATAACCCCGTCATCCGTCAGCAAATTCCGTGCTAGCTTGAGGCGTGGATACATCATGTTTAGCCAGTTGCTGTGATAGCGGCCGGCGGTTTCGGTGTTGGTACTAATCTTCTTACTACCATCGTCGACTTGCTTGCTAAACTCGAGGTAGTTTTGCAGGCCTTCGGCAAAGTTATCGGGGTAGACGAAATCTTTGCCAGTGTTGTATGGCGGATCGATGTAAATCATCTTGATAGCGTTGTGGTACTGCTTTTGCAGCACCTTCAGCACTTCGAGGTTGTCACCCTCAATAAAGATATTCTGGGTAGTATCCCAATCTTTACTCTGCTCCTTGGCAGGCTTTAGTGTCGCAGTTGTTGGCTCCTGCGCCGCACGCATCGCACGCTTCTTACCCGGCCAGAATAGACCGAATCGCTCGTTCGTATCACCAGCGTCCTCCTGTAGCAGCTCCTTGAGCTTCGCCACATCAACTTTCCCATCAGCAATCGCCTCCGGCACCAACTCCTCCAGTTGCTTCGCGAGCTGCGTACGAAACTCAGGCGATGCGCCGCTGACTTCATAAATGTCTGTATCGTTCTCGTCCATTTAATCCTCCTCGTCTATGACAACGGTCTCTACCACCGCAGATTTCTTTGGTTTCATGTGCCCTTTTTCTTCTATTAATTCTAGCAACCTATCGTTGATATAGTACATATATTTACCTTGCTTTGAGCTCGTCAACAGGCCTATTTCTTCAAGTTTCTTCAAGTGTTTGCTTGTTGTCACATAGTGCAAGCCCGTATCTTTTGCGAGACGCACAGGTGTCTGAACTGGTCGGCTAAATATAGCGTCGAGTAATTCGTGGCTATAGATATTTGGCAGCTTACTACGAATTTCGTGCTTGAACTCGAACTGCAGTTCCTGCACGCGCTGCAACAAGGCGAAGCTGTGGTTCGCCTGTGTAGTAAATGCTTTTAGCATAAACCTAACGAAGTCCTCTAATTTATCTTCAGAGGTAGTCTCTCGTAATAACTTATAGTAGCGTGATTTATGAGCGTTGATGTACTGGCTAATATGTACCACGGGTACGTCTAGCAGTCCCGCTTGAACCATCTGCAAATTTATAAGCATGCGTCCAGTGCGACCATTGCCGTCTTCGAACGGGTGAATTGCTTCAAACTGATAGTGTGCTACTGCGGCTATTACCAGCGGGTCAATCTCCTTGTTGCCGTTTACTAGTTTTTCCCAGTCTGATATAAGCCCGGGTATATCGCTAGCCAGCGGTGGTGTGTAATGCACCTTACCACGACCGTCACCAATGACTACTTGGAGTCGTCGATATCCTTCAGTGCCACCAGGAACAAGCTTATGCTGAATGCCTGTCACTAGTCGAGATATCAGGCCTAGCCTTTCTAGATTACGCACCGCCCAGTGCGATGCAAGAGTATAGTTCACGACCAGCTGGCTCCCGGTTTTGCTTTCGATATCAGGGGCTACCTGGCGTTGCATGACTTCTAGCAGTGTCGTGTTGATGTTTTCAATCTCTGAGCTTTCGACAGCCTCTTTGACAAAGAGTGGGTTCATCAAAGCAACACTCGATTGCGGCAAGCCGCGTAGAAAGCCCTTTATCTGTGCAATGGCGATATTCGCCTCGGTCAACTCCTTTACAAGAGACGACTGAACCTTCTTTAGCCTATACGCCCGTAGTGCGGGCACTTTGTACGGTATTTTTGGATCAAAGGTCATATATAAAGTATACACTATATATCAACAAAACAAGCTTTTATTGATATATAGCGAAATATATGTCAATTACTATTACATATCACCTATGACATATTAACGAGATGAGATTGTATTTATATACACCATCTTCGCTATGATATAGAGAAGACCACTTCAGACAACCGCTCTTACTTCACTTCGCCGTCACTAAAGCTAATATTTTTCTAATACCGCCAATATGTTGTCCGACAGTTCATCGAATTCTTTTTTGGCTTTTTCTATGTTCTCGCGAGATCCTGGCTGTGTGGCCTCCGCCTTGGCCGGGTCAATATTGAATATAGCAACACCATTCTCGTGCGTGATTGCGGGCAATCTGCCATAGTCCTGTATGTCATGTAAGGAACTAGCGCTGCTACTGGCGACCAGCCCGTTGCGACAATGCTTTTCACTGAGAAACGTTTTTACCTTACCCGGCACTTGGTCTATCCACTTCTGATGATCACGTATGGGTTGCTGACCATATACATTGTATGAGTTCAGGATATATCCTATAAATAGTCCTTCGCCGCTCAATACAAACTGGTTCTCGATATCTCGCGCCAGTGCCTTGCCTGTGTCACGCCAGTTTATCTTCCATTGCTCGTAAATATTACCAAGGTTTTCGATACCTTGCAGGCTAAGCGCATCGGGCATAAGCGGTACCACAAAATAATCTGTTCCTAAAAATATCACTCGATTTAGCAATCCGAGCGTTGGCGAAGTATCAATAATAAAGATATCCACTTGTTCGCTCATGCCTTTTTCTCGCAAGAAACGATCTACTGCACTGGTAGTGAAGTATCCTATGCGCTGACCTGCTGCAGCGGCATTGTACGCCGTTGAAAGTACGTTTTCGTATTCTCTCAGACGCATGTCACCACGTAATACATAGAGATTGCTAGCGCCTTTGGCAGCCTCAAACTGTGCTGCAGTATCGATATCGGCACCCCCCTCTATGACACCCTTGAGTACATCATAGATAGTTTTTGATGCTGCCGAGAAGATTGTATTTTCGAAATACTCTTCGCCGAGAGCCAGTCTGGTTAAATTGCACTGCGAGTCAAGATCTATCAATACGGTTTTGTAACCTTTGTTCGCGAACTGCACGGCAGTGTTGTATGCGAGCGTAGATTTACCTACCCCACCCTTATTATTCACGAATGAGAGAGTTTTTGACCGCGTATACTTCATAGCCTAAGTGTAACAAATTTTACTTTAGTTCGCTATCTGATGAGTCTAGGTGATAACCCTAAACTCATTACTCAATAATCGCACTTCCACCCCACCTTCATTCACCTGCCTCGCCAGTGTGATTGTGTCATCGAGATCATCTTGCCTCTGCATAACGGTTTAATTTATCGTCGTATAGGAATCTTTAGTCAAAACAACGTGATATTTAACCGAGATACCGAGAACACTGCCAGATTCTATAAGACGCTGCGTAACGGCTCTATCCGCCTCGCTCGCCTCTAAGCTTCCACTCGGATGATTATGGGCCACAATGACACTCGCCGCACGATCGGTTATGGCTTCGGCGAAAACCTCTCGTGGATGAACGAGGCTGGCGGTGAGCGTACCGATGCTAATAATACGCTTGGTGACTAATCTGTTAGCGCCATCAAGCGTGAGACAGACGAAGTATTCTTGCTTTTTACTCCTGATATAGCCAAGTTGTGCAACTGCTTTATCTGGCGAGTCAATAATTGGACGCTCAGGGACCTCAAACTGGCGGCGCCACAGCTCATAGCCCGCCATAATATTGGTGGCTTTTGCCGGACCGAGGCTCTTAATTTGTAAAAGATCCTCATACCTGAGCTCGCTGGCTTTATCGACAATTAACTTTCGGACATCGTGTGCTATTTTTGTCACATCTGCATACTTGTTTCCACTACCAATTATTGCCACCAGAAGTTCATAATCGGAAAGCGCTGCCACTCCTTTTTGAGCCAACTTCTCGCGTGGGCGTTCATCCTTGCGACGATCCTTCATGTGACTCATAAATGAATTGTAGCGAGCAAAAATTAAATAGTTCTTAAATCTAGATTACTCATTTTCTGGGAAATCCGGGTGATACGCATCTACTAAACAATCCTACGCGTATGTATGCTCTTATTGCTTAGCAGCCGGCTTATCTGGGCATTCTGGAAATTCGCAGTTTCGCCCTTCTCGGCCAACTGCCGAGCTGTCGGGGCAGATCTTAGCTTCCATGGTGCAAGAAACTCCTTCTTCATCTGGATTTCGTGTGGAGTTATGAACAATCTTCCCTAGCACAAATCCTGCAAGAAAAATGAATGCTGCGCAGAGTGCACAAATTAAAATGGTAGAGTTTCTCCGATTGATCTTCATAAAATTACTATAGCATCAATTATTAGAAACCCGAATCACGAAACCCCCGATCTGTTTCTGTGTCATCTTGACCTGAGTCTCAAAACCTCACATCCGTCATTCCCGTGAAGACGGGAATCCGTATTAACCGCATAATTTCGGTTGACCCTCACTTGCACTGCTCACGACCTGCCATCTGTAAAAAGGGCTGGATAATCATGGGTGGCTGTGCTTTTCTGGTGTATGGAAATACGACAACAAAAAAGCACCTGCTGCAGCGCCCGTGTGCGACGCTACGGTGGCAAACGAAGACAATGTGCCGCCTGTAAACAAACCTGGAGAGTATACCCTGCAAAACGAGGTCCAAAAAAGAGGCGGCCAGATGTACATCTACTTGAGCTGTACCGGTGTAACTGTATTGGGTCGCTTGCTGCTCATGCTCAGCGCACAAGCTACACACCGTCTACCATCCAGCGAAGGGTCGTTTCTGCTCGGGAAAGTGTCGTTCGTGCTGCCGCCAAAGAGTCTATGACCTGCGTAGAGCCTCATATCCTTCTTGCAGATGCACTGCATCAAAAGATAGGTGCGGTGCAGTACGTTACATATCTCATTCTCGTACGCCCGCTCCGGAGTAATCGGGCTGCAGTGTGCGCCACCACAACGGCTCGAGGTGCTGAAACCGGCATTGGGTGGCAAAGAGCACTCTCGCATGTTCCCTCAGAGATGCTTGCTCAAACAAGAGCACTCGTCAGCGATGGACATCGGGGGCTCCTACGTATTGCGAGGCAGCGAGGCTGGGTGCAGCAACGATGCTGCTTTCATGTACTGAAAGAGCTCAACAAGAACATGCGACTATGGCACCGAGCTACACCCGAGACATACTGGGTGCATGAACTGGTGCATATAGTACTGGAGTCACCCGATGACGAGCGGGTCTCTAGGGTGCTCGGGCTATTGAGTGATTATGCGATGCAAACACCCAGAACCGAAGTTGCAAGTATTTTACGAGGATTAGTACAAAACTTCCGAGACTACCGAAGCTATCTATACTATCCAGAGTTGCATTTACCCGCAACCAACAATAGCTGTGAATCTAGCTTTCGAAGAGTACGGGCACTGCAAAACAAGGCTCGAGGTTGGCGTACACCAACTGCCTACGAAGGATGGGTTACCTATGTACTGCGCAACTCAAAGGACGTACAGTGCTTAGAGGGTCAACCGAAATTATGCGGTTAATACGGGAATCCAGATCCCGGATCAAGTCCGGGATGACACTGGTGAGTTTTGAGACTCAGGTATCTTGAGCTTGTCGACCTGTCCACCGTAGCTTCAGCGAAGGAGGAAAGATCTAACTTCACCTGTTAATAGTCGCCAGATCCTTCGACTACGCTCAGGATGACAGGGGTGGAGTTTCGTGATTCGGGTTTAGAAACATCTCTTGATGCGGCGAACCGCTGGAAAGAATAAGGCAACGACCGCGAGGTAAATGCTGTTCATTCATAACATCGGTATATCATTTATTTCTTTATCAGTAGATATGGTTTTTCAAGAAACAATGCGAATTTTGATTTTTTATTGTTCGTTTTGATGAAGTGAGTGTGTTGATGGTCTTTTACGGAGCGCATGATACTACCCACGCCACGGGCGTAAATGTTGTAACCTTTCGCTTCGTAGGTCGCCATCATTTGCATGATTTCTTGCCGAGCCTCATCGCTCAGACCTGCAAGACTTTTTGCGTGCTGCTTTGGGATAAGCAAAAGATGGTCAACAACATCGTTTAGCTCCCACGCATCGTAAAAAACTCTATTTGGCACCAAGAAGGCATGCTCACCGTCTATCAACGATCGCTCCGCTATCTCAGATGTGCAAAATGTACACCCTTTGCTGGAAGTTTTATCAGCTTTATTCGCTCTTGCATAGCGTTTTCTGGTTTTACGATATTGATACATAACAAACTTTAATTATACAAGTTGGCTCCAAGGCTACCAACCGCCGCCTCCGCCGCCTCCACCGCCACCGCCAGAGAAACCTCCCCCACCAGAGAAACCCGATGATCCCGAGCTGCTTGGTGCTGTGAAGCTTGATTTCGATACAGTATTAAAACCGCTGATTGCATTTGAGAACACTGCCGCATTAAAGGCAGTGCTGCCACTATACCAATCGGGTGGTTGTTGATAAAGCTGCGCGAACTGTTTTGCCCATTGTTTTTCGATTCCAAAAAGCACGGCGTACGGCAAAAGTTTTTCATATAGCTTCACAAGCTTTTGCGTATCAGTAACATCAATCTTCTCGACCGTACCGGGGGCTTGTAAAAACTCAATCCGTTCTTTTTCGGCCAACTTCATATACTCTCCCAGGCCAAGGAGATATTCTTTGGCCGCAACGCCTTTTTCAGTTCTTGCGGGCATTGCAGCGCTAAAGACAAGAACTATAACTCCGGCTATGCCAATGCTTGCGGTCGCTAAAGCAAGTGGCGGAAAGATAAAAAGCGGAGCGAAACCAAGCACCAAGAGTAGCATGCCCCACCCATAGTATTTTTTGCGAGCAACTTCTGGATCTTCCCTAAAGTAGCCGAACTCGGCAATACGTGCCGATGCCGACTTCTGAAGTGTAGAAACCTCTTTATACAACTTGTTTTTTAACTCGTTGAGGTTAATACGTTCTCCTACAACCTGCTCTGTAAATAGCATGCTTATCACTTTCCGTTGCTCCTGGCTTAGTGCGGGCGAGTCTTTCACCAACTCAACCTCGTACTGTGTTGATGAGCCTACAATTTTATCCTTTTTTACTTCATACAACTTGATATACCCCGCAATACACAGATCCAGCATTGCCGCGCTAATTGCCTTTGTTTGCAGCCGTTCATTCAAAATAAGATCACTCAAAATAGGATCGAGATCTTTTAACGGCACATATTGCGGCACAATAACGCCCTTGCCAGCAGGGTCTTTACCATGGGTACGCCATTTTCGGTACATCACCATAAAGGCGATGCCAGGAATAATCAATACCGCTGCAATAATAAGTAGGATACCCAGTATCACATAGGCTGCATTCACCTTATATTTCGCAAAGGTGTTTTGCTCAAAGCCGAGTACAAACGTAAGCCCCTCGGATTTGCCAAGGGCCTGGGTGGTCTCAACAGCAACAACCACTTCACCGTCAGCAGGCTCAGATCGTATCAAGGTACAGTTGCTCGTGGCGCTACCGTATGCTCCAGTGAAGCATTTCATTTCAGTATTTAATTTTTCTGCGAGTGATAAAGGGATGTGAATTCTCGCCGAGACGTTATCAAATGGCTGCAGCCACTGGTCGCCGTTCACATCCCAATACCACTCATCGTGAGTATCATAAAAGCGCACAATATCATGCATAGTATACGTGACGACATATGTTTGCAGACCATGAACATAGCGGTTGGCATCGCCAATACGGAGAATCTCGTTACCACTGTCACCCCGAGTTGCGTAGTCCCACTTTGATCCATCTGTCTTCGTAACACTTTCAACTTTAAGATTTAAGCTACTATCCTTGTATGTTTTAGGAATTACTCGTTCAATGCCGTGGTTTTGATCATAATCAGGAAAGATGGCTTCTATTTTTTCTACCACTTTTAGCTCAGCAACGTTTTCTTTGTTCTGCGTAAGATAGTAATCGGCAACAAATGATTGTATGCGGAAGTCGTTCACTGATTGCGCTGCAGCTGATTGTACAAAAAAGCCGCAAGTAAAGAGGGCTGTAAGTAAAATTGCAACGATTCGTTTACGACGCATTGTGCGTACCAATATCTCTACGATTAAAGAGTACCGTGCCAATTGCCACGGCAATACACGTAATCAATAGTAAGATTATAATATGCCGTAAACTAAGACCGACCTTAATCGCATCAGAAGCCTTATAGTAATGAAACGGCGAGACCGGCTCAACATGCTTTAACCAGTCAATTTGTGCCGCAAAAGATGTAAGCAAATAGCTACCGAATGTATAGCTTGTAATGAGCACTGTAGTCAGCCCCTTTCTTCCCAGCCCAAAACCAAGCGCCAAGGTAAGTGAACCGCTCGCTAGGGTCAGCAAAAAACACATCAGCGTGCCCGCCCATATTTTAGAAAACGCCATATTTTCGCCAACCAATACAATAACCATCCAGATACCAATGAGCAGCATTACATGTGTCAAAAAGAAGATTCCTGTCATAGCCATCCATTTTTGCAGCACCACCTTTGTGCGGGTAACCGGCTGTGCGAGCAGCTGATAAAGTCTCCCTGAAGATTCCTCGCCCGCACTCAAGCCGAGTGCTAAAATAATTGCCATTGTGATGGTCAACATCGGTATGCGCAGATCAAATACGCCCGTGGCAACATAACCAACAATGTTTTTGTAATCTTCAGAAGTTCCCGTAACGCTTTCGAGCGCCTTGGGCACATTAGCGAACAAAGTTCCTATCTGATCTTTAATGGTTGGGAAGAATGCAATTGTAATGCCAGCCATTATCGCAAGCCCCAGTGACCAGCCAAACATAAAACTGCGCTTGTCGTAGAGTGTTTTTGTAAATATGTTTTTAAACACGCTCTTCCTCCATTTTTCCACCGTACAGTCTCAGAAAGAGGTCTTCAAGAGAGACGTTTTGAATAGTCACATCTTCGAGCTGCTGAATACTCAACCACCTGAGCAAGCTCTTGCTCGGCTCTGCGGTAATAAAAGACAGTTCATTTTTGGTATGTTTAATAACCTCAACATCCTGAAATGTTGGTTTTGGTAGACGACCATTTTTGACACCCACACGTACGTGCACCTCTTTTTTATGACTTTTTCGCAGCCCACTAACATCAATTGTCTCAACTAGCTCGCCTTGCTTCATAAATGCAACATGATCGCATATGGTCTGCACTTCAGAAAGAATATGAGAAGACATAAATACAGTTTTGCCACGCGCAACTCGTTCCCTCATCAAATCATAAAAACGGTTCTGCATAAGCGGATCAAGGCCAGTCGTAGGCTCATCTAAAATAAGTAGGTCAGGATCATGGAGCAATGCGGCAATCAGCGCGATTTTTTGCATGTTGCCGCGCGAGAGTGTACCAAGCTTTTTTTCGAGTTGTGCCTCAAGCATATTTGCAAACTCATCAACCTGTTGTTTTACATTCTTTACACCCCGAAGATGCGCAATAAAAGTAAGATATTGTGCGCCGGTAAGGGTATCGTACAGCTCGAAATCACCAGCCAGGTAACCTATCCTGCTTTTTACCTTTGCACTATCTCGTACACTATCTAACCCAAAAATAGTTGCCGTTCCACTTGTGGGCCTTAAAAAGTTCATTATTGTTCGAATAGCAGTAGATTTGCCAGCTCCGTTAGGCCCGAGAAAGCCAAAAATCTCACCAGCCGGAACCTCAAGATTCACCTTTTCGATCCCTTTCGCCGATCCATACCGCTTAGTAAGGTCTTTCAGAACAAGTGGCGAACTCCCCATATCAATCTCCTCGCTTTCACCCCATTATACATAAGCAATGGCTCCCAGTAAATTTCTCACCAAATAAAAGGTCTCACCTTTTCATCTGTTAATTTCGGTAATTTGCTAATTCAGATTTAATTTCTTCCATAATGAGTTTTTGCTCTTCATAGTCCTCAAGGAAAGACGAATAGTCTTCTCCTTCAAAAATTGCAAGTACCCTATCTTGATTAAGCCAGCTTGAGCGCTTCTGTCCCAGATAATAGCCGATGCTTGAATGCGCATAGGTTTTATAGGTTTGGGGATTGATGTGGATGTATCGAGTGATGTGGGTCAGATAGTTCTCATTGGTAATCCTAGAAGCTTTGAAGACCCCTTGAAACAATGCGCCTACACGTTTATGTCGTTTATTAAAATACATCGTATAGGCCGTCATCGCTGATTGCATAAACACGCTGAGGGCATTCGGGTCACCATCTTCTTTAACGTAAAAAAGAAGATGAAAATGATTACCCATCAGGCAGTAACATAGAAGTTCAATATCTGTGTTAAATTTGCGATACACTACGCCATCGTCCCTCAGACTCTTATCATGTGGGTCAAGATGTCGCCTCAAGATCTTGAGAAATACATGTTTATCCTGTGCATCTAAAAATATTGGTAATTTGGCAACCCCTCTGTTGTATATATGGTAGTACTGACCAGGAGCAAACTCTTTGATAACGTTTCGTGAAGGCATAATACTATATTACACTATTTCTCACCTTAAAAGGTGAGACCTTTTTAAAGTGTGTTGAGTTGAGTAAGTGAGTTCAGTATGTGTTTAGGCGTGGTTGTTAGGATTTTTTGAGGCGTTTTCGCTTGTTTGGATCAAGCTCACGTTTCCGGAGGCGGAGGTTTTGTGGGGTCACTTCGAGTAGCTCGTCATTTTCGATAAAATCGAGACATTGTTCGAGACTCAGCTGTGTGTAAGGGACGAGCTGGACAATACCATCTGAACTGGAGCTGCGAATATTGGTAAGGTGCTTTTCTTTTACAATATTAATCTCGAGATCTTCTGTTCGGTTATTAAGACCAATTACCTGGCCGGCATATACTTTAGCACCTGGGCCAACAAACACCTCACCTCTGGCCTGGGCATTTTCTAGGCTGTACGGCGTTGCTATACCCTGCTCAAATGAAATAAGTGCACCGCTTCGTAGCTGCTGCAAGGACGGACCTTGTGGCTGGTAACCGATGGTAAGGCTGTTCATAATGACAGTTCCTTTGGTTGCGGTGACTAAGATGTTTCGTAGGCCAAGAAGTGCTCGGGTTGGCAGTTCGTAGATAAGTTTAGTTGCGCCTTGACTGGTAGTAAACTGTTCTTTAAGTGTTGCACGGCGCTGACCAAGTTCCATCTGGACGCTACCTGCATGCTCGGCTGGAACTTCAATGATAAGTTCTTCAAGTGGCTCCACTGTTTTGCCATCTTCTTCTTTTGTTACGACCTGCGGTCGGCCAACTTCAAATTCATAGCCTTCTCGGCGCATGGTTTCGATCAAAACCGAAAGGTGAAGTTCGCCACGGCCCGAGACTAAAAAGCCGATGCCGTGTTCTTCAACCCTCAAACCAATGTTCATTTCCAGTTCTTTGCTTAATCTATCTGCAATCTGACGAGAAGTGTTAAATTCACCTTCGGTACCTTTAAATGGACTCGTATTTGGGCCAATGTAGACCTGCAAAGTTGGTGCTTCAACCTCTAAAACCGGTAACGCTTCTGGGCTATTAGTATCCGCAACCGTTTCGCCAATTTGCACATCTTTCAGGCCAGTAATTTGCACGATATCGCCAGCAATACCACCTTCCACCTCAAACTTTGTTACGCCACGACTCATAAACACGAGCTCAGCCTTTGTCTTAAGAGTGCTACCATCTTTTTTGCAAACTGCCACCTGATCGCCAGCAGAAATTTTGCCACGGTTGATGCGACCAATTGCGTATTTTCCCTTAAAAGAATCGTACGCCAATGCTGTAACCAACATCTGGAATGGCTTTTCAAGCTCTACATCAGGGGCCGGCACTTCGTTGATGATAGCCTCGAAAATAACCTCTAGATCGCCCTCTTTGGTAGGGTCGGCCGGAACCTCCGCCCAAGCCTTACCTTCTCTCCCGATAGCGTAATACACCGGATAATGAAGCTGATCTTCGTGCACAGCAAGTTCTAAAAAGAGATCTGCCAACTCGTCTTCAACTTCGCCCAAACGGTTGCCGGGTTTATCGATTTTATTAATGACTACAATTGGCTTCAAGCCGTTAGCCAGCGCTTTAGTCAGCACAAACTTGGTTTGCGGCATTGGCCCTTCCTGTGCATCAACAATCAAAATACAGCCATCCGCCATATTGAGTGTTCGCTCTACCTCCCCTGAGAAATCAGCGTGGCCGGGGGTGTCGATGATGTTAATTCGATAATCTCCATGTTGAACAGCCGTAATCTTAGCGGTAATTGTAATACCCCTCTCACGCTCTTGATCTCCGCTATCCATAATCAGCTCTTGGCTCATTTCAGCCTGGTTATCACGGAATGTGTGGGATTGCTTCAACAGGCCGTCCACAAGTGTAGTTTTACCGTGGTCAACGTGCGCGATAATCGCAATGTTTCTAATTTTGCTTGGATCTTGCTGCATACCTGTCTTTCAAAAATAAAAGCGCCCGGATTGTATGGCGCACTAAAATACGTTACCACTAGTATACCACAGGGTTACTGTGATATCCCTATCTTTTTATAATATCATACTTTATGATTGTTTGTCAAGTTTCGACAACCGCCAACAGGAGCGCCAGTAATTCTATGACTTCCTCTTCAGAAATCGAGTGATTTCACTTGATTTGAATAAGAGGACGTATGCGCAGGTGGGGTTGTGCCCGAGGCCATGGGTTTCAATCTTTTGAGCACCCGCAATAACAGCTTGGTCGGGCGGCACGACTGCATCGAGAGGCGAATAAACATTCAGTATTCGTTTTTTTAAATCTGGCGTAAGTTTCTTCATTGAATGCCCAAGCTGATCAAGCGACTCAGTAAACGAAGGATTGAGCTGTTTCACGGAATCAGGGATACCACCTTGTAGTTTGCCGCATATGGTTACTACGCCTCTAATTTTCTCACGCCTCTGAACAAACGCCGTCACCACTGCACTTGCTCCAGCACTTGTGCCGATTAATGAAACCGTTTTGCCCTCGCCGTGAAGCCGATCTATGCAGTCCAGTAGCTTATTAAATCGTGGCTGAAGCGGGATTGGATCCGTCCAGCGCATTGTTATAACTATGGGCTTCGCGCCGCGAATCCGCCACAAGCTGAGTGCCCACTTCTGCAACCAAACAAGCCACTTCATCTTATCTCCAAGGCCGGGAACGTAGATCACGACGTGCTTCATCACACTTCACTCGTCCGTTGATAAAGCTTTTTGACGGTGTTGAATGTACGGATAGTCATTGATTTGTAAACTGGTTTGGCAATAATTTTGCCAAGCCGGCTCCTGGTGCGACCCTCACCAAGACGCTGATAGTATATAACACCCTCACCACGCCATGCGCTGTCCACCTCAGGGTTGCATTCGGTTTCGGCAAACGCTTCTTCGGTAGGGAAATCAATGAGAAATACCACATCGCTGTAGTATGTATCCGGTTGTGAGCCAAAGTTTTTTGGTGCCTGATCGATAACTCTCTTGATATCTTTTTGAGAAAGCACTAAAACTTTTATCAGCTCGCTATCGAACTGAAACGATTGAACAAGTGCCGCCTCAATTTTTTGTGCGATAGACTGCGCCGTACCCGCAGCAGTAAATACTGCGTTGCCGCTATTAAGCAGTGTCGACACCTCGGTGAAACCCAGGGTCTCAAGGCTCAATACAAGATCAGCCATCGCAATTTTGTTTTTGCCGCCAACATTGACGCCGCGAAGTAACGCTGCATATCTCATACTATGCGGTTAGCTTGATGCCAGTCTCTGAGGCAATCTGCTCAACCCACCGCTCCAGACGACGTTGTCCGGCAATGAGCGCAGTTGTCTCCTCTTCAGTAACGGTTTTGTTTTTGAATGCCCTGTCAATATCAGCATTAATGTTATTGATTTGACGTTTTATGATTGTAAGATCGGCACGTAAATCTTCAAGTTTTTGGTCAATTTGAATAAATTGGTTGCTCGATGAAGTCGCAAGACTACTTATAACTTCCAGCACAGTATCTGCCGATTCTTTGATCTCCTTGCGAAGTTGATCTCCGGATTCTTTAATTTCTTTACGGAGTTGATTACCGGATTCTTTAATTTCTTTACGGAGTTGATTACCGGATTCTTTAATTTCTTTACGGAGTTGATTACCGGATTCTTTAATCTCCTTACGAAGCTCCACCCCTTGGCTGTCAATCTTTTTAGAAAGCCGTTCCTCTAGATTGTCGAGATCTTGTTTTGTGATATCGCTCATGGCCCTAGTATAGATTTTTCGTGGTCGGGTTACAATAGAACTATGGAGCAACCACTCGCCGAACGGATGCGGCCCAAAACACTGGATGAATATATTGGCCAAAATCACCTGACCAAACAAGGTGATATTATTCGCGAGATTATTAAAAAGAAACAGCCGACCAGTTTGATCTTTTGGGGGCCGCCAGGATCAGGCAAGACTACTCTGGCGCGCATTATTGCCACCGAGCTTGCCATAGATTTTGTAGAGCTTTCCGCAGTTACGGCCAAAAAAGCCGAGGTGGTACAGGTTGTTGAGCGTGCCCGGGTTAACTGGAACCTGCAAAAAAGAACCTTGCTATTTATTGATGAGATCCACCGCTTTTCTAAAAGCCAGCAAGATACATTTTTACCCCATGTCGAATCCGGCCTCATTACCCTCATCGGTGCTACTACCGAGAACCCAAGCTTTGAGGTTATTGCACCACTGCTTTCACGATCCCGCATAATCGTTCTTCAACCGCACAGCAAAGAAGATATGGTGGCAATTATCAAGCGAGCTATAAAACTTGAAAAAGCCACTAAGCGAATAAGCAAACAGGCCATCAATCTACTTGCAGAGATAAGCGGCGGCGATGCCCAAGGGTTGCACTTTCTAACCTCGAACTTGCCTTGCAGCTTGCTGAAAAAGTTACGCCCGAAACCGTTAAAACCGCGGCCCAAAAACGCTTGCTCGGTTATGACAAAGGCGGCGAATATCACTACAATCTCATCTCAGCCTTTATTAAAAGTATGCGCGGTTCCGATGTGAGCGCCACACTGTATTACTTGGCGCGGATGATTGATGCTGGCGAAGACCCAAAGTTTATAGCACGGCGAATGGTCATTTTTGCCTCAGAAGATATTGGCCTAGCCGGCAATGGCGCACTAGCACTCGCAACTGCCGCTTTTCAAGCGATAGAACGAATTGGCCTGCCTGAAGGGCAGTATAGCCTGTTCCATTGTGCCGTAGCACTCGCCAAAAGCAAGAAATCTCGAGAAGTGGCAGATGCCATGTACGCCGCTTTGCAAGCCGCAAAGGATTTTCCCGATGCACAAGTACCACTCCATCTAAGAAATGCGCCGACTAAATTGATGAAGGATCTTGGCTACGCAAAAGGAACCAAATGGGAGACCAACTTTAAACATCCCCAAGGCTTTTTACCCGAAGGGCTGGAAGATCTTCGATTGCTATAATGGTTGTTATACCGTAGGCGGGCTAGAGAGACCTGAGCGCTTCTGCCATGGAGCTTGCCAGGAGCCGATAGTCGCCTTTCGCCCCAGCGGCGATTCTCACAACAGGCGCCTTGCTATCTGGCAGTATGCGTGCCGTGTCAAAAGCAAAACTCTGGCCAAGCTCGGCCTGTTCGCGGACACCACTATGCGACCATAAGCACTGCGCAATACGATATTGATCACCCTCTTGGCCTAGTGATTGCACATAGCAGACTGGAGCGGAACCGTTCTCGAGGGCAGTACGTGCAAATTGATTATTAGGATGAGTGTCTAATGCCGGGTGGCTTACAACGAATGCTTCCCCGGCACCCTGAGAATGCGCTAATGTCTGGGCTATAAAAGCACTCGCCTCGAATATCCTCCTATTGCGCGCATGGAAGACATCTGGCGATGCGGGCAGTACGGTATCAAGGCGCTGGAGAGCGGCTACATTGAGACCAAAACCTTCGGTTCTCCGTACCCGTCGTATGGTATTGAGTAATGCGCGATTTTTACCGTAGACCAACCCTGCAAGCTCCTGGTTCAGCGCGTACGATTTTGTTGCACTCTCAACTACAAGCACATTTTGCCGTTCACTGAGCAGAGGAGTAACGTCAAACCCTGTGGAAAGTGGAAGCGTGTTATCAAGTAAAATAATCGGCTCGTACTGCTGATCATCACACACGGAAATTAGGTGCCGAATATCTGTTACAGGCATATCAGGGCCATTGCTCACCGTCTCGGTAAATATGAGGTCAGGTCGACGCCGACTAATAAGTCGTTCGACCGCCGTAGGAGATCCGGAGTCAAAGCGAATAACATCCACGCCAAACTGCCTCAGTTTATCTGCATACATCTGCGTCTGCGAGTAAGTCTGCTCTGCGATGGCAAAGGTATCACCTGCTTTTACAAGGCTTCCGATTGTTCCCGTAATTGCCGCCATGCCACTTGCGCACAATATAAGATCTCCTTCATCCACACCCACTAACTCACCGCAGCGACCCTCCGTTTCCCAGAGCTGCTTCGTACCATCACGCGGATAAAGGTCTACGCTGCCAAACGTATCTTTAGCCCCCAATGCTATCCTCAGGTCTTCAACCAAATCAAATGTTGGTACTAGAGTTTCTGACATAAGCCTCCTAGCACCCACCCTTGGTCTCATGGCGCCTATGAATAGTGAACTGTACCAGACTTTCGGTCGGCTCAAGAGCATACTGCGTGCATTCGCCGGCGATGATCGCCCGGGCGCATGTTTTCGCAGTTTGATGAAGGTTGCCCTCTGGTGTTTCTGGACTAAGCGGCGATGGTATACTGCCTAGCGCGAAATCGATAATTGTCGGTCGCCGCTGCAGTCGCACTGGCTCAGCAGAACCGAGCGCCGCTGCAATTTGAAGCGCCGCACCCTCCTCGGCAACCGCGTCTAAAAAGCCACCTACATCTTGATGATCATGCTCACAGGTATTAAAGTTTGACATAAAAATATCCTTTCTGCGTACACGGAAAGGATATAAAATCACAATATCTTTCCGCTCACGCGGCTAGTTGGAGCACCTTTCGATATCCAAGGAAAACCCTAAATAATCGTAGGTTGCCGGTGGGTCAACGAGCTAGATCTCTCGCCACACTCTTTATATTGTTACGTTGTTAATGTATTTATAAGTATAGCAGATACTATCCCCAAACTCCACCGCCGTCTATTACCTGAGCGGCATCGAAGGGTCTAGTAAATAACGTAATGAATCAGTCAGGTCTTTCGAATTCGCTCAAGATGACGCACTAATGAATCCGGGCTTCAGCTACTGACAAACGCACCATTTTTAGGTATAATCAATCCGTTCCAGAAACAAATTACAAAGTTATTGGGGATTGGCCAAGCGGTAAGGCACTGGGTTCTGGTCCCAGGATCGGGGGTTCGAATCCCTCATCCCCAGCCATATAGAACGCAACGACATTTCTAACTCCTTTTCTTTTATTTCACCTCTGTTGCTGGGTGATTTTTTATTAGTTTGATTCTTCATTTTGTACCTCCTAATAAAGTACGGGTTAATGTTACATTTTGAGCGATTGCTCGGCTAAAATTCGTGTACATAACAGATACGGAACCTTCGGTATACTCTAGTTTCCTGAAAAGTTTGGTTATTATCGTGCGTTTCTGCTCTGGTGTCTTGTGGGCATAGATTTCTGAGGCCTTTTGGGATAGCTCGAGCAGCACCAGTTTCTTGTCTAGTATCACAGATAGGGTTTTATCAACGCTGCCAAGCTTCTCTTCAAGCTCAAGACGAGTCTGGTTAAGCTCCTGGTGCTTCTGAGTGTATCGTTCCTCGCTTATATCTCCTGCCAGCTTATCGTCGTAGAGATTACTATCCATACGCTTAATGCGACCTAACTGCGCCTCAATAGACGCTATGAGCTTAGAATTATCCTCAATAGTGTCGTGGTGCTTGGTGCGCATAGCTTCAGCCACCCATTCAATAACTTCGGGAGATGGGCTTACGAGGTTCTGAAGCATACGTGCTACTTCTTCTTCGATGGTATCCTCTCTGAGGAGCTTGCGACCACGACACTCATCACTCTTGCGCTGGCATGAGCCATAGTAGCGACCTTTTTGGAGTTGCCACGTCACCAGCCCACCACATCCCGTGCAGTGAATAAGGTTTTTAAATACCGGATTATGTTTGCGGTATCTAGTTGGCGTCTTGCGTCGCATCTTCTTTTGCACCTTATCGAATACATCCTTAGAGATAAACGTTTCTTGTACGCCTGGGTAGTCTTTGCCGTTATGGCGGTTAATCCCGATGTAAAATGGATTGGTAAGAATGCGCTGCACCTGACTTTTGTAGTATGGATGGCCTTTACGGGTGCGGATGCCCATCTTTGCCATTTCCTGAGCCACTGAAGCTATCGACTGACTTGGCTCAAGATACAGATCAAACACTCGTTTCATAAGCCGTGCGGTATCAGGATTGGGTTTATGAATGCGCTTACCATTTTCGGTAACGGTCATATAGCCTGGAGGCGGAACACCAGGGAGCCACCCTTGGGCTAGTTTTTCAGCCCAGCCTTTCATGGCTTCTTCGCGTAGGTTATCGATATAGTTTTTGGCCATAACGACTCGGATGCCCCAGTTGAGCCATTCTTGCGAACGAGAGTTTTTATGCATCACCAGCGAATCTTTTACAAAGTGAACTCGCTTGGCCTCATCTGCCATTAACCAATCGTTGGTTTCAACTGCGTCATGTAAGTTGCGAACGTGTCGATCAACCTTCTCTACGATTAAATGCTTCACGTTGTTATCTTCAATAAACTTCATGGCCTCTTTAAAGATACGGCGTTGCTCAGTTTTAGAAGCCGACTCGGCTATCTCAAAACTCTTAAGTGGATTTAAGCCCTTATCGACGGCATAGCTGTTGAGTAGTCGCTTTTGAGCAGGAAGCGAATAGCCTTCATCCTCTTGGCGCTTACTCGACACCCGGGCTATGATAACGGCTTTATTGTCGCTACTCATCGCTTGGCTCACTTTGTTGTCCGAGGAGTTCATAAAAGGTCAGGAGCGACTCACCGATCTCGATCACCTCGGCATCTTCGATATGCCTGGACTGCTCACGTTCCAAGATCAGGCGTAGTGCCTCAATCGTTTCTTTAGGAAGTGTCTGAACCATACCCTCTTTGGACATAATAGTTATCCTTACACTACTAGTATACTATCCGAGCACGGATAGTTGCAAGTGCTTTATGTATGATTTTATCCACAGTAAAAAGCGTCGTGCATAACGCCTTATTAATAGACTATTAACAGATAAGAATCAGACTTATTTACTCATCCTCTTATATATAGTATATATAGATGAGAAGAAGAAAGTGCGGACGGTCTATGAAAGAGAAGCAGGTTTTGGAAAAGTTAAGCAGTAAACAGCTCCATACTTTAAAGATTGTATATAAATTTCGCTTTGTAACTTCGTCATTATTGGCAGAATATCGTGGGGTTAATAAAAACAGCTTAAACCGAATGCTACAAAACCTTGTTGAGTCAAAGTACTTAACTAAGCAATACGATAACTCATACCGCATAGACCGTAAGGGCGCTAGGTACACCATTGCTCCCAAAGGGATCACCTACTTACTCAAAAACACTGACCTATCCAAAAAAGCACTGCATGCCATGTACAACGCCAAAACCGAAAGTTTTATCCAGCACTGCCTGACTACGTTTCAGTTAGCCAACCACATTAAGCAAGCCTACCCCGACGAGTTCTATATCTACAGTGCCACTGAAATAGCTGGTGACACAGACTTTCCACTACCACGCCCACATCTCTACTTACGCCGCCAAGAAACAAGCGGCACTAAACCCAACGAGTTTTTTGTTGAACTTCACCATGATAGCCAACCATTCTTAGTCCGAAAACGATTTAATAAGCTTCTTGAGCACTGTGACGATGAAGGCTGGCCAGACGGCGATTACCCAGCACTATTGTTTGTGTTGGCAAGCGACCGACAAGCCAAGACCTTTCTTGAATACGCACAGTCTGTCTTTGAATCGACGGGTATAGATGACGTAGTTGTGCATGCCATAGGCTTGGACAATGTTCTAAGCAATGGTTCTTCTGCGTTGGAATTGATAAGATAATATCATGAATAAAAAAGAGCAAGCCTACATCCACGAAGTTAAGGATATCATCGCCAGGAGCAAAGGTGCTGTTGAGGCAATTGATGAACTTGCAGCAATTAAAACACCTGACTTTGATGATCTTAAACTCAACACCCAGATGCTTATAGGAGATATTACTGACTTAGAGTTTCAGCGTAATGATGGTGAATTAGATGCTGGTGGTAGTGATGATGAAGATTGGGATGCTGCCGAATTGCGTGTTGCAACTCATTTGCTCAACAATATCAAAGGTATCCTTGCCGACATAGAAAAAAGTAACTGGTACAAGCAACAGGCATATGCCATCAAGATTGCCTATAGTAAGCTCGAAGATGGCAAGTATTTATATGAGGTTATCGAGAAACCTATCGACCAAATGACACACGAGGAAGCAGATAAGGTCTTAGCCGAAATGAAACCAACACTACCGAAAGAGCATCCCGAATTCCCAGGTTTCGACTTAGAATATGCAGAAGTGCTAGTTCGGACAGTAGATAGTAACAACAAACCAGTAACTTTTTATTAAGAGGTAAGCTCATGTATCGATATATATGGAAAATAAAACTCAATAATCCAGAAGATGAACAGGCGTTTATAGATCATTGGCGCGAAAGCAGCACTGTGCTCCAAGAATATCCTGGCGCTGCCGGGACGCATATTCATAAAGTGCGCAATGAGCCTGGTTGCTACTTTGCTGTTGCAGAGTGGGAATCTCAAGAAGCCCGAGATGCTATGAGTGAGGACACACACAATGGAACATCAGAACGTGCTCAACGATGGCAAAAGTTTGCTAAGAATGAGAGTTTCGGAGAAATCATAAGCTTCGCCGGTGAAGAACTAGATGCGGTAATGCCCTAGAGGCTCTAAGTTACAAGTTATGCGTTTGAGCAGTTTTTCGTCATGCTCAGGACAACTAACTAATACTCGTCTGCGAGCATAATAGTTAGCGTTCTACGACAGGCGCTATCAAGTGGATCGCACCAGAACTTTAAATCCTGGTCATAGTAATCAATCTTCCAGAAGATCTTCTTACCTTCAAAACGCAGTGATCCAAAATCATGTTCTCCATGCGGATCATTATCCTCATTAAAGCTATTGAAATTCTCAACTGCTTGAGATAGGCCAATAAGATCCATAATCCCATCACGTACGCCTGGTGTATAGAACACATCTAAACACATCCCTCGGAACCTATCATTTAATTTTGCTATGTCTTGCGCTTGAGTTTCCATGAAACCCTCCTTTGTTAATTCATGAGAGGACTTTCTGCCTCTCTGGCAAAGGAGATTCGGGCTGCAACCAAAAGTGTCAAGGTGGAGACTGAAAGTACTACCTTGATGCTTTTGGTTCACCCGTACAATGAGAAGACAGAGGAAGGAAGTATATACAATTGAACATCCTCTCCCCCTTGGAGAATAATGTTACTTGAGTAGCTTCTTATTGATATGCGCTTGAGCCAACATAAGGCCTGTGATGAGTACGAACATAATGAATGCCATGAACGGAATAGTTATAAACCCAAACCAGTTAATTTGCGGAACGGCGCACGAGCTATCGATTGAGCAAGTCTGCACAACTTCTTTAATTATTCCCCATTGAAGTAGTGAGTGGTAAAAGGACACAACTATACCCAGCATGCTGAGAGGCAGTACGTAATATGCAGCGTTATTGTCTTTTTTATACACGCCAACACCCAGTATGAACGCAAGTGGGAACATCAAAATTCGTTGGTACCAACAAAGTGCACATGGTATGAGGTGCATGACCTCGCTCAGTCCCATGCTACCAAAAACAGCGCCGATGCTTATGAGCCAGGTGATAAAGATGATGTTTTTCGAGAACCAATGTGTAGCTTTTTTAATCATACGACCATCTTACAACGTTCTTGCCATAGGACAAACTCGCGGCTATTTTGACCATCGACACTTAGCGAGGCTACGAGCTCTCGCCGCGCTCTAAACACTGTGAGCAGGTGTTCTCCTCGTCGTTTTCGGCCAGCCAAAGTGTAGCTGCCAATCGCCAGGGCAGGTAATCGTGATAGGCAACGTAATCTGCTAATTTCCGAAGTCCCCAGCCAGCCACCCCGTATATTCTTAGTCCACCCCATTGTACGGCAGCAAAATGTCGACCTACTGGCGTAACATAGATCGGTCGCTTGGCGACATACGATCGAGCATCTTGACTATGTGCTAGTCGTGTAATGTTGCTAGCAATAAATTTACCGTCATAAAGTGCGGTTTGAGCCATGCCACTATACGGAGTATCAGCGTTATCTCCGGCCACGTAGACACTAGGTTCGGCCTGTAAATATTGGTCAACTCGTACTTTACCACCTGCAGTTAATTGGAATTTGTTTGTTTTAAAGAAAGAATTGTTAGTGACTCCCGCAGTCCAGATAACAGTCTGGCTGCGAATGGGTCTGTCATCAACAGTGAGCGTCGTTTCGTCTAGTGTATCAACATGGCGGTTTGTGAGAATTCGTATATCGAGCTTTCGAAGTCGTCTCGCGACCCGGCGAGATACAGCCTTTGGCATACGCGGGAGAATACGAGGAGCAGTGTCGACAAGCTCAATGTGTACGCTTCGTTTTGAGATACCATGGTCACGCAGAAGCTTCACCACATAGGCTTGTAGCGCTCCGGCTAGCTCCACCCCAGTAGGGCCAGCTCCGATAACGATGTAGTTGGTATCTGGACGCCATTGTTGAATTAACTGTTGGTGTAGATGGTTTTTTAGCTCCTCGGCATCTTCAATGGTTTTAATACCGTACGAATACTTTTGTAACCCAGGGATATTAAAGTAGTTTGTTTGCACCCCAAGACAGAGCAGTAAACTGTCGTATTTTACTGCCCGCCCAGCTTTAGTAGCTATAGTCTTCTCTTGGCGGTTAATTGTAGTAACGCTGTCTTGCAGGATAGTGATTGATTTACCAGCGAAAATAGTTACGAGTGGGATACTTGAAATCATTTTGCGTCCACCGGTAGCTGTCCGGTAGAGTGTCGGGTAATAGCGAAAGTCTGGACGTTCGCTGACTAGCGTTACTTTAACTTTCGGATCATCAACTAACTCTAGCGCTGCCTTAACACCTGCAAAGCCCCCGCCAATAATCACAACTTCATGTTTACTCATCTTGCATCCAATCTATTTTCATACTACCACATAAGCAACATGGGGGTCTTGCAAAAAGGGCTACTAACAAACTAAGCTTAGGGTATATGGATTCTATAATCACAGCACTCAAAATGGACGGTTTCTTGGGAGATATTTCTACAGACCAAGCGTCATTGGAGCGTTGTAGCCATGATGCCAGTATGTTTGAACTTCGGCCCCAGTTGGTACTTGCGCCAAAAGATTCGGCAGATGTTTCACGAGTTGTTAACCTGGTTGCTGGCGGTAAGCACGGTGATCATTCAATTGTAGTTCGTTCAGCTGGTACCGATATGAGCGGTGGTGCAATCGGTGAATCGATTGTGCTTGATATGACTCCGCACTTCACTACAATCCACTCCGTTACCCCGCGTTCAGCCCGCGTTCAACCAGGAGTGTATTACCGTGATTTCGAGCAAGAAACACTCAAGCAAGATGCCCTGCTACCATGCTATCCAGCCAGCAAAGATCTATGCACGCTCGGGGGTATGGTTGCTAATAACTCTGGTGGCGAGAAGTCATTGCAGTATGGCAAGACCGAACAGTTTGTACCGGCCCTGTCCGTAATACTAGCTGATGGCAATGAATATAGTGTAAAGCCACTGCATAAGGCTCAACTTAAAGCTAAGATGGCACAAAAAGATTACGAAGGACGGCTATACACAAAAGTCTACCAGCTACTCGAAGAACATTACGATGCAATTAAAGCCGCCAAGCCACAGGTTAGCAAAGATTCTACAGGTTACCATCTATGGAATGTCTGGGACCGTGAGACGGGTATCTTCGACATGACTCAGCTCATTGTTGGCTCTCAGGGAACACTCGGTATTGTGACCGATGTTCATCTGCGACTTGTGCCGGCACCAAAGCATTCTGGAACCTTGGTGGTATTTCTCCGTGATATTAGACAGCTTGGTAAAATAATTAACACAGTCCGAGAACATGAACCGGCTACGTTTGAAGGTTTCGATAATTACACGCTCATGCTCAGCTTCAAGCTGTTTTATTATTTCCATCATACTCTGGGCTGGCTCGGAACAATCAAGCTTGGGCTGGAGCTACTGCCCGATCTTTTCAAACTATTTCGAGGCATTCCTAAGATGGTACTTTTGGTTGAATTTAACGGTGATACACCTGAAGAAGTTTCCGAGAAAGTACATGCTATGCGACTTGATCTGCGGCCGTTTGACAGCTATGAAACCTACGAAGAAGATGCTAGTGAAGAGAAGGCACGTAAGTTTTGGATTATGCGACGAGAGAGCTTCAACTTGCTCCGCCAAAAAGTAAAAGACAAACACACTGCTCCATTTATTGATGACCTAGTTGTGCCGCCAGAGGTATTGCCAAAGTTTCTACCCCAGCTCCGCAAGATTCTCAAAAAATATAAACTGCTTGCCACCATTGCCGGTCACATGGGCGACGGTAACTTCCACATTATCCCGCTCATGAAAATTGAAGACCCCAAAGAAGTGGCCAAAATTAAACCAGTCATGAAGGCAGTAAACGAATTGGTGTTGCAGTACGGCGGAAGCTTAAGTGGTGAACATAACGACGGACTAAGTCGAGGGCCATGGCTTAAAAAGATGTATGGCCCAGAAGTTTATGGCTACTTTGTGCACACAAAGCATATTTTTGATCCAGATAATATTTTTAACCCAAAGAAGAAGACTGATGCTACCTGGGACTATAGTATGTCCCACCTGCGTAAGCATTTCTAATGCATAGATTTGTGTTCTGGCATGGAGTGATCCTCGGGCGAGTTGGATCGGAATATATCTGGACTTGGGTCACCTTCAACTTCTAGGGTTGCCCAGGCGCCTTTGTTCATTCGAGAGAGTGCGTGATCAACGAGTAAGTACTTACCGGGGACATCTGTTTTAAACTCTACTATTGTCGAGCCACCGGGTAGTACGGCGGTCGTTTGAATGTTTCTGTTCGTAAGCGCTCCGTCACCTAGGCCACCTTCAACGTAGACTTTATCAAAAATCTCACCAATGATATGGAATGACGAGACCAAGCTGACGCCGCCATTCCCAACGTATAGTCGTACCGTTTCACCTTTTTTTACTTTTATGATTGGTGAGCTATTAATCTTGCCATTAAAAGTTACATAGGTTGGATTGTTGTCGAGTAAAGCCTGTGGATCAAATAGCACCAAGCCCTTCTTGCCAATACCGCCCTGGGTATACAACTCTCCTTGCACAACATAGAACTCCTTGTCTACTTTTGGTAGACCCTCTTTTGGCTCAACAAGAATCATGCCGTATTGTCCGTGGGAGTTATGAACGCTGACATTAGAGGTGGCACAGTGATAAATATATAACCCCGGCTGCAATGCTTTCCAGGTAAATGTTTTGGTCTCGCCAGGTTTAACCATGCTTAGGGTCGCACCGCCACCAGGCCCAGTAGCGGCATGAAAATCTATATTATGCTCATGTAGGCTGCTTGGATCATTTGTGATGCTCGTTTCAACAGTATCACCCTCACGAACACGGAGCATTGGCCCTGGTACCTGGCCGTCGAATGTCCAGTAGTTATTGTAAATTCCAGGAGCAACTTCACTAATGACCTCCTTGGTAGTTAAGTGCATTTTAACCGTTTCGCTGGTCGATCTATTAAGGGGTGCTGGCACCGAAGCAGGGTTGGCCCCAATATCTTTTACTTGCTCGAAATGGCGAGAATCGAGTAAGAATCTGACAGCACTAGGAATAGGTAACGTCGGCGGCTTGTTGTCTGGGGTCATCGAATGGATGTATGGTGGCATCGCAAAGTGCAGACTATATTTTTGCCCGCCAATTAGAATGCAGCCAAGTCCGATTAGTAACAGCACTAAACTAAGCTTCGGCAATCGCTTTATCCAGGCTATAAGCCATTTGAAAAAGCCTAGTTTATAAGCGAAAAATAGCAATGCTGTCACAGTAAATAATACTCCGACTAGCTGAAACAGTAAGTATGTGTACATATAGCTATCCTTTCAAAACATTTCGTTAAATCTGACGGACTGGCCCAAGAGATCTATGCTGTTCGTATCTCATTGTTATTATACGCCATTGTGATTATGGATACCCAACGCCCTAATTACGGACGACGGCTAAAGTTTAATTTGGCTTCTTATCTCTAGCTTGGTTTTTTGTCCCGATCCCGTGCGCTGCGAGTTATTGTGCGCTTTTTTGTGCTCGCATTTGTTTTTGTCGTCAAAACGGGTTTAGTCTTTTCCTTATCGACTTTCTTGGCGTACTTCTCTCGTGATGAACGGATAGCTTCTTTGAATACCGTTTCATCATCTGCCTCATTAAGCAGCAATGTCTGACCAGAAAATGGTTCCTGGGCAGTGACGGCTGCTATGCGCATATAGAAGTTGTAAGCTGGCAAGTTGGAAATTTCACCTTGCTCAATGTACGGATAAAATAATGGTAGTACATAACGCTCATCGGCCGGGCTACCAGAGCGGAAACAAATAACGGTACCGACGTTAGCTAAAATAATATCTACAAGTCGCTGTTGATCTTGTTGGCTAGTGGACTGCTCGGCCATGATAAGGAACAACTTATACTTTCGCGCTTCACTGAGCATCTGTACAAAGCTCATAGTCGCAAAGTTCTGAAACTCATCAACGTAGAGATAGAACGGTAGACGATCAGCCTGTTTGAGTCGGGCTCGTCTCAACGAAGCTACCTGGAGTTTTGCAAGTATAGTGGTTCCGAAGAGTGATGAGGTATCTTCGCCGAGTGCACCTTTTGAGAAGTTGCAAATCAGGATCTTGCCTGAATCCAAGATGTCTCCAAAATCTATGGTGGACTTGTCTTGTTCAAGGATTCGTTTGGCGGAGCCAGAAAACAGAAACCGACCAATCTTAGCGGTAATACCAGCAACCATCTTAACCTTTTGGAACTCACCGGCTTTACCAAGCTCGTTCTTCCAGAAATTACGTAAGTCTTCATCATCAAGTGTTTTAACTATCTCTCGACGATACTTGTTATCGTTGAGAAGTCGGAAGATGGTGAACAAATTAGGATTATCCAGTGTTAGTGCTGTTTGGATGGTGTTTCTAAGTACGTACTCAATACGGTGGCCGCCTGAATCATCTTCCGAGAATATCTTTCGTAGTACTGAGATAGTCGATTCAGTGATGAGGTCTTTTTCTCTGAGCAGATCATCACCCTTAAGTCCTGGGGTAAGTTCCAGTAGATTCACGCCGATTGGATAGGTCAGATCGTCTGGGTTGAGATAAATAACATCATCTATGCGATCTTTGGGAACATGGTGCAGGATTGCTTCAGCGAGATCACCGTGCGGATCAATAACGGCTAAGCCCTCACCATTTTTAATATCTTGCAAGATTGCATACAGTAACATGGTCGTCTTACCATTACCGGTGCCACCAACAATATACATATGTCGTTGCCGCTCAGCTTCAGTTAGGCCAATCGGAGTTGTAACATCATGGTGATTATTCTCACCGATCAAAATAGAGAGCGGCTGGCCAGACTTGAGCTGATACTGGCGCTGGGAGCGTTCTACTGAGCGACGTCACTAGGTTGTCGGTTTTGCTAATATGACTAGCCGGAAAATGAAATAGGCTCGATACCTCACCGGCAGAAAGAATAAGTGACTGTTTCGTAAATAAGCTTGGTAGTCGCAAACTCGCAAGATGTGTTCGATACTTTTGAATAACGGGTAGTCGCTTCTTGGCTCTTAATGCTTGGTATTGTGGGACTGAATAGCCATCGAGCGCGGATCGGAGGGTCGCGAGATGTTCCTTAGCGTTAGGGCTACTTGCCATTAGCCGCAAGTCAACTTGAAATAAGGCCTGGGAGACTTTTTGGTGCATCGACTCCATGAGCTCGAGTTCAAAGGCACTCAATGTTCGTGCAGGTCGTTGCCGTTTTTGCACCTGGGATTGGAATGTGGCATCTTTTGCAGATTTACCTTGGTAGTAGCTGGCAGTTGATCCGTTATATACATCTCCAATAGTTTCGGTGGTTGCTAGTACTGCCCCAGCAAATAGTTCTCCAGCCTTATTGAATGGCGACAGCTTGCCACGGGATACTCGCTTCAAGATATCTTCATTGCCTAGAATCCTGCGCGACAACCTACTTGCCTCTTTGGACTTTATTGGTTGGATAATCAGTTGCATCGATAGACTCTCGCCATTTTCAAGTTTAGTCATGGCGGCCGTGATGTATGACAGCGGATCATGTTGCTCAAACGCTTTACTTGTTGCCAGCGGCAATACAAAGTGATGATTCTGAGTAAACTCGCTCACAAAATCAGGCGCGTGCAAGGTGCGCTCAATTATCTTTGTTTTTGCCCGGGTATAGGTATGCAGCAATTATCTTTTGCAGGGTATTGGCATTCTGACTTCAATCTGTATCAAATAACGGATACCCTCATGTTTTGTCGAAACAATTTCTAGGCTCATAACGGGTGTTCGATTTAACAACTGTTCCTTAAGTGACCTGGCTGATCGTAGCCCATGAACTATCGAGAATAGTTGGGCTGTAGACTCGGGTGTTTTGACGAGTCCAGCAGGTGGCGTTAGTTCAAGCCATACCATTTGCCTCTTATGTAAGTACAGGCGATTAACAGTTGCTACTACTAGCTTCGTCAGCCAGTACACCATAAAGCAGATCAGCAATATGGATGGCGAAATGCCACGGCGTAATGCAATTATGGTAGTGAGATAGGCTGTGGTGTCCACAAACTTGCTCCTATCTTGTTATGAATGAAGTTATACGACCCAGCTGCTTCAGGACTAAACGTTCGTTTACTGACAATATTAAGTCCAATTAAAGTTCATCTCTGAGATTCTCCATTGACCGTTCTGGCTATTCACTTTTGACACATATGCTACATGACCCCACTGTCCAGCATCACTTTGAAATACTGCTCCAACTTCCGGTGAGTGATCTACCACATAGCCATCACGGCGAGCTCTATCGTCCCAGGTGTTAGCATTGCCCCAGCTTGTCGGAATAGGATAGCCCGCCATCAGGCGCATCGCAAATGCCCAATAGGTGCAGTTGCCCCACTCATAGGTATCACCTGCAACGGGGCCACCCATGTAAAAACCTTCGTTCTCGGCAGCCTCTAAGCTTGGCACACCAGACAGAAAGGTCACGACACTCTCGCCCATAGCAAAGACGGCAGCAAATGGTAGTGCGACTACAATAACCATCGTGGCAAAGACAATAGCGACCTGCTTCTTGAGGTTCCCGCCGGTGACGGCACCAAAAGTCAGCAGGCCTAGATTCATGCGTAGAGCTCCGTTGGATCGGTCGTGATGAGCGGGTGCTCTTTATCGCTAGCTACCACCTTGACGGCTACATGGTTTTGGTCAGCAATGATGAGTGCGTCACCACGTTCACAGGTCAGTAAGAATTGTTGCTCATACTCGGACAAGTTAAATTCTGAGACGACTGTCTTAATAGTTGTCGTGTCTTGGCGCATGAGAATACGCAGCGCAGATTGTGAGGCAATAGCGCGACCGTAGTCACTCTTGAGGAAGTCATCGGCTTGTTGCGAGATGAACGATACACCTAGGTAATACTTTCGAGCCCTGCGAACCAGGCCGGCAATGAAGCGGGCGCTTTGTTCGTGTTGCAGCAGCAACCAACCTTCGTCGATGACGAGCATTCGTTTCTCAGGCTTTGCTTTGACTTGGTTCTGAATGAAATTGGAGATGATCAGCATCATGATCGGTCGTAGATTTGCCGGCATGTCCTTGATGTCGAATATCACCAAGCGGTTTTCTAACTTTATGTTGGTGTGTGAGTTAAAGATCTCCGAGCTTGAGCCCGTAATATACTTCTCGAGCCGCTCACATAGCTGCAGTTGACCAAGCTTATGCAATTCGGCGTAGAGGTCTTCAAGCAAAGGCTGTTCTTTCTTGGCCTGCTTGTAGACTTTAAGAATGGCTTTATCTACGGCAGCCTTCTCGCGTTTATCTAGACCCTCAGCCATCAGGTCAATTACGGCCGTTAGGTCTTGGACGTGCTCAGCTAGATCAGACTTGGTATGGAAGGTTGTGGCAAGATCAAACGGGTTAATCTTCTCTTTACTCTTAGCAGACAGCTTAATGTACGTGCCGCCAACTGTTTCACTGAGTCGCTTATACTCTCGTTCTGGATCGATGACCAGCACTTTAGTACCTTGCATGAGCTGGCGCAGGATTTCTACTTTTGTCGTGTAGCTTTTACCCGAGCCCGACTGAGCAAAGACAATGGAGTTAGCGTTATGCAGCCCAAACCGATCTAAGATAACCAGTGAGTTGTTGGACTTATTCACGCCATACAAAATGCCGGTTTCTTGGACGAGTTCTGAGCTCATGAATGGGAACGTTAACGCCGCTGAGCTGCTGTCTAGGTTTCGTTTCTGCGCTAGCTGGTCTTCGCCGCGTGGCAAGATAGACTGCAATGCTTCAAGTTGCTGGTAACGAGCAACTTTGGAGTAAAACAACCTGGCTGACATAGTGGCTTCAAGGAGCTATGTCGTTTTATTAAGCTCCTCTAGACTCTCTGCACGGATAGCGATATAGATCGACATTTGGAACAGTTTTTCCTGGCCACGCTGGATCTTATCTCGTAGCTCAATCGCCGATTCAAGTGGATCAGTAATCTCACTACCAACAATCTTGCCAGCACGCATCATGGCTCGTTTAGTTGATTCAAGTTCAGTAATCTTGCGGTGAAGTTTTGGCAGTGCATGGAGGGCGTTCACTTCATGCAAATGGTAACTAATATCTGTGTCGTGATTGAAGTTAATCAGGCTGTCCATCCAGCCGGAGTTAGCGACAAATGGGTAGCCAGAGATGTAGAGAGTACGAATATACACGCCATCTATACAGAGATAGTCCGTATTTTCTTCAAGTCCGGCGTAACTGAGCACATCAACGGCGTCTTGTTCGCCAAAACTTAACTTTAGTTCTTTTTGTTTTTCTTGTCGGGCGATTTTACGTTCTTTTAAGGTAGCAAGCGGTGAGTTCATACTTCGTCTCCTCTCTCTACGAGCGCTGTATGTATGAGGCGCAACGCTTGTTCGGTTAATGGCTGCACCTTAGCTTGAACCGGATTGTAGAAGCTATAGAACAAATCGAGTACTTCAAGGCTACTGAGCTCCTTGGTGTGCATGCCAAGTCTGGTCATGCCTTTAGCTACAATATCCAGCTTTAGGTTGAGCTGTTCTTGTACCAACTCAAAGTCAGTCTTACTGGTAGCAGTGTACGGCACGATCAGGTAAAAGTGTCTGGTTAAGATCTTATTGGTCGTAATGAGTGAGCGGATAAACTCATCATAGTTTTTGAGCTGTTGCTTATATACTTTTTCGGTCTCGCCGTGCAGGCGTTCATTGAGCTCTTCAAGGTATTTATCCATGTCTATCCCCGCGGGTGCGGATCAGATTTGAAGACTACTGCCCACCAGAGTTTAAAAAGCTTCATAGGTATCGATAATAGCGTCCTGTTCTTCTTCACTTTTGAGCTCAAAGTTAAGGCTCGATACCTCTAGCACTGCTCGGTACTGGTTGCCAGGCAGGATTAGAATCCCATCGCGAACACCTTTAATGGCTATTTGTTGTCTACTGTTACTTTTAGTCTTCGACTTCTGTAAGGCGAACATTCAGGCCTCCTTCTTTCGTCATTTCAAATCTCAGCTTACTGTCAGGGTTGTTTATGGTGTTAAGCACATATGCTGCATCGTGGAAAGAAAGTTTTGGTATATGGATAATTTCTTTTGCTCGCTGCTTATTTATCTCCGTAGGCGCATCTGGTTTACGTGCCTGGTAGTCTTCGCGATACATGACTGTATTCTTCTTAAATAAGTAATACTTTGGTCTGAGGTTGTAGCGCAGAATGGTCACCAGCCAGAGCAAGATAATCTTGCCCTTGATACGGATAGCCAAGACATCGCAGATAACGCCGATCAGAATGGCTACCAGGTACTTATACGGGCTGCCGTGCATGACAGGTGGCAAGATAATGAACAAACCTGCGCCGACAAACACGGGTACGACAAACAGGGCGAGTTGCGAGAAACCAAGGTTCCCCATGATCCGGTCTTCAATAGTAGTTACTTGAGCTGGAACGACAGTTGCTTTCATGTTATTTCTCCTCCTTCTTAGATTTCGCTAGCTTGGCGTTAGTTGCCTCGCTTCTAGGTGTTACTTTCGGTGCTTCAATGGTGGTGCCAGTTTCCGGTCGTTTACGCTGGGTACTGGTCTTGGCCTGAGTGTTCATATTTTTTGGTTGTTTGTAGCCAGTGTTTGTTTGAGTGGTAGTGCGAGTGGATTTGCTACTTGCTGCTGCTGCACCACTGCTGGCTTTACTACTGACACTTGAGACGGCTGCTTGACCCTTGCCGGTAAGGTAGCTGACACCGTTCATGAACTGGCTGCCGAGCTTACGGGCGTTACGAGCTCCTAAACTGACATAGCCAAATTGCATCATGACACCTTGGGTTTTAAGAAGGGTTAGCACCGTAGCCAGGCCTATCACCATCGACATGAGGACATTTGGGAGGCCGTTATTGCCATCCGTGGCAGATAAGCCGACAAATAGTGTGGCTGCAAGTTCGAGCGTAACCACATGCACGAATAGCACGAATATGGTTGTAACGTACGTTCTAGCTGCGGTTACCGAGAAGTCTCGAAAACTTGGCAGGAGTGATAAGCCAATAACTAATGGCGAGAGGACAGCACCGAGGAATAGGACGACCAAGCGGCCAACATAGTAGATCAAAAGAATCACTGAGAAGATTAGGAAGGCTATCATGACCAGCAGAGCTGCGGCACTTTGACCACCGCTTTCTTTCACAACTGCCGTCAGTGTTACCCAGACCGAGGTTGCACCCGTCACTTTAGTAATGGCGTTAATCAGTACATTAGACAGTTCTATCACGAAGTCGATGACAAAGATTGAGGTATTTACGAGTAAGAACGCCAGGCCTATTCGCGGCAGGAGGTGCTTAAACTCAATTTCATCTAGGCCAAGGCTAGCAGCACTCATGACGTGGAAACCCAGCAGCGCCACAATTAGGATAAACAGTACGTCAGTAATGCCAACCACGGCGAGCCACAGATTAAACACGCCAGGGTTCTGCGCCATGAGGGGCGTTCCCTTAGTAAAGAAGTCTAGTGCTGAGAGGAACGGCGCACCGATGGTTTGAATAATGTTATTTAAGAAACCCGTCACGGCTTTAATGAGCACCTCGACCAAGCCGCTACCGGCATCTTGTGGCTGGATAGCTTGGAGGTTAGGTAGATTTGCACCACCTACATTTGAAGGGTTTCCATACGCGCCAGAAAGAATAGTTGTGAGGGTCATCGCTCCAAGAACGATAACCAAGCCGATCAGAGCATTGCGAACCACGCGCTTAGCAGTTTCAAGCGATTCAGGGTTGCCTCGACTGGTCATGTAGAGATACCCACCGTGCACTAAGAAGAGGGTGCAGGCAATCGAAGCTAGCCCAGCCAGCATTTGGATGGTTGGCCGGATGTAGTCGCGCATTACTGAGATAGCACCAGACGTGTCTGCCAGGAGCGACAGACCCGTGTGCGCGAAGCTCAGCATGATCTACCCTCCGAAGGCGTTGGTCGCGAGTGTGGTCACAATTTGGCTAATCACAAACGCCCCGATTGTGATAGCTAGACCAATCAGTGCATAGGTAATAGTGCGCTTACCGCGATCGAGGTGTTCTGGATTGCCTGAGCTGGTAATGTAAATAAAGCCCCCTGCAACTAAAAAACCGGTCGCTACGAGACCGGCTAGTCCTGCAAAGACCGTGATTATACTTCTAATAAAGTTTTCGACGTTACTTACCCCCGCCGTTGCCGCGTATGCTGGTTGCGTTAGCACAAGTGGCAGACCCAGTGTTACTATAAACGTAACGATTTTATTTGGTGTGGACCTTCTGATCATTTGACCCTCCGTTGATGTTGTGCTTTTATGATAGATCAAAGATTTGCAAAAAAGCAAGTATTATTTTATAGCATAAGCATTATCACTCCTTAATGTACTGGAGTAAATACGGTTACAAGCGAATATTTATCCATGCTCGGATAGTTTTCACCTTCAATACCCGAGGTAATTAAGCTACAATGTTATGTAATATGGCTAATAATAATCTTAACAGTGCAAAGAATACAAAGAACGATGAGTTTTACACTCAGTTTTCTGATATTCAAAAGGAAATTGAAGCCTATATTGAATATGACAAGGATACCTTCAAGGGTAAGGTTGTGTATTGTAACTGTGATGACCCATTCGAGAGTAATTTCTTCCGTTATTTTGTTCTCAACTTTAGACGCTTAGGCCTAAAAAGCCTCATTACCACTAGTTATAAGCCCTCTCCAGTTGCTAATACGAAACTTGGCTTGTTCGGCGATGATAAAACACTTGAACCAGATAAGGGTAGACCTAAGGTGACTGCCAATAAGTTCATTATTAACGAAGTTGGCGATATTAATGGTGATGGATCGTTTAGTCTTCAGGATATTGCTGAACAACTAAAGTCTAATAAACATAATGAATGGCATCCGCTAGAAGGTGATGGTGATTTTCGAAGCGCTGAGTGTATTGAGCTGCTAAAGCAGTCCGATATCGTAGTAACAAATCCGCCTTCAGCCTATTCCGTGAATACATGAGTCAATTATTTGAATAAAAGTTCTTGGTAATCGGCAATATGAATGCAATTACCTATAAAGAAATCTTTCCCATGATAAAGGCCAATAAGTTGTGGCTCGGTAACAACGCAAAAGTAAACGGTGGTGCAATGTTCTACGAAATCCCTGAAGCAATTGCGAACCCAGATCAAGTGCGTGAAATCAAAGTCAACGAACAAGGTAGAAAAGTCTATATTACGCGAGTCCAAGGTGTACGTTGGTACACTAATTTAGATCACGGTCGAAGGCACCAGCCACTCAGTCTAATGAGTATGGCGGACAACCTTAAGTTTAATAAGAAAATGCAGGGTAAATCATCGTACGATCAGTATGATAATTATGATGCGATTGATGTTCCATACGTGGACGCAATTCCCAGTGACTATGATGGAGTTATGGGGGTTCCGATTAGTTTTATGGACAAGTATTCTTCGGAACAGTTCGAAATTCTTGGAGCTAACCGTGGTATAGGACAGGATCCCGACGGTATTTACGGGCGCAGTACATACGTGAATGGCAAGGAGACTTTTAAGAAGTTATTTATTAAACATCGAAAGGTTGCGGCATGATTTCTACTCTGTGGGCAAAAGAAACGGGAAAGACCATCGCTGATATTGTCAGTGGATTTGAATATAACGAATATGAAGGTAAGGGACTTTTTGGGTTAAGTGGCAAGCTCACAATTCAGCCAGAGTATCAACGCAACTACATTTATGCAGATGGCAAAAGAGATGTTGCTGTGATCGACAGTATCATCAAGGGCTATCCTATAGGCCTTCTCTACTTCAACAAGACTGGTGAAGATAGTTATGAGGTTCTTGATGGCCAGCAACGCATCACTAGTATTGGACGATTCATTGGGGGTAAATTCCCGTGGATTGACGCAAATGGACATGAGCAATTCTATAGTGGCATGGCCGAGACTTTGCAAAAGAAAATACTAGAAACGCCTCTACTCATTTACGTTTGTGAAGGTGATGAGCCGGAAATCAAGGATTGGTTTAGAACAATAAACATTGCCGGCGTGCCACTAACCGAACAAGAGATATTAAATGCTGTCTACTCAGGTACTTTTGTAACTCTTGCCAGAGAAGAGTTTAGTAATAGGGTCAAAATTCACTTGTTCAGAAATGGAGTGCCTATATCTCTGGAGATGTAAAGAGACAAGCCTACTTAGAGTGTGCTCTTAACTGGCCAGTCAGGTGCTGATAACTACGAGTAAACATCGACACGACACTGACATCACTGAGTTGAAAACTCATTTTACAAAGATCATTGACTGATATCAAGCGTCTTCACTGATGCTGAGAGTGAAATGAAAGGCCTGGATTGGGGTCGACTGTATGAGGCTTACCACGAAGAATCCTATGACCCCAAAGGAGTGTCTGCCGAAGTGCACAAGCTTCTGGTGACTACGAAGTTAAAGATCGCCGGGGTGTATTTGAATATATCTTAGGCGGATCAAAAGACACTAAACTGCTAAATGTGCGCTGCTTTTGATGAACCAACTAAAAGTAGTGTATGCGGAACAGACAAAGGCTGCCGAAGCAAAGGGTGTATCGAACTGTTCCTATTGTGCGATTGGTCATGATGCCAACAAGGCGACAAAATATGGTCGCTTAACGATATGGATGCCGATCATGTATCCGCTTGGAGTAAAGGCGCAACAGAAAAAGAAAAACTGTGAGATGCTTCTGTACGTATTAATAGAGCAAAAGGAAATCGGTAATGATACTCCAGAGAATTACGGTAGAAAACTATCGGAGTATTAAAAATTTCTTTTGATTTAACAGAGAGAGATGATAAGAGTTTCGCATATGGTTTTATAGGTATTAACGAGGCTGAAAATCTTCTATTCTCAAGGCTATTGGCTTGAAGGACGGTCTGTTGATGTTTCCGGTGCAAAGCTGCTCCTATCAAATGAATTTAGAGTCAAAGGTACAGAAGTCGGCATTACTTACCGTTATAAAGCCACTAAGAAAGACGACCAATCTTTTTACGATGTTCTGGCCAAAACTGAGGTTGAGGCCGAACCCGAGGCGGATCAGACACCCATAGAGGAGCCTGGTGATCCAGTGCCTCAACAACCCGCCGATACAGAGGCACAAAAAACAAAGCCACCAACGAAAACAAGCGTGAAACTCCCAGCAGAACTATCTGTAAACTATGAGATTAGCTTCTCTGGCCCAGACCAAGAGGCTGCCTATTCAGTTAATGTTTTTGATGGTGATCAGCAAATTGAAGTCCCCAATAAGGACGAATTTGATGAATTAGTTGATAGTGGTGCTCACAAAACTATTTTCTGGACTGCTGAAGATAGGTATCTCATATCCAAGCCCATTAACATAGAGCAATTTATTGCTGATCCTAATATCTCAATTCCACTCAAAAATTGTTTTCGGTTAGCAGCTATACAGCAAGACCAAATAGCTCAGAAACTTAATGATTCGCAATCCGATAGTACTGAGTGCGAATACCTTGAAAATGAACTTGGCGAGAAGGTTACTGCGCATATTAAATCAGCATGGCCCAATCATCCTATCGAGGTCACTTTTAAGATTATGGGGGGTAATATCCATTTCCACGTTAAAGACGTCGGTGCACGCGGGAAGGCGCAAACATCAGATATGCGTAGTGATGGGTTCAAGCAGTTTGTTTCATTCCTGCTAACCGTGGCAGCAGAGAATAGAAATGAGGAGCTTCATAATACCATACTGCTATTGGATGAACCGGAGACACACCTACATCCCAAGGCTCAGGAATATTTACTAATGCAGCTGGTTAATATTACTAACAACGACAAGAACAACGTAGTCTTCTTTGCTACTCATTCAAACTATATGATTGATAAGAAAGACTTGGGTAGATATCACAGGGTTGAGAAAAAGAAAGATGATAATAACGAGGAGCAAACAATAATTAGTCAGTTTGATAATAAGCAAACGACATATGCTGAGGTATCTTACGAGGTGTTCGATGTGCTTGATGAGCAATACCATAACGAATTGTACGATAAGCTCCGAGACACGTTCATACAACAAAAAAACTCCCAGGAAGAAGACACGACAAAACATATTGATTCGATTGGTATACGCCCTTTTGACGAGCAGTATTTCAATCAAGTGAAAAGCTTGCCGAAGAGCTTCAAAGACACAAGTAGACCAAATGATGAAAACGCAAAAGTCACTTTGCCTACATTCGTTCGCAATTGCATTCATTATCCGCAGAATAAAAAATCCAATTTTGAAGAAAAGCTTAAAGAGTCGATAGAGGTCTTAAGATCATACCTTACTGATTCAGGTGTTAAAGATGACTAAAGATTTATCCAAACGAGCTAAAGAGATAATTGAGCGAATTGACTATATTACGATAGCCAGTGTCACGCCAGAGGGTATGCCTTGGAACTCACCTGTCTACTCTGCTTTTGATGACGATTACAACTTTTTCTGGGGTACTCACATAGACAGCCAGAAAGCCCAGAATATTCGTAATAACGAGAATGTGTTTTTGGTAATCTATGACTCAACAGTGCCACCGGGAACAGGCGAAGGCGTCTATGTGCAGGCTAAGGCTAAGCAATTAAGTGATCCAGAAGAGATTCAGCATGCCTATGAAACGTTAAAGAGTAGGCGGCCAACACCATTTTGGGATCCCGCTGCTTTTAGTGAGTCGGGGCCGGTCAGACTATTCAAAGCCGTGCCAATGAAAGTTTGGATGAATGACGATGGTGAAAAGGACGGTCACTACATAGATGTAAGAACGGAAGTATCACTATGAGTATTTCAATCCTACAATGGAACATTTGGTATAAAGAAGACATTCGAAACATTGCTAATGAGATCAAACGGCTCAACCCAGATATAGTTTGCCTACAGGAGCTGACCGTCAATCATCCTGACCAAGAAATAAAGAACACTATTGAGCATATCGCTAGCACTCTAGGCTACGAACATTATGCGCCGCTGATTCCCCTGCGAGAGCTTGAAGGCCAAGAGCTTAGCTTGGCAAACGGTATATTTTCTCGATTTCCAATTGGTAATAAGCGCCGTGTGTGGGTCAACGAGCCAAAGGGTGATGGGGGCTACGACGATGAGTATCGCGAATACGTAGAAGTCACTCTTAGGGTAGAGGAACGAGAATTAGTGGTTGGGACAGCACACATGTCTTATACGCACCGATTTGAAGTTACAGATCCAAAGAAAGCCGAAACTGATAAGCTTGTTGCTGAACTTAAAAAACCTACGCTACCCTTCATTTTTACAGGTGATCTTAATGCTACGCCGGGTTCATACACTATTCAGTCGATCGAGAAAGTACTGAAGAATGCCGGGCCTGCAAATGACGAGAAAACGTGGACTATTAAACCGTTTTCCTATCAAGGATTTGAGGAAGACCGGCTAAATTGGCGCCTTGACTATGCTTTTGTAAATGACAAGGTCGAAGTTGCTAGTGCAAGAGTTGTTGATACCGAATATTCTGATCACCTGCCCTTACTAATTGAGTTTGAGGTTTAGCATCATGAGCGCCCAAGTTGTTATCGTAGACCAGCAAGATAATCCGATTGGCCTTAAAAACTATGCTGACTTACGGTATGAAGATATTTACCAGGTGTCAGCATTGTGGCTCACTGATATAGATACTGGTGACGTGTTAATGACACAGCGAAAGTGGGCAAAGCATAATGACCCAGGGAAATGGATGGCGGCTGCTTCAGGCACGATCGAAGAAGGAGAAGACTATGATCGAAATATTGTTCATGAGATTGAAGAAGAAATTGGCCTCACCGACCTAAAGCTCACTAGGGGCCCTAAAGAATATACCGACGACGGTACTCACAAGTATTTTGTCCAGTGGTATCTCGCTGAAGTTAATAAAAACGAAATAACTGTCAAAATCCAAGAGGAAGAAGTAGAGGCGTACGAGTGGGTTCCGCTCGATAAGCTCACTACTGATCTTAAAGCCAATCCTGGTAAATATGTTCCTTCCCTGGCTAAAGATATGAAAACCCTTGGAGTTCTGCATGCTTAAAGCTGTTATCTTTGATGTTGATGGTGTGCTTGTTGACTCACGCAATTCAAACGTAGCATTTTTTCAAAAATTACTGGCTAAAGCCGGCTACCCTAATATAACGCGCGAACAAGTCCTTGACTGTTTTCACTTACCCATGCGTCAAACTATCGCAAAGTTAACTGGAACCGATGATGAGCAAGAGATTCAACGTATTTTTAAACTAGGCCATGACAGTAGCTTGCGCGACTCGAGCCTGTTCGAATTTCATGACAGGCTTGAAGGTATCCTCGAAGAGCTTCATGAGAAGTATCGTTTAGCTATCGTCACGAGTCGTATTCGAGTTGGCGTTGATGACATATTCTCAGCCAAGGAAATAGAGCACCTATTTGATGTTGTGGTTTCGTTTGAAGACTACAAGAATCCGAAGCCACATCCTGAACCGTTAGAACTGGCTATCGAAAGGCTGGGGGTTAAAGCAGATGAAGCGGTGTACGTTGGTGACAGCGCTAGTGACATTGAAGCTGCCAAAGCTGCGGGTATGAAAAGTATCTTTTTCTCACTTGATAGTACTAACTCTGATGCAACTCACACAGTAAGCAAGCTCGATGACATAGAAAAGACGTTGAGGGCCGAAATGAATGATGTAACTATTGGCAAAGGCAACCTGGTTGGTAAGGGCGTTCATTGCCAATCGTGATTTCAAAAGGGTGAACTAGTCGTTCCATATAACTTCTGAAAGAATTAACACAGACTGAGTTTGATGCTCTACCCGATGGCGAGTGGAGTGGACGCACTCGTTTCATGGCAAGATATTCTTATTCCCAGAGCCTGAACGGTATGTAAACCATAACGACAACCTGGGTACTTACATTGACCACGAAAGAGGTGGCGATGTCGCCCTGCATCAAGAAAGGCGAAGCCGTTACTATTGATGATCGGCTTGAGCTTCAATACGAGCTAGATACCTTTTGGAAGCCTACGAAAGCTTCCAACAAGTCGTGACTTTAATAATGTAGACCCTCTTATCGTTGACAATGCTCAGTACTGGTTTACGGATGGAAAAAAACATGAAGGCAAACAGTTCTATCCGGAAAGCATTTGAGGAAACATGGGCACATATCAAGGACGAAAAATACTCCATTTCAGACGTTACCTGGGTAGCAAGGAATTACTGGGTATCGGCATGTTCTTACACCTTTACATCGGATGGTGAGGTTGATGGAAAGCGACAGACTTATGTCGGACAAGGTACGAACGTACTGAGGCGCATTAATGGTAGTTGGCGCGTGGTTCATGAGCACTTAAGCTCCAGTGAAGTGTTAAAATAGATCCATGAAACTATCCGACATACAAAACGCCGACTTTACGGATGATACTGAACCAAGGGATGCTCGCCTAATTGAACTTCTCAAGAAAGCCTATACTGGAGAGATAACTTGCCAGATGGCTATGGCCGAGATGGACGCCATTAAGCCCTACTCAGACTACAAGCCAGACATAAACTCGCAGTACCGGGCTTACTTTGAAGCAAAAGCACGAGACGATGTGCCACCAGCGCTTCATACCTATGCCAAAGGCGGCAAGCTCATCATGAGTGATGACTACAATGCATACTTTATGTACAACGAACTTGGTTTTCATAAAGCAGTCTGTATTGTGATTGGCGACACGCCCGATATTGACGGTGTTGAATATCACGGTGATCCGTTTGCAATGCCACCACCAACAGTCGAAGAGTTGCCTGCTGCCTAATATGCTACTTCTAAGGTAGAAATAGCTTGTACGTCTTGCGAGAGGGTGCGAGCTATTTTTGTTATAGAGGTAGCCAAAAGCTTAAAATGATACAATATAGATAAGAATCCTATGAGTAATAAGTCATCAGCAAAACTAGTTAAAGATGCCCGAGTCGCCAAAGGCTTGACTCAAACTGAGCTTGCTAAGAAAGTCGGTGTTCACTCCAATACCATCGCCAAGATTGAGCAAGGTATCCAGCAACCCTCCTATCCGACCATTAAAAAGTTATCTAAGATACTTGATATCAACATCAGCGACTTTCCTGAATAACTAATACGCAATTTTATTAAGTTTCGTGAAGCAAATCATCTGCCAGGCAAGACTAGTTGATACTGTGCGCCTCATAACTTCACAACTATCCCCTTGAGATAGGATATTCAAACTACCCTCCCAAAGAATCTCGCCGTCAATTATGGCAAGCTTTCGGTGGTGTTTGACGGTATAGAGTACCTTAACGCCTATTTCTTGCATTGTAGCTATCACATCTTCTGCCTGAATAGCATATTCCTCGTTATGCTCTTTTGGGTCACGGGTATTAACCACTACTCGAACACCATTACGACGTAGCTTAATGAGTATCGGTAATAAATACTCCATCCTTCTGCTTGTGATGAAGGGGCTCTCAATAATTACCGAGTGCTTAGCACTTCTCAAATCACGCTCAAACGCCTTATAGAAGCTATCGCTATCGAAGAGCTCAGAGTTATTCATTGCTACTCTCCTTGTCGAGTAGCTCTCGTATCTCCTCAATGTCTACTAATGGATCATCCTCTTGCTGAAAAAAAGTTATCTTAAGGAACTCGAGCCCCAGCCAATTTAGACATTCGATTTTTGATCTGTAAAAAGTTTGGTTATTTCACATATATCACAACTATTTCAGATATATACAAACTAACAGATCAGAAAAAGTTCGAATCCCTTCTCCCCGTTTTTATGACCTTAGTACCTGCTTCTGTTAAGATAGAGTTATGAAAATTAAGCGAATCATTACTGCAACTTCAATAGTTACAGTTGCCGTCACTACACTATTTCTTCTAGCAAATCTCTTATCTCATCCAGAGTGTGGCACATCTGGAATTGATTACATGCCATGCGGATATTGGCCAAGAGTAGTTTGGAGTATACAGAATGGTTTTTGGATACCATGCGTTATCTTATTTGTGTTCGTTCTTGGTGTGTATATATTATTCCAGATGCTTTCTGGTAAGGGGCAATCCGGTGGTTAACCTGTAGGTTAAAATCAGCTATTGCGACGGTATTTAGTAATCGCTATAGATAGTGCGAGAAGTAGAAGCGAAACCAGTACAAAAATACTAACAAAGTGCATTAGACTGTCTTGTTTATTGATTATAAGGTCAGCCGGGTGCATTATTGCCTTTTCAAACGAGATACAGTTGTTTACCGATTCACCTGCCGGAACATTGCTAGGCGAGCATGGGTAAGTAATCTTTGTACCTGCCCCAGCCGCAAGAATAGCTACCGTTAGGATCACTAAAGTCCTTACGTATAGCCTTGATCGTTTACCTCTGAGCGCCATCTACTTGCTTCTCAAAGATTTATAGATCGCAAAGGCAGAGCCTGCAAACAATACAGCAGCAATGAGATTCCAGTAAGATGCCCCGCTAATAGCCAAAGCTATATTAATTGATGCAGCGATAACAAGTAATAATACTACTAACTTATTCATGTAGAAATTATACCACTATTTGCGATTGCACCACGTAGGCATAATAGTAGTGTTTATGCTAATATTATCGCAGGTTGAAATGTACACAATATACAAGGAGTATCTAGTCATGGCGAAGAAGAAAAATAATCGAAGTGAAAACAAGGTAATTTTGGCTGTAGGAGCTAGCACTGTGCTGGCAGCTTTAGTGCTTATTAAGACTTTTGAGCTTGTACAGAATTTGAAACAAAACTTTCAAGGTGCTCCAAATTCGTATGCGCTTTGGCCTGCATTAGTGCTAGCCCTATACGCTTTTATCACAACCAAAGACACGAAAGTTAAGTATATTGCCGTAGCAGTTTTGGCTGTATTGGCAACTTGCATTCTAGTCTGGTTCTTTGGTGTGACTGGTGCTGTGAACCTCGAGTACAACTATAAGTAAAATAGATTTGCTTTCCTTACCATTTGTAATCGTCCAATGCTATAAAGTTTTTCATTTCCCTCACTAGCTCACTTGAACTTGTTCGTCTCATAATCTCGCAACTATCTCCTTGAGAGAGAATGTTTAAGCTACCCTCCCAAAGTATTTCTTCATCAATTATGGCTAGTTTACGGTGATGTTTAACTGTGTAGAGCACTTTTATGCCAATATCCTGCATTGCCGCTACTGCATCTTCTGCCTGGATAGAATATTCTTCGTTATGTTCCTCTGGGTTTCTGGTATTAACTACGATGTGCACACCCTTGCGGCGCAACTTTGTAAGTAGCGGTAAGAGGTGCTCCATTCTTCTTCTGGTGATGAAGGGGCTTTCTATGATTACCGATTGCCTAGCACGCCTTAAATCGCGCTCAAATGCTTTATAGAACGTATTATTATCAAAGAGAGCTGAATTATTCATTATCACCCTCCCTGATCTCCTCATCAAGTAATTCTCGGATCTCATCAACATCGACAATTGGATCATCTTCCTGGATGGAAAAAGTTCTATTAAGGAACCTTCGCCCCAGCCATGACCTTCAAGAGGCAGCTCGCCTCTTTTTTGTTACAATAAGTTCATGAAAGACTTAGCACCAAAAATAGTTCGACAGCGTTTACTCATCGAAGCAACCTATGACAGAACAATGGATGAGCAAGATGTGTGCGATTATCTTTTAAATCTAGCTGCTGAACTCAACCTTAGAACCTATGGCGACCCGATCGTTCACTCACCTGACGGCGATGGCAAAGAAGAGAATCAAGGATTTGACGCCTTTGTTCCTTTAATAGACTCGGGTATTTCATTATATGTTTGGACCAATGAGAAGTTCTTCTCGACAGTTTTATATACTTGCAAAAGCTTTTCTGTTGAACGAGCATTAGAATTCACAAAAGAGTATTTCAATACCATTGAAACTGAGCACCAAGAATTTTAAATTCCTCCTGAAACGCGCCCACTAACCCCAGCCAAATACCAAGCAGCACGTGACTCCTCCGGGAGTTTTTTAATAAATTTCAGTAACTCTAGTTGAAATATCCAGCTACAGAAGGTCCTCCTTGGCGTCGAGATATGAAACTTTGATTAGTCTTTCAAGAACTTCCAAATCTATATCAGCGAGCTTATTGATGTAAAGACAGGCTTTGCTGGTTTTGTGCTTGCCGAGATCTTTCAGTAAATCGCTGTAATCGTGCAGATCGGACATGACGTAGAGCGTGAGATTTTGTTTTCGGGGTGAAAACGCAGCGAGTGGCCAATCACCTTCTTGCTGGCTCCTCTCAGATTTATAGTGATACTGCCCAAAACCTATCATGCTGCTGCCCCACATTTTTGGCGTTTCACCGGTCGTTTTTTGATACATCTCAAGCAGTTTAAAGCCATCCGCTCGCTTCACGTCACCTTCAACTTGATTGATAAAATCTTCGACGCTCGCATCGTTCACTCTGGTTTTGATTGTGCTACTCATGACACTATTGTATCAATACCTACGTTCGCAGAATCTGCTCCATTGGTTTGCCCTTGGCGAGTTCGTCGATAAGTTTATCGAGATAGCGCACCTCTTTCATAAGTGGATCGGTAATTTCTTCTATGCGCACGCCGCAAATTACACCAGTGATACGTTTTCTGGAAGGGTTCAAAGTTGGCGCCTGGTTGAAAAACTCTTCTAAGTTGACCTCATTTGTAATACAGAGCTCGAGTTGCTGCTGGCTATAGCCAGTAAGCCAACGAATAATTTCATCAACCCCTGTCTTGGTGCGCCCCTTTTTCGCAGCCTTTTGTACGTATAACGGATACACCCTTGCGAAACTCATTTTGTAAATACGATGTTGTGCCATGTTAACGCTCCTTGCTCTTACTTTGCAGAAACCGCTGCAGTACTACCGCGTGATTTATCTGTGGATCTTTTGCGCCATATAGCAGCGTTACGGTTTTGAGAGTTTTAATCGTGGCCAAAAACGCAGCGATCGCTTTATTTTCAGAAAGCTCTGCCTCGTATTGAGCAGAAAATTCGGTAAACTTTTCGGGGTCGTGATTGAACCATTTTCGTAGCTTGGCGGAGGGCGCGAGATCTTTGTTCCACGCATCGAGCTGAGCGCGTTCTTTGCTCACCCCGCGTGGCCACAACCGATCAACCAGCACCCGATACCCATCTGCACTTGATGGCTCATCGTAGACTCTTTTTACACGCAGCTTTGACATCCTCTATTCGCTGTGGCTTTGCGGATCAAAATTTGGATCCATCCAGACAGGTTCAAGTTGATTGCCATCTGGGTCCAGCACCTCGTAGCCAAACATGAAATCAAGATCCTTATTTGGATCTGCTACAAAATAATCACCACCGTTAGCTTTGGCCGTATCAGCAAATTTCTGCACCGCTTCTTTAGAATCAAGTGTGAGTGCTATGAGAGCAGCATTGCTGGTTAACGTATGGGCTATGGTTTTACTGCCCAAAAACTTTTGATAGAAATCGCGAGTCAGTAACATAAAGACAATCTCTTCAGACCACATCAATGCACTGGCATTCTCATCCGAAAATGTTGGATTTTTCGTAAAGCCCAGCGCCTCGTAAAATTTAGTAGACCTTTCCAGATCATTTACTGGAAGATTAATATACACTTGTTTTGCCATAGACCCTCCTTAGTACTCTACAAGTATAACCCAAGCTCGCCATGCTCAGAAAAAACGGAACTTAAAGCTTTTGAGCAAGCTTTGTAAGGCTCGCCTGAACCGCAGGGCGATCAACACCGTTGAGTCTGGTAGCGTTGAGAACAATAATTTGCTTGCCAAGACGAACGTAGAGTGCTTCGGTCTTTTCATCCGTACCCGCTGCAGTGCTGATTCTTGGGAAGAAGGCTTGATCTCCAACCCCTGCAACGTCTACGGGTTCACCTGCTAGCGCCTCCTGTCCTTCTGCTGTTTGCGGATCGTGCAGGTCTTTCATAAACTTGTCGGCATCATCGCTACTAGCGTAGTTATTCACATTGATACTAAAGTTAAGCGCAGCGGTCATGCCAGCCGTTGTACCATCATCGACTTGGTCGAACTCACAGGCAGAACCTTTGAGATCATCGTAGTTATCACTACCAGGGGCGGCGGTATTAGCAGCAATGCCTTCTTCACCCTCAGCATAAGTACCACCGAGCGCTACAGCTAGATCTTCTGTGGTAAATACTTTACAAGCATCTGAATATTTATTAGCCGATTTCTCATTACTCGAGATACCGCCATTCTCAGCACTCTTTGAGTTACCTTTATCCCGAGTTAGGGCATAACCAATCCCGGCAATCGCTATAACTGCGATAATAATAAATGGTAGATATTTTTTCATCTTAGCCTTTCTTAATATGAACTTACATTTCTACATATAATACACCACAGCCGCTCAGTACTCGGCAATCACGATTTTGTGTTGGCTCATTAAAGTCTTGAAGGCATTTGGCTTTTGCATAAGTTCTCCCATATTTTCTGGCACAATCTGCCAGCTGACACCGTACCTGTCTTTGCACCAACCGCATTGTTCAGATTCAGATACGCTTGAAAGCTTTTCCCAAAAGTAATCGACCTCTTGCTGATCTTTACAAGTAATTACATAGGAGACGGCTTCGTTAAATGTGACATTTTGTTCGATACCGCTATCCATGACGGCAAACCACTCCCTTGGCGCCAGTTCAACATCGCCGTAGGCTACCGATACGTCAGCCTTGGCTGGACCGGTATCTTCTTGATACTTCGAAACATAGCCAACCTGGGAGCCTTTGAATACAGAGCTATAAAACTCGAGCGCTTCCTGAGCCTTATTTTGTACGCCGTTTGCAAACAGTAAGCCTGGCATAATGCAAGCGAACTCAACTTGTGGCTCGAGCAGCATCAACTGCCAGCTATATCCATATTTATCTTGAACCCAACCATAGTAATCACTGAAGGGATACTTCTGTAACTCCATGAGCACGGCTCCACCCTCAGCAAGTTTCTCCCAAACATGCTCAAGGTGTTGGCGCGCCTCGGGATCTTCTTTGGAGTTGAAGTTTACAAAAAATGAGTTGGCAGCGGTTGGCTTAAACTCTGGACCAGCGTTGATAAGCGTAAAATCATGGCCAGCTAGTTTGAGATCAATTGTAAGATCTTTACCGGCTAGCTCAAGTTGAAAATCGGCTAAGCCTTCTGATGCATTGGCAGGATACTTGCTACCACCAGTAATTTTACTGCTAGGAAAGATTGAAAGATAAAAGTCCGCCATCTCGCGTGCGTTACCATCACACCATAAGTTCGGGGTTATTTTTTGCATATTACTCCTCCTTTACTCTTAAAAATCTGGGCCGCAAGACATCGTGGTGTTCAACTTCTTCAAAAAAGTTTTTGGCAGACCTCACCCAAATGATGCCTTTAGTCAATGACCTATACACAACAGCTGGAATTTCTGTCTCTTCCATAAAACCAGTTGCAACGATTATATATTCACCACCCTTATAGTGACGGAATCTTTGTCCATCCATTGGTCGTGGGTAACTATCCCAACCGGCTACTATGTCCTCGATCGGCTGCGATTTACTCATGAGTCGCGTCCGCCGAGTTCTAACACGTCGCTCGGGTCACTATGCGTTCCACCAGAATTAACATGTTTATCGGAAATTTGGGCGCCATTTTTTACAATGTAAACAACCGCCATAGCATGTCCTCGGCCTAAATCATAATCTTCAGCTAGCCACTCAATGATTTCACCGGCCTTAGTCTCTTTGCCAAAGCCTTTCTTAGTAGCCTCGTCGATCAACTGCTGCGGTGTTCTGCCAGTTTTGGCTTCGATATTATCTAAATACGCTTGGAATGACATAGTATGCTACCTCCCTTTGTACATTTGAGTATCAGCTGCTACTTCTTTATTATACGCCTTTCAGTAAATTCACAGTAATAACACGATATAATAGGTATAATGATTGATCGGTATCGAAACTATCAACCACGCTATCAGACGATACAGCCTCGAAAACATCACCATTTTGGTAGGCTGTTTCTATTTGCCATCTTGCTTGCAGGCGGTGCAGTGTTTGGCAAGAGTATATTCAAACAACAACACGATGCTACGCCCAGAGTCACCGCTGCCACTATTGAAAAACCGAAAGTAGCCGTAAAGGTTGAACCAATTGCTACTACCACTTGGGATCAACTCAGCCAACAAGTTGAAGCAATTATTGCAGAGCACGACGACCTTGACATTTCTGTTGCCATTGCCGATATTACCTCTAACACTAAGGCATCGTACGGATTTCAAGATAACTTTGCCGGAGCAAGCACGACCAAAGTACTCACGGCCGTTACTTATCTCGATCAGGTGCAAAAACAAAAGCGTAGCCTCTCGCAAACAATTGGCAGCATGACCGCAAAACAGCACCTGAAACAAATGATTAATCAGAGTAATAACGACTCTTGGTCTGCACTCAACACAAACCTCACATACGCAACTATCGAAAATTATGCTCGATCAATTGGAATTCAGTCATACCAAGCAAAAAATAATATTATCACCGCTAGTGACGAGGCATTGTTGCTACAAAAGCTTTATCAGCGAACACTTCTGAGCGAAGATAATACTACCCTGCTACTCTCGTATATGCAGCAGACCAATAATGAAGCTATGATTCCCCAAGTGATACCCGATGGTGCCGTTTTGTACCATAAATACGGCCAGCTGGAAGATCGCTTGCACGATGCTGCAATCATCGATTACCAAAACCGTCCTATTGTGGTAGTGATCTATACCAAAGGTGGAGCCTCTGATGGCTCAAATTATCAAAGTCGAGTAGCCCTCATCCGTCAGATTGCGCAAACTATCTTTGACATCATTTACCCAACAGCGCCATAGTACCAAGGACGTGATAAAATAAGAAGGTTAAGGAGGGGGATTGCATGCAACTACAATTACAAGCCGACGATAAGCGAGTAACCGGCCGGGCCACCGCTATGGTGGCTGGACCAGATGTAACGGGTACGGCAACGCTCACCGAATACACCGTCGGTACCGGTGTGTACGTACATATTAAGCTTGAACTAAGCGGTGATCCATCTGTACTCACGCCCGGAGAGCATGCGGTTCATTTTCATGAAAAGGCTGCTTGTGATTGTGATGGCTTTAAGTGTGCAGGGGGACATTTTGATCCCGGCCCCAGCGGCAACACTGATCCCGATGCCAATCATGGCTATCACGCCGGCGATCTCCCTCAGATTGTAATTGATGAAGATGGCAACGGCACGCTTGAAGCCATTACTACCCGGGTAACACTTTCAGACGGGCCCGTCTCGTTACTAGGGAAAAGTTCCGCCCCTGAGGGCACCTCAATTATGATTCACGGCAACCCTGATCCGCATACTCCTGGAGAATCCGGCTCTGGCCATAGCGGCGGTCCTCGCCTAGCTTGCGGTACCATAGAGCCTACAATTAGTGCACCAGCAATAGCGTAGGTACACCACCTGTAGCGTATTTAAAAAAAGATGGCGAAAATGGTAAAAAAGCCTTTACAAACTGCTTATGTGATTGCTACTATTAACTCAAGCTCTAAGGAAAAAATAAAAATCAAACAAAAAATTTCCTGTGGATGAGCCTCCACCACAACAACTATTTATATTAAAAAGTAGCCCTAGAGGCTACTTTTTTTAACCAAGCCGGTTATAAATGCTATTTCTTCAATTTGCATCGGAAACGCTGCGGCTATCTCTAGTACCGAGACGCCACTCAGAAATTGCTCTCGAGCAGCTACCTCATCAACGCCCAGAATGGTGGAGCCCTTGATATATCGCTCAAGATCACTCCGCAAACCACGCAATCCTTCTTGAAAGGTTTTAGTAATGCGCCTACTGAAGTCGATTGTGTCTCTCGTACGTACATGCAGATCCGTAGACTGATCCTCACCATAAACCAGTGCACCCACTGCAAGTCGCAGTGCGTTAATCTTGCCAATATTATCCTCATCTTTTACAAACAAAACTTCTCTAAGTATTGACCACACATCTATCCCAAGCTCACTATCGTGGTCATTAACCATCTTACTCAATGTGTCAGTACTCGTTAGGTGATCTAGTAGTTTTGTTACTGTTTCCTTGTCGCGAGGATTGACTTCTTGCGCAAGCAAGCCTGGTATTAATCAGCCAGCTATGTGAACTTTAGCAAAGTCAATATCAAGCAGGTCTGGATATTGAGCCTTGCACTCCTCCAAAAATCCTTCGAATGATATTGGATGTATGATGATACCATCACGTCTCGGATCATAGCGTGCTGGAAATGCTATATCACGTTCATCACTACTGTAGACAATACGACAATTGAGTGCCGTTTCTCCAAGAACTTCGCTTGCAACCGCTAGAGATGAATTCAAAGCACGCTCTAATACTTGCTCTAAACATTCTGGGGCACCTTCCGCTCGCTCAAAATCTGTCATTAACGTATATTATAGCATGAAATATATTTTTGCGCCACCCCACTCATAAGCCGCTCTAAGCACGCTCATTTCGCCACCTTCAGGAGATATAATAATACAAAACTATATCATAAAAGCTGTTTAATGCTGATTTTCTTGCCCGAACCATCCTCACTTCGTCATCCTGAACTTGTTTCAGGATCCAACCTAGCTTAGTCAGATCCTGAAACAAGTTCAGGATGACCCCAAGGTTATTTTGTGAAGTGTAGGTGGGTCAGTTTTCTTTGCGCCACTTTTCGATTTCAGCGTGGTTGCCACTGAGAAGTGTTTTTGGCACTTGCATACCTCGGAAATCGGCTGGTCGTGTATATTGTGGCGCCTCAATTGATGCGTCATCTTCGTAAAAGCTCTCTATCTCGGCTGAAGTTTCACCCCCGAGCACACCCGGGAGCAGCCGCACGATGCTATCTGTTACAATCATGGCTGGAATCTCACCACCTGTCAGTACGTAGTTGCCAATGCAAACCTGCTCGTCAACCACCTCTACAATCCGCTCGTCGTAGCCCTCATATCGCCCACAGATGATAATTAAACCTTTGCCATCGGCAGCATATTGTTTTGCCTTCGATTGCCTCCAGGACACACCTCTTGGCGTCATAAGGAGTACTTTTGCCTCAGGATCGTTCTTTTTCGCGGCCTCAACGGCCCTCATTAACGGCTCGATCATTAAAACCATACCATCGCCACCACCATACGGCGTATCGTCAACCTGCTTGCGTGGACCTAGCCCAAACTCACGCAAATTCACACAAGAATACTCAACAATACCATCTTTCGCCGCCTTCCAGAGCATTGAGGTCTTAAAAACCCCCTCAAACATTTCCGGGAACAAAGTGATAATTTGAATCTTCATCTGTTACAGCATAACAGGTATTGACTTTATTTTCAATTAGTGATATATATATTGATCTTTTGGAACCCCCCAAAGGATCGCACACGAACAAGGGAGAAGAAGTAATGCGCAACGACATCCGCGTCACCATCTGTGGTCTGGTCCTCAGCGGCACCGCCGTCGTCATCGCCGCCGTCGTGGCGATGATCGACCCGTTCAACAACGGGATGCCCTGGATGAACTGGCTCACCCTCAGCGTCGTATCGGTGATCGCCGTGGCGTTCACGACCACGAACGCCATCATCGTCCGGAGTGACGATAAGTGGCTGATCTTCTACCACGCAGCCTCGGCATTCTTCTTGTGGCTGATCCCGGGGTCGGTCATCGTCGCGATGATCACCGATTCCGTCCAGCCCAAGTACGACTCGTTGGTCTGGGCGGCCTGGAGCATCCCGCTGCTGCTGCTGCCGATCACCGCCCTCGCGCAGTACTTGATCGTGGTCATCGCCAACAACGAAGGCAGTGGCCACGCCAACCTGCGCCAGGTGGCATGACCGAACAACAGAGGTGTGCCGGGGGAAGAACCATCAACCGTCATCAGACGATTCGATACCCCCGGCACCACCCCCTGCAGCTCCCTTGTTCAAAACACTTCTATAACTGTAGGTTATACTGATGAGCCGAAAACGGCGAAAAGTGAAACTAAAAATACCCTGTTGATGCAGGGTATTTTTAACACATATAAAGCTCTCTGATTTCTCAGACTCGCAAGCGAGCTTTTGAAGTTTTTATTTTATCTTTGTATGTTACCTTTTCGTGGTGAACATAAGTATTATATATCGATATCATCAAGATCCGCAAGGTCATTTCGATGCTTTTTTTCGTAATCTGATACTTCTTCTTCACTGTTTTCCACAGGTTCATCGGTAACTTCTTCCACAGGGTTTTCAGCTGGTTCATCTACTGCTGTAGTATCGTTGGCACCGTCATCTGATGAGGTGTCGTCTTGCGGACGGCTTTGGGTAGCGCCGCTCCCGCCATCGGTGTCAACTATCTTCAAGTTGTAACGAGCCTCGTTCTTGGTACCCAGTGCACGAAGCAGTGTTCGAATACTCTGAGCCGTTCCGCCGCGCTTACCGATGACACGGCCGAGATCTTCCGGATCAACCGTAAGTTCAAGCAACACACCTTTTTCATCAATCGTTCGCTCCACTACAACCGCATCAGGGTTTCCAACTAAGGCCTTTACTACAAACTCTACAAATTGCTGGTCAATGCTTGCTGACATATCTGTCTCCTCTTCTCATTTACGTTTGTGCTTTTAGTATAGCAGGTTGGCGTTCTTAGTTGATAGTTTGTAATTAGCAGCAAAAGCGTGCCGTAATTTACAGCACACTTTGGACTGCTCTTTGTAACGGTTTTAGGCTTTTTTATCGTCAGAGGCTTTGTCTTCGGCTGAAGTCTTAGTCTCTTCTACGGGCGCTTCAGTAGCTGGGGTTTCTTCGACAGCGGTTTCAGCCGGGACTGCTTCTGGAGCAGCTTCTTCGGCACGAGCTTCTGCAACTTCATCCTTCGGTTGATTGCGGCGAAGTTTTTCAACATTTTTAATGGTCTTCTGCTTTTTATCAGAGGTAACTTTTACCCAAGCTGGCAACGCAACCTTTTCAGCCTGCAAAAGCTTTACAACACGATCAGATGGCTGTGCACCATTCTTCAAAAAAGTAGCTACCTTTTCTTTATCAAGAGAGGTTTCTTTTGTATGCGGATTATAACTTCCTAAATTAGCAACCACCTTACCACTTGTTGGCTGGCGATGAGCCTCTTGTACAATCACCCGATACGTTGGGTAACCTTTACGACCAGTTCTCTGCATTCGAATTGCTAACATCTAAAAATACTCCCTTTTCTTCACTACTTATAAGTTAATGAAACAATCTTGAGAAATTATACAGATACTGACCCCTAATGTCAATCTTGGGCTTGTCGAGGCTTATGGCGTCTAGCTCGTGATCGATACGGCCTCTCGCCGCGAGTCCATCGCGCCACGGCATGAGCATAAAGAAATTGATGTCTTTGATCCCTCTCTTGAAAGAACTCCTCTGTTGCCTTGGCACCAAGTACTTGATCGAGCCTACCAATACCGCTTATGGGCTCGCCGCTACGGTCAAGCAAAACTTCTGTTTCATTGGTGGCTACAGTCTCGGTATTCATAGTGTAATTATAGCATTAGTCAGCGTCGTAGTATTTCAGAGCCTCTTCGGCCGCTTTCTGCTGAGCGGATTGTTTGGAGCTTCCGCTACCCGAACCTCGCAGCTGCGAGCCGATAAAAACACCGAGAGTAAAAATTTTGTCATGATCTGGGCCGTCCTCTGAGAGTACTTTGTACACTGGTGTGTGCCCGTCTTTTTCCTGTGCGACTTCTTGTAGATAGCTTTTTGGATCACGCCAGCTGCCAGTTTCTAAAATCTGCGGTAAGGTAGCAATAATATTATCGGTTATGAACTTTTTAGCTGGCTCATAGCCTTGATCAAGATAAATTGCGCCAATTACTGCTTCAAAACTGTTGGCCAATATCTGCTGCCGGGCTCGTTCGCTGCCGCGTTTTTCACCGCGCGAAAGCCGCAGCATAGTCTCAAAACTTAGCTTTGCTGCAGCCGCACCAATACTTTCAGTGCGGACCAAAGCACTGCGCCAGTTGGTCAAAATACCCTCTGGCTCCTCGTATTGCGTATAAAGAAATTCAGTTACAACCAACTCTAATACGGCATCACCAAGAAATTCAAGCCGCTCATTATGGCCATCGGTACTTTTTTTGTGCTCGTTAACGTAACTTCGGTGCGTAAAAGCCATTACTAAAAGATCGGGATCTTTAAAACCAAACCCGAAAGCTTGCTTGGCAAAATCCTGAAACGGTGTGTGATCTATTTTCATGTTTTGATTGATTATAGATTAGTGATTATGGATTATAGGGTGTTGCAATAACCTTAAATCAGTAATCTATCTCCTTTCTTATAGTTTTTGCTGTCTAATTTGCTTGCTCGCCAAAAGCATTAATTTTTCAATACCCTCATATTCAACCATATCGAGTGCTTTATTAAACGGAAACCAGCCGATGCCATTCATCCATTCTTCTTTCGTCAAGTCATCAGTATCACCCAGCGCCTTTACCAAAAAGATATGCATAGTCATCAGCACTAGACTGTTCTGGCGACGATAGCGAAACTGCGTTTTGCCAAGGTGGTTTAATACTTTCATTTCCTTCAGGCCGGTTTCTTCCTGAATTTCGCGCTCTGCAGTTTGACGCGGCGTTTCGCCGGGCTCAATATGGCCTTTGGCGATAGTCCAACGATCTTTGGCATCCTGCGTAAGCAAGATCTCTACTTCGCCTTTCTTGTTTCGGCGGAACACAACGCCGCCAGCCGTAGTCTCACGCAAGATATCTTGAATGGCAGGCTTGCGCTTGAAGTACTTTTTAAACTTATTGAAAGGCTGCGGTGATTTCATTTTTTCTCTCCAGCCTCTTCAGGATGCGCTTGCCGCCAAGCGGAGCCAAGCACCCCGTTGATAAACTTGCTGGAATTTTCAGCTCCGAAGCTCTTAGCAAGCTCGACCGCCTCGTTAATCGTAACTTTTGAAGGGATTTTTGCCTCTGGCATATCAAAAAGTTCATACAGTGACTGTCGCAATATAGCGTGATCAATCCGTGATATCTGAGCCAACGGCCACTCCGGAGCAAGTGGTTGCAGTTTTTCATCAAGCTGGGCAAAGTTTGAGGCAACACCCCGAATAAGTTTTTCAACGAAGGCAAGATCCTCAATTGTATCTTTGTAGCGCCCCAGGTTACGTTCAATTATCTCCTCTATATCAACAGTGGCGTCACCAGAACGACTTCTAAAATCAAACTCATACAGAGCTTGCAAGGCGACTATTCTTCCGAGATGCCGATTAGAGGCCACGACCTGCCTCCGACATGTTTGTTGATAGTTGATAGTTGATAGTTGATAGCAGTTTCATTTTTTCTACTAATCTTTAATCTGCAGCCATAGCCATAAACTATGAACTACAAACTACTAACTCTTTTTACCGCTTTCGCGCTTTGTTGTATACGCTTTGATTGGACTCTTGCTATTAACGGCTCGTGCGAGCTTCAATACCAAGTGGCTACGTCGCAGCCCGGTTTTACGCTTACTAGTTTGTTTCTTAGGCTTACCCATCTTAAAAAGTGCTCCTTTTTAGGCATTTATTAACGGTGTTGATAGATACTATAGCGCATTTTGCCCACAATCTCAACCGCATCACCGATCTACCTGAACCACGTACTATTGACAAATTAATACAGATTTGATATAATAAAAATATGGATACACATAATCCGTTCGGTGTCGATGGGCATCCCCGAGAACAGGCAGAAGAAGCCGCATCCTGCCAAGTCATTCAATTACGGCCGGAACAATCGAAGCCTCCGTTATCACAGTCTGTCAAAGAGTTAGCTCATTGGAGCATACGATTTGCACTGCTTCTCCCTGGTGAACTTGCTCAGACTGCCGCTGAAACTCCCGTTTCAACTAAAGCGGGGAGAGCGGCTCGAGCCATTATCGCCAAGTCTCTGGGGGCAATTGGAACATTCACCGGCACATTTGCGGAACTCATTGGTGAACCACCAGCCAGAAATACCAGCCCCGGCGAGTAACCACCGTGCAGCATTAGATTACGAAATTGATTATCTTACCTGGAATATAAATTGATTTTTTGAGCTGGCTGCCACTGAGATATGTGGCAACTTTTTCATTTTGCTTTGCAGTCTCGGTAACAGTATTCTCCGGGGCGTCAGCTGCAAGCTCAATAGTGGCTCTAACCTTACCGTTAACCTGCACGGCTATCTTCATAGTTTCTGATTGCAGATATGTTTCATTGGGAGTTGGCCAGCCAGAGGTGTGTACCGAACCGTCTTCACCAAGATCTGACCACAGTTCCTCGGAAATATGCGGAGCAAACGGAGCCAGTAGCTGCGTGAGTGTTTTTAGTGCAATTCCCCAATTTTCAACATCGGCAAAACTATCCTCTGATTTAATTTTGTAGAGCTCGTTCGTCATGGCCATCAAAGAGGCGATAGCGGTGTTAAAGCCCATAGTGTGCAGATCTTCGGAAACTTTTTTGATGGTTTGGTGAGTGACACGGATAAGCTGGTCGTTAGTCGTTGATGATTGGTCGTTGCTTGCTTCTGATTCAATAAATTCCTGCGCCAACGTCCAGACACGCTGTAAGAACTTGAAACAGCCGCCCATGCCCTCTACGCTCCAGGCCGCCTCTTGGTTCCACGGCCCAATGAAAAGCTCCATCAAACGAATTGCATCAGCCCCGTAACCCTGCTCAATAATTTCATCTGGAGAAATTACATTACCCCAACTTTTACTCATCTTGCGACCATCTGGCGCTAGAATCATGCCGTGGTTTCTGAGTGCCTTAAATGGCTCGTCAAATTCAATCAGGCCTTCATCAAACAGTACCTTGGTCCACATACGCGCGTACAAAAGATGCATCACTGCATGTTCTGCCCCGCCAATGTAGTCATCTACTGGCAACCAGAACTTGGCTTTTTCTTTGCTAAATGGTGCTTCGTTATTGTGCGGATCGGCAAATCTTAGGAAGTACCAGCTAGAGCAGGCGAAGCCATCCATGGTATCGGTTTCACGCTGAGCCGGACCGCCGCATTTTGGACAGATCGTGTTAATCCAATCTGTTGCACCCGCTAAAGCACTTCCGTTGCCGGTTGGCTGAAAGTTGGTCAGCTCAGGCAACTTGACCGGAAGCTGTTCTTCCGGCACCGCCACAGGCCCGTCTTCTTCGCAGTGAATAATTGGAATTGGAGCACCCCAGTAGCGCTGCCGAGAAATCAACCAATCGCGAATTTTGTAATTAACTTTTTCTTCCGCTACACCTTTTACAGCAAGATCAGCCACGATCTTCTCGCGAGCCTCGCTTGAACTTAGACCGCTGTAATCTCCTGAATTTGCAAGAACACCCTCGCCCACAAATAGCTGATTGCCGTTTTGTAATTCATTCCAAATAAAACGATGCGATTCTGGAAGACGAAAGTTCTCCATCTCTTCCTTACTCAACCACACAATATCGTGAGTTTGCCTTTCTTCGTCAGCCATTTCTTCTCGGATATCGTCCTCAAGCTCAAAATAAAAATCGCTAAAATGCGCAAAACGATTTTGGTCTTTCGGCACATGGAAGAATTGGGCGTGCGTATTGGAGAGTCGTTTCACTAACTTGGCATGTAAGTAGCCTGTCTCTTCTTTAATCTCCCTGGCAGCGGCTTCTTCCGGAGTTTGACCTTCTTCAACTCCACCGGTTATGAATGTATCCCAGTCTACCTTTTTCCATTTGAGACCAAGATATTTTTCTTCCGACCAATGTTTAACAATTGCCGTAATGGCCTGACGCTCCACAAATGGCTGATCAGATCGGACTTTGCCAGGTTCAGTAGTTTGAATATACAACGGTTCTACCACTTGAATTATTGGCAAATCAAATTTCTTGGCAAATTCGTTGTCGCGCTCATCCTGTGCTGGCACAGCCATAATTGCGCCGGTACCGTAGCCGGTTAACACATAATCGGCAATCCAAACAGGGATTTTTTCATCATTTACTGGATTGATCGCATATGCTCCAGTGAAAACTCCTGTCTTTTCACGGTCAGTCTCTTGCCGCTCAACATCGGATTTTGCCTGTGCTTGCTTAATGTAGGTTTCAACGGCTGCTTTTTGATCTTTAGTAGTAATTTTCTGCACTAACTCATGTTCTGGAGCCAAAACCATAAACGTCGCCCCAAACAGAGTGTCAGGTCGAGTTGTGAAAACCCTGATGATAGGTTTACCGTCATCCTGAACTTGATTCAGGATGCAATCTTTATACCATTCATTATTATTAAGCCAGTCCTCCACGCGCACACACGGATCGTCTTCTTGATTATTAAACGCATTGCCAAGCTTACGAATAGCGTCATTCGTTTCCTCTGAGAGGATGAACCGCTCAATACGGCCATCTTTATGCTTAAAAATAAACACTATTTCATCGCCGATATATTCATTCCAGAAACCTGGCTCCATTTTTTCTGTAATCAGAGCTTCAAATTGCTGTGTAGCACTTTTTGGGAATGTAGCACAGAGAGACCCAGAATCAGTAACCTTATCGACTATGCCGCCGATTCCTCTTATGTCTTCTTCGGTGATATTTTTCTGACCCATAATGTAGCTGCGAGCATTTTTACCAGATCCTTCGGCAGGCTCAGGATGACAAACACGGAAGCTGATTTCGGCACCTTTGCTTTTGCCGATCCAGTTGCGCTGCATGGCTTTGATGGAATCTGACCAATCGAGCTTTTCAAGATCATCTGCGAGGCGATCGGCGTAATCGGTGATCTTGAAGAACCACTGCTTGAGCGGCTTTTTTATTACCGAATTACCACAGCGCCAGCACTTACCTGCCTCAACCTGTTCGTTAGCGAGCACGGTTTTATCGGTTTCGCACCACCACTGGAGGCTATCTTTTTGGTACGCCAAACCACGGTCGAACAAAAGTTTGAAGAACCATTGTGTCCAGCGATAATATTCGGGATACGAGCTGTCGATCTCTCTCGACCAATCGTAACTGAAGCCCATTTGGGTCAACTGCTGTTTGAATTTTGCGGTATTTTCAGCAATCGCCTGAGCCGGGCTGATGTTATTTTTAATTGCATAATTCTCTGCGGGTAAGCCAAAACTATCCCAGCCCATTGGATGCAACACGTTCTCACCCTGCATGCGATGAAAGCGAGCAGTCGCATCGCCAATAGTGTAATTGCGCACATGACCAACGTGCATGGCCGCACCGCTTGGATACGGAAAATATTCCAGAACGTAGCGTTTTGGCTTATCAGAATCTTCGGTTGCTCGGTAGATACCAGACTTTTCCCACGTCTGCTGCCACTTCGGCTCAATTTCTTTCGGATTATATCGTTTCATGAATTCTATTGTAACAGATGGAAACTATACAGAATACAGCTCTAGTACTTGCACACCAAATACTTCGCTGCTAGCATTGAGTTACAGAAGTGAACAGGAGGGTATTATATGGCCGAGGCGCAGCCTACGACACAACAACACGTGCAAACAACGTTTGAGGGAGACGGTTTTGTGCAGCAAATCACGAACAAGGCTACGCCGAGATGCCCTATTACATCTCTGAAGACTGATTGGTTATGGCAGTAGAAGCATATGCTCGTTTCACACAGTCATATCCAGACCCCGACCCGAGCACTATGCGGGCAATGTTACCCGGTAATCTTGAAAGCTGATGGTGCCACTGGCGAATGCAAACAGCTCGATGAACTTGATCGATCGAGAGACGAGCAGCTGGAATGGCATAAGTATCGTACGAATACCGCAGGTATTGGTAAGCCAGACGGCTACACGAATCGGAGTTTCCAAGTTAGCGCTCTGCAACGAGCTGAGGGCTTGGTGCTTGTTGATGATCCAAAAGAATATTTTCATTATACACGTGGCTGGCTTGCTGCAGTCAATCGGAGTCATAATGAGTTTGGATGGGGGGCAGTGCCGCCTGAAGTTGCAGTGCTAGAGACTCGTTTTCGCGATATTCATCAAAAATCAGCCGAACTTATCATTAGGATAGCGGGCCTTATTGAAGAAACACATCCTGAAATTAGAAGCTTCTTCACTCAGGAAAGTCTAGCTAGTAGCCCAATTGCCTGTTCTTACCATCCAACAGCTACTCAGCAGGAGTCACTGGCAGCGGGCCACTACGTATAAAGCATTTACGCTTCAGCTTGCAGAAAGCCACCAAGGGCTTCGTATTGCTGCAACGACAAAGCACTTGAACTCTGTTATACGCACATCTGATCTTGCGGCAGGCTTTCCAGCCCGCACCTGCGCGAGACAGTTGGCCAAGATACACCATATCAACCAAGTTGGCATGACGTTACAAGAACCGATATTCCAAATCATGGACGAAGCATTCCATCATCAGCTGCCGACAGGTGTGCACGCTGGGCACTCATATTTTTTGCAAATGGGGATTCTTTTAGGAATCCGGACAAAGCACTTACCCACACTCGCTAGTGAGTTACTGAGAGTTGGTAATCAGCTTAATAACATCAACGCTTCGCAAGCTAGCTGAGGGTCTATTTGTTGATATTTTGCCCAAGTTGCTTCGACTGAATATTACCTTTACTCTGGTCGGGCGCAGATATGGAAGCACCATTCTTTTGTACCTGGCACTTCTTCGACGTAATTGATATCCCCTCGATCTTTTAGAAAGTCGAGTATTCCCCGTAAGTCTTCGCGTGCATGCGCTACTAACTCGGCTTCGGCATCAAAAGCTTTGGTGCGAGGATTTATAGAGGTAACCACTCGCTGCACTGGGTCATACCGATACAAGCCGCCGCCATCAATATCAAAAGCTAGCCCACATTCATGGCTGCTTCGATCACCTGTATTGTTGGTATCTATTGCGACTTTTCTACCTTTTTTAGTGGTCAGCCGGCTTTGATACGCATTGCCGCGCGTTAATGAGGTTACTGGCAAAAACAGAAAAGGCTCTGCTCGATCTTCAACTTGTATTCTGTTAAATGCGACTCCTATGAATTGCAGTGCCCGCCACGCTTCCGGCTTAAGGAAGGGTGGTGAGTAGTGCCATTTATGCTCCGGATTTGCTCTTTCCGGCGTATAGTCAACCAGCCGTTGGATTGGCATAATGCCGATATCTGGCTGCACACGCACCAGCCGCCCCTTCTCGGCAGCCTCTAAGATTTCACTATCAGTTTCAAACGGTGTTAGGTCTTTGCACCATTTTCGTTCGATAGCGGTGGCCTCGTACACACGAGCCATTTCAGCCTCCATATCAGCATTGCTAAACTGGGTCTCGTCTCGATATGAAATCAAGTCTGCAGTTTTGTAAAGTCGTATACCTGCAAGCCGCTCTTTTTCTTCCGGACTTATTGCTTGAGTGCTCATGCGAACTAGAACTGTTTGAGGTAGTTGGTATTGAATACAGTTGTGCGTTGTTGCTTATGAGCGGCACGTTGTAGCGCATAATTAACTAGATTGGTCACAAGATTGACGCTTGATACGCCTGCTGCTCGCCAATTATGTTCGTACAGACCGCCCGGTAGTGGATTAATCTCATTAAAGAATACCTCTTTGGTTTTGGAATCTATAAGCATGTCTACCCGAGCAATACCTTCGCAACCAACGGCTCTATAAACCTCCAGCCCGAGAGTTTCTGCCTTTTGATAAAGATCTTTGGGAAGATCAGCGGGTAGTTGGCTATAGCCTTGCGCACCCGCTTTGCCACCACCTTTTTTGCCGCCTTTTTTACCACCTTTTTTACCGCCCTGCATATACTTAGTCTCAAAATCAAAGAAATCTTCGCTTTTAAGGAGTGGCTGTTCTAAAAGTGCTGGCTTTGGCTCGGTATTGCCCATAATTGGCAGCGTCACTTCAATTAGATTTTGAACACCTTGTTCAACAATAATTTTATCGTCATAGTGAGCCGCGACTTCGAGCGCATTCATCAGCTGCGCTTTCTCTGTTACCCGCGTGATACCTATACTAGAACCGAGTCTCGCAGGTTTAACAAAGAGTGGATATTTTAAGCTTTCGCACTTTTTAAGGGCTGCAGCTGGACTCCGCAACTCCTCTGCTCGCAACCACATCCACGGCGTACTTGGCAATCCGAAACTTTGCGTAACTTGCTTAGCCAAAACCTTATCCATGGCAACAGCACTTGCTGCAACGCCGCATCCTACATACGGCACGCCCGCCATTTCTAAAACGCCCATTAGTTCGCCATCTTCACCATGTGTGCCATGCATGGCCGGGAAGACGATATCGATTTTTTTATACTGTTTACGTCCGGCGAACTGACTTGATTTTACTAGGGTAAGACCATTATCAAAAAGCAGATGAATTTTGGGAGCCTTTTGCATGAACTCTTCAATTTCACCACTTTGAAACAGTTTGATATCTTTAAGCTTTTGATCCCAATACCACGAACCGTCTTTTGCTATGTAGACTGGCTCTATTTGATAGCCACCAGCTAACTCTAAAGGTTTAATAACACTAGCTAGTGCGGTGACGATTGACACGTCGTGCTCGGTTGATTGCCCCCCAAAGATAACAGCGATTGTTTTCATGCTTATTATTTTAGCATGATTATAATTACTATCTACAATTAACTGTGTTTAATTGTAATTATCGGTCCAGTCATTTTGCATCATAATAAGGTCGCCAGCCGCAATCACCTTGTCAATATTGGTGTAGAAATTTAGTGGATCCTCTTCAATTTGTACCATTCCTTGGTAATTGAGTTTAGCTAGAGCATCTTCGATAATTGCCGTGGCGCTATTTCGCATCAATACAATAAGATCGGGCTTAACATCGAACAGTTTCTTAGCAATTTGATGATGAACGGCTTCGGTCTCTTCCCCTTGGTCAACCAGACCAGGTGTAACATAAATTTTACGCTTAGCGTTCAGCTCTTTTAGAAGCTCTAGGCCCGCTAAGATGCCTTCGATATTACCGTTATAGGTATCGTCTAAAATTGTGGCTCCGCTTATATGACGCGGCTGCATCCGGTGTTCAAAGGCAGTAGTTTTAGCTACGCCGTCTTCAATTTGCTTTTTGCTAAGCCCTAATTGGTGGGCTAATAAAGCTGCCATTGCCAGTGGCGTCACGTGGTGACGACCCAGCAAACCGCTTTTTAAAAATAGCTTCTGCGATTTGCTAGTCATGACGAAAGAGGTGCCAGTAAGCTCAACAGATATATCAGAAATACGCCAATCACCTGCTTGTTTGCTGGTAACAACGATATCGTTTTTATCTAGATATTTAGCGAGTAGTGCTGATTCGCCGTTAATAAGCAGTTTTTCAGAACCGAGACTTCGTAGCTCAAGCAGATCGGCCGCTAGAGCATCGAGTGTTTTGTAATAATCCAGATGATTGGGTGCTAATCCTAATAGTACCGCGTGATCAGGTTTAGTCGTAGCTATAAAACGCTTGGTATCGCCAGGATATTCTTCGCCGTATTCTAAGATTAAAACTTCTTCGTCGCCATCAAGCTTGCTAGCAAAGCGGGCGTGGGCGATGGGCGTGTTCATATTACCGGGCGTGACGGCGGTTTTGAACTTTTCGCTCAGGACCGTGTTAATAATTTCTTTAAAGGTAGTTTTGCCATAACTGCCGGCCACGCCAATCTTTACGGCCGGGTGAACTGAAAAAATCCGTTCGCTCTCCGTCATCATTTGCTTTTCTTTCGGTGCAGCGATGAAAATATGACCCGTGTATACCGCGGCCGTTAGTAAAAAACCACCGACATACGGTGTTAAAATTAACAACACCACACCAAGACCTTGTAGCACGAGGTTGCTACTTAAAACTATCAGTAGCAGCGCAATTACAAGTGATATCAATACAGTAGCGTAGCTGAAAACTAGTAGTAGTCGGGCCGCTTTAGTCATATCGAGTGTTTTACGGTGCATTACCCGGCGTAGATTTGGGTTACGACTGAGCCACTCTATAAATTTTGGTGCACGGTAATTAACCTGCTGCAACATGTACACTAAGTAGATTGGTAATTTAGGATGGTACCAGCTTAGTAAGTTAATCATTGCAGAAAATCTCGCATTAATTTTATAACTTCTGTCGGTTTACTCTGGTGTACGAAATGCCCGCCATCAGGTAAAACATGGAGTTGAGAATTCTTAATGAGATCTTTAAATGTTTCACCATATCGTACCGGTGTAGCGGCATCATCTTTAGCATAGATAAGCAGCGTTGGTTGATTTATTTGCTTAGCCTCATTTTGCACATCATAACCAACCACTTTTTTAAAGGTTTCTTCAAGTTCGGGGGAAATTAAAATGTCGGAACCGGCGGTTTGGTACAGTTTGGTGCGTAATTTTTGCTGAGTTTTTCGCGGTAATAATTTGGTGAACTGCTTGCCAATTTTAGCGATAACTTTATACAAAACTTTTTTTAGTGAATCTTCGCTTCTGATGCCAGCTGAAGCCAGTAGAATAAGTTTTTCTGGATTTACCAGTTGGTGAGCAAGAGCGTATATTAAAATGCCGCCGCCGTTAGAATGACCGAAAGTAACTTTAGGTTTTAAGTCTAACTTTTCAACAAAATTCTGTGTAAATTCGGCGTAATCTGGTAGTCCCCAACTACTAGGTGGAACCTGGCTGCCGCCAAATCCTGGCAGATCAAGCGAGATACAGGTAAAATCTGCTTTTAGTTCGTTAACCAGTGAATTAAAGGTAGCAGTAGTATCTCCCCAGCCGTGCAGAAAGAGTGCAACCGGCCCACTACCCTGCTTTTCGTACTGCGTAAGAAGATCGTTAACAACAATTTGCATAACAAATATTTGGTGGAGATACAGGGGCTCAAACCCTGGACCTCTGCCATGCCATGGCAGCGCTCTAATCAACTGAGCTATATCCCCATATGCAGACTAAACTGCATAGTTATTGTATCAGATTACTGAGCTGTTTCAGTAGCAAAGGTGAGCGTCGCCACGGTGCCTTGCTCAAACTTACTCATAATTTCAACCTCGCCACCCAGGGAGTGCATAATCAGGCGATCGAGGAAGAGACTGAGGCCAATGCCTTCGCGGTTGAAGGTGGTGACTGGACCAACTCGAACGAATGGCTTGAATAGTTGTGCTATCTTTTCTTTTGGAATACCTTCACCGTGGTCGATTACCTGGAAGGCAGTATGGCCATCACTATGCAGACACTTTACTACTAAAGCATCGCCGACTTCACTCGCTTGAATCGCGTTTTCAATCAGAGACCGGAGGGTTAGTTGAGCTAGAGGTTTGTTAGTAGTTAGAATTACGTTTTCAGTAAAGCCGGTAACGTTAAGTGTCAACTTCTTTTCAGCCAACTGATCTTTAAATGGCTCAATCACCTCAGAAGCCAAGGCTTCGGCGGTAACCGGTTTCATTTGTGGCACCAAGGCCTGGGCCTCAAGCTTACAGACTAAACGGAATGCGCGGGAAAGCTCTTGCAGACGTTCTACACCCTGCTGAATGATCTTTTTGCTCGTATCATCGTCTGTGAGTTGCGTGCTTAGACCAGAGATATGATCGGTACGAGTTTTCAGCTGCTCGCCCGCATCTTCAAGCAACTTGGACCGAGCGTGATCAAGCTCTCGTTCGGCCTTCAAAATAGCACTCATTTGATTCTTTTCAGCCAGCACCAGACGGTGATTTTTAAGCATGCCATAAAACAAGCGAATTATAAGAATGGTCAACACCACGTGAGTAAAGTAGGCGGTGCTTGCAAAAGTGATACCGGCCAGCCCGCTGGCAAGTAGGTAGAATATCCCTGACGCACCGACCAGGCCAAGAGTTGGAAGCAAGAAGTTTCGGGAAAGCAGCGGTGACTTTATTTTTACTTCTTTCAGGGCTTCTTGATTTTTTTCGGTGCCGGCTTCTTCAATTAACGATTCGATAAAGAGCGAGAGATGATTGACAGCTTGAGACATATCAGCAGCGAGCTGCTCATTACCTGTTTTACGGGACGACATTTCTGCACCTGAACGAATGTAAGTTAACGGCGTACGAAGATAATGGCTAGTGAGCTCCAGGAAGTTTCGCTTTTCTTCAGTCAAAACCTGCTGTCGTTTTAGGATTACCCGCACTCGTTCTTCTCGACGTAGTTGCTTCTGGGTTTGGTACAGATAGTAGCCGGCCAAGGAAAGTAGGGCTAGGTAGAGGATGTAGGGCACTGACTTGATAGCTGGCAAGGGGAGTTTGGCGAATAGCCGTTTGGTGTTTATTTGTGCAACAGCAAAGAGGCTAGGCGAAAGTAAATCCTTTTCTGCTTTCTTAAGAGCGGCTTTTTGAAGAGAACTTACGACAGGTTTTGCTTCAATCTCTGACGGCTTTGGAGTCGAGGTGCTTGAACCAGCTGGCGGCTGTGTTTGTTGAGTGACTGGCTGTGTAGTGGAGACTATAAACGGGGGCTGAATACTTGGTGTCATCGGGGTGCTTGGCTGGTTATTGGTCGCTCCACCGTTTTGAGTAACAAGTACAGATCGTGTGGCCTGCAAAACTAGACCAGGGACATGAGCTACAAAGTCGTCTTGTAAGTTAATTGAGTATAGATCGAGCGGGCTAACGTTTTTGATAGCGCCTAGTTCTTTTGCCGTTGGGCTTGAGCCAAAGCCGTAGCCAATGGCGGGTACGCTATTACCATTGCCTTGCTCAAAATTTAAGCTCATATGATTGATGGTGTACATGGACTTTTGATCTGCAGAAATATGCATACTGACAGGCATGAGGAACTGTGCGTTAATGGCTTCACCAAGCACGCTTTGTAGGGATTCGGTTAGCTGTGGTGAGTAGGTTTGATATGAACCATCTGCAAGATTAAACTTATAAATATCGTACTGAGGCGTTGCAGTACTTGCCGACCTAAAGCCAACGAGGTAAAGGCTCTGTTGATCGGAAGCGATTCTACCAGCTCTGAGCAACAAGGTGTTAGGAAGTTCGACCGTCCAGGCTGGGCTGCCACTATCCGGAGACAATGCCCCAACAGTAGAGGTGAAGTCATCAGCATTAACTAGTGCTAATATAATTCTACTATTTTGATCATCATAAAGAATTTTGGAAAAGAATTGGTTGCTGGTAGGGCTTGGGAAAGAGCCGGTTTCACCAGTCTGGAAATTAAACGTCAGCGCTTGCGTTCCGAGGTTAGCTACAACAGTATTGATGCCCTCAGCAATGGACATCTGTGAAAAAAAGTCACTCTCATTATTGCTAGCTTCATACTCGACTTGATACGACCCTAAAACTTGGCCTGTTTGGCTATCGATTTTCGAGAGAGTACCTACATATGGCCGTACATCATCGTCTGGATTCTCGTCTGTGACTTCAGATGTATTTAATAGGAATACTGATGTTTCGTCACTCGAAAAAATCCCGTTCAAGAATGGTGTGTCAGAAGGTGGTGAGCCGAGCTGTACTGAACTCAGTAGCTCGCCGCTTGTAATGCCGTAGGTGAGCAGGTAGGCTCGTGAATTATTGCTAGCAGTCATTGACAACACAAGAAGCCGTTCACCGTCTTTACTCACTTTGGCATTCAGACTTACCTGATTATTTGGTAGTTGTATAGTTTTCACCACCTTACTCGTATTGGCTGAGAATAGGTTAATTTTACCCTGAAAATCGATCCCAAACTGTGGCAGATAGAGCAAGTCTTGATCTGGCTTAGTAGAAGTAGCAACAATCTCGTAGGTCTTAGTAGCTGCAAAATTATATTCAAGACTCCAAGCACCGTATGTATCCGATTGCGCCGTACCTATAGCAACCTGGTCCACCAATACAGCAACTTGTGCACCGGGAGGGGCGGTACCAGTAATAGTATGCATGCCTTGGTTAACGTTTTCGCCTTCTGAGGGTGCGGTTATGGTCACGGCATCGGCTTTAACAATAACCCTCCGTGTGGTTGCTGCAACCTGAACATTTGTCTGAACGCCATATGGGTATTGCTTAGTGGCGATGATATAGTCAGAACTATCAGTGCCCGTGGCTATAGATTCGGTTGTCATTGACATCGCTTTAGAAAACACAGTTACATTCGATTGTAGATCGACGGTGTCTAAGTAAAGCGACAGTTTTATATCTTTGCCGTCCCCTGCTGAGGTTGACGACATGCATGAACTGAGGGCCTCGGCATATGGTGCATCTGGAAGTAATTCAATATCATATGGAAAGCATATACTGATTGAGCCAGAGATACGGTCTGATATAAGATCAATCGACCTTAAAAGTCCGCCCTGTTCTATCTGGTATAGCTTTGAGTAACCGAAGGACTCTTTGTAAGTGTGTCCAGCACCGATGAATATGCTGCCGCTAGGACCCCATTTAACTGAGGTAATTGCTGATCTACCATCCGCAGTCACTTCGGCGCCGATCTCCATTAGCCGCTGCTGCGGGGCTTCAATTGGCGATAGTTCGGTATTCAGATCGTCTACAGATAGCTTTACGAGGTAGTCACCAGCCTTAAGTATGAGCAGCTCAGTACCATCACTATTTAGATCGAGGGCTTGCAACGCCGAAGGGGACGATTCGGTCATTGTCCATCTTCCCTCTTCCGCTTGATCAGCCTGAAAAACCCAATCACGTTGCTGCAAGGCCCCGCTCTGCAAGTTAAATAAAAAGAGCTTGCTATGAAACAAGAACGCAAGCATATTGCCACCAAGTGAAAGCCTTCCGAGTAAAGCGGATCTATCCGTTGTGGCATACTGGTCGGCAGCATCATATATTCGCATGACTTGAAGCGTGTCGGTATTAATTGCAAATATTCGGAGCGAGTCAGTGTAATTTGTCGCTGAAACATACAGGACAGATTCGTCGGGCGAGAGCACACCACTGCCTAGCGTATAAGCATCTGGTAGGTTGATGCGTCCTTCGAATTCGCCGGAAAGTGCATTGGAGACATCGATGCCAGTGTCGCTATTGCCAAGAGTGTATAGCTTCCCCCTGTTTCTTGCATATACAAGATGGGCTGCGACCCCAACGCCATCCGTAATAACCTGACGTGAACCATTGCCGAGATTAATACTCCCTAGCTGATCGTCCGGCTGTACCGGAAGAAACATGTACTGGTCTAGGCCAGTTTGCGTAGCCGAACGGACACCTTTAAAGGCAGTGGTTGGATAGGTTCGGTCTTCTTCAACGCCACTAGTCTCTAGGTCAACCGCATACAGGTGATTTTGAGCATTTGGAGTATCAACCGTTGCAAAGTATAGTTTTTTCGAGTTAGCATCAATAACTACGGATCGTTCTTGCCTGACACCCGCTATACCTTGGATCGCATTAGCCTCTGTATTAGACTGTGTATCGAGTACTCTCATACCCCCAGTAGCCGCCTCACCAGAGAGTAGCCATTGGGTAGTGAGATTATGAAGCGTTATAAACTTACCTTCTCGTTCAAAACTACTAATAACAGCGCCATCGTCCGGGTTAATAACGACCGTCTTTTTTTGATCTGAGGCATCGGTGCAGGCTGCGTATAGATAGTTGTCGTTATTACTTAACGCCAACTGCGCTGCCCGTTTATTACAATCCTGGGTACTAAGTTCTAACTTGCTCAGTTCCCCTGCTCCTCCACGCTGAATATAGATATTTTGAGTCTCTTCTTGCGACACCTGGGCTACAAACACATCGTTATCTGCACTCACAACGACAGAACTACCGCTAAAACTCCAGCTACTATCAATGGTATTTGACTGTAAATTAACGCGGATGATTTTATTATTTTCTGGATTATAATCATCGTATTCACCGTACCAGCTTTCATAGTGAACGATGTCGTGGTAGATATAGAGGTAGTTGCGCTGAGGATCGATATAAAGCTTATACTCGGCACTCGTGGCTACATCATGAAAGCCTAAGCCTGCATCAGGAAAGCCTACATCAATGCTTGCCTCGACGGTCTTAGATTGCACATTAATAACATACAGGGTTTTAAAATCGAGCATGTACAGTCTGTGGTTGGTTTGGTCGTAGGTGTAGGCACATAGCGATCGAAGACTCTGGCCAAGATCACAACGAGTCGCTTGCAGGATCGCTGCACTTTCGCTATCACCCTGCATAATAGCACCGTCAACCAGGCTGCTGCTGTATGTAAAGCTACTTTCAACCTCTTTAGAAAGTGGGTCTACCTGAGAGATAGTTCCGGCACTTCGATTCACAACGAAACTTTTCTGAAGCGTAGAATCATAGACCACCGCATCGCTCCCTGAGAAACCCGCGCGAAAGCCAAGCTGATCCTGACCGCTGTTGAGATCAAATGATTGTGCGGCATTTGCGCCAACCGTATTTGCCATGAAGTACTGCCCCTCAACCAAGACTGCTCGTAATCGGTGTTGCCCCGGAGTCGGGTCTTCCCATGCAAGCGACCACGCCCCCGAGCCAGAACTTGTAGTTGAGCCAATTTTACTATCGCCATCAAACACCGCTATTTGCTTGAGGGCGGGTGCTGTGCCGGTGATCTGCCGAGTCTGCTGAGTGATTTCTTGGCTCTCGACAGGGCTAGTTATAGTAACACCGCCGACTTCTGCCTGTGCAGCTCTGAGGTTTATAACGATATTCGCGAGACTGGTAACCACTAAAAGCACGGCTGTTAACAAGTAACTATAGTGTTTTACCCTCAAACTTTTCATCATAACGCTTATCTTAAGTATAGGTGTTTGTTGTATTTTATGCTAGTGCTTAAGCCATGCTACAATATGCGTATGAAGCAAAAATTTGGAACATTCGCTCTCGTCACCACGGCCTTGATGGTGCCGCTGAGCATCTTAGCGGGTGCGGCCACCGAGTTTTTTCTGAAACGAAATAACCCCAATCATATCGACATCACGCTGGGCCTCGCCTACTTACGTCCCATTTTGCAGGTTGGAATTGGCGTAGCGGCAGTACTCTTTATAGCAAGTATTGTGCTCGCTTTGATTGGTCTTAAAAAAGACAGCTCGCCTCAGCTCGCGAAAGTAGCCCTCTTAGTATTACTGATTATTACGCTCGTATCTTCTGGAGCAAGCCTGCTGAAAAATCGCACTGATAAACTAGAGAGCACTTACACTGAAAAGCAGCTTAATACCTTCTTCCAAAAACTGAGCCGCTAGTCACTTCAATCTTAATTGGATTGGGTTGGGTTGCTATCGATTCGCGCGGTCCAATACAACCAAGGCATTAACCGCGCTTACCGACCCTTTATAACTACGCGTACTTACAGCAGTATACGCTGCCGCTTCTTGAACGCCGCGAAGCCAAATACCAGGAGTATAAGGCTAGCGAAGAGCGGAAGCATGATGGCAACGCCACTAGCTGCCAGGCTGGAACCTGAACTTACTGCTGAGTTATCGCTACTCTGCTCTTCTTCTGACTCTTGAGGGATTGGGTAGATGGCTGCTGCAAAGTTGTTAATACCGGGATTGTTGGTTACTGCAGTAACCATGCTACCGCTAGTTATAAGAGCTACCAGTGCCTCAGGATAATCCGGGTCTGTAGGTATGGGGCTGCCGATCGCATAAGTTCCGAAGGTAAGTTCAGAGTCGTTACTGAGCGTAAAGTTAAACGCAAGGTTTAGGCTATCTCCGGCAGGGAGAGATGTGAGTGGGCCTGCATAGAAACAGGCGATGACACCATAATCTTGGTGTGTTAGAGCACCAAAAAACGTTCCATGGCCGTTCGGAGCCCACAGACAGCCAACATCAGGGTTGCCGGCGTCGGAGATAATGCTGGTGCCTGGGAATGGACCAGGGCCACCAAGATCTGCAGCCGTTAAATCTGGATGGATCACATACCACAAGAATGCCTCGTTACCGAAATAGAATTGTGTTAAATCCAGGTCGTCTGGGCCGTTATTAGTGTACTGAAGCGCATAGTTGAGAGTGGCACCTGGAGCCACGTCTTGGGGATTGGTGAGTGTGTTGGTTATGGAGATATCTACGACGGGGTCAGGTGGTGGGATAGAGAGATAATCCCCAAACTCACTCGTCGCCCCAAAGCCAGATGGGGTTGAGCCATCGATTTCTGTAGTGGTCATGGCAAGGTTGGTTACGCCAGTGGTGCCAGTGAGGGTATAAGAGAAGGTTTGTTCTCCGGAACCTACCGAGGTTACGTTCTGAAAGCCCAAGTATTCCTCTCCTTCACCGTATCCGGAAGGATCTGGGGTAGTATTAGAGAAGAACTCGATACGGTAGTCTCCGGCTGGTACATCGAGTTGGTAATCGATAGTAGTGTTGCCACTTACTTCTTCCATGTCTGTCCAACGGGGAAAGTTGAGGAGGTCGTTGGAGCCAGTGTCGGCGTCGAGGGGATCGTTAGTCAGAGGAGAGTCATAGCTTAATGCTATGCCTAAATCCCCGTTACTATGAATTGAGTTACCGATTATAGAGAATATGCGATGATCATATGGGGTGTCGCGAGACTCGATGCCTTGTTCGGTATTATTGGATATATTATTAGAATCTGCCAATGTAGTTCCACCTATCAAAATGTCATAAGAATCCGGACCAACACTTATTCCGGAAGTTAAATTACCTTGAATGGTATTACCTTGAATAATAACACCGTGACACTCGTTGAAATATAAACCGTCTCCGCCGTTATTCGAGATTATGTTATCCTCTATTGCGGCGTTTGTAACTTGACCAAGAGTGATTCCAGCCCCGCCAATACCTGCTGTTCCGTTAGGAATAGACGTAATCCCATCATACCCAACACCAATATAGTTATTCCTGATAGTGAGATTGTCTGCAGCAACTGGCGCCAGCCCATGACTTAAGTTCCCAGATATTATATTTGTAGCGGCTACGCTTGAGCCGCCCACGATTACCCCAACGGTATCATCAATAGAAAATGCCCCCGACCCTCCTGTGCTGCTATTGGGCATTGCGGTAAGTCCATCTGCGGCCACACCTACATAATTACCCTGGATTACCCAGGCGTTATCTGGATAGCCTCCACTTGCCCAATTACAGCCATTGTATGGCTTGGAGTTTCCGGAGATAATATTTCTATCTTCAGGATTAGTACCACCGATCTTAGCCCCCGCAGAAGTGTGTATGCCACTACCTCCGGCATTAGACCCCGTGACTCCCACGCAGTTACCTCTCTCTATCATGCCGGTGGCGTCTGGACCAACATAGTTTCCTCGTATAGCCACCTCTCCTGAATATATTTGTATGGCCTCAACTGTTCCATATATAGACAGGCCTCTCGTTTCGCTCTGATCACTATTGCCCTCAAATTTCAGGGCATACCAAAGTCCATTACTATCGCCGTCTTCGTCGCCATCCAACTCCACCAACAACGTTCCGTTAAGCGGTTGCGGGGCTGGAGCAGTGTTTGCTTGGGCTCCTGGTTGGCTGTAGCCGTCTATGGTGACTTGTTCGGTGATGGCCGGGAGAGATGATTGTGGGGCTATGGTGTAGCCTGGTTGAGAGTTGTTGGTGAAGTCTGGAGTGCCGGTGATGTTGAAGAGGATGGTGGTGTGATCTGGGTCTGAGTTAGCCTCTTCAATGGCAGCACGAAGCGTACAGTTGCCTGCTCCATCATCACAGATACCGTCTCCAATGTTGTCGTCTGGAGTGTCGAGGGTAGAGTCTACGGTGATACCGTCAGAGAAGTCGGTGTCGGCGGCGTGGACAGGGAGAGTGGTGGTGGGGGCACTGAGAATACCGAAGGCGAGAGTGGTGAGCAGAAGTAGAAGTGAGGGAGCGAAAGATTGGGCAGAATGAGATCCGGAAGATCGATTGGTAAAAAAGCCTGTGGCAGGCAGTAAGAGTAGTTGTTTAACTGTTCGTTTCATTGGTCCCCTCTTTGTTGTAAAGTTATCTGGGGAGTTGGTGTGGTGATTGGGTTTAGTTTAGCATAAGGGGGATGGGAGTTCAAAAAATTTAGCAGTTTATTTTCGGATTTTTGATACCCGTGGTAGTACGTAGCTAAATAAGATTAGTGCGTGTACGACCGCGAAACCGCACATAATTGAAGGAATACCGGCCATGGTTTCAGGCTTGATAGTGTTAGCGATAGCTGTAGGTAGTAAGAATGTCAGATAGCCAACCGTCATACCGTACAGCGCCTCTTTGTGTACTTTCTTTTTGGTTTTGCGAGCAAGATTCATTGCCACATATATGCCGAGGAGTAGTATTCCGTAATAATACGCCGAATACACGTAGCCAACTGCGGCACCCAGATGGAATATAACATAGTTACTCACGCATTGATGATTTGTAAAGGCGTTTTCACTAAACCCAAACAAAACTATGAACGCAGCCATTGTTGCATATGATATCCATACCAACCACTTTGACTTTTTTCCTGCAATTTCATGAATGATATGCATCCCAAGTGGTGGCAATGTGGTTATTGCAATAAATCCAAGACGCGACCACAGCGCAGCATCCGCACCAAGCCCACCGCACACAAAGTATTCGCAGAGTTGAAAGAATGCTAAGGAAAATAACGAAACCGCGATGAGTTTTCCGGCCTTATTGAGCCTTCTCGTGGCGATTGTTGCCAACATCAAAACAATCTCAATTAAAAACGTCGCGATCATGATGGGTGGCGAAAAGCAGAGAAGGGTTGTTTGTTTATTTTTGAGCATAACCACGTTATTGTACGAGGTTACATCATTAATTACTAGCTAAAAATTCTTTAACCGCCTCGATTGGTTTGATCTTCAGATAGAGCTCATCATAAGCAGTTTCAGATAGGTCTGAGCGAATAATGCCGTTGTATCCATCCGGAATAAAAAGCCTGTCCCATCCAAACCCTCTACCACCTTTGCCCGGTTCACGCGCAATAGTTCCACCCACGCTGCCTTCAAAATTATGAAACTGTGCACCGTCAAAGTATCCGTAACCGCACTTCACGGTTGCCGACCTGTCCTCAAATCCATCAAGCATTCGACATGTTGCATCTAGACCCGTTTGTTCAACAAAAAACTTTATAAATGTTCCCGGTAGCCCACCTAGCGAAGTAAATTCTAAGCTTACATCCTCTACCAAGACTGGCTCTTGAATTACTTCATAAGCTTGTCGTGCTTTATGTTCAACCACTGCTTTTAGGTTGGTTGACTGAATTTCATCAAGATCAATTTTTTGATGGTTTATGGGCATATCGAGCAACCTTACGAGATGGTCTGCCTTGTTCTGATTGCCAGTGATAAAGGTGCACCGCTTCATATAGCTCTACCAATCAACTGTTGTAATTTTGCCTCATCAATAACTTCAGTGCCGAATTTTTCGGCATTTTTAAGCTTACTTTCACCCACTTTACCACCAGCTACAAGATATGTTGTACCTTTGCCAACCGCCGTTTGAAACGTGCCACCTTGCGCTCTTATCTTCTCAGCTGCCACATCTCGACTCATCGACTCAAGTGAACCAGTAATAACAAAGCTTACGCCCTGCAGACGACCACCAGCTCTTGAATGAAACTGCGGCCGCACGTCAAGCGCCTTAAATTTTTTAAGTAGATTCTCATTATCTTCATCAGCAAACCATGCCAAGATTGATTCTGCCACCACCTCGCCCACGCCTTCAATTGATTTGAGCTCGTCAACTGTCACCTTGCTCAGTCGTTCAAGACTACCGAAGTATTCAGCCAAATCGATTGCAGTCTGCTGACCAACGTGACGAATGCCAAGACCAAAAATAAACCGCTCAAGCGAAGGTTTTCTGGCTGCAGTGATAGCGTCAATTAAGTTTTGAGCGGAAAGCTCTGCAAAACGATCAAGCCTCAGAACATCTTCTTTCGTAAGTCTGTAAATATCCGCAATATCTTCTACCAGCTTGGCGTCCACCAGCGCCTCAACGTTTTTTTCACCCAGAGTGTCAATATCAAGCGCGCCTCTGCTCGCATAGTGCGCGAGCGCACGCTTAAGAAGCAGCGGGCCGGTCGCACCCTTCACGCGGTAGACAACCTCGCCTTCCGGTCGGATAAATTCTAGCTCTGGATACTGACGTTTAAGCTCTGCTTCGTACTCAATTTTTTTGGTATTTTTTGGACGCAGCTCGGTGAGCACCGATTGCACCTGGGGAATAATGTCACCCGCCTTAAAAATAATGACCGTATCTCCAATCCGGATATCTTTTCGAGCTATTTCGTCAGCGTTATGCAGACTAGCGTGCTGCACTGTCGTTCCGGCAACTTGCACAGGATCAAACACTGCCACCGGAGTTGCCGCTCCAGTCCGGCCGATACTAATAACGACATCTTTTACAACCGTCACCGCCTCTTCAGCAGCGTACTTATACGCTACCGCCCCCCGAGGGGTTTTGCCAACTATGCCCAACTCTCGATACACCGTGCGATCATTGATCTTCACCACCAATCCATCGGTATTAAAAGGCAGAGTTTCGCGCTTTGTCTGCCAAGTATCAACAAACTCCATGACTGCGCTCACGCTCTTTAAAGTTTTCGCCTCAGTGTTCGCCGCAAGGCCGATTGCCCTGAGTGCAGTATACACGTAGCTGTAGCTAGGAAGTTCAGATGCTTCATCGCGCAGCATATCATAAGCACGAAAATATAGTGGCCTTTCGGCTACCAATCTTGGGTCAAGCTGTCGAATTGTTCCGGCACTTAAATTCCGTGGATTTTTGAATTCCGGCAGTCCAAGAGTACGCTGCTTTTTGTTCAGTTTGGCAAAATCTGTTTTATACATCACAATCTCGCCACGTACCTCGGTTCTACCTTTTAAAAACGGCTCGAAACCAGTGGAAGTGCGGAGCCTCAGCGGTACATTTTGGATGGTCCGTACGTTGTTGGTCACATCCTCACCAACCCTACTGTCACCACGTGTAATTGCTTGGGTGAGTATTCCGTCTTGATAAATTAATGCACAAGCAAGGCCGTCCATTTTAACATCGCACCAATATTCGCTCGGTACATCAGGATGAATCTTCTGATTGCGCTTTACCCAGGCTTCAATCTCATCTTGATCAAATACATCAAGAAGGCTCATCATAGGTGTTCGGTGAGTAACTTTTGCAAACTTATCAAGAGGCTGGCCAGCGACTCGTTGTGTCGGTGAATCAGCGGTGAGAAGTTCGGGATATTGTTCCTCAAGTTGCACAAGCTCGTGCTTGAGTGCATCAGCCGCAGCCTCGCTCATAATCGATTCATCTAGAACGTGGTAGTGGTAGCGATAGTCATTGATAAGTTTGCGAAGTTTTAAAATTCGTTTTTCGGGTGTTTCACTGGGCTGATTCATATCAATGCTCGATATAGTTTGTAGAGATAGACATGAAGAACCGGAAGCCCAATGAGTTGGAGAAATTCTATAATTACAAAGATTTGATTCGTCGCAAATCTTACTGTTAGTGCGAGGAGTAGTATGTAAATCAGTCCAAGCATAATTGGCAAGGCAAGAATACGTTTGAAAACGGTGAACCTTTGGAACTGTACTAACTTTTTGGCATTTCTGAGCGCCTGCATTGGATACATACCCTGCAGCGTTGCAATGTAGAATGCGACTACAGTTGATGTTATCCAGTAAAATGACATGAGCCCAACAAGTACGGCAGCGGTGAAAATAGCAATGTCTTCAAAACCGTTTGCAAAAAGGCCAGATGTTCTTGCCGTTCCATACACAAAACTGGCACCTGCAAATGGAATAAGCTGGGCAGAGAGAACTACTAGTACGAGCACGACAGGCATAAGTGGAGCCATGCTGTTATAATATGCATCCCTCGCTTTTATATCCTTGTGTACATGAAGCTCGCGAATTGCCCATACGTATACGAGGCTCATTAAAAGTACCGAGATACCTGAGACCGTAACATTTGTTTGGTTCGTTGCCGAAAGTGTCAAAACAGTGCCGAGTGTTGCTAAGGTGCCTTCTGATGTTTTTTGGCTATTCTCGCCGAGCACGCTATCTATTGAGTCTCGAATTGCGTCGATATTAGTACTTACTGGGCTTCTGATAATTATCACGTATAGCAGTAAGTGTATCAGGAAAATGTAAAAGAATATTTTTTTATTCTGCCAGATAAAACGCAGGGTACCTCTTAGCAATGTAGTGCTTGAAGGAATATATCGAGGTTCGGGCTTTATCTTTTTTTGAAGCCGAAACGAACGGTACTTCTTTTTTTTGCGAGCCTCACGAAGCCACTGTTTGATTGCTTTTGGCCTGCTTTTCATCCACGTCGGCACACCGAGCACTGTTTTTGTAATCTGGCCGGGCTGTTTTTTGCACCACTGCACTAAGTTATGCATTGAAACTTTTATATACAACCAAACTTTTAAAATCGCTCCACTTATTACATGTTTTGCGGGTGATTTGTTCTTTTTACTCTTACTTTTTTGATCTGCCATGTCTACAGCTCCCCACTCATCTTTTCGAGCTTGGCTATACGTTCTTCAGTTGGTGGGTGCGTGCTAAAGAGTTTTGCAAAGCTGCGGTTTTTGAGTGGATTGGCAAAAAAGAAGTGGGCAGTTGAACTATTTTGACGTCGCAATACTGAGCCATTTTGCCCTATTTTCCGAAGAGCAGAGGCCAGGCCTTCTGGATAGCGCGTTGTCAGCGCTCCGGTCGCATCAGCCAGAAATTCACGTCGGCGTGAAACAGCAAGCTGCACCAGAGTAGCCACAATAGGGGCAATGATCGCCAAAACCAAAGCCAGCAGTAGTGCGATCGGGCTGCCACCCTCGTCGTCATCACGTCCGCCAAACCACATTATCCGCAATAGGAAGTCACTCATTAAACCGATGACGGAGACACAAGCAAAAACCACCATCATCACACGGATATCGTAGTTTTGTACATGCCCCATCTCGTGCGCCATCACACCTTCAAGCTCGTTATCGTCAAGGAGTTCCAAAATACCAGTTGTAGCCGCCACCGAGGCATGCTTTGGGTCGCGTCCGGTTGCGAAAGCGTTGGCTGCGGGGTCGTTGATAATATAGACCCTGGGCATTGGCATACCAGTAGTAATACTTAAATTTTCAACAATTCGGTATAGCCGTGGATCATCTTGCTTTTGAATTTCTTTCGCACCATTCACCGCCAAGGCAATTCGTGATGAGGCGAAGTAGCTGATAAGACTATAGGATGCCGCAAATCCAAACACCATATAGAGACTTTTAAAATCTCCAACATACAGCCCATACGCATAGCCAACTAGACCAATGATGAGAACAAATAAACTCATAATTAGTATGGTTTTGCGTTTATTAGCGGCTACCTGAGAATACATATCGTTTGTATGACGTATTACGAATAACGTATTACGTATTCCTTTCTGGTGCATTTTTTATTAGACCATTAATCATTTTGTGCAACGTCTCTACATCTTGCTCTATCATAGCTAGTTCTTCCCCTAATATAAAGCCTAGGTCGATGGCAATATATGCGTGACTGAGTGTTTCGGTCAATGAGCCGAGGCTTATCGAGTAAAACTGAATCTTGTCTTTACTTCCACGTCTCGAGAAACCTTCAGCAATGTTAGCGGCAGCAAGATACGACCGAACGTCTAATTTGAACTGAAAGCCGTCGCTCCTCTGATGGAAATTGTTTTGTTACTTTATAAATAAACGTTGAGAGTTCACGGGCTTTTTGCCACGAATGAAGCTGTTTAAAAGCAGTGATCTTTTCAGCAGCCCTAGCGTTACACGTCATACATTATTCGTTATACGTGCCCTAGAATTTAACTTCAACTGGTTTTTCAACCGCAGACTGGTCTTCAACCTCAAAAAACTCGCGCTTCTTAAAGCCAAGCATTCCAGCAAAAATATTGGTGGGAAATACCTGTACTTTGGTATTGAGTTCTCGAACAGCGCCGTTGTAAAAGCGTCTTGAGGCCTGAATTTTGTCTTCGGTATCAACTAGTTCTCCTTGTAGCTGGAGAAAGTTCTGATTTGCCTTGAGATCAGGGTAGCTTTCAGCAACGGCGAAAAGGCTCTTTAAAGCGCCTGAGAGCATGTTTTCGGTTTCTGCAGTTTCTTTAACGGAACCACCGATTGCATTTGAACGCTGGCCGACAACTTTTTCAAGCGTTTCAGCCTCGTGCTTTGCATACCCTTTTACTGTTGAAACCAGATTTGGGATTAAATCAAGCCGACGTTTCAGCTGAACAGTAATGTCGCTCCACGCCTCTTCAACACGAACATTTGTTTTTACTAAGCTGTTATAAGTTGCCCACAAGAAGAGTAGCAGCAGAACAATTACACCACCAACTATCAATAGAATCATTACGTTTTCTCCTTTTAATAACCACTCATTATAGCATTTCTAACTAAAAAGAGATTCTCTTACATAGAAAATCTCTTTGGTGGGCGAGGAGGGACTTGAACCCTCAAGGTTTATTCAACCAGCGGATTTTAAGTCCACCGCGTATACCAATTCCGCCACTCGCCCGAGTGAATACCCGTCCATAATATCACGAACATTACCCCTGAAGAATAGTTACTATATCTCCACGCAGTCTGGAACTCCAATCAACATCAGCGACCGCTTTACCCAACGAGATCCAGGGAGCAGGGTCACGTTGCGGATTTTTCCAGCGTGTTCGTGCATCAATGCCCTTCTCTTCTGACGTAGTTAATACGTATTCCTTCAGTCCTCGCCAGCACAGTGATTGACCACCTCTATACATATCAGTCAACAACACTGCACCCACTGATTGAGCAATTTCGAGAGTGTCCCCGAGCTGCTCAAAAGAAGTTGCGACAAGACTGCGCATCTCTATGGCAACAGTCGCTCCTAGGTCAAGTTCACGCGCGCCACGCTGCCTTATGCCTGCCTCACCCTTCTGAGACCATGTTCCTACCTCTGTTATACGTTTTTGAGTAGTGCCTCCGCTCAGTTCCGCTACCATTAAAATAAGCCACGAGGCATGCTTGCTAGAGAGTCCACCAAGCGTTACATGAAGTGGGTAGTGCTCATCATCAATCAGGATACCTTGTTGATACAGGGTGTCGGCAACCTCTACCAATACTTCATGGTCAGCCTGTGGCCTAAATGCGAACTCAGTGTAACCATCGTGCTGCTCTTTGATTGATTCGCCGAAGACACTCGCAACTTTGTCTTTATAGCACTCATCGACCAGATCAAATCCTTGCTGAACTCGTAGCCGTTCGGACTGCCCAAGGGAGTAAAACCCTTGTGAACAAGCAAGTATTTGTGCAGCTTCTTCATCAACACGAGCAAGTATAGTTTGCCATGGCAGCTCAATCTCAATACCAATTGTTGGTTGTCTCATACAGAAAATGGAGGCACCTACGGGTAACGCTCCCGTCTAACTGGTTTTGCAGACCAGTGCCTAACTTCTCGGCCAAGGCGCCATCAGGTTTTCATTATAACAGATCTATCGTGCTACCGGCCAAGCTGGATTGTAGCCGAGCCCGCCTGCTGATCAAGTATAACTGGCCGCCGCCCAACCTCGGCAATACTTAAAACATCTAACTGAGCGATAGCGATACCTCGGTCATTTTGAGTTACTCTTTGACCTTGCTGAGCATAATGATCTGCCTTCCAAGGCTCTACGTCTGGGTTAAAGGCCTCTGCTACTGGCTGCACGCCCCGAATAACAGCCTCGCAATCTCCAGATCTCGCAAGCACAAAGCGTGTCAGGACTATCAAGCCACTGGCTTGCGGCATTTTTGTTTCAGGATCTACCACTGATTTTAGCGCTGGGTTAAGCTCTAGTACTCGTGGCAGTAACTGTGCTGCCATCAAGTCACAAGAGGCATATATTTCGTGCCCAAGATGCATAATACCACCCCGTCTTGGCATTCTCCCCTCAAGTAAACTATCTCGAACATGTGTAGGATCGCTCATTCTTCCATCCCTGATAAGCTTCAGCACCTCCTCGGAACCGTTAGCAATAGCCACAGGTGCTTGTGTGTACCTATGTCGCCAGGGAGTGTGCGGCTTTACGGGCTCGCCAAATACACTACCACTATTTGCAAGTTGTCCTATAATCTCTCCCGCCATCTATTCCCTTCTGATAAAAATAAAAGACGCCAAGTTGTCGCAACAGCCATAACGTCTCTGTATATTCTAATTATATCAAATCTATATTCATTTGTCAATGTCCACCACAATGGATAATCCCCAAGCCAAAAAATGCCGTTTTATACGCCACCTACACAGCAGCTCGGGCACATGCAATTATCCCTCGACCGCTACCTCGAAACCACCATATGCCATTTTCTTCATGTCGGTTGGCATCTCAAAATCAGTTTGATCTGCATATGCTTCGCCCATTTCTTGCATAACTTTTGCATTCACCTCATCCCGATGCTCTTTTGATTCAAAAATAATAAACGAGAACCAGACATTTTCGTCTGCGCCCGCACCAACCATTTCATCAAAAGCTCGCGATTTTTCATCACCCGCCTCTTGCGGCTTCAAATCATCACCCCGACATTCGAAGTACTGCAGCGCACCATGCCTCATCCATGAATCTCGCCCCATCTCCGCCATCTTTTGATATTCCGTCTCTTTACCCCTTGGAACCACCAGCACAAAACCATCAACATATTTCGCCATTTTACACACTCCTCTTTAAAATTACGCCTTCTATAATTCTACCACTCAATAGAAGGCAAAGGGGCGTCCAGGCGTCCAAAAACACGAAGAGACCTCTATGGTCTCTAATGTTTGAAAATGAGTCTACTGGTGCAGAATAGTTGACTCGTTTCAAACGACAGCTACTAATGTACAAGGAGATTATAAACTAAAATATCTTGCTGAACAATTTCAACTATCGGGCGAGCTACTTTAACTTATTCCCTGATTTGATACAATAACTTTATGAAAAAACCAATATTGGTATCTATGTTTGGATTGCCATTTTCAGGCAAGACAACGTTAGCACAGAAGGTTGCCGATAGGCTTGATGCAAAATTGCTCGCATATGATTGGACATGGGCAAGAGTAAAACCACCAGAGCAAGTACCTGAACTTGATAATGTTGAGGAATGGAATGAAGTGCTGGACATAGTCTATCAAGATATAGAAGATGAACTAGCAAAAGGTAAATCTGTTGTTTTTGACCACATCAATCACACGGTAGAAGATCGAGATAACCTCCGAAGAGTAGCCAGGGAAGCAGGTGTACGGTCTGCCATTATCTATTTAGATATTCCGCTTGAAGTAACCCAGAAAAGGCGAGCTGATAACTTGATTACTAAACAGCGACACGATGTAAGCTCTGTGAACCTTGAAAAGGTCTATAAGGTATGGGAAAACCCAGCTAGTGATGAGGAAATTGTTGTATTTAAGCCTGACACTGACATTGATGAGTTAATTAAAAAGCTAGAAGAATTAGACTAATAAAAAAGCATCAACAACGTTGAAGCTTTCATGGTGCAGGATAGTTGACGTATTTCAAACGGCAGCTATTAGTGCAGAAGAGGATTATAAGCTAAGGCATCTAGCTAGCATCTTTAATCTATCTGACCAGTTATTAAAATAGTATCTATTTAGTTGCTGTAACAATCGGCTGATAATAACCGCTTTGCTGTGATTCAAGCCATTCAACATTTTTATAGCCAGACTTTTCCAGCAACTCAGTCAGCTCATTTTTTCTCAATGCCCTGTAAGTGGTTGAAGAAGTAGTTACTTTCCAGCTACCGTTTTCAGGCACAAGGATAAAAAGATTTGTTTGGTAGGTTGGTAAATTATCATCCCATTGCCACGTTTGAAAATATATTGTTTCGCCGTTCTCTGTCTGCATAACTTGGGGCAACGTAGCTTTCGGCTTTTCTTCAAGCAGAACATCATAATCACGAATACTTATGAGTAGCTTACCCCCATCTACCAGCTTCGCTTTCATAGCATTAAGTGCTTTCACTATATCTTCGTTGGTTAATAGATGCGGCAATGAGTTATCAAACGAGATAACTACATCATATTCACCTTCAACTTGGCTATCTAGGGTACGAAAATCTGCAACGCCAAAACTGAGATTAACTCCCATCTTTTTAGAAGCCTCTTTTGCCTTTTCAACTTCTTTGGGGCTGATATCTGTTGCGTGAACTTTATAGCCTAGTTTTGCTAAGCCAATAGCTTGTGTTCCTATACCGCAAGAACAGTCCAAGACTGTAAGAGGAGGTTGACTGATTAAATTACTAATCGCATTAGCTTGTCGTTCAACTGCCGCCTGCCAGTCAGGAAAAATAAGCGAATAACTATCGGCTAAGTCATCATAAAATTGCTGCGGGTTTTTGTTCATAGCTCAATCATAGCAAATAATTATTGTTGTTGCTCATTGGATAGGGGGTAGTCGCCCTTAGTTTCACAAAAACTATACTCCGCCGTGTAAGTAGCGAATTTTCGGCTCTCATTTGACCAAGCGGTTTTGGCAGACGGTATTATAAGCCCTTAAACAGGTCAGCAACATCAACTTTAAGACTTTTAGCAATTTTGCTCAGCGTGCCAAGCCTAGCCCATCGCTTACCAGTTTCAATATAAGCGATAGCGACTACGCTCATGTTTACGCTTTCGGCTAATTCTTGTTGAGTTACACCTTTGCTTTTGCGAACTTCTGCCACTCGCTTGCCAAAGGCTTTCATCATATTTTGTTCTTGTGTATTACCCATACACTAAGGGTAGAAATTATAAACAGATAGTTACATAAACTAACTGTTTATTTTTTAGTATTGTTAAGTTATATTGATAAGAGGTAACTTAAACAAGGAGTTTATAAAATGCAGTGGTTCAAAAAGCACAAAATACTATCAATAATCGGCGGTCTTATTCTTCTCGGAATAATCGTCTCGGCGGCAGGGGGCGGTAGTAAATCAAATAACAGCACGAGCAACAGCTCATCTAGCAGTTCATCAAGTAAAGCCGAAACGGCTAAGGTTGGGCAACCTGCTAATGATGGTAAATTTGAGTTTACGGTTAAGAGTGTTGAATGTGGTAAAACATCAGTTGGCTCTAACCAATATCTTACAAAGACAGCACAAGGTCAGTATTGCTTGCTCAATGTAAGTGTAAAGAATATCGGCGACCAGGCTCAAAGTCTCGTTTCCAGCAATCAATACCTGCTCAATGCGAGTGGTCAAAAGTATTCGGCTGATGATACGGCTACTCTTTACAATGCTCCAAACGGCACGAGCTGGTATAACGACATAAATCCAGGTAACAGTGTTGAGGGTGCTATCGTCTTTGACCTTCCAAAAGATCAGACACCAGCAACTGCTGAACTGCATGACAGTGCGTTCTCAGGCGGCGTAAAAGTTACTTTACAGTAGGTTCTTTCATTTCTAGACTAGCCATGTTGCCACTGTCTTTGAAGCTGTGGCAATAGAAAAATTTAGTAAAGTCTTCTGGCAAACTCTTGCCCACATAATTCTCAAAGATATGTGGGCAGTTTGTTTCTTCGTTAAAGCTCGCCGAACCAGTACCGAGTAGTTGTTGCAGGTTTGAGGCTTCTGAGAACATGACCCCATCTATAAATGGAAAATGAGTGCCTGGATACAAAAACTCCTTTTTGACTGATGCACCAGTTTTCTTCTGATACGACTGCTTCATGGTGTGGGTTGGTCTTGGAACATTTGGGTCAAGTGGTTTGCCGTCAGTTGAGATATGCACAACTTGAAAGTCAATCGGCAAGATACCAAGCATAAATAAGTCCATGCTTGAACCCATCATACTCATCGGATAGCCAGAAACAGCAATTAGGGTAAAGTCATCTTTACCAACATCTTGTAGATATTTTTCTTTTATCTTGGTCGCCTTAGTAAAAAGCACCGAAGAATATCTCAGTGCAAACTGTTCTCGTGGCGTATTGAATACCGCACCTGACTGTAATGCTTGGCGTTGTATCTCTTTCAGCTCATCATCCTCGGTAGCCAGGACGGCTTCAATCCAGATTTTCTTGCCATCTGGCAGTTCAAGACAAAAATCAAATCCCTTGCCGTTAGTGGGCAACATTTTAATACCTGTTTTTTCTAACCACTCAGCCACTTCAAGCTCCCAAAGCCGAGCGTAAAAATCGTTATCTCTTAGTTCATGGGTAAAGTTCTTATCAAGGTATTGGCAAAGTCCGTTTTTGTAGTAGGCTTCATCAACCCATTTTCGTAGCTCAGCAGACGTTGCAGATTTAGAAAGACGATAATGTTCGTAATACTTATCTTTACCTGCTTCCCATACAGTCTTAGGGTCACTTTTCGACATTGCCTGCTGCCCTTAGCTTTTGTGGGTCGCCGTCCATCAAAATATCAAAGCGAGCTTTTGAGATAAGTAAGTGAACTGTTTGTGCAAGGTCGGTAATTACAGGTACGCTTTTTGCACCCCTAAGTGCGTACTCAAACTCCTTCTTTGCATAATGCTGATTTACAAGGCTAATCATAGCTTGACTGGGTGCATCGAAGAGTAGGTCATGCCTGTCATGTAGAACTACCATGATTTTTTCAAGGTCATGCCCCATGCTTTTAATTTCTGCGTAGTTCGCACCCTTGTGCTTTAACCAAGCCTTCATGGTTAATTCAAGTGAATGACAGAGTAGGTAATACTTCACTGCAAAGTAGCGTGTCATGTTTGGTTCTTGTTTCTGTATAAGCTCATACCCAGCGTAATACTCCATCGCATAGTTTAATAAGCCACGTGCGGATGTTCGCTTGTCTAATTCTTCCTGATTTGAGCTAGCCATTTTTCTTTAAAATCTTCATCACATCTTCTCTGCGGTATCGCCTGTCACGGCGTGTTCCAATCCGTACCGCTACCAGGTAGCCACTTTTGTCCCATGCCCTAAGTGTGTTCGGATGGCAATTCAGCAGCTCACACGCCTGTCGGAGCGTTAGTAGTTTTGGCTGCTTTCTCTGTTCCTGTGTCATACTATAACTATACACGACTTAACAAAACGTGAGAGTGAAGTGATGAAAAGTGACGACAAAACTCAGTCAGATAAGCCAATAGTTATAAACCTTGATGAGATTAAATCTAAAAACAAAGGTTCTTCTTTAACGTTCGGCGAATATAAGAAACTGAGTGCAAAAGACCGTTTAACACTTACGAAGCGTGAGCAGGAGCAGTTAACCGAAGCTCATAAACAGCTTGTTAGGGCAGCCGAAAGCGTTAGAAGCCACTATGATATGACCGCTATCACCAGTGCGATACAGAGCGTATATAAAATATCTCCTGCTTTCCAATCGCTTCAAAAAATAGACGTTTCGCCCATGCTTAAAGTCATATCTGATTTGCAGAAGACCACCCTTGCTGTGCAGCCTGCATTGGATAGGGCGTTTGGTTTACAGGAAGCCATGAAGCCTGCGATAGAAGCCATTTACAAGAGCAGTATCTTTACTCAGAACCAATTTACGGCTCTTGCTGCTATGCAAAAGTCCATAGCAATCAACTATCCAACTCAAAACATCATAGCCGCAATTAAAAGCATCCAGGATATTTTTCAAGCACCTTTTATAGCTCGCACGATGTTTGCGGATTTTCACTCAACACATGAACGTGTAAAGCATGGTTTGCAAATTGATGTTGGTTCGCTTCGGGCAAGTATTGAGTTTGGTAATTACGAAACGGTAGATTTTGCCGTTGAAGACGTTGCGGCTGACGAAAACAGTGTAACCGCTACCGCTACCACTCAACAGGTCAGTAGCATAGGCAACGTGGGCTTCATAGATAATGCCAGTATGTTCTTGGCTTTCAATGACTTGAAGCAGGAAGTACGAGAATTGAAGCAAATACTCACAAAGAACAACCAGCAAGGTCAGTTACTTCTATCACCGTCAGCAGTTCACTTTCAGCGTACAAGCTCATCAATTCAGATTGGTAAGTTCAGGGTTTCTGTAAGTGTCAGCTCCAAACAAACCCAGTTTGCTCGTGTATTGCTCAGTTCACCTGAGAGCGTCACAAAGCATTGGGATATTGAAGAAGTTATTTTTGAGGCATTTGGCGAAAGAATTGCAGATGATGAGCAAGATTGGATTGTAAAAATCAGAAGTTATATCCACCAACTTAACAACAAAATCGTTCGTTATACCAACAACACGATGCCCAATTTCTTTGTTCTAGATGGTATTGAGGTTTATGTAAATCCAGAATATCTCAATCTGTAAAACCTGACTTATCCACAGATTTAAATGGCTTAAATGAGCCATTTTCTTTAATTGATATTGTGGAAGGCAACCAGAATAATCACCAACAAAAGAAGGCTACGAACGAGCCGCTACAAGAACTAAGCGAACCAGCAGTTCGTAACTTGGTCGGTTTCTTTGATGTGCTTATTCAGATGGACTTTGCACAGAAGCAAAAACAACGTAATGAAAGGAGCGAAGAAGATGGTAAAGGTTTACCAGATAATCCAAGTATCCCTACGGAAGCTGATTGATTGGCTCATGTCGCTGTGGCTATGGGCTAACAATCGTTATCGTGCGGCAGAGGAGCGTAAAAAAGATGGTCGTAAGTGAAGTAAACATAACGCCTGTTAAAACAAACGGCAGTTTAGTGGCATTTGCTAGCTGTGTAATAGACGGCAGCTTGTATCTAGGCTCAATCGGCTTACATAGTCTGTTGGATGGTACAGGTTACCGTATAGTCTATCCAACCAAAAAAGTTGGTAATCGTCAGATGCACATTTGTCATCCGATAACAAAAGAGGCTGGGCAAGCCATTGAAAAAGCAATCGTTGAAAAGATGAGGGAGCTGTTTGCCGACAGTAGCCTTGAAAGAAGTGATGAAAACTATGGTAGACACAGTAAAACTGCTCATCCCAGTACATGACCCCTTGCTGTTTGACGGTAGCAGGTTCTCGCCAATGACGCTTGAACAGCTCGTTAATAGCAGGGGCTACGGTAAAACCTTCCTTAATCCTTCGCCTACATACGCAAAGATAGGCAGGTACATGCCTCGCCTAACTATGTACAAGCGTGTAAAGGGTTATGGCAAGGTTGAGTTTGAGCTAGCAGTTGAGTTTTCAGCACCAAAGATGTTGTTCGGTAATAACTTTGATGAGTTAGTTGAAAGCGACTTTGAGCCTCTCTTGACGGCACTCCAAGATGCCTTGCAAGAGTTATTGGGGCGTAGGTTTTTCAAGCCACAGCTTGCTCATGCCAATGTTTCGGCGTGGCATCCCTCTAAGAACATTGTGTTTCTTGACTATACGTCATGTCAGACGGTTCTTAATGTGATGGGTAAGCTAGACGTGAGTAAAGTATATGACTTTCAGAAGACTGATTTTCGTGACGGTCATGTTGTGCATATTCACGCCAACTCGCTTGATATAGCCTTTTACGACAAAATGGCTGACCTTTTAAAAGCAAAGAAGAGCAGTAAACGAGCATTAGAAAAAGATAGCTCCATACAGCTCAACCTGCTTGAAGGTTTATCTGAATACCGACCAATGGACGTATTCAGGTATGAAGTTCGTTTTGTCGGTAGAGCCTCAATCAAACGAGCTTATTCAGAGTTAAAGCAATGGACATTTGAAACACTTTTCAAAAAGAAGTTGTGCCAAGATGTTCTGCTGAAACACTGGAATAAGCTAACTGCAAACGTTGATATGTTAGCACTGGATGTAAAAGAGCCGTACGAGCTTTTTCAAAACTACCTAGAAGCAAACGATGATGTGACCCCACAAGCTGCATTAGCAGCAGTTGCTGGGCTGCTAATTACCAGCCAGACAGGTGCGGTTGGTCTAAGGAATACACTTGAAGCTCGCTATGGCAAACAAGCATGGTATCGCATCAAACCACTGCTTAAAGCACCTGATGCACATCGCTTCACTGCCTTTATTCACATAGATGAAGCCTTGCAGCGATTTGCACCAACACGCATGTCAGAGTTTCTATTAAACATTGAAAATACTGTTAAGTAATGTTAAGTTAATAAGGAGTAAATACTATGGAACAAAAAGTAATCTTAATCGCAAGAGTATCAGACGTTGAACAGCGTAAAGCCTTGCCAGCACAGAAGCTGAGGCTAGAACAATACGCAAAAGAAAAAGGGTTGCCTTCCAAATACTATGAGTTTGATGAGAGTGCGTATAAAGACGCTCGTCGCAAGTTCTCTGAGTTAGTTGAGAAGATAGCAGCACTCAAACATCCTGCTATCGTGGTCTTTGATAAAATTGACCGATTTACGAGAGATGCTTCTCAGCGAGAAGTACGGATAATGGGTAAGCTCGTTGAAGAAGGCAAAATTGAAATGCACTTCCCTTCCGACAACCTGTTCATCACTAAAAACTCGCCAGCTACTGATTTGTTTAGATTAGGTATTGGTATGCTACTTGCCAAATACTACTCAGATACCAGTAGAGATAATGTAAAGCGTCGTTTTGAGCAGATGCTGAACGATGGCATTTGGGTACATCGTGCACCTATCGGCTACAATAACGTTAACAACGGCACAGACAAAAAGCCCGATAAAACAATAGAGGTTGATACCGCAAAAGCCCACTACATCGTGAAAGCATTTGAGATGAGAGCAAGAGGTGTTTCCTATGCCGTCATTGCTAAGGAACTAGGTAAGATGGGCTTCCGAAGTAACGTTGCCAATAGCAAAGCTCCAAACAAGGCGTTTCTTGAAAGAATACTAAGCAACGAATTTTATTGTGGCTTCATGGTTCATGCTGGCAGACGCTATCCTCATAAATATGAGCCACTTATTAGCCGCTCATTGTTTAATCAGGTGCAGCAGGTGCGTGATGAGCGTAAGCATGAGAAGACCAAGTATGACAGTAGAGACTATACCTTTAAGAAAATTGTGAAGTGCGGTCAATGTGGTCGTGCCGTCTCACCTTTCAAGGCTCGCCATACCGTCTACCTACGTTGTGCAAACAATAAATGCAGCAATCCAAACACTGCCGAAAGTCTTGTGGTTGATGGTATCAATTCTGATATTAGCTTCATAGATATTCCAGAAGAGTGGCTCAGCAAGGTCATTAACGAGCTACGCAATCGCCATGATGACCAGCAAACCTACTTCACTCAGAATATAGAGCAAACTCGCATTGAATACGACAAGATGAAAGAAAAGATGCGTAAAATCTACTATGACCTACTTGAAGGACGTATTACACAGACTTTCCATGATGAAATTGCAAATGACTTAGAAAAGCGGCAGCAAGAATTGAATGACCGTCTAAAGTTGCTAACAAGCGATAATAAGAACTTCCAGGTCACTACTTCCTATCTGTTAGACTTGGCACAGCGAGCAGAACAGCTATTCAAAGAGAGCGACGACGGGCTTCGTCAGAAGTTGTTGGAATATGTACTTTCAAACATTGAATTGAAGGACAAAAGGTTGTCTTATATACTCAACGACCCCTTTAAGACCATTGTTGAGACAAAGAAAAAAGCCCTTTCAGGCTCTAATTCCGATATTTGGTGCGGGTAAGGAGACTCTAACTCCTGGCCTCTTCCTTGGCAAGGAAGCGCTCTAACAACTGAGCTATACCCGCGCATGAACCTGTGAATTATATCGCAGTAATTCTATGTGTTCAAGGTGTTCGTGGTGGCTCCTCCCAGACTCGAACTGGGGACACAAGGCTCTTCAGGCCTCTGCTCTACCAACTGAGCTAAAGAGCCGCGAACCCGTATATCATATCTGATAGCCGGTTTTTTTTCAACCTTATTTAACAAATTTACTGATAGCCCCAGCAATATCTGAAGGGATAACAAAAACCGTTTTCTGACTGGGTTCTGATGATATTTTTTCAAGGGTTTGTAGAGTACGAATTGTAACGCCACCAGGAGTTTTTGCCAACATGCCCGCCGCCTCTGCAACTTGCTGCGCCGCAGCCTTCTCTCCCTCAGCATTGATAATTACTGCTCGACGCTCGCGCTCGGCTTCGGCCTGTTTTGCCATGGCGCGTTTCATATCTTGCGGCAATTCGATGTTCTGAATCTTGACGTTCTCTACATCAATCCCCCACTGATCTGTTTGAGAATCAACAATCGTCTTGATCTGCACACTAATTTCCTCACGCTTTGAGAGCAGTTCATCAAGCTCTACGTTACCCACTACATCTCTGAGCGCCGCCTGTGCAAACTGAGCAGTGGCATAGGTATAATTTGTGGTTTCAAGCACCGCCTTGGCTGGATCTATGACACGAAAATATACCACAGCATCAACGCCAACAGTTACGTTATCTTTGGTAATGACCTCTTGTTTTGGCACATCAACCGGCGTGGAACGTACATCAACTTTACGCATTGTTTGCACAATGGGAATAATAATATTCAACCCTGGGTTCCTGAGGCTTGAAAACTTTCCGAGTGTAAACACAATACCGCGCTCGTACTGATTAATAATCCGTATACCACTCAGTAGTAGTGGGATACCCACAAAAATAACTAAGATAAACCCTAACCCGAATAATCCTGCCAATGCCTCCATAAACCCTCCTTTATATCTGTTTACAGTATAGCAGAACCAGAAGACGGTCAAACCTAATTTTTTGTAATGTGCCGAGTAATTTTGCCCATAACGAGCAAGGGAATATTACAATTATAGCAATAAAGCTTATGCTTGTCAATACTTTGCAACTTGACTCTCAAAACCCCAAGGTCATCATTCCCGACTCCGATCGGGAATCTAGTAAATCAATGGATCCGCCACGGCAGATGACAGACAGGGTTTTGAGATATGGGCTAGTGCGCCCTGGTTATCTACCTGGTACACTCATGACGTTATCTGGGCGTGCAATTGTTACCTCTTTGTAATCGAGATCTATTGTGAAAGTGCCTCTGTCGTTCGTCCAGACGGTACGACTAACACGACCATCCTGTGCAACCAAAATGGTGCCGGTATACCCATCTTTTGCTACTTGCCATGCGCTGCAGCTACCAGCCGGACAGTCTTGCTTACCTTTATAGGTAGCTGCGCTCTTCCAGGTAGCAACATCTTCCGCACTATATTGCGCTTGGCCACTACCAGCTGGCTGGCTGGTAGTTGGAGCGCTAATACACTGTGCACCACTACATACGATGTACTCACTGCCAATTTTGTACATTTCGGTTGGCTGACCGTTCACCGTGCCGACATAGTGGCTATCACCCCTCCCGTTGTAGTCAATTGTTGCCTCAATTGTTGAATCGCCTGCCGTGCCATGTAATGTAGCCACGTACGAAGCGCCATCTGTTGACTTTGGTGCAAAATCGGGGCTTGACGACGACGCGGTTGTGGATTCATTTTCCGATGTTGACTGCGTTGCATTATTACGAACGAAAAACACCGCCACACCTGCAACTACAAGCACTGCAAGAACAGCGATAATAATACCGACTACTGCAAAGCCACCCTGATCTTGATGTTTATACTTCATGGTTCCTCAACTCTCCTTATTTCTCTTTATAAATTTATACTATACCAAATTACAAAAATCAGCCAAGAGCTAGCTTCATCAACTAAAATCCCACTAACGGTGATGCTCTTCTGTGAAAATTAAAAATCCTACTTTCGTAGGATCCTTAACTTGGTGGGTGATGAGGGACTACTTTGTATATCTACGTCACTTACTCGAAGCTAGCTTCTGCGTGAGCTCCTTGCTATCGAACCCCAGCTTCGCTGTTGGGTTCTCGCCCCATCATCAAGTTAAAAATCCTACTTTCGTAGGATCCTTAACTTGGTGGGTGATGAGGGACTCGAACCCCCGACCCTCTCGGTGTAAACGAGATGCTCTAGCCAACTGAGCTAATCACCCATATGAACATCGTACAATATACAGCAAAAAATGAAACAATTCAAGTATATTTGGTATACTAAACACTATGAGATATGCAAAAAAGCGTACTTATTCTTGGTCTGGACCAATCGCTTACTCTGTTGGCCTCATTGCTAGCGATGGCTGTCTGCAAAAAGATGGCCGGCATATTGACCTCACCTCCAAGGATACTATTCAGCTCTCCAACTTCTCGCAGGCTCTAGAAAAAAACCTCGTAATTAAGCCTAAGTTCAATGGCATGGGTCAAGAAAGCTACCGGGTTCAATTAAGCGATGTTGCCTATTACGATTTTCTCCTTGCCGCTGGACTTACGCCCGCCAAAAGCCACACTCTCGGATCACTACGCATTCCTGATGCTTATTACCCTGATTTTTTAAGAGGCGTTTTTGATGGAGATGGCACGGTGTATGCGTATCACGACCAGAGGTGGAAGAATAGCTTTATGTATTATATTGGTATCTGCAGCGCCAGCAAAGAGTTTCTCACCTACCTTAAGGAGATGAACTGTAGGGTCCTTGGCACAAAAGGCGGGTCGATCCGGCACAATGCAAAAGCATCCATTCTTGCTTACGCCAAAAAAGATAGTTACCTGCTGCATGAAGCCATGTATTCACATGCTGGATTCTACTTTTTACCACGCAAACGAAAGAAGTTAGAAGACTTCATTATTCAAGATCAAGATGGTACAATTATTCAGTCCTGCACGAGTGGTGAAATTGGTAAACACGCTAGCTTGAGGGGCTAGTGCTCGCTTTAGAGCTTGGAGGTTCAAGTCCTCTCTCGTGCACCATGTGGCGAATGTAGCTCAGTTGGTTAGAGCGTCGGGTTGTGGTTCCGAAGGTCGTGGGTTCGAAACCCATCATTCGCCCCAGATTTGTAAACTACAAAAGACCATTCTTTGGTCTTTTGTTTTTGATTTCAGTTTACTTTTCAGCGCCATCAATAAGAACTGTCTTATGATCGAGGCAGGTGATGGCCAAGTTGGTCCATATTATATTCGTGTCGTAGCTCACGGAGTTGGTCCTCTTTAGTAACGCCAAGTTTAACACCAGGGTTTAAGATGCCATGTGGATCAAAGATCTTCTTAGTGGCCTCAAATATTTTATACATCTCAGGCCCATAAAGCTGTGGCAAATAAGGCGCTCTCAGGCGGCCGTCGTTATGTTCAGCCGCTGTTGAACCGCCAAGCTGGAGCACCATATCATAGTATTCGTCCATAATCTTAAAGACTTTTTGCCTATCACCCACGCTGCTCAAATCTAAGAACGGCTGTAAATGAACGTTTGCATTGCCAGCGTGACCCCAAACAGCAACGTCAAGATTGTATTTTTTAAACAATGCATAAATACCGTGGATAAACTTTGTAAAGTTTTCTTGCGGCACAATACCATCTTCAATAATCGGCAGTGCTTTTTTAGTACCTTCTGAGTGCGCAATAACCGCCGCAGCGGAATGGCGGATCTTCCAAAGCTCGTCGCGCTCATCATAGTCGGTTGTTACCTGATAATCTTGCGTTACTCGCCCGAGTATCTTCAGCAACTTCTTAACCTTTTTCTGCTGAACGCTGCCACCCAGATCATCAAACTCAATTAACAAAAGTATCTCCGGGAACGGTGGCTCGAGCAAACCTTTCAGCTGATTTGGATAGTGCAAGTCAATAAAATCAAGCAAATGTCGATCCACCATCTCAACAGCTGCTGGAGCAAGCTTTAAAATATCATTCACTAGAGAGCTGGCATCATCTATCGCTGTAAAGCCAGCAACCACTAAACTACGGTTCATATTATTCGGCACAATAGCCAGGTCGATTTCTGAAACAATACCAAGCGTACCCTGCGAACCAACAACTAATGGAGTAAGGTCAAAAGTACCATCGGCCAGCTTCACATCAGCGAGATCATACCCAGCAGAGTTCTTTGAGGTATTTTTGTGCGAAGCTTGAATGAGCTCCCAGTTGTCAGATATTAAACCATCGAGTTGCCGATAGACTTCGCCTTCAAACGTTGAGAGGCCTTTTTTATGATTAAGCTCACGCTTACTGAGCCGGCCAGTCTGAATGAGCTCGCCGTTGGCAAGCACAACCTGCAACCCACGTACAAACTCACGAGTTGCGCCATATTTAACTGTTCGCTCACCTGCCGCATTATTGGCGACTGCACCACCGATAGTGCTGAAATCAATTGAACTCGGATAGGGTGGTAAAAATCGACCATGCGTTTTGATGGTATCTTGAAAGTTACGGTAATTGATACCCGGCTGTACCCGCGCAATGTTCTTTTTTGTATCGAGCTCAAGAAGTTTATTTAAATGGGCTGGAAAAGCCAAGATGATACCATCGCCCAGCGCCCCGCCAGCTTGATCGCTCCCAGCACCACGAGCCGTAATCGGTACGACTTTGCCACGTTCAGCAAGCTGCCAAGAGAACCTGGCAATCTTACGAATATCATCGGTCGATCGTGGATACACCACCACCTGCGGGGTCACCTGAAACACACTCCCATCGGTGCTAAAAAACTTCCGAACCGAAGAAGAGGTCGACACCTCGCCAACCACATGTTGTCTTAAATACTCCGCAACTTTACTCATGCTCGACAATCCTCACCTTAACCATATGCATTATCTTAACATAAAGGTATAATTTTTTTTACTTCACTCATGAAAAATCTGGCTTGAATATCGTTAATTACGCTCGAAACCTCCTTGACGCTGCCTTCTGAAACAATATAATCACTCTCGCTAGAAGCTGCTTGAACCTCCACAGCGAATTGCATCCGATTAACGTGGCTTCACGTGGTAAACTACTCTAGTAGTGGCAAGAAAACGAATAGGTGTTATCGTAGTCCCCCCAGGCGTCTTTGTAGATGTCCATGAAAAGATTGCTGTTGATTATTTGGCGGCTAAGCTTGGTAGTGACGTAACTTTTCTTGTACCCGACAGACGCAAGGGTACAAAAACCCCAGATATTGAGATGAATGGACTTCATTGGGAGATAAAGAGCCCTACAGGCAAAAGCTCACGGACCATTGAAAATAATCTGCGTCTTGCCCTCAAGCAATCACCAAACATTGTGCTTGACTTACGACGCATGGACGGCCGAGTTCCAACATATAAACATCTAAAAGAAGTTGAGCGTCAATTTACCCTAGCGAAATCAGCCAAGAGATTTATTGTGATTACACGTGAAGAAAAGCATATTGACTTTAGTAGGTAATTAGAGTACATTGTAAATAGAAACGTCGGACGCCACTGCTGGATAGCGGAGGCCAGCCGGCTTTCTTTTATTTTGGCCACTTCTTATCACCTCGCCAAGCTCCACTTGGAATGATTACCTAACTCATATTGCAAAATACTCTATCAAGATAGAAATCTATTTTTTAACGACAAAGTCTTGACGTGTAACTGTTTGTTCTCTTCTATCCTGTCGTGAGATGTGCCATATCAAGATGGGGTTGGGCTAGATCTTGTTCATAAACCAATCTGTAGATTCTAGAACTTGATCGCGCACCTTAGCCAAAACCATTTCGCCATACTGTTCACGAGACTTCAGCTTGATACCATCCCACTCTTTGTCGGCCATAAAAGCTGTCCATTGTTTCTCAAGTGTCTCGGTATCCGACCACTCTAATATGTACACAAACTCTGTTTTATCCGCAGATTCTGAATACCACGTAGCTTTTATATCGAATCCGTAGGTTTGCATAATCCGCACAGCGTGCTTACGAAAACGGGTATCAAATTCGGTTTTTAGTTCTGGGTTGATTTGGTAAATTCTTAACTGATGAATCATACCTACAAGTGTAGCAAAAATGTTGTATAATATTAACCATGAGTTCGCCAGGAGAAAACCCAGTAGATTTTCGAGCAGATAGTTGGTTTTTTCGGCGAGCAATTTTATACTCTACAACCAAAAGAGCGTGGTCACTCAGTCGGAGTAATAGCAAACACATTGGCATCATTGGCGATCAATCAGGCCAACGCTGTTGATGCAGAAGGCATGATAGCCACGTTAGGCACACTCAGCCCTCGTAGCAATGAGCTAATAGAAGCCCTCGTTCAAGATGAATCAGTCAGCTTCCTTTTTCCTCAGAGTGCAAGGATTTGTGCTGTTATCAGCGAAGCAATTGTTAGACGCTAGACTACATCGCTCCTCTAGCGTTTTGATCCACTAAACCGCCCATAACTACTGCCCAGTAAATCTCTTCATCTCCGTGATAGATAAACTCTTTAACCTTATGGTTTGCAACGTCGCCCTCCGTAGTGCTTTTGTAGGTCAGGCTACCTTTTTTGTATTCAGCAGGTCCACGAAATGGATTGTCTTCTCCTGGGTGTTGTAGGGCTTCTCTCAGGAAATCATAAACAGCATCTGCTGGACGGGTTGTCTGCCCATAATAAACCTCAAGAAACAACGGCTGCTCTTTATAAAAAACAACCAGGCGTCCACCATAGGGTTCACCACCAAAGAAGTTGTCATGCATTCGGTAGTCGCCATCACTAAACTCAATAGTCCGTGAACCATCTTTTTCTTTAACAGTTTTCGCCGTACCTGTAGCGTGAGGCATGTTTGCCCTCATAAGAAACTTCTTGAGTTCGTCTAAATCTATATCTCTCATATCTGCTCTTGAATTTTACTAGCAATTTTATTAAACACATCATCGCTAACCATATTTACTTTATCTTCGTCTATATGGTCACCGAATAATGGATCGTCAGATACAATCTTGGTGCGCGAGAGAGGACTTGAACCTCCACGTACTTGCGTACACTAGCACCTGAAGCTAGCGCGTCTACCAATTCCGCCACTCGCGCTTAATTGGACGAATAGTATTGTAATCTAAATTCGGATAATTGTCAGCAGTTAAGGGGTTCTATCGACTGATCGTGTGTTCACTGTCCATTCTTCAACATTTGTTAAGCGCTCTGAGGCATTTGTTGATGGGAATGCAACAAAGCCTGCAGCATTCTGATGGTAGGCGTAATTCACACGCGGCTGATACAACGCCACTGCTGGTGCCGAGTTTAACCATTCGTCTAAAAATGTTCTGTAGCGAGCTTGCCGCAGAACGGGTTCGAGCCGGGTTCGAGCCACCTCAAGGCTTGCATCTGCTCGACCAGATTTCCATTCTGAAAAATTTAGGCCACCAGATCTAGCTTGCGAAGAGTGCCAATACGCATATACATCGGGGTCGTATCCGAGTGAGACACCATAAAGCAAGATATCATACGCATGGGCAGCAAGTGCATTTTGCTGTAGCTGCTCTGGCGTTAAGAGTTGAGGCTTAATAGAGACCCCTATATTTGCCCATTGCTTTTGCAGCTCGCTGGCCAGAGCGCTATATTGTGCCGTATTGACTGTTGTCAAGCCAAATTCTAGCGGTTGACCGTCTTTTACCCGTATACCATTCGGTTGCTTTAACCAGCCTGCGGCATCGAGTTTTTGCTCGGCTTCAGCTACATTCGTTTGCTGCAAAAAACTACTGTCAAAGCCAAGTTGAGATGGAAGCAGCGGGGTCTTTAGCGGCGTATAACGCGCCTTGAAGAGCTGCAGAATCGCCTGCCGATCTATTGCTTTTGCGAGCGCCACACGAATGTTTGCATCAGCGAGTATGGGCTGTGATGTTTTGAAAAATGCGAACACCCCACTATTTAATGGAATATCTGTTGGACGTATGCTGCCGTCTTTTGCGAACGCTTCGACTGTATCCGATTTTAAGTCGACGGCCGCGGTAATCTCACGCTGCTTCAATGCACTCGAAAGATGCTCGTCATCAGGATATGTATGAAGTACAAATCTTTCGAGGCGAGGTGATCCGCGGAAGTAATGAGGATTTCGTTTCAGCTCAATTTGCTGCTCCTTAACACCCTCATTGCGGAGCGCATTGAACACAAAAGGCCCAGTACCAATTGGGCTCGTGTTGAAGTCAGCTGTTCGTAAATGGTCAGGTTTAAAATTTTCAAGCGCATGTTTTGGAATAATTGGAACCGTTAAGGCATTGGGGAACGGCGCGAACGGTGCTGGAAGCTCAAATGTTATGCGCCAATCATCTACAGCCTTAACGACCACTCCTTGCCAACTAGCGAACAGTGTTGAACGAGTTGCGGGATTCTGAATAGTATTAATAGTAAACGCGACGTCTTCAGCCTTCAGTGGCTGGCCATCATGCCAGCGAACATCTTGACGTAGCGTTACCGTGTAGACTTTGCGTGATTCATCTACCTGAATCTCTTTTGCTGCATCAGGAACCAGCGCACCCGACGTATCGTAGCGAAAAAGGCTATTGAACATCAATTTAGTAACGCTCTCGTCGACCGAACCGCTATTAAAAAGCGGATTTAAATTATTAATGGTACCAATGAGTCCCTCAGTATAAGTGCCTCCGTTCTCAGGCGCATTTGATCGAGATTCACGCGTTAGCTGCACGAGTGTTGCAAGCGTTGCTACACTCATGAAAAGAACCAAAATAAGCCAGCCAGCGATAAAACGCCGCAACCCTGCAATACGTGTGGTACGTTTTAATACATGAGTTTTGAGATGTTGAGATGATTTTGCCTGAAGATCAACCGCACGCGTGCCAACCTTTTTGACAAGCTCAGATGTCTTTGTACGTTGTTTTGAAAAATCAGGCATAACAAAGTGAAAAACTAAGCACGAACAATGCCGAGCACCAGCGAGCCAATGAAGAGAATTGCGAGAATGATGGTTATCTGATGCATAGTTTTATCAACACCACGGCGAGCCGTAAACAGCTCGCCAGAACCACCAAAACCAGCACCCAAACTTGCGCCTCGTGTTTGCAACAAAATCATGAGTGTCATGAGTACTGCAGAACTAATCGTGATGATCTGGAAAATATCGTTCATACCTCTTCCTTTGCGGCAATATCAAACAACCGCGTTACTGTATAGTTTACCAAGCCAACCACCAAACCGGCAAGTATTGCGGTACCGAAACTACTCACTTGAAACGGTGAGTACAATAAGTGAGCAAGGTACACCATAAAACCATTGATAACGATGCTAAATATTCCCAATGTCACCAGGAGTGCTGGTAGTGAGAGAATCACAACAAATGGCTTAATGAGCGCATTGATAATTGAGAGCACTAATGCCGCAACCACCAATACTCGCCACTCTTCTTGGTATGAAAGGCCTTTCAGAAAATGTGCTGCCACAAAAAGACCAACTGTATTTAACCCCCAACGAATCAGGAACTGAGCAAATTGCCGTTTCATCTTACGCTTATTCTAGCACAGCTCACGCATAGGGGATATCTGCCGAAAGATTTTTGGCACCATTTTGAGTAATGAGCACATCATCTTCAACCCGTATGCCAATTCCCTCTTCAGGGATGTAAATACCCGGCTCCACTGTAATCACCATGTTCTCTTGGAGGATCTTATAATCGCACGCATCGTGTACATCCAACCCGAGACTATGCCCGATAGCATGTGGGAAGTAGCGGCGAACGGCTGCCCTAGTATTTTCTGAAATTAAGCCAAGCTTCATGAGCTGCTCGCCCATGAGTGTATCAACGTTTACGGCCAGTTCTCGCCAATGAAGCCCCGGCCGCAACATCTTCATCGTTGCTTGGTGAACTGACATCACCGAATCGTACACCGCTTGTTCACGCTCAGTGAATGCACCCACAACTTTGTATGTCCTACTAATATCTGCCGAGTAATTTGCGACTTCGGCACCAATATCCATCAACAGAATGTCGTCTTTTTTCAGCCGCGCCCGATTGGCTTGATAATGTAAAATGGTCGTATTTTTGCCAGCTGCCATAATTGGCGGCAAGAACCCGTGCCTGCTTGCAGCGCGCTTAAAAGCATAGTCAAGCTCGGCCTCCAGTTCATATTCGTACATTCCGGCCGCCATTTTCGCGCGCACCTGGTCAATACCTGCCCGTGTAATATCAACCGCCCCCTGTATTGCCTTGATCTCGGCCGGTTGTTTGATCATACGAAGTTTAATGAGTTGCTCATGCAGTGGCTCATGGGGTAACGCAGAAAGCCGTTTAAGTTTTTGTATAAGCAGCTTTCGTGCCGGGCTCGTAAATAAGCGTTCTTGACGGACAAGTTGTGTTGGCAAGCTTGGGATGGTATATATTTTTTTGCGACCAAGTTGCAATTTTTTAAACCTGTTCCAACCATCAACATGACTACATATTGTCATCACACCTGATATTTTTGCGATTTCATCGCGATTTATCCCACCACCAAAAAACCGCTCAACTTCAGTTTGCTGAGGCAAAATCAGAAATTCATCGCCGTTCTTAGCATCAATCACCAGCACAATATTTGGTTCTTCAATGCCAGTAAGATAGAAAAAGTTGTTCTCTTGACGAAACTTAAAAGCACTATCCCCACTCCGCTGCATCAGCCCATTAGCTGTGATTACAGCAATCCCATCGCCCTCAAGCAGGCCAACCAACCGTGCCCGATTACCTATAAAAAACTCTGCGGATAACATGTATCTAGTGTACCAAATTAAGCATTGCCGCCCTCTTCCAAAAAAGCAGCAGTTTCAGCAGCAAGATGAGATACAGGTAAGCCAAACAAATGGAGTTTGTGGGTTGAATCAGGTGGTTGAATAGGTAAGTCGGCCCAGAATGCTTGTTTAATACCCTCTAGTTTAACCGACAGTAAGAGTAGTTCTTCGGGATCGGTAATTTTTGTAGCAATAGAGATACAGCTGTCGAATACAGCCGCACCCTCAAGGTGTGTCTCAAGTCTAAATACAGTTCTTGAAGCCTCTTTTTCGCCTCCGTAATGTAATATGTGCAGCACTACAATGCCAGGTTCCATAATAATTTCACCTTCGTTATCGTATGCTACTTGATCACAATATAATTCGCGTCCTTTACTGAGAGGATAGATTGTAGGGGTGGCAAGGCCAGAAAACTCAACATCCCCTTCACCGGCATCTACCTCAGTCGTGTCTACTTCACCAAAAGACGCTAGGATTTCCCACGCTTGACGAGCCACGCTCGCCACCAATTCACATTCAGCTCCTTCGAAATCCTGCCATCGTTCGCCAAACTCTATATTACTCATTACTTAGAGTGTGCTAATTCATTTGATGATTTGCAAGCACTAGTAATTTAATTATCGAGGTATGCTTTTATCGTTTTAGCTTTGATTAGGCCGGTGTGTTGGGCGACTTCGGAGGTTTGAGCCTCCTTAATCCCCGCAACTGAGCCGAATGCTTTTAACAGTTTTTTTCGTGTGGCTGGGCCAACGCCGGGGATGTCATCGAGGATGCTTTTGACTTGGCCGGTACGCTTGAGGTGGGTATGATAGCTCACGGCAAAACGATGTGATTCGTCGCGAATTCGCTGCAGTAATTTTACGATGTGGTTATTCTTTGGCAGCCGAACAACCAGAAAATCCTCACTATCGCCAGTGATGCCCGGCTGCTGATCCTCTCGTACTCGAAGCGACACATATTTGCTTTCCAATCCACGGCCAGGATCGGCTTGTACTGTCGGCTCGTCAAAAGGGTTTTTCTCCTTTGCCCACGCTTTGATAGCATCGGTATCCACCACCACATGCGAGCGAGATTTATGCACGACAATTTCTTCCTCACGCTTTGCAAGTCCAACCACCGGAATACTCACACCCAGTTCATCGAGTGCATCAAGTGCCGCACTGAGTTGCCCCTTGCCGCCATCGATAAGAATCAGGCTTGGTTTCGGCCAATCGGTATGTCGGCCCGAAAATCGACGCAACATTGTTTCGTTCATATGGGCAAAATCGTTATTGCCGGGTATCCGCATTTTGAACTTTCGGTACTGTGCCTTATCTGCTAAGCCATTTGTTGCAACCACCATACTTGCTACGTTATTTGTGCCCTGCATGTGGCTGATATCATACCCTTCAATCCGTTTTGGAATATCTGAAAGCGTTAACAGTCGCTGTAAGCCGCTCAAAGCTTGATCTTTGCTTAAATCCATGAATTCTTTGTCGCTAAAAATAATCTGCCGCTGCAAAGCCCTGAGATCGTTCAGCTGGTTTCTTCTTTCGGCCGCCAACTCAAACCGTGAGGACTTGGCAAAAGCTTTCATCTCTTTTTCTATCTCAGCTATCACCTGTTTTTTACCGCCCTTGAGATATAACATGAGTTTTCTGAGACAATCTTTATATTCTTTTTCACTAATCTTCGCCTCTTCTACTCCCGGACAAAGCCCGAGGTGATACTGTAAACAAACTCGTTTGGGCAGCACCTCGTGGGTAGAGTATGGAAAAACTTTCCGCAAATATTTCATAGCTTTTTTAATGGCCCAGCCGTTATAGTACGGCCCAAAATACTGGGCACCATCATCAAGCGGACCACGAGTATACGTGACGCTTGGATACGTTTCTTTCATTGGAATTCTAATATAGATCTGGCTTTTATCGTCACGCAGCAAAATGTTGTAGCGCGGTTTGTAGCGCTTTATCATCTCGCTTTCTAAAAACAATGCGTCTAACTCGGTTTCTACCGTAATCCAATCGGTATCTGTAATCTCCGCTACTAAAGCTTCTGTTTTAGGATCAAACGGTCGAGATTTCTGAAAATACTGCTTCACCCGATTCTTTAAAACCGCCGCCTTGCCAACATAAATAATCTCGCCATTTTGAGACTTATGAAAATAAACCCCCGGCTCCCGCGGCAACTCCTTCAACTTAGCTTCCAACTTTTTATTCACACATTAATCATAGCAAATGCGATATACTAAACCCTATAAGGCTGAAGTCATAGGAGACCGAATTATCTCCGCTTGCAAAAGGTAGTCTTCGGCAGCAGCAACCCTAGCTACATCATTTCGACAAAATGGTGCAACAGGCACACGAAGCTCGAAATAAGCGCCGCCCCCCACCTCGCCCCTGACGTTGCTTGTCTCAAAAATATTCATCAACTCAGCGTCAAAGTAAAGGTTTTCATCAGCAAATTTCTTATACAATGCATCTTCAGGCAGCTTCGTGTCTCCAAAGCTTCTTCTGAAGAACTTGTAAGCTTCACCGTCCCCAATTATTACGTCTATACTCCATCTAGGGAAGCGCTCCATGAACTCAGCCACCTCTAACTCTGGCCCCGACCGCGCTTCAGTAACAACATCTGCAAAACGAAGAATAGCAGTAGCCATCTGGCCTTCCGGAACCATCTGCTCATTATTGTGAGTTTCTTTACTTCTTCTGAACATTCTTCTCTCCTTGCTTATCCCTGAATACTATTAATACACCTCGGGGGTATTTGTAGCAAGCACAAGCAACAAAGCTTATTTCACAAGCTCGGCGGTGACTACCAGACGTTTATCGTAGGTTTTGGCTTGCCATTGGCCGGCGCAGGTGATGATTTCTAGGCGAGATTCATCTCCTGATTTGAAGATTTGTGCCATGGGAACTGCATCTTTGGCATATTCATTCATGGCCACAATACGATACGTGAAGCTTTCACCACGGCCGTTTGTAGTTGTAATTAAATCGCCATTTTTAGCATCTTTGAGTTTATCGAACACAGCACCACCGCCTCCTGCGTAATGGCCGACTAATACCGCGGGCCCTTTTTTGCCTGGCACCACGCCCTTGTTGTACCAGCCAACCACGCCGTACGCCTTTGGCACGGCAATTAAGCCTTCTGGTGTAGTACCCAAACCTTCAACGGGAGCGTTAACACCGATGCTGCTCATGACCAAACGAACAGGATGGCTTGGGTCAACTACTGGGGCTGTGCTGTTATTTTGAGCAACTGGGGTTCCGCCAGTTGGCTGAGAAGTAGGGGCCTCAACCTCAATTACTGGCGCTCCGATTGGTATCGCCACAACCGGCTGTGTGTCGTAACTGGTGGTGAAACTGAAAATACCCATCGCAAGAATACCGCAGGCAAGGGCGCTCCCAACAATTGTTCGAACATGTGCCGCCGAAGCACTGGCTGTACTCTTAGCCAGCTGATTAGTAAGTGAGCGATCTTCATAGAGTGCGCGAAGATTTGCCTCAATTCGTTTTTGAGATTCCGTATCTTCCAGCAGATTTTGTGTCGTTTCGCTCAATGTTGGCTGAAAAACCGTTTCTTCCTGGGCTGGAGCCTCGGCTACAGCAGTTTGGTGGCGACGTGTCAGTGTATCGAGATACGTCTTATGTACGGCCGGTTTAGATTGCTGCGATTGAGTAGTGATTGGTTGAGCTGCTGTGTGCTGTGGCTGAGACTGAACTGGCACGAAAGATTGTGCCGAGGCTATGGTCTGTGGCTGGTTGGCGATAGGGGCTGCTACAACTGCTGGTTGTTGCAATACAGTTTGCGGTGCAGCGTGAGTTACGAGAGGGTTAGATGCTGCAACTGGAGGCTGCTCAACCATAAAAGTAGGTTGAGGTGCGTAGTACGCTGCAGATTGCACAACTTGTTCTGCCGCCTGCTTCGCCTCAAGCTGCGCCTTGGCAGCGAGCTGCTCATCTGTCAATCCAGTTCTACGGCGAGCATACGTATCAAGATACACTCTGCGAGGAGTGCTATGGTCGCGAGGCTGAAATCCACCACGCAAAACAGCTGTGTTTGTTTGTGTATCCATTTTTAATTGTGTTTGTTTAGAATTACTTCTGGTATCTATACTACTTATGCTTAGTGCAACTGTCAAGCGCGTCGGCGAAGTTTTTTCAGCTTGCGGTGCAAACCAATAGCTATAGCACCAGCACCGGCAATGCCAACATAGTATGTAAAGTTCGTATTTGTCGTACCAGTATTCGGTGCAAACGGCACGAAAGTAACTGGTGCATCTTCAGGAAGTTGTAAACCGACAACGTTCGCGAGCAAGGCAGGACCATTGATATAGGTTTGTGCCGTCTTTGAGGTAACACTAATGGTAAGCGTGCACGAAACCTGCCCAAGATTTAAATTGCCCGCGTAGGCCAATTGCCTTTTATCTTCAGAAACGATGATACTGCCGGCAGTACAGGTAGTTTGAATGTCTGGGTTTTCGGCAACCATTAATGATTCTGGTAAATTATTTGTGAATGACCAGCCCTCTTTAGCCAAAAGATCACTGGTGTTGGTAACTGTGAATGTCATACGCGAGGTTTTATCAATCTCAACAGTATCGGGTTCAAACGTAATATCAAGGTGAGGCGATGCATCAGATATTGAGATATCATCAAGTGCATTATCGTTTCCAATTCCATCGCCCTCTTCGTTCACAACACGAACACCAACTGAATTAGCCTGGCTTAGCAGTGCCCGATCTGTTTGTATTTTTGCAACCCAAATAGGCAAAACCGATGGCGAGGTGGCGCTATTCGACTGCAGAGAGGGCGGAGTGATTTGCTGAGATTGCTCATCAGTACAGACATTAAGCGCATCCTGGTTAATTCGCCGCGTGTCACTACCATCAAGCAAGTAAAATATGAACTTTGCCGGGTGTGTGCTGCCGAGTTCACAGTTTACTGATGCTGCGCTCAAGCTTGCGATAAGAAATCGGCGATTATTGTTTGGCAAGTTAATAGATTGCGCAGTTTCTAACTGCACAAGGTTCGCACCTGGGTTTACGCTCACATTTCCATTATCGGTATATGCTGTTAACGCACGATTCAAAGTAGGATCTGTCGCACCACCAAACTGGCCAAGCGCATGTGCCATGCGCCTTACGTAATCAAAAGCGCCCGAGCTGTTTGTACCATCACCAACTGAACAATTGCTGTTATCAAACTCACTATTGTCCATCGCAAAATAAATGACTTCGCCATTACAGGATGTCAGCCACGGAGCCGCGGCTGTATAGGTAACACCCCCTACCCCAGTATAGCTTGTGAGTAGAATTGGTGATGTGCTGTGGTTATTCTCAAAATCTTCGTTGTAGATTCTAACCGGATCTCTAGGAACACCCGGCGCAGCCTGCACTACCCGAATAAACCCGATTGAAAACAGGAGCGCTATCGTGAGCACAGTGCCAAGCAACACAAGAACACTCTTTTTATGCTGATTAATTAGTAGTTGCCTGCTAGCGTTCATGGCACATTTTTCCTTGATTATTATTTTATAACTTACAAGTGGGATAATAGCACAACCATTTATATTTCTGCAAATTTACTATCGCAACTATGCAAATCGTATCAGTTACTACCTTTTAGGGCGAAGTCTATGCCGTGCGCACTACGTCTGCCTGATGTTGCTCGCAAAACGTGCGGTTAGTACAATTGCCGCAAACCAGTTTTAATTTATTGCAGCTTTTGTCAGCACAATTAATAAATCGACTAGTTTTGGCCTTGCAGTGGATGCATTCCCCAAGATCACGAGCCTGGCTGCTAAATGTATGGTTCATGCGGCCATCAAAAATATACAGCGTGCCTTCCCAAAATCCGTCATCACCATATTTTTCGCCGTACTTCACGATGCCACCATCAATTTGATAAACCTCTTTGAACCCGCGGTTCTTCATTAAAACTGAAAGAATTTCACAACGAATACCACCCGTACAGTAGGTAATAATTGGTCGGTCTTTAATGGCATTGTACTTGGGATCTTCCAGTTCTTTTAAAAAATCTGGCGTAGTTTCTACGGCCGGAATAATTGCGTTTTTGAATCTTCCCACTTGCGCCTCGTACGCATTTCTGCCATCAAAAAATCACCTCATCACCCCGGTCTTGTATCAACTTATGAACCTGTTCGGGCTTAAGGTGCACACCGCCATTTTCAATCCCTTGCTCCGATACCACAATTTCATCTGACGCATGAAAGGCCACTAGCTCATCGCGAACTTTAACCGAAAGCTTCGGAAACTCTTCGCCATTTCCGCCAGACCACTTGTACATGATGCCCTTAAACAGCACCGAGCGGTTCATCTCACGCTTATATTCACGGAGGTTTTCAATACCTCCGCCAAGTGTTCCATTAATGCCGTGTGGTGAAATAATAATTCGACCCTTCAAGCCAAGCCGGGCACATAGTTCCTTCTGCCAACGCATAGTAATGTTCGGATCATTTACCGGTACAAACTTATAATACAAAATGACTTTTGGTTCCTGCTGTGTCGATTTCTTCATCTGTTATATCATACCAAAAACTTATCCCTCACAAAAGAAAGTATCATAGAACTCACGATCGTGAGATAAATGATATAATTTCTATGTGGGAAGATACGGCACAACGACAAGGTATTTACTTGAAAATCTATTGCCAGATCACAACAAACGGCTCTATCGCGCTGCACTTGTTAACTATGTTGCCAGTAATCACGAGATCTCTGCAAGACAATTAAATAATGCTTTTAGTCGAGCTATTCGGCAAGGGCTTATTATCATCAATGAAGTGGGCGCGCCAGAGCTGACGGCAAAAGGCCGCCACGCCATGCTGCCTTTCACCGCGCCTACTCTGCCAGGAAGCGTGCTGATGATAATATTCGATATTCCTGAAGCGGATCGTAAAAAACGCGACCACCTCTGCCTTCTACTAAAAGAGCTTTCTTTCGAACAAATTCAAAAGAGCGTCTGGGTGACTAAGTTTGACCACCAAGAATATCTAAGAGCCGAGATACAGGCCCTCGGGTTAGAGAAAGAGGTCCAATTATCTGAAGCCAAGGCCCTTATATAAAATATCCAATTTCTCACGATCGTGAGTTTTATGATGCTTGCTTATCTGTTGATGGCGTCGTTTTAATAGTTTATTGTACGGCGCTTGACATAGGTGGTATAATATCAAGATTGATATAAAACTAATAGGAAAGGGCAAAACGATGTCGAACACTTTAATCACCGTACCACCAAGCAATTCGTTTGCCCGAGTACAACTTATTCATTAACTAAAACTTACTTTTTTTAAAATTATAGCCCTTCAGTAAATCGTAACAACGGCAGGAGGCCGTATTCCTAAAAAAATGCAATCATTCAGCAACGCAAAAGAAATAATCGGCCATTATTGGCGACATACCAAACCCTATAAAAAACAAATCGGGACTATTTACCCATTAATGATTGTCGCGCAACTGGTAGAAGATTTTGCTCAACCACTTATTATCAGTTTTGTCATCACCAAGCTTGCCAGTGGTGATATTGCTGGCTTACGAGAAAGTAACATTGCATTTATTCTTTTTGGTGCAGTTATTTGTGAAGTCTTTGGGCATCTTTTATGGAACCGCGTTATTATCCCTATTTTTTGGCGCACACAAGAGAGCATTATGCGTGACTTGGCTTTGTCATCTTTTGATCATCTCCAGAAAATGAGTACCGGGTTCTTTAACGATCGCTTCGCAGGCTCACTAGTTAACCAGGTGAACAAATTTGTCGGTTCATACGAGAGGCTAACCGATGCCTTAACGTGGAACGTATTCAAGCTGATTGTCTCGGTGATAGCTACTACCGTTATTTTAGCACCAAAAGCACCTTTGGTCTCAGTTGCCATCATTATTATTAGCGCAGTGTATATACCAATTACGTGGTATTACAGAAGGAAGCTTGTACCATACAATAAAAAATGGGCGGCGGCAGAAACCGAACGTACGGGTCAGCTTGCAGACTCAATATCAAATATTCTTGCCGTAAAATCCTTCTCTGGCGAAGATCGTGAACGAGCAAGAATGGCCCAAAAAGTAGATGCGGTTTTTGACCAATCAATCAAAACCATGAAACTAACCATGTGGCAGGAGTTGATAACGGGCGGTTTGCAGCGCAGTATTAATATTGCGGTGATCATTATCTCGATCGTGCTTGCCCTGAACGGCGCAATCGAGGTTGGCGTTATTTATCTCGCACTTAACTTTACTATAGCAATCATGCGCAGATTATGGGATCTCAATAATACATTCCGAACATTCACTCGTGTATTTGGTGATGCCCATGACATGGCAGATATCCTTGCAATTACACCACAAGTTCTTGATCATAAAAACGTCACAAGAACTGTTTTTCAGGATTCATCTGTTGAGTTTGAAGATGTTACGTTTGCCCACGACCAAGAAAAAGCACCCCTTTTCAAAAACCTTAACCTTCACATTAAGCCAGGCGAACGCATAGGCCTAATCGGGATGAGTGGCGGAGGCAAAACAACTATAACCAAGCTGTTGCTGCGCTTTATGGATATAAACAGCGGGTCAATTCGTATCGGCGGCATTGATATCAGCACACTATCTCAGCAATCATTGCGCAAACATATTGCATACGTGCCACAAGAACCGCTTTTGTTTCATCGCAGTCTCGCCGAAAATATAGCCTATGGCAAGCCTGATGCTTCGCACGAAGAAGTGCAAAAAGCTGCTCGCTTAGCACACGCAGATGAGTTTATCGGCGAACTTCCTGAAGGTTATAAAACACTAGTTGGAGAACGCGGTGTTAAATTAAGTGGCGGCCAAAAACAGCGCGTAGCCATTGCACGAGCTATGCTCAAAGATGCGCCAATTTTACTGCTTGATGAGGCGACATCTGCGCTTGATAGCGAGAGTGAAGCGCTCATTCAAGATGCACTTTGGAAATTAATGGAAGGACGTACGGCAATCGTAATTGCTCACCGTCTTTCGACTATCCAGAAGATGGATAGGATTATTGTGCTGGATAAAGGCAAGATCGTTGAGGAAGGTTCGCACCGAGAGTTGCTGGAGAAAAAAGGTACGTATGCCAAACTCTGGGCACATCAATCGGGAGGATTTTTAGATGAGTAACGACATGCCTGACACTGAGGAATCACAAACAAAACTCGGCTTTTCTCAAAACTTGCGACTAAGTCTCCGCATGCACAAGATTTCACTAAGGATTCGGCCGCTTGGGGCTATGTTCTTTATGGCTGGTGCTTTTTTAGAAATAGCCAGCTTTTTAACTGCAATTTTTGCAACTGCCCGGCTGGGTGCAAAATTGGCTGAGTTTGCTACATCCGGCCACGCAAGTGACATTTGGCTCTGGCTATTTATTGACGCCATCGCAACCATCTTCACGGGCTTAGGGTTTTTGCTGATGAGCTATGGGAAACGATTGGTATACTTTGCGTTCGTTCGCTGGTCGACCGATGCATACATGAGAACGCTGTGCAAAATCGACCTCGGAGACTTCTACGATAAAGAAATGCGAAATACTATCAATAAGGTAAGTAGTGGCTATACCTGGCAAATCGCCAACCTTTCTGGCATGAATTTAGATCTTCTGTATGGAATTTTGCGATTCCTAGCAATCACCATACTGGTAGCGCAAATAACCTGGTGGATAGTGCCGCTTATTGCAATATTCCTACTCCCAACACTTGTAGCTGAAAGTCGTATGGCCAAGATGCTTTGGTTCGTTTGGGATGCCAAGGGAGATGAAAGACATGTATTCTGGGGCATTGATTGGATACTCCGTAATGCAAAGGGGCAACTTGAAGCACGAGCTACACAGGCCACTGATTTTCTGCTCGGAAAAATTAAGAGCCTCAACAGCATATTCTATAAAGAACAAGAAGCACAGTATCGTCACGCCAGCAGATTATTGGTGCCAACTAAAATTATTGAGGTTGTTGGTACTACCATTGGATCGGTTGTGCTGCTCAGACAATTTCTATCGCATACTATATCGCTCGAGAGATACTTCTTTCTTTCTGGCGCGCTCCTCAGAATTGGCGGAGCACTGAATGCAATATTGGGCACACTCTCGGGAATGCAAGAAAGCTTGTTATTTGCTGGTAGTTATTTTGAATTAGTTGATAAAAAACCAAACATTACCGACAAGCAGCCCAGTATTAAAATCACTTCCTCTAGCCCGGAAATCATCTTTGAGAATGTATCTTTTGCATACCCAGGTCAGGCTGAGTCTGTTTTTAAAAATCTCGACTTGAAAATAACAAGTGGTGAACATGTCGCAATTGTTGGTGAAAACGGTGCAGGCAAAAGTACTCTCATTAAGTTGCTGTTACGCTTCTACCACCCAACTAGCGGGCGAATTTTGATAGATGGTGTAGATCTAAAAGAGGTGGCGATTGAAAGCTGGTACGAAAAGCTTGCAACGCTGTTTCAAGATTTCAACCAATACCCGTTTTCTGTCGGTGAGAACATAACTATTGGCAGATCAAAGAAAAAACCAAGCACTTCACTGCGCAATCAGGCTGCACAATTTGGTGGCGTTGATACTTTGACCAAAAAATACAAACATGGCTATGACACAGTTTTAGATGCAAGTTTTAAAAAAGGCATCGAACCAAGCGGCGGTCAATGGCAACGAGTTGCGCTCGCTCGTGCATTTTATCGTGATGCTGGTGTGGTAATTTTAGATGAGCCAACCTCGGCAATTGATGCCGCTGCGGAGTATAAAATTTTCAACTCAATTTTTGACACCTACAAATCACGATCTGCTATTATCGTCAGTCACCGCTTCAGTACCGTACGCCGAGCTGATAGAATTGTAGTTCTGGATCAAGGAAAAATTTTAGAGCAAGGCAACCATACAACTTTAATGAAGAACAAATCGGGCATATATCACAACCTGTTTAGTAAGCAAGCCGAGGGCTATCGTGACTAAACAACGTGCGGATATCAGCCGAGGGCAGCTGTGCCAGCTATATCTTAAACTTGGAGCACAGGCGTATGGTGGGTGGTCAACCACATATCTGCTTGTTGAACAAGAACTTTCGAAGAAGCGGGGTCTATTGAGTGAAGAGCAGCTTCAGACTGCGATGGCGGCCGGGCAGGCACTTCCGGGACCGGCGCAAGTAATTGTTGCCGCACAAACAAGCTACTTTCTAAAAGGTGTTTTTGGGTCTGTACTCGCAACTTTTTGTTATCTTCTCCCATCTTTAGTATTGACTCTGATTTTTTGTTTTATCTACTTTCATTATTTTGCCAAAACTAATATAGGTAGCTATACAATTGGTGTTCAAGCGGCAGTCGGCGGCATTATTATTGGGAATGGATACAAAATTGCTCGGCGTTATATTAGCACTCCAATTTTGTGGCTAGTCGCAGTAGTCGCTGGCATCTTGTACTATCTAGGCTATGTACCAACACTAGGTATAATTTTTGGGTTTGGCATAGCTGGCATTATAGCTTTTCTGATTAAGAGTCGGGCAACTCATGGTTGATCTTCTTGCAATATTAGTCCACATCGGAATCATAAGCCTCACCAGCTACTCGGGTAGTGCTCAAGGTTTATTTTATGAGATTGGTGTTACGCAGCTGCATTGGATTACAAATCAAGATTACGTGAGCTACCTTGGCTTTGGTTTTGCCAGCCCGGGACCACAGGCTTTTAGCCCGGCTACCTTTATTGGTTACGGCAAGTCGGTCTATTGGTCGGTGGTTTGGTTGAGCACTTTTGCCATTTACACTATGCCTGTGACGCTCGCCATACTAAGTGGTAGATATCTGAAGAAGTGGATAAACAAGCCCGTTATTCAGCATTTTGTACATACAGTTGGCGTTGCCTCAGCCGGCCTGTTAGTAGCAATTGGCATTAAGATACTAGCGGCAAATGAACTCTCTTTGCTCTATGCACTTATTGCAGTAGGAGCGGCAATTGCCGTAAACAAGAAGGTAAATCCGCTTATTATAATTGGGATGGGTCTACTTTTAGGGTTATTTGTTCGTTAGCATTATTCGGCTGAATCTTCTTTGAGAGCATCTTCAGACTTATCTGTTGCGCCACCGTTTTCAGCCTCTACTGCATCGGCTTCAGACTCGCCTTCTGCAAGCTCGGTTCCTTCATCAGACTCAACAACCGTCGCATCTTTTACAAGCACAATCGGCTGGCTCAAAAATTCTTCACGCTTTTCTTCATCATCTTCGGTAGCCAAAATTTCAACTAGCTCAACTCCTGCTGGCAATTTGATATCTCCTACCGTTAAGCGGTCATCAATTTCTACCAGGCTCTCACCAGAAACCTCTAATGCCTCGGGCAGATCTTTTGGTAAAGCTCGTACTTCAAGTGTATCAAGCGTTTTAAGTAACACTAATCGGTTTGTTTCCGCAGGAATTTCACCAACAATATGCACCGGCACTTCTGCGTCAACGGGCTCATCAGCCTTTAGCGCCTGGAAAACAACATGCTGCACCTCATTCTTCAGCGGTACAAATTCAATCTCTTTAATTAAGGCCAGCTTTTTGGCGCCCCCAACCGTAAGATCAATCGCCTGGCTCATGCCCGCCTGTTGATATGCCTTAAGTAGCGCACCACCCTCAACAAGAAGGCTCGTTGATTCTTTACCGTGTTCTTGGATAACAGCCGGCACGCTGCCTTCGGCGCGAAGCTTTGCAGCGGCCTTTTTACCAAGACTTTCCCTTTTTTCTGACTGTAACTGGACATCCTGACTCATGTAATTCAAACTCCTCTGCTTTTCGGTGCCTTTATTATAACAGATATCTTTGAAGCAAGAAAACTGATATACTCGGACTTAATGTCATTCATTTCTGCTGAAAAAATTGCTCACGCTGGCATCTTTGTCGTAGCGGGAGTTATTTTTGCCGAAAGTGGTCTGATGGTGGGCTTCTTTTTGCCAGGAGATAGCCTCCTCTTTACGGCCGGGTTTTTGGCCAGCCAAGGATTTGTAAATGTTCATCTTCTGGCAGGCACATGTTTTATTGCGGCAGTAATTGGCGATAGTGTTGGATATGCATTTGGCAAACGTGTTGGGCCACGTCTCCTCAAGAGACCCGATGGCAAAATCTTTAAGCAAAAGTATATCGCACAGGCTGAAGCCTTTTTTGAAGAGCACGGCAAAAAAACCATCATATTAGCACGATTTGTGCCGATTGTACGGACCTTTTCACCAATTGTTGCCGGTCTTGGCAGCATGAACTACCGTACTTTTCTCAGCTACAACGTCATTGGAGGAGCACTTTGGACACTGGGTATCACCTATCTGGGCTACTTTCTGGGCAACTTCATCCCCAAAGACTATCTTGAACCGGCAATTATTTTAGTGGTCTTGATTAGTTTACTGCCGGCATTCCACCACTTCTTAAAAGAGGCCGAAAACCGCCAAAAAGTAAAAAAGCTCCCTGCTCTCACTATCAAAAAAATCCGTTCGATTATAAAACGCTCTGAATAACAGTAATACTATCCCGCGAGCGCAGCTGAACCAAGTGCTGTGGCCTGCCGCCAGCATGGGTGGTTTCGTACTGCGTCACTTTCAACATCAAAACCCATAGATTTTGCTATGGTCATATAACTCCTTCCTTGTCCATCCAAGGGGTTCTTCACCCCGCTGAGCAAACGAGCTAGCGTAAGCGGATCTCCCAAGAACTCTTCTGGGATATCCCGTGCCAATGAAAACACAGCTTCATCAAAACTTCTTTTTTTATCCGCTTTAGTGAGACCCATCAATCTTGCACTATGTATGACGGCATCATGAGCAGAAAGCACAGCTTCGGCACGCTCTTCACCAGTATCTACAAAAAATCTACACTCCAGCGGAATGCCAGACGGTGGGTTGTCACCCAAAACGTATTGATCTAGAAAATCATCAAAATAGGCTTCATAGTCAGGGTACCATTGCAATAAATCTGGAGCTTGAACACGAATTTGAGCAATTATAAAGGCGTCCTGCAACCCGATGAGCCGCTCAAAGCTCGGCCTTCGATCATAACCCGCCTCATTCGATGCTACTGTATTCATTTTTTTATTATAACATACTTGTCAAGTATTTTCCAGTATGGGAAGCTTTGACTTTGGCGATTTGCTCTGGCGTGCCTTCGGCCATAATTTGACCACCGCCAGCACCGCCTTCTGGACCCATATCGATAATATAGTCGGCTGATTTAATCACATCAAGATTGTGTTCGATGATGACCATGGAGTTGCCGGTATCTACCAGCGCATTCAAAACCTCGAGCAGTTTTTTGACATCCGCGGAATGCAGACCAGTGGTTGGCTCATCCAGGATATACAGTGTTTTGCCGGTAGCACGACGAGAAAGCTCAGCAGCCAACTTAATACGCTGCGCTTCACCGCCAGAGAGTGTTGTGGCGGGTTGGCCAAGTTTGACATAGCCAAGACCGACATCATTAAGGGTTTGCATCTTACGGGCGATGCTCGGTTGGTTTTCAAAAAACTCCACCGCTTGCTCGATTGTCATGTTCAGCACATCGGAGATATTTTTACCTTTATAGGTAATTTCCAATGCCTCGCGGTTATAGCGGCGGCCTTTGCAAACCTCGCACGTAACGTAAACATCTGGCAAAAAGTGCATCTCAATTTTGATAATGCCGTCGCCTTGGCAATTTTCGCAGCGGCCGCCCTTCACATTAAAGCTAAAGCGTCCAGCTTTATAACCACGAATATTAGCTTCAGGGGTGTTAGCAAATAATTCGCGAATTGGCGTAAAAACCCCGGTATAGGTTGCCGGATTAGAGCGAGGTGTGCGGCCAATCGGCGATTGATCGATGATGATAGCTTTGTCTAAATGCTCAATACCAAGAATCTCTTCGTGTTTGCCCGGCACCAAATGCGCGCGGTGCAACCTGGCCTGTAGCTCTTTTGCCAAAATATCGTTGATGAGGCTGGATTTACCTGAGCCGGAGACTCCGCTTACCACCACTAGTTGACCGAGAGGAATACTCACGTTCACATTCTGAAGGTTATGTTCGGCCGCACCCTTAATAACCAGTTCTCTGCCGTTACCTTTGCGGCGCTTTTGAGGAACACCGATTGTTTCAGAACCCGCCAGGTATCTCCCTGTGATACTCTCTGTATTTTTAGCTACGGCACTGGGAGTTCCGGCCGCTACGATCGCGCCTCCATGCACACCGGCGCCAGGGCCAATATCTATGAGCCAATCGGCCGCGCGAATGGTATCTTCATCATGCTCAACTACCAGCACTGAATTGCCGAGATCTCTCAGGTGCTTGAGTGTTGTAATCAAGCGATCGTTATCACGTTGATGCAAGCCAATGGAAGGCTCATCAAGCACGTATAGCACGCCTTGCAAACCAGAACCAATTTGGGTTGCCAAACGAATACGCTGTGCCTCGCCGCCCGAGAGCGTGGCAGCACTTCGACTTAAGTTGAGATAATTCAGGCCTACGTTGTTAAGAAAGGTTAGGCGTGAAATAATCTCTTTACTCACCTGCGCCACAATAAACTGTTCTTTCTCTGTGAACTTTGTCTTTTGAAGCAATGCAAGTGCATCGCTCACTGAAAGATCGGTAATGTCTTTGATTGAAGAACCATGGACCGTTACCGCAAGCACCTCCGGTTTGAGACGAGCGCCTTTACAAGTATTGCAAGGACGCTCGCGCATAAAGCGTTCGATATCTCGCCGCATAAAATCACTATCGGTTTCTTTATGGCGACGCTCAAGGTTTGGAATAACGCCCTCATAAGTTGTGTCGAAATAACGCCCACTTCCAAGCTGAATAGTGTATTTCTCATTTCCGGTTCCATACAAAATTTTATCAAGATCATCTTGTTTCAACTGAGCTGTTGGGACCTGCAAACTAAATCCGTGCTTCTCTGCCACAGCTTGCATCTTCTTCATATACCATGCATCTGCGTTCACCCGGTTAAAGGGGCGGATTGCGCCTTCGGCAATAGTTAGGTTACCATTTGGAATAACTAGCTCAGGGTCAACCTCAAGCCGAGATCCTAAACCTGTACAGGTTGGACAGGCGCCTTGTGGCGCATTGAAGCTAAAAATACGAGGCTCAAGCTCTGGTAGAGCAAGATCGGGGTGATCCGGACAAGCATAGCGCTGTGAGAGCAAACGATCTTCTTTGGTGTCGGCGTTATGCACAGTAACGCTTTCTCTACCAATCTCCAGCGCCTGTTCGATTGATTGTGCTAAGCGGCCTTGATTTGCCTCATCATTAGTTAAACGATCGACCACGATCTCGATTGTGTGCTTAAACTTTTTATCAAGTTCAGGCCATTCATCAAGACTATATACAACACCGTCAACTCGAGCTCGAGCAAAACCGCTTCGCTGATACTCGCCTGGAATGTGCTCGAATTGACCTTGCTGCAACAATGGGAGCCAAAATCATCACGCGCGCACCTTGCTCCATGGTGAGGACCTCATCAACAATTGCCTGCGGCGTTAAGCGTCGCACCTCGTTGCCATCAATGGGACAATGCGGCACACCAATACGTGCGAACAACAAACGCAGATAATCGTAAATTTCTGTTACCGTTGCCACTGTGGAGCGCGGATTGCGGCTGGTTGATTTTTGATCAATTGAAATTGCTGGTGAAAGACCGTCAATTTGATCAACATCCGGCTTTTCCATTAATCCTAAGAACTGGCGTGCGTAACTTGAAAGGCTTTCCACATAACGTCGTTGCCCTTCGGCGTAAATAGTATCGAACGCCAAAGATGATTTGCCCGATCCAGAAAGCCCAGTAATGACCACTAACTTCTCGCGCGGAATCTCAACATCAACATTTTTTAGATTGTGCTCCCGTGCACCACGAACAGAAATAAACTCCGACATATCCTGGTTATTATACGTTATCTTTGCCACCTGTGCCTAGGAACGTTTACATAGTCTCGCACATTAGCCATGTCTCCCTTTGCCGAACGTATAGCAACCGTAATCCCGCTTACGACCATACTTGGCGGAATCGGCCTCCTGTAAGGAGGCAGCTTTTCACCTCGCCCTGATCTTCTGGCAACAGATATATGCCAGCCTCTTGGGTTATAATTTGGGAGTTTGATACCAATTTCATCCAATACGAGACCGCTGATAACTTCCCTCGCATCAACCATTTCTTCGCTAGGATCTATAGCTATTGCAGCAAATTTTTTATGAGCTACAAGCTCATCTTGATTGGGCTCGACCGTAGAGCCCACTATAGCTAGGTGCGAAATGCGTCTTTGTATGTGCCTCACTAACGGGGTTAGTCGTCGACGCTCGTGACGCCCCAGGCCTCGCTCTGCCAACTCTTCAGGGTACATACCTGTTATACTGAGTGTTCGAAAGTCTTCGGGCTCCCCGATAGTCCTTGGTATACCCTTAACAAACTGGGTCAACCCCCTCTCTTGGGCTACCTCAAAACCAACGTAAATTCCTTCACCAGCTGAAGCAGTTGACACGGCACCTCATTTCTACCCACTTACGTCAATGATACGATCACGCCACACAGATTGTCTAGTGTATACTTGTGGTTACTGATGAAGGATAATCTCTACAACTGGTGGAAGCGGCAGCCGAAGACAGTGCGGCAGCCGTTTGTGTTGGTACTTGGCTTGTTTTTAGTAGTTATATCACCATTTACTGGGGTATTGCCCGGGCCGGGGGGTATTCCAATTTTTCTGCTTGGTGTGGCAATTTTGGCCAGTGAATTTGACTGGGCTGACCGTTTTAAGAAGTTTGTACTACACCATGCTCCGGCTTGGGTGCGGCGCTACTGGCGGTTCACCCCAAAGTGGCTGACGTTTTTTGATGTCTGCGCATTTATATTTGTTGGCCTCGGCGTATTCTTCAGTTGGTACCATGTAGAAATTCCGAAATTTGCTGGCCAGCTGAGGCCGCCGTTCTTGGTGATGCTCGACGGAGAATATCAGCCATGGTGGGTATTCGCCAGCGTGTTTGTGCTGATCGGCCTAGGTATATTTGCTACTAACCGAAACCGGTTCAATAAAATCAAGGAGTTCTTAGGCTTCCCGCTCGACAAACACTAGAGGCGTTTTATAAGTTTTTTAAGATCTCAACTTATCATCTGTTAATATCTGTGATTCAGCATCTTGTTTATTTTAATGGTTGTTTGTTGTGGGGTGTGTGCTACCATGACAGATGTGAAAATTGCTATTCAAGGTCTTGATACCTCATTTCACGCGCTTGCTGCACATCAGCTCTTTGGTAGTAGCGCAGACCTTGTATGTTGCAAAAACTTCAAAGAAGTCTTTTCGAAACTAGAGAACGATCAAGTAGAGCAAGCAGTCGTAGCTATCGAAAACTCACTTTATGGCTCCATCAACGAGGTGTACGATTTATTACTTAGATATCAATTTTGGATAAGTGGCGAGGCATATGAGCACGTTGGCTTACAACTGCTTGGTATTACCGGCACGAAGCTGGAGGAGATTACTGATGTGTATTCTCAAGCACCGGCATTAGCTGAAGCTGAAGCCTTTTTAGACCTTACATTACCTCGTGCTGAACGTCACGAACATCAAGATACTGCACTTGCCGCACAAGAAGTTGCAAGTTGGAACGACCCTCGCAAGGCAGCCATAGCCAGCGAAGCTGCCGCAAAGAAGTACAACCTTGAAATTATTGCCGGGAACATTGAAACACATCAGCAAAATTACACGCGGTTTATTGCACTCCAACGGCAAGAAGCAATAAACAAAAGTGCTAATAAGTTCTCGCTCACCTTTCGAACAAGCGATACACCGGGCTCGCTACATGCCGCACTTGGCGTGTTTGCTGAGCATCAGGCAAATCTTACGAAACTTGAGAGCCGCCCGATTATCGGAGCTGCCTGGCAATACATGTACTACATTGATTGTACCTGCCCTGATATCAAACCGATCATGGCAGAACTAACCCACCATGCCACAGATATTCGCCTACTCGGCGCATATCAAATTGGCGCATTCGTACGTATTTGAGAAACTTGTCGGAAAAAGTACAACGTAATCTTGTGTTTTGCTGTTGTCAAGCCATCCCCATACCTTTTATTATAGTGTTATAAGGAGTTGCGAGGCATGAGGAAGTTGTTGATGGGCAGTGTGTTAGTGGTAGCATGCGGATATGCGCTCAGTCGGGTGAACGACCCGTTAAATGCTTTTGCAAGCTTTATTATTGCCGGTGCAGTTCCTGGTACGAATATTATGCTCGGCATGTGGCCAACTATCGGTATCGGTCTTGTTGCCTTTTGGTTTTTGCTCAGATGGATTAAGCAGCTTCGTTTGCAAGCCTTGGAGCATACCGCTCGACAGATCACCGCCGAGCGGCAGACTGCAGAACAAAATGAAGGTGGCACTCTCGTACTTGATCCAAATCGTCAATCTGTTATTGCCGCACCAACTTCACGCGCGGTTTTCTAAAAATTCGCACTCTGAGAGATTCTAGCTTTCATCTGGCGCGATACTTTCGGCGTATAGCTGGAGTTCTTGAAGCAAAAATTGAGCGTGTTCATCACTAACCTTAATCTGGACTAGCTCGGCAAGCCGCTGAGCAAATTTTTCGAACGAAAGTTGGCCCTCGACCCCACGAGCCAAGCGTTTGCGGCGATACTCTTCCCACGCACTCCTTTCAGATGCCGTCAAGCTACGCGGAAAATTGCGAGCTTTGTACCGAGGCAACAATTGCGAGAGACGCTCATCTGTAAAATCAAGCGTTAGATCAACCAAACTATCCATATCTGCCGCCCGTACTGCGCTCATCCGCCCCTTGTCGGCGTCATTCAAGAACCCATCGTACAGCTGAAAATCTGGATCTGCATGAGCTGGAAATTTTGCCTTCATCTCCTCAGTTCGTTTCGTAAAAAGCTGCCCCAGGCGATCAACCAGATCTTGATTACGGCGTAGCTTTTTCAGGTTATCCTCAACTGTTTGCATACTGAGATGCAGACGCTTCTGACATGCCGTATCGAACACGCCAAGTGGTGCAACAGCCGGGCATTTATTATCTTTCAGCGCCTTCACCGGGAGCAGTTCGGTTTCTGAATCACGTTGGAATGCTTTTTGACTCAACTCAGTATCATCAAGCTTGGCCAACTGATCGGGATCTTGCCGCAGATCATAAACAAGCACCGCGCCGTGTTCACCTTCAGCAAATGGCACAACTACTGTCGTTTTTTGCCATGCGTTTGCAAAACGGCCAGATGTATATACAAATGGCTGAGGATCATCGAGATTTAGCAGCATTTGTACTGTCTTCTTTATTCGCACAGAAAGAAGATATTCAAACATCTTTGGCTGCTTTTGCTTGAGTAGCTGCGCCACCGCAATTGTTGCCCGCACATCACTCAGTGCGTCATGAGCATTCTCGTGATCTAGGCCATTAGCCTTTGTAAGCAACTCGAGCCGGTTGGTTGGTTGGCCTTTTTCATCAACCGGCCACGTAATACCATCTGGCCGAAGCGCCCGAACCATGCGAACAACATCCAGTAGATCCCAACGTGAACGACCATCTTGCCACTGCCATTCATACGGATCGTAAAAATTGCGCCACAAGGTATTGCGCATAAATTCATCATCAAAACGAATAGTATTAAAGCCGCAAATTATGGTATCGGGCTGTAAAACCTCTTTATAAAACAGCTTCAGAAACTCCGCCTCACTATAGCCTTCTTCAAGTGTTTTCTGCGGAGTGATGCCCGTAATGAGTACTGCGTCAGGATCTGGCAGGATCTCATCACTCAGTTTCACTAGCCAATTTTGTGGCTCGCCAAGCGATTGAAAGTTCTCATCTGTTCGCTGTCCTGCAAATTGCATTATTCGCTGGGCTCGAGCGTTAATTCCTGAGGTTTCAAGATCGTAAAAATAAAAGGCCATGTGCTCTAGTATGTCGGATAAATAACGTGCTGACAAATAAAAATAACCCTCTCGGGTAACATAGGAGTTTAGTAACAAACTAAACGAGTTTCGCCACTTGGCGGAGCAGGGTGCTTTCAGGTTAGAGGGGTTCTTGATGACGGATGGTGTTTTTGGTGTGCCTCGGCCCCCGCCGAAACAACTAGCCCAACTACGACGTCCGAACGCAAGATATTACTCCTCCGTACTTTCAGCACTTCCTGCTCCGCCATTTTGTGGCGTCGCTGTTGACGCAGTGATCACCCACCCGGCGGGAGGGTGATCAGATATTTGGCTGGCAAAGAAGCTTCGAACGCAGAGCGCGATCTACGCCTCAGAACCTCCGGTCATCATCCCGGAGGTAGCGGCCAGCTCGCCGGCGGTGCGCCAGTGTGGCTCACAATCCAGCGTGGTGGTGCCAGAGAACAAACTCATGAGCTCTCCCTCATCTTGCGGATATTGCTACCCCTAGCTGAAAGTAGGCCTTGCTCTTGAGCAAGGACACGCTCAGTCAGGAGTTCTTGATAATCCATGCAAACAGATTAGCAAGAACTCCTGACGAGCGAGTGCTCAACTCATACTCGTTTAGTTTGTTAACATGCGTTATATGCAGCCGAGACGTGGCGCACGTAACTTGTATTTTAGTTTACTCTTCCCTCTCGATATTTCAAGCTTAACTTGTAACAAATTACCTAACGCTGCGTGCCCATCTTCTGAGTAGAACCAAAGTTTGTTGGGGCTATGCTTGAATTATTGCATTTATCACCCGTGGAGAGTACATTTTTAGTACCCGAAGGCTGAATGCCGCCGCCATTGGCTGACGGCTGATAAAAGTTTACTGACGAATATGCCAAATCTGCACACGTCTCAGGAAGTCCGCCAAAATATTCTGTCCACATAACCGACCAATCTTTGAAGGCCGTCCACTTTACTGGTGTTTTTATTTTGGCAATCAGTGTCTGCTGGTTTGTAACCGTATCCTTGATCGAACCGCTCCACCAGTTGCCAGTGTTATCTTTTGCCGTCAGCGCAACTTTAAGATCATACTTACGACCTGGCTGCCAATCATAAGTTATGCGACAACTCGTGCCAGAGGTTTCATACCCATCAAATCCTTCTTGCTCAATCTTGCATGCTTTCGCTGGCGATGCCTCCATACCAGAGCTAAATATTGAAAACACTGCTGTTTTGCCCACCGTACCATCAACTCGAGAACCGTTCGATTGCAGTCCAACATATCCCCCATCACCACCCTTAAAGCCAAATTGATGTGACCAAAAATACGGCGCGTCTGTCTTCACCTCATTAACAACAAGACTGTGTTGTAATGTTGTTAAAGGAACCGTGGAGGTCCAATTCCATTCAGTGTACGTACCTCGAGGTGAAACTGTTTCAGCAGGTGGCGTTACAAAGGTACTACAGCTCGCAATAATCTCTGAGGTGCGCATAATGTTCAAGGTATAGGAGTTTTTAATGCCGGGTTTTGGTTTAACCGTCTGCGAACCGCCAAACGCCGAGAGTTTATACGTTTCATCTCTGGCACTATTCTGTAGTCGCACTTGAAGCGATCTATCAGTTTGTGAAAGGCTGGAGCTTGCCCAAGCTGCCTTATAGACACCGTCACTAAGCGTAACCGAAAGCGCACAAGAAGGTTTTAATGTAGCGGCAGCCGAACTAGCTTGGTACACTGCTTTATCAACTTCTGAAAACGTAAACGTTCTCATGTAGTTCTTGAAATTTTGTTCCAAAAATTTTGCCGAGGTAGATTGGCGCACATAACCATATAAAATATCCCCTTGGGTATCTTTACCGGTCTCGAGCATATGCGTCTTAAGAGCAATCCAGTTCTTGTCTTCAACAAAACCCAAACCATTTATCGAAGCGTTGCGAACATACGCGCCCGGAGGAACTGCACCTTCTTGATCAGTTATTTGAGCGGCAACAACTTGCGCCGTCTTTTCTGGAGACTTTGAGTAAATCAGATGAACTTTAAGCAAGCTAAGATACTGGCTCTTGCTCGGGTTTTTGCCAGTCGCAGCTTGGTATAATCGGTACACAAAAGCCTCGTTGGAATATAGTGCACATTGCGGGTTACTCATAGCGTAGTCCATAGTTAAAGTATTTGTTGCAATGCGAGCTGTGACACAACTTCTTAACGAGTGATCATATGGGGTGGTACTTGCTGAGGATCTCCACACAAAGTAACCGCCCACAAGCGCAACAACGATAATTACTGGTATGTTGCGCCTCCAACTGAAGCCTTGAGCAAGCCTAACACCGCCAGAACCCGAACTAAACCTTCCTTTGTTGTCTCTTTTTTGGTTAGTACGATTTTTAACAATTTTTATTCGTTGCAGTATGGACATAGTTTTTATATTTGGTGAGTATCTAACTTCGCATTATTAGCACAAGCACAATATATTTGCAAATCTTGCCAAACAAAATACGCTCAATTTGGGTGGTCATCCTAAGCCTAATTACGCTTTAAAATAGCGGGTATCGGCTGCTCGAATTGCATGGAAAGCTCGGCAGATTCAAATTCTTCTTTTCCTATAGCATATTCGGCCATATAAACAGGGGTAACTCCACCAAATTTAGCTTTGTCCCAGTTTAAACCTAGTTGTTTCGCAAGATTTCTAACAATTTCTTCCGACGGTGCCTCGATCTCAATAAAAGGCGGCACCCATGGCCATTCATCAAGCATAATCTCAGCCTCACCAAGCCGCCACACCTCACGCTTTGATTCTTGCTCGCCCTTCACCTCCAACGCTAGCGAAAGCAAAAATTGCTTTGCGGCCTCATAATCCGTAACAACAACGGGATGTTCAAATGTTTGACCCAACTTTTCAGAGGCAACGTGCTTGACCATGAGTTCAATCGAACCATCAAGCTCTTTGCGCAAACGAACCCATGCGCCACGAGCTTGTAGCCTACGATCAGGAAAATCAAAGACCGTCCGACGCATAAGCGCCATCTTATGCTTACAAATAGCACCGAGCTTACGCAATTTTTGGCGAACTTCGTTATGATTTTGACGCAAAAATTTTGCTTCGATCTCGCGCTGCACTTAATCCTCGTATTCTGTGAATGAAATGGTAGATTGCTGCTTGCCGAATGATATACGACTTGTCGGTTGAGCATCTCTGCGCACGAGTTCGTGGGCAATTCCCATCTTTTTCATAATGTCACGTAGCCGCTGACGGCCGTGAAAATCTTCAAAATCGGTTCGGCGAGCAAATTTCTCTATTTTTTGGCCGGTGATGGTGTAGAAATTTTCCCCTGTTTTTTCAATATTCCAGGCCAATTCTTGGCCACTGAGTGTAAATACCACCTTCTCTGAGGCATTTTCGGCCGTTTTGGCGCGTTTTTTAGTCTTTTCGCTCTCTGATACTGCATGAAGCTTACGAAGCAGTGAAGGTATTCCTTTGTGCGCCTGAGAAGAAATAGGGAAAATAGCACCCTTCTTAACTCCAATGTCTATGAGCTGCTTGGTAAGATCTGCGACAATTTCATCGTCAAGACCTTCTATTTTTGTCATTGCGACTATTTCGGGCCGTTTTGCAAGCTTTGCGTCATGTTGTTCTAGCTCTTTGCGAATAGTTTGATACGCCGCCACAATATCATCGTTATATGCGTCAATCAGATGCAGCAGCACACCGGTGCGCTCTACGTGACGTAAAAACTCATGGCCCAAGCCCTTGCCTTCTGAGGCACCTTCAATTAAACCGGGTATGTCGGCTATCAACAGTGAGGTTTCATCAATATCGGCGACCCCTAAGTGCGGCGTCAGAGTGGTAAATGCATAGTCTGCGACCTCTGGCCTTGCGTTCGTTGTAACCGAGAGAAAGGTAGATTTGCCAGCATTCGGGAGACCAACAAGACCAACATCGGCAATCAACTTGAGCTCAAGTTCAAGCGTTAATTCGTCTCCAATTTCGCCCTTTTCGGCAATTCGCGGCGCTTGGCGAGTACTACTTTTGAAGTGAGCGTTACCAAAGCCACCGTCGCCTCCTTTAGCTATCGTTCCCCGTTGTGCCTCTTTCGTAAAGTCAAATAGCAGTTTTTCGCCTTGTTTCACCACCGTCCCAACTGGAACCGAAACAATTAAATCGGCACCCTTCCTTCCGTGACGTTTACGCTTAGCTCCTGCCTCGCCATTTTCAGCTTTTAGCTCGGGTTTGAAACGAAAATCAACCAGTGTATTGGTATTTGAGTCAGCGACAAAAATAACGCTTCCGCCTCTGCCGCCATCGCCTCCATCGGGACCGCCCTTATCAACATAAATCTCATGCCGAAAACTAACAGCACCATTACCGCCATCACCAGCCTTTACATATACCGTAGCCTTATCTACAAACATTAACTCTAGATTATAGATGATTAACTCTCGATTATGAAAATCTGTATACAAAAAACTCCGCATACACTGCGGAGCTTCTGAGAAACCAACGATCTGCGCACGGTAATCTAGTGAATATAATTAAGGGTCTCTACCTGTGAGGCATCGATAGTACGGCTTGAGATCCTGTTCCAGCCGGCATAATTCATTTCACTCACAAGAATGCTGCCGTCATCATTCACTCGCTCAACATAGCCAACGTGACCGTAACCCCCCCAGCCGCCGCTTGTCTGGAATACATCACCGGGCTGCGGTTTCCTATCTACAGCAAAGCCAGAGGCCCGCGCAAGAGCAGCCCAAGTGGTCGCATTACCCCAGTTACTACCAATCGGCCGGCCTGCCGCAGCACGTCTATTAAACGCATATCATGTACAGTAGCCATACGCATAACGATTACCAGCAAAAACGACACCACCGCCACCCCAAGAAAAACTAGCGCTTCGGACGCTCGAGCTTGTACTGGCACTTGCTCGAGTGGTTGGCTTGACACCGTTTGGAATAATAATTCGTGTTCCTGCCTTTAACCCATTAAGCTCAACATCGTTAAAGGCTATGATTTGCTCTGCACTCGTCTGGTAAGTACTGGCCAAAGTATCAGCTGTATCACTACCCTGCACGGTATAGAGGATGCCGGTGATCGGCAGTATGGTCAACTTTATTCCAGGGGTAAGTGTGTCTGAACGAAGATTGTTTGCCCAACGAATGGTATCTTCGCTAATGCCGTAACGCTGCGCTAGTACCGGAACGGTATCGCCGGCCCGTACATCAATAGTTTGAATATCTTTAATAGTTTTTATAGAGGGAGCAACCAACTGCGGTTTCTCTACAACAGCAGTAGTGGTAGCCTCGGTAGTGGTTGCCATACTAACCTGCGCATCAAGAGTATCGGCGCGATTGGCAACGTTTGGTGTTATTAACAAATCAGCTTCTTGAGCTGCCACAGCCGCAACCTCGGCCGCAACAACCTCATCAACAGGATGAGAATTTGTAACTTCAATTGGATTATCTAGACGGGCCTGTGGTGCAACATAACGAGATTCACTCGCAACTTTGCCTACCAACTGACTGCCTGTAACGCCTAGGAGTATGACTGACACTACCGCTATCTTGATATATCGACCAACAGGACGATGACGATTTTTTCCGGAAGTATCTGTTTGGGGTACGGCTAATGTACGCCGTGAGCCTCGAAAAGCCCGTAGTGATGTAACTGATTTGTTACTAATACCAACTCCTTGTTCGCCGAAACGAACAAAACATAGCTACTGCGTCTTGCTTCAGCAATTGCTGAAAAGAGATATTCCGACCTTGTAAGTTAATTGTTTATCTTTTTTAGGGTTCTATCTCGTACGACTGTTCACATATGACCAATCGCTTGTTCCCACCGTGTTTTGCAAACCTAAGCTTGACAAAGAAACGAAGTGATTGATAGATATAATTTTATCACTTGAAATGTAGTACGTCAAGTAATCCGCTCTTGTTTTTATCCCTGTTGAAAAAATTAGCCACAGAGCTTTTTGCAGTATTTTTGCACCAGCGCTTCGTGCTCTGCCAGTGTACGAGAAAAATGAGTGACGCCATCATCGCCAGCAACAAAGTACAGATAATCTGTTTTCGTTGGGTTAGCGACCGCTTGCAATGCACTGAAGTTAAAATTACTGATAGCAGTTGGTGGCAACCCCTGTATCCGGCGAGTATTATATGGCGAATCAAGTGCAGGAGTCGCAGCCTCACCACTCATGGCGGCTGCATACATATACGTCACATCAGATCCAAGCACCATCCCTTGCCTGAGGCGGCTTAGAAATACCTGCGCCACTGTTCGTTGTACCTCAGCATCTGGCACCTCTTTCTGAATAATTGATGCCAAAATTATCGCCTGCTGTAAAGTTAGCCCTTGCGCTGCGATGCCCGACCTCGTTTCAGTAGTAATACGCTTCTCGAAAGTATCAAGCATCGTGCGAATGAGCTGTTCGGCCGTAGTGCTTGGTTCAATACTGTACGTTTCTGGGAAAAGATAACCCTCAAGCTTGGCGCCCGCCGGGAGACCGCGCAATAATGGGTGGTCACGAACGTTTTGAAGCGCCTCTTCAATATCAGCCTCTTTGTAGCCCTCTTTTTCTAAAATCTTTATGATCTGGTCAAGTCTTTGACCGGGTGGAATTAAGACATTCACCGTAGTTACCTTTCCATCAGATAAAGTAGTTGCAATATCAGCAACCGATTGCTTACTCGAAAGTCGATACTCACCTGCCTGTAGACTCGCTATTCCATTCAGTCGAACATACCAAGCAAACGCTCGAGCACTTTTGATCACTTTTTGTTGCTCAAGTTGCAATGCAATCTGCCGAGTGCCGCTTCCGCTTTGGATGTTCACAAGTGTAAAAGTATCGCCACCTGTACGTGCTTTAATAGATTGTGTATACCAGAAAGTTACTGCAATTATGCTAATTAGCACAAAAGACACTGCTCCTGCAAACAACCACAAGAACACCCGTTTTTTTGATTTTGGTGCTTTCTTTTTATGAGGGTTTTTAGCTTTTTGCTGAGGCAAAGTTGTTTGGCTTGAAGATTGGGCAGTAGTTACAGCTTGTTCGCGAATAAAATCCTCCAGTATAAAGGTGGCGGCCAAACTATCGACCTCCGCCTTGGTGTATGGCTTTTTGCGCTTTTTAAGCTCATCCTCGGCCTTTACTGATGTGAGTGATTCATCCTGCCAGTACACTGGTATATGGGGTGGTATGTTGAACAGTGTCACAATCTGTTGCACGCGATCAGTCTGCGCAGTTGGCTGACCGTTCTGATTGCGGGTGAAGCCTACAGCCACACTCACTACCTGATGCTGGCGCAGCAATGACGTAAACTGGGCAGCTAAATCTGGGCCTGCCTCGAGTGTTGTAAGTGGAGCTGGAAGGGCGCGGCAGTATCTGCCAGAGCAACACCAATCCGTTTTTCACCAATATCAAGAGCAAGATACGAACTCATGCGGGGTTACTGTCCGGTCGTATTTTTATCAACATCCAGTGATATCTGTATACGATTAGCCCCGGAAGCTTTCGAGCCCAAAACGGTGAGAGCTTTATATCAACACCCTTTACACCTGGTAAATCCTGCAAATACGAGCGTGCTTCACCAAACTTTTTGCCCGTCACTTGGTTTTTTAGTTCTTCAGTGTCAAACTTGGACCATACTGTGCCACAGAGGTAATTTTATAGGTCGCCGTCCGTGCGTCACTCGCAACTTTCTCTAGTTTCATATTTTTCAGACCGTTATCGTACACTCTTTGGCGATCTTTGTCATTCATCTGTGTCACCACAAAAGCGTCGAGCGCCTCTCCTATATCTTTGCTGGGTACTCCGAGTAGTGTGTACGTTATCTCTGCGGTTAATTTAGCATCGTTTGCCTGTTGGTCAAGCCCAGGTTCGCTTACTGCATTTGCAATTGCAACACTAAATGAATCCTCTAGAACGGTAGTGCCCCCGCCCATGGCTTTTTTAAGCTCCTCCTTGACGCTATTCGTGTCTTGTTGGTTTAAGGCCTCCTGTGCCTTGTCGATATCCTGCTGAGTCACCACTTTAACAATCCGGCTTGTGCCACCAGTCATTTGTGATCCACTTCCCGAAATTGCGCTGAAGCCTGATACGGAGTAATTACGGGCGCTGAGGTTAAATTTATCTCCATTATCTTGCGCAGCGACTGGAACAGCCGAACTTGGTTTGTTCGATTTACAGTTATTAAGGCCTTGGTAATTGCTCGGCTCCACAGTAACAGCGGACTGCGTAATAAAAGTAAGTCCGTTAGAGCTCACGCCAGTACCTGCAGGTATCGTTGTATTTGTTCCCGAAAGCAGATCATCTACACTACATTTTGTGAACCTCATTGTTCCCGTTGCTTTTGTCCCAAGGTCTTTCTCCCCTGTTGGAGTAAAGCTTTGTGAAACGGTTTGCTTTTTTTCTTGAAAGACTGCTTTGAGGTTATAAGTTTGCGTATCCGAACTCGTTGAATTAGCGTTAAACTTTGCTTCAATTGCCACATCAACGGGCGTTGTTTCGGCTCGAACCACAATAGTTGATTTTGCCCGGCCAAACACTGCTACCAACACAATCAACAACAGTAGCGCAACACCTCCGCCAATTAATATTTTTTTACGAAAAGCATCAAAGTTAGGAACAGCTTTTGCTTTCGGGCTCTTCTGTTTTGCAACACCTGAAGATGGCTGATCTGCCTGATTTTCAGCCTCGAGCTCTGCCAGCTCATCGCCACTCAGCTCAACCTCATCAGAATCACTCACGCCATCAGTATCATCACTAAGCGACACTGTAGTGCCTGCATCTTTCAGCTCGGCGTCATCGCTTACTTCAGCCTCTTCGTCCTCCGGAAGTTCTTCTACCACACTGCTTGCCAACACCGGCTTAGATTGCAAGTTCTTGGCGACATACAGATCGAGCCCACCCGCCAGTGCGGTAAGTGCCTGGTTGTTTGTAACCACTACCGGTTGCTTTCCGGCATTGTTCGCAGCGCGCTTGAGTAGCTTCAGATTAACTACGCTCTGCAAAACCGCATTACCTTTTGGCGGCACCAGCGCAACAATCTTCTCGCTTGAGTTTTTGAGCTTATCGATCACCGCAGTGATATCATCTTCGATATCAATATAAATTACATCTTTTTTCATACACTGAGAATTTTGTTAAATTTTTCTTTCAGCCGGTTTGTGCGGCCTTCGCTCCCAATTATAGTATCATACCCCACCCTAAGAAGACCGAGCGCTGTAATAAGGGTGTGATCATTTACTTTATTGGTAGCGTCGTTAATATCCATCACTTGATCAGGATCAATGAGTTCAATGGTCGGCTTGCGGGTAAAAGGTAGTTCTTTATACCATTTTTGTTCTTTAAGAGCTTTAATGAGTGGATCCAGACTCGCACCGCCGCCACAGAGTAAAATACGATGCGGTAGATGGTCAACATTAGTGAATTCACTGAGCGCCAATTCAACTCCGTCTAGCCACACGCTAAGTGTTTTATCGATCGCCTTGAGTGCTTTCGCCTTGGCACTCGTTTCTACCGTGCTTTTGCCAAGTTCAAGCTTAATCTTCTCGGCATCTGCAAAATCAAGGTCGAGTTCTGAGGCGATTGATTTAGTAAACGCCCGCCCCCCAATGCCAAACATGCGCGTACCCTGTACGCCGCCATCATCAACCACAGCGATATCAGTAGTGCCACCGCCAATATCTATTAAAATAGCAGTAAAGCTGCTGGCCGCATCTGTGCCGATAACAGATCTTGAAACCGCAAATGGCTCAGCCGCCACTGCCATCAAATCAAGATCAAGCTCGGCCGCCGTTCGTTCAAGCGCACCAATATGCACCATCGGCGCAAAGGCAGTATAGAGCTGAATGATAATTTCTTTACCCTGAAAACCAATCGGATTGCTGACTTTGTATGTATCGATGTGGATAGAAACAATCGCACTGTTAACCAACTTAACTTCAACGTCTTTTTTGCCAGTTTCCAGCTCTAATTGCTTTTGCGCGCGCTCCAGAGTCCGAGCCTGCGCTCGGTCTATAATTAGTTCAATCTCGGCACCATCAAGTGGCTTTTCTGGATTTGGCCGGCGATATTTCACCGTTGTTGTCAGACCCTTCACTAGCTCGCCAGCAATACCAATAATCGCTTGCCGAGCACTCACACCCGCCATAGCCTCCGCCTGTGTCAGCGCCTTCTCGCAGTTGCCTACTACGCCAGCAATGTCAGAGATCGCACCCGATTGCATATCGCTTAAAGATTGATGCGCCCGGCCAACACCAATAATCTCCAGCTCCTCGCCTTCAACCTTGGCAATCAGCGCCTTCACGTACTCCGTTCCGACATCAAGCCCCACCAATAACCGATCCGAGCCGCTGCTCACCGGCAACTTGGCCGTAACGTTCTTAAGATTCTTCAACTTCTTAATTTTATCAAGCATAATCAGTAATAAGTATACTACATCTGTGAGTGTATTGAGCAAAATTAAGCCAAAACGGCTTTGATGCGGCGAATGCCAGCTGAACTAGCTTCTTCCTTCAAGATTTTAAACTTTTTGCCATCTTCCAGCAGTTGTGAGGTGTGGTCTACGTGCGGACCACCGCAAATTTCAAAACTAAAGGGCCGCTCGTCTTCAGAAGATTTTGGATCTTTCATTGAATACACCTTCACCGTATCACCATAGCGATCGCCGAATTGCCCCAACGCACCGAGAGAACCGGTTGCTTCTTCGGTCGGATACTCGGCCCAAGAAATTTGCAGATCTTTCGCAATTTCCCTATTTACAATCTCTTCTACTTGATTTAACTGTTCGCGCGTTACTTTTTCAGGATGAGAAAAATCGAACCGAAGGCGTTCTTCGGTAATATTTGAGCCACGCTGAATGACATGATCTCCCAAAACATCACGCAGTGCCTGATACATCAAGTGCGTGGCAGTGTGATACTTTTTATGAATTAACTGCTGCCCGCCAAGTCCGCCCTTAAACGTACCCTTGGCGGCCGTTTGCGAACGTTCACGCTGCTGCTTCATCTTCGCCTCAAACTGTTCTCGCCATGTATCATCCAGCTCAATTCCTTGCTTAAAGGCTTCTTCGACAGAAAGTTCTACCGGAAACCCATAGGTATCGTAAAGAGTAAAAATAGCTTCGCCATGCGACAGGCCAGCAGCTTTGTCATCCTCAGCTTGACTGGGGATCTCGTTAGTATTGGCACGAGATCCCCGATCGAGCCGGGAATGACGGCGATTGAAGAGCTTTGTAAACTCCTTCAACCCTTTTCTGAGAGTTTGGCGAAAGGCCTTTTCTTCTCGTATCAAAACATCAATCACTTCATCGCGTTTTGCGGCAACTTCCGAGTAATCATCTTTGTATAAATCGGCGATAACTGGCACGACATCTTGCAAAAAGTTCTGCTCAACGCCAAGCTCAAATGCAAAACGAATGGCTCGCCGCAGCAATCGCCTCATCACATAGCCCTGCTCTTTGTTGTTCGGCTTTACTCCATCGACCGCCAAAAATGTGGCGGCCCTCAGATGATCAGCGATTACTTGCATACTCTCGCGGTGATTATCGTACTTTTTACCAGAAATCCGCTCCAGCTCCTCAATAATTGGCCACAAGATCGAAATCTTAAACATATCAGATGAATTAATTGCCGCCTGTGCAATACGCTCCAAGCCACCACCAAAATCAATATTTGGTTTAGCCAACTTCTCAAAACCACTTTCAGTACGCTTATATTCCATGAACACCTGGTTGCCAATCTCAATAAAGCGGCCGGAATCACTCGCCGGATGGGCTTCGCCAAAGCCGGGCTTATGAGCAGCCTCGCCGAAATCATAAAAAACTTCACTGTCTGGCCCACAAGGGTCGCCAATAGGGGTTTTAGCTATACCGCCGTTGCGGCTCCACCAGTTTTCGCCGTCATCATAATAAAAAATTCTCTCGCCAGGTTTGACCCCACGTTTATTGCCATCTTCTTGCGAGCCAATGGCCACAATACCTGCCTCTATACTCTTACTCTCAAAAAGTCTTTGCCAGATTTCAGCCGCTTCGGTATCGCGTGGTATACCGGCCTCTTCGTCGCCGATAAAACAGGTGATGTAGATATTGTTTGGATCGAGACCGGCAATTTCTACCAAAAAAGTAAAGAACCACTCAATTTGCTCTTTCTTCCCGTAATCACCCAGACTCCAGTTACCGAGCATTTCAAAAAATGTTGTGTGCCGATCATCACCAACATCCTCGATATCCATTGCTCTCAGGCACGTCTGACTATCCGTTACACGTGTACCAGCCGGGTGTGGCTCACCCAGGAGATACGGAATAAGCGGCTGCATGCCAGAACCGGTGAAAAGCGTTGTCGGATCATTATATGGCACCAACAAAGCCCGCGGGATCACTTTATGCCCGTTTTTTTCAAAAAACTCTAAGTACTTTCGTCTAATTTCCTGTGCATTCATTAACATCTAGTATAACGGAGGTAGTAAAAGAATTCCATAGAAGCACTAACAGGAGTAAGCTATTGACATTTTATTACATAAGCGCTATAATACATATGCTCGTCAAGTTGGCGGGCAATTCCTGAGGAGGAATGAACCTTGGATACAGAACAAGAAGTCACCGGGACCGGCCTGATCTACTCCGACAAGGGAGGCCTGGGCGTAGGTTGGAGCTCGCTGGTCGGGGCTTTCATCGGTCTCGTGGTGGGGCTGATGCTCATGCAGATCTCCGCTCTCCGCCTGGAGGACCCGGTCCTCTTCGTGTTGTGCAGCTGCATAGCAGCCAGCTACTTTTTTACCTTTACGGCTGTTGTCATCAACCAGGTCATCGAGGCCATCAGGATGCGAGGCAACGAAGGCAGCAAGTAGACAAAGCTGAGTCGTGGTAGGTGTAGTTTCGCCATTGGCGGAATGAAGCGAGCTGTTCGCCCTAACGCGAATACCTACAGACAAAAACCCGCTCGACCTCCTCAAAACACAACCGTGCGGTGTGCACAACCAAAGATTATTCATTGGTCCGTGCACCGAGTTGAGCATATCGCTCCTCGCCTCCGCACGGTTTCTTCATACCGAAAATATATGTGAACTAGTTGCCCGTAGGGGTAACTTTTATTATTTTGTCATTGCTGCCGTTATCTGTGGTGATATAAAGGTCTTGATCTGTATCAATTGCTGCGGAACGAATGCGGCCGTAGTCTCCAAGCACTACCTTCTCTTCTATCAACTTATAAGATTCATCGAACCGCATAATTCGCAGATGTTTGCCTTTCAGCACCGCCATCGCCACCGCTCCGGTCCAAGTTCCCCACTTCTCGCCTTTTAGCAGCGTTGCTCCAGATGGAGCGATAGTTGGGTTGCCAGAACTCCAGATTGCTGAAATGGCATCGGGGAAACGCGTGAGATCAGTCATAGGAATACCACTCTCTACATACGTAACACGCGGCGCCCAACCGAAGTTGCCTGATTTTAACAGATTGATTTCATCATCTCTATCAGTGCCATGCTCTACGCTGTAGCCGTACACACCGTCTTGTGGCTCATTAAAGAGCACCAGACCTTGCACGTTACGGTGCCCGTAGCTGAAAATCCGCGGATCAAACGGTGCGGGCAAATTGCCGCCAGCTGGCATACCATCACGAGTTACATGGAGTATCTTCCCGCCAAGATTGCTGGGGCTTTGCGGATTACTCGCAACAGCGGCATCTCCGGTGCCAACCCATAAATCTCCCTGCGCATCGCTTCGCACCCGACAACCCGAGTGGCGGCCGCTACGATTACTTGGAATACCGACCACAATATCTTTCCGATCGGTAAGTGAGGTGGCATCTTCACTTAATTTCCAGCGTACCAAGCGGACATCTAGACCGCTAGCTGTTTGAGCATTAAAACAAGTGTAGAGATAGCGATTTGCAGCAAACTTGGCATCAAGCGCCAGGCCAGTTAGACCACCCTCGCCAACTGCATAGACATCAGCAATATCCGCAATTACCACTTTTTTACCATCAACCAACTTACTTACTTGCCCGCCACGTTCATTAAAAAGCAACGTTCTATCAGGGAGAAAAACCACATCCCACGGATGAGAAAGCCCACTCAATACCTCACTCGGCGCAAGTTGCGGCTCAATTGGAGTTTTGGCCGCAGGAGTAATCGCCGGTTTCGCACCCTGCTCTTTTTGCGAAACCTTCTCAACCCTTCCCTGAACATATACCAACACCATAGCAAACACCACGCCAGCCATTAACACTGCCAGAACAATGTATCGAGTGGAAAATCTCAAATTGCCAAAGAAACGCTGCATACGTACACAGCATTATACCAAAAACCTCATGCTTTACAGATAGTGTTGAGGTTGCTAGAGTGAAGCCATCGCAGAACAGTTGGTAGTTTCTCAAAACGATATAGATCTTATTGACGCAGTTGTTGCCCACAGATTTGGAGGAGATCAAGAACGCGCGACCAGCGCCCTTACCCGCCTTGGGGAAGAGCTCGAACGCCCAGGCATGCCATTCTACAGATTAGTAGGCAACAATTGTTTAGTTTTCCATACCAACACAAGAGCAATGGACATTTGTGAAGAAAATCCTGAAAATTACACGGGTATCATAGTTGATGATTTTGGTGTAGTTCTCGACCCTCAATCTGTAGCTGTCGGCAGCTTTTTTCGCGCTGCACAAGCCTGCAGATCTGGCATTATTCATGGGTGGTACGGGCCTTCTCGAGTTTTTTATTCCAATGTTTCTCAGGCTGAACTTTGGGGGTGCTCGGTTGTTAGCTCTAGTGTGCACGGGAAACTCTTCAAATCAGTCATCAACCAATCTTTTATTGGAGCCCTGTCGAATGAAAATTTACATGCTAACAGGAGTACTGTGTTAGCATCCCGTGCTGGCAACGCCACACTCCGCAACCAGGTATGGCGCTCTGGTGAATCTGAGCCCGCCGATGACACCGGAGACCTCACCTCTTACATGCTAGGGAGGAGGGGCATCTATCTACCAGACAAACAGGCGAGAGTAAGCTTATAAATATGCTTCGTTAGGATCGTTGGAAGTATCGTCCTCAGACAAATGAGAAGGTCTGGTCTTATAGTTCTGCATATGTTAGACAATAATTCCGCCGCCAAGGCAGATCTCATTTTGATAGAGAACTGCGGATTGGCCCGGTGCTAGTGCGCGGATTTCGTCTTTTAGGGTGAGCTCGTAGCCGCCATCAGGTTGCTCTTCAACCCTCGTTACCTCTGTTAGTAACCCCCTATGACGTGTCCGCACTCTGAGATCTGGTATCTGAGAACCAAGATCTAAACCATTTATCCAATGCTCATCAGTAATGGTGATGCTCTGGTGCCACAAATCAGGATCGTTCAGATCGGTACTCACATACACTTCGTTCGTTGCCATATCTTTACCCACCACGTAATAGGGCATCCCGCCTCCCACATTGAGGCCATGGCGCTGGCCGATGGTGTAGTACAGGGCTCCATCGTGCTCGCCAACAACTCTTCGTGATGATTTTTCAACAATCGCGCCCGGCTCAGTTGAAACGAAGTTCTTTAAGAATTCTTTAATTCCGATCTCGCCGACAAAGCAAATGCCTACGGAATCCTTCTTCTCGGCGGTGATTAAACCAAGTTCTGCAGCTTTTTTCCGTACTTCCGGTTTAGTCATCTCGCCTAGAGGGAAGAGAGTTTTAGAAAGCGCATCTTCAGTCATACGATATAAAAAGTAGGTTTGGTCTTTGTTTTGGTCAGCTGCTGTTTGTAGTTGGTAGTTTGTAGTTGGTAGTTTGTAGTTGGTAGTTTGTGGTTGACTGGGTTTCGAACTTTCAGAGTTAGCATTTTTGCCTATTCGAGCATAGTGGCCCGTGGCGATTAAGTCTGCTCCATCTTCTAGCGCAGTTTCTAAAAACAGCTTAAACTTTACCTCTTGGTTGCACATAATATCGGGGTTTGGCGTTCTACCTGCTTTATACTCGGTGATCATGTAATCTACCACTTTGTAGCGATATTGATCTTGAAAATCATAGATTTTAAACGGAATTCCCAGCTGAACGGCCACTCGTTTGGCATCTGCCAGATCCTCGCGCCATGGACATTTGAAACCGGGCAAATCCCGTGCCCAGTTCTTCATAAATACGCCCGTTACATCATAGCCGGCCGCCACAAGCAATGCCGCAGTAACAGAGCTATCGACGCCACCGCTCATGCCAACAAACACTTTCTTCATGAACCAACTCGCGAGAAGAGCAACTTAGCCGGTTCTGTCAACGAAATCCACCAGCCATAGGGGTTTAAAAACCAGCTCTTACGTCCCCAGTTTTTATCTTTTGCAGGTGAATTGATGAACTCCGTATCTTGAGGATAGGCACCCTTAAACTCTTGGTAAACCCGGCGCTGATGATAATCGCTTGTTACTAAAATAATCGTTTTGTACTGTGCAGCAATTGCCTGCGTACTTTCGGCATTCTCTTTGGTATCACGTGAGGTTTCTTCAAGCGAGATTGCCTCTGTTGGCACACCGCGAGCCGCAGCAATTACCATCATTGCCTTGGCGTTGCTGATACTGGCTTGGTCTTTGGCGGCTCCTGAGAATATCAACTTTGGTGCGTAGCCTTTCTCATACAGATCCACGCCATGCATAGTGCGCCCCTTGGTATCGCCGCCGCTTACCACAATAATTGCGTCCGCTTTTTTGAGTGGATCTTCTATTGGTAAATACAGGCTAATAAGCACGGCGTAACTAGCCAGTACAGCGCAAGCAACCAGTAAAAAAACGCCCAGCTTTCTCATTCGCTACCAGTATACTGCATATGTCTTTGAATACCGGTAGTCAGGCGTGAGATGATTTCTGGCACATCAGACTGCTCGACCCCTCGCCCAAGTGTCATTCTAATACTTGCCGCAGCTTCTGATCGGCTCAGGCCTAATGCCAACAATACATGGCTTGGCTCGTCGTTACTTGCCGTGCAAGCACTTCCGGTCGCAACTTGTAGACCAAGTTCATCAAGTTCCATCAGAAGTCGTTCGCCATCGGCACCCGGCGCCAGAATATTAAGATTGTTTGGAAGACGATGTTTTATATCACCATTAAGCAAAATCTCTGGTATGTTTTGCGATAATGTCGCAAAAATATCATTGCGCATCTGTTGTAGTCGCTGCTGTTCATCCTTACGTTCCTTTTGAACATTTTGCAACATTGTCGCAAAAGCTACTAAAGAAGCGACGTTTTCCGTGCCACTTCTCAAGCTTCGCTCCTGCCCCCCTCCTTGTGTGAGGCTTCCCAATTCAATATCTTTGCTGAAAAAAAGACAACCGCTTTGTTTCATAGCGTAAATCTTTCCCCCATTCAACGTCATCATATCCACTCCAATGCGCGTAACGGAAAGGTCAAGATAGTTCGCAGCTTGACACGCATCAGTATGGAACAATAGTGGATAGTCCCCAGTAAACAGTCTGCCATCGTCAATGGAGCGTTGAGCACGTTTTTTTTGAATAATTGCGGCTATCTGTTTCAGCGGCTGCACCGTCCCGATCTCGTTGTTGGCGTACATAATACTCACCAAAACCGTTCTCTCATCTATTAATTGCTCGAGCGCAGCAAGATCGACCACACCCTTTTCGGTCACCGGCGCCAGCCTTCGCTCATAATTATCGGCTGGCTCCAGCACAGATTCGTGCTCAATACTCGATACCACCATGTTCCCATCTGGGAACTGACTCATCACTCCATGTATGGCAATATTATTTGCCTCCGTACCACCTGCTGTAAATATAATCTCTTGATCTTTTACACCCAGAACGCTCGCAACTTGGCCCCGGGCGGCTTCAACCACCGTACGCACTTTGCGAGCAGCCTGATACACCGCCGATGGGTTGTAAAACTCAGCACTTAAATAGGGCTCCATCGCCTTAAACGCACGTGGGTCGAGTGATGTCGCCGCAGCGTAGTCAAGATATATTGCTTGTTTCATCTGTTGTAGTATATCAAATATGTCATGAATCGCGACGAATACACAGTTTCTCGCTAATGGCGAACATCACCCTTACCGCAATGTCCCACTGCTGCGGGTCCGTCCTCCAGCAAGTTAGGTTAGTTGGATTGGGGCAGGGGTGACTCCGTAAACCTCTTTGCTTACTCGCTTGTAGTAGGTTGTCATTGATTGTAAAAGGTATTTCAGCTCGTCACCATTTACAAAGCCGCTTGCGGTACCGTCAACAATTTTCAGCACGCCACGTGGTTGAAATTCGTAGCGTACGTGCATAGTCTTAGTGGCTTTCGTTGCCTCATCAATCCAACTCTCGTGCCAGATCCAGGTATATTCATCAAGACAGAAGAATTCACGCTGATGTCCCTCAGGAATTTTGCCAAACAAGGTAGCGCCAATGGCACCCTCTTGTCTGATCAACTCTTTCCTGCGAGCCTCACGTTTATGTGAACTCATCTGTGCCGATGAAACCATAGGCTGTGGAGCGCCCATAATGATCTGTAGCGCCTTACGCAGCATTACTACGATACTCCGCAAGATTTTTGTGCATTCTGCGGGCGAGCAAACTCACGACAGTCGGTTCGCTGCCGTCAACCTCTGGCACTGTAGGCATAAGGTCGGGCTGCTTGACTGGAGGTGTATCCTGCAAAAGGCTTGGCAAGGGATCTGCCTGAAAATTATCAGTGCTAGACGCAGTGATCTCAGGTCTTTCCGCACCTGCTACTCCGACCACTCCAGAAGCAGCTTCGACCTCTTGTCGAGCCTGTCGCTGTTCTTCTGGGTTTAGTTGAGTTTCACTCATATTCCGCTCTCACACAAGATTGAATAGTTTCGTCGCATTAGCTGTTGTTGCTTTTGCGATAACTTCTTCGCTCTCACTCCTTAAGTCTGCCAGGAACTTTGTGATATATATCACATTTTCCGGCGCATTCATAGTACCACGGATCGGCTTTGGTGTCAAGAAGGGAGAATCAGTTTCTAGTACAAAATTATCTAATTTTACTGCTTTGAACAGATCACGCTGCCAATTATGCGTTGTAAAAGTCGCAATACCGTTGATGCCAACAAGCAATTGATGCTGTAATGCACGCTCCAGATGGGCTGATCTGTCAGTAAAACTATGCAACACCCCTTTTACGCCCTTGTAGCCTTCAAATATCCTCCAGAACTCGTCAAACGCCTCTCTAACATGAAATGTAATCGTTAGTGTATAATTGAGAGCTATTTCACTCTGACCCTTTAAAAGCACCTCTTGAGCCGTCAAATGATCATTTTTATCGTTATAGTAAAAATCCAAACCGCACTCGCCCACCGCAATTACACTTGGGTGCTCAGCCAGTATTGAGAGTTCTTCAAGATGGCGCGTGATTTCATTCGGCGTTAACTTTGAACCTTCATGAGGATGAATGCCGATACTTGCCCAGCAATTCTCTGGATGCGCCTCAGCAAATGCCACCGCTCGCCTGCTATCTTCCAGGCTCGTACCCACACAGATCATACGAGTTACCCCAGCCTTAACTGCCTGTTCCAGCGCTTCTTCGGCCTGCATAGCGGTAAAAAACTCCGGATCATGAATATGGCAATGTGTATCAACAAACTGCATGCTTTTAGTGTGCGTGAAGACCCCTGCTAATGCAACTGGCAAGGGTAGCTTTGCCCCCGCATAGCACAACAAGCTGCAGTCTATGGACTATCAACTGCATACTCCGCACTATATACTAAGAAGCATGACAGGATGGGTGGCACAATTAATAGTAGTTTCGGGTGCGTTATTTACTCAAACGCAAGCCGCTGTTTCGTATGTGAAGACGCTGCCGCCAGCACCAGACCAAACACTGATTTCATGCCATGATGCCGCCTGGGGAAGCTCACATTTAGCCGCTGTCGCCGGCAATCAAGTTCATACTAAATTAGCGCCGTTTGTCGAAGCACTCATTACAGAGGCTCAATCTCAAGCCGTGCCAATGGCAATTACTGTTGCATATCGCTCATGCGAGTACCAACTGCAGCTTAGGGGTGCCAACTGTGGCCTTGGCGACTACAACTTATACCAGAAACCGAGCAATCTCTGCACTCCGCCAACCGAGCCCGCAGGTAAAAGCCTTCACAACGAAGGTTTAGCGATAGATTTCGCCTGCAGTGGCTATGCGTTCTTTGAAAATTCACCTTGTTACCCTTGGCTTCAAAATAACGCATCCAGGTATCACCTCAAAAATCATGCGCTCGAACCTTGGCACTGGTCTACTACTGGTAAATGATCTTCAGGATATAGCCTAGTTTTCGTCGAGAGCTGCTTGCCCAGTATGACAAGCGGCTATTGTCTGGGATTGATTAGGTCTCATAGCAACCTCAATGACCGTACCGCCAGCAATTCTACAAACTGCTTCAAGGAAGAGCTTGCTAGTGCTGTCAGGATCCATACTCAACTCCATATCGCTTACTATGCAATCCACCCATTCTCCTTCAGATGTTGTGCCCATACCTGTTACAACGGCGCCTATCTCACCACAAAAACGTTCAATACCCGGAGCTCCATCAGCCGGAACCGGAAACTGACTCACCGAACCACCCTCTTTTGCCGCAACCTGTGCCGCGGTCGGAATTATAAACGCGCCCTCGGTAGTTACATCATCGGAGGCGTGGACCTCGCCGCTCCCGCCACCACATCCACTCACTACAAGCGCCACTCCAAACAATGCTGTTCTAGCAACTCGACCAGGATATCTTCCCTGTTCAAATCTCGAAGCCATGTAATAATCTCCTCATCTTATAGGTTCACACAGATAATAGCTCCTAAGCTCGTGACAAGCAAGCATAATTAGTAAGAGTGATGGCTAGATTTCTTCGATACGAGGGAATAAAACGCCGGAGTAGTTATGGACGTGGCCCTCGTTGAATATTTGTTGAATGGTCTCGGCGGTGGTTGGCAGGAACGGTACGAGTAGCTCGGCTATTTGCAGGAGATCGCCCACGCATGCGCTAAGAACTTCGCTTAGGTGTGTTTTGTCTGCCTCTTTGGCAAGCTGCCATGGTTTTTCCTGCTCTAAGAACAGATTAACACCGCGAACCAAGCCCCATACCCACTCTAGGGCCTTATCAAACTGCTGGTTTTCAATCGCCAGTGTATAGGGCTGAATGTCATGTTCTGGTGCAAGATGTTCGCCAATCACACCCTGTTGATAACGGTTAATCATGCTTGCCACGCGCTGCACAGCGTTTCCTAGCTCATTTGCCAGTTCACCATGGTAGACTGCATCAAACCGCTCCCAGGTGAAATCGCCGTCATCATAACTTGAAACGTGACGCAAAAAGTAATATCGGAAGGCATCAGTGCCGTATTTTTGAACGATATCTTCAGTACTCACGACGTTACCGATAGTTTTACTCATTTTTTTGCCGCCAACCGAAAGATGCCCATGCACCAACAGTCGCTTCAGAACCGGAAGCTTTGCGCTCAGTAGCATGGCTGGATAAATTGCTGCGTGAAAGCGGAGGTTGTCTTTACCAACAATCTGGAGGTTGGTTGGCCAATATTTTTTGAAGTCATCGCCATTTGGGTAATCGAGCAGCGTAATATAGTTCATGAGTGCCTCGAACCACACGTACATTACCTGCGTAGTATCGCCCGGCACCGGAATGCCCCACGGTAACTTCTTTTTCGGGCGCGAGACGCTGATATCTGTCAGTCCATCTTTAATGACGTTCAGGATCTCGGTTTTGCGATTAGCCGGCATAACCTCGAACTCACCGGATTCGATGAGTGTAATCAATTGCTCCTGATATTTGCTGAGTTTAAAGAAGTAGTTTTCTTCCTCAAGTTTTTCGTATTTTTTATCGTGCAGCGGGCATATACCCTTATTTTCTTTCACTTCGGTTTCGGTTTTATACTCTTCGCACCCAACACAGTACCAGCCAGTGTATTTTGACTTGTAGATGTCATCACCCATCTGCTTCCAGAGCTTAGCGGCAATACTCATGTGCTGCTTGCTATTGGTGCGTGCAAAATGTGTGTACTGAGAATTAATACGTTTGTGGCCACTTTCAATCTCTGGCACTATTTTTTCAATAAATTCTTCTGGTTTAATACCTGCTTCTAGTGCTTTTTCATAAATCTTTGAACCGTGTTCGTCAGAACCGGCGCTATATGCCACGTCGTAGCCTTGCTGTCGATAGTACCGCGCTATCACGTCACCATATAGTGGGTCTATGGCGTTGCCAATATGCGGGTTACCGCTGGCGTACGGAATTGAGGTAGTAACGTAAAAAGTCTGTTTTGTCATGATTAGTATTCCCGATTTTAAGTTGATAGAAAGTTAGCAAAAAGAAATAACAGCCCTAAGGGGCATCATGACACGAAAAGCTGCATTCTGCACAGAATAAAACATAAACCTACTATACCACATCTGTTATATTTTTAAGTTATACTATTTTTTGTCCAATTGGACACTTTTTAGTATGAAGAAGATATGACGGTCGCTATTTTAAGGCGCACAAAGCGGCGAACCGAGGCGGAGGCTTGCGGCCGCGAACGGTTACCTCTGTATAATGCGACCAGTACTTTGGATGAGTGGCGGTGTTGTTGCCTGAATGGAATATGCCACTCTTCTTTACACCTGCTTTTAAGAAAGAGTTCTGGGCGTAGCCACGCAGATCTACCAAAAAACCGTTATCAACCTTCTGGGTGTAAGGCTTCCAATTTTCATCATTTTTCGCAAAATCAACACGCTCAAGTGCATAGTTTTCTGGGCTAATGCTTGGCCCAAGCCACACAAGAAGATCAGCGGGATTGCTCTTAAATGAACTCTGTAGATGTTTTACTACTTTCGTAGTGAGGTTGGCGATGGAATTATGCCGCCCCAAATGCGCGAGAGCAAGAACGTGATTTTTCGGGTCATACAAGATTGCAGGAATGCAATCGGCAACAGGTAGAAATAATGCAACGCCTGGAACGCCGGCAATAAGACAGCCGGCAATAGGACCATCGGCTCTGCGCATACCAACTCCGCAGTCTTTAGCACTCACCTCTTTTATAACATCGTATCGAGAGCTTGGGGTGTATCTTACTTGTACTATTGTTGCCTGATCAATAGTGAGACCACACTCGCCCAAAAAGCAACTTCTGTTGGCCAACACTTCCTCTACCGGGTCGTCCCAGCCAAGCGACATTTGACCCTCATCAATTGATGAAACGAATCCAATAACTCGGTCGCCAAAGCAAGCTGGCTGGTCTTCCACTACCATGCAGCTAGTATATCAGCAGCCAACAACCTTCTCCGATGTAGTATTAAGGCTTTATATGCAACTGTCGAGCGTTTTCATTAATCAAGATAATCTTGGCAGAGGCGTTCAAAAATTGCGTTTGTCCAGCCAAAACCGGTCTGGCTTGGATATACGCCTTCTACTGGATGCTTTGTGGGCTGAATCATATTATATTTTTCCAAGAATACACCATGCTTAGTAAACCAATCATTGCATGTTTTGAGCCACTTGAGTGCAATCCGTTTTGCCTCTTCGTGGTATCCATATTTCTCCAAACCTTGCACTACAAAAAAATGAACAGGTGCCCAACCATTTGGATAGGCCCATTGCAGTGGCATTTTTTGGGGTAAAGCACTTTTAAGCATCTGGCCATCGGTGGTAACTAAGCCGCCATCGGCATCAAAACGGCGCAGATTTTTTGCTAACTGATTGGCTGTTTTCTGATCTACTAGCTCTGCCCACAACGGCACGTAACTTGCCAGTGATGCGACTTGCCCTTTGCGTTCTTTTTTATAGTTGAAATCGTAATATAGGCCTTTTGTACTGCTCCACATCAGATTTTGCATGTTCTGGTGGCGCTGTTTGGCTATTTTCTCCCAAGATACTTGCTCATCTAGATTCTCTAAGATATGGGCTGCTCTCGCAAAATCTCGCTCGTACTTATAAAGAAGCGCATTTAAATCAACCGGCAGGTAATCGAGACAATGGCGATTGAAACGATTTGTCATGTCCCAGCCGCTTTCAGCTTCGGCTAGATCGTGCAACACATTAATATCGTAGTAGCGCGAAAGGCCTTGATATACCTGATGATCAAATGGCTTGGCTTGGCCCATCCAGACGGTTTCATACTCTTGTTTAGCATAGCCGATTGCCTGTGCCAGCCAGCGTTTATCAAGGCCGTACGCCTCGTACACATCAAATATAAAGCTTGTTAAAAGTGGTGGCTGCGAACGGCCCATCAGATAGGTTCTTGAGGCATTTGGTATCACTTTGAAACGACCAAACAGTGTAAATAGATTTTCTAAAATACCCAATACCAGCTCTTTTTTATCTGGATTTTTTAGCATGCCCTGCACCATAAAGTAGCTATCCCAGTAATACATTTCGTCAAAGTTGAATGTGCTCGTAGGATCGTGTGCTGGCACCAAATAGGCATTCGGCAAGCCAATTAAGCTCTCTTCATCGTGCGGATGATATCGCTCTAAATTAACCCAGAACTGCTGGATATAATGACGTGCCTCGGCAACATCTTCAGCCGTAAGCGCTTGAGCGGGTTTTTTAATTTTTGTCGCCAGTTGCAATACATGCGGATTGCGTTTAACATGCGCTTTGATGGTATTTTTTGTTCGTCGTATCACCCCTCCACGCTAAATCGTAACCATAATCAAGTCAAATCACATTTTCTTAATCTGTTTGAGGACTGTCCTCAAACAGATAATGTTTTTGTGATATTATAAAATTATGCCGTCCAGGAATATCCTTAAACATGACGTCGCCGAAGCTTACTACCATATTTACGCTCGTGGAGGAAACAGGCAAGCTATCTTTCTTGATGTTTCTGACCGGCTATTTTTTATCAGCTTATTTAAGCGCTATCTTTCGGTGAAGCCAGCTAAAAATAAGGTTGGGCAAACGTATCCGCATTATCACGGAGACATCCAGCTACTCGCATACTGTCTTATGGGAAACCATTTTCACATACTCATCTACCAACACGAGGCTGGTGCTATGTCTGCTTTTATGCGGGCGATCATGACAAGCTATAGCAGATACTTTAACCATAAATATCAACGCACAGGCTCCTTGTTTGAGAGTAGATACAAGGCAAGTCACATCGACTCAGCAACATACCTTGATCACATTAGTCGCTACATCCACATGAACCCCCGCTACTGGCGCAGGTATAAGTACTCGAGTTTGAAGTATTACTGCGATCTCGCTACTCCTGAATGGATTGTGACCGAGCCCATTCTCAATTTATTCAAGTCTGAGCAAGACTACCTTGAATTTTTAAAATCTTACCAACAGAAAAGATCTGATCTTCAAGATATTAAATCAGATCTAGTAAATTCATAAATCACATTTTGCCCATCTGTTTGAGGACAGTCCTCAAACAGATTAAGAAAGTGCGAATTACTTTGTGATGAACGTGAGTGCGTAGCCAGTTTTGCCAGCACGGCCAGCGCGCCCGATTCGGTGTGTGTAATCTTCGTAGGTTTGCGGAAGGCCGTAATTAATTACGTGAGTGATATCTTTTACATCGATCCCACGAGCAGCCACATCGGTAGCCACTAATATATCTATGTCGGTTTCTTTAAACTTTTTGAGTGCCCGCTGCCGCTGACCCTGCGTTTTGCCGCCATGAATGGCATCTGTTGCAAAACCACGGCTTGCAAGTTCGGTATTCAAACGCTCTACACTTCGCTGAGTCTCATCAAAAATAATCACCTTTTTAACGTGGTCTTGAATTAAGGCATCGTGCAGTTTTTCAATTTTATCCTCTCTTGAGGTGTAATGAACCACATTTTGGTGCACATTATCACTGGTATCACCTGTTTTTACAGAAACCGTTATGGGGTTGTCGGAGAACTTCTGAATAAGCCCATCAACTGTCCTGTCCATCGTTGCCGAAAAGAAGAATGATTGACGATCTTGTGCAACACTATCAAGAATAAACTGCATATCTGGCAAAAAGCCCATATCAAGCATGCGATCTACTTCATCGAGTACAACAAGATTGAAGCGATCTAAGATAAGACTGCCCCGTTCCAGGTGATCCTTAATACGACCTGGCGTACCTATCACAATTCGTGGCTTCATTTTAAGATCACGGAGCTGTGGACCCATTGGAGTACCGCCAATGAGTAGTACGCCGAAAAGCCCACTACCCTTGGCAATGGAGCGCATTTCATCTTCAATCTGTTGCGCCAGTTCGCGTGTTGGCGCAATAATGAGCGCCTTGGCGTGCGGATCATGCATCAGGCGATCGAGAACTGGGAGCGAAAAGGCAGCAGTTTTACCCGTACCGGTGTTGGCTATACCAATTACATCTTTGCCTTCAAGGCCAATCGGAATGGTTTGATCTTGAATTGGTGAAGGCACTTGATAGCCTTTTTGCACCAGATTATCTTTTATAAGCTGGTCAACCGCAAAATCGGCAAACAGGTGAGTTGGCACATATTCCTCAATCTCTACCGGTGTTGCCATGCGCACAAACTTGGCTGGATCGATATATTGACCACGCCCCTTTACCATATTGCGTGTTTTGTTGTTACGGTTGTTGAATCGGTTTCGATTGCCGCCATATTGTTTGCGACGGTTTCCGCCGTACGAACGTGAATTATAAGGCATAAAAATAGAATCCTTTGCTTGTTAATTTTTTACCTTGATTGTTGCTAGTGAATCAAGGAATTAAACCAAACAAACCTAGATTCTTATTTAGAACAATACATCCATTATAGCACGAGCATATTAAAAAGTCAATGCCAACAAGCGGCAAGGATAATCCCTGTTATTGAAAGAGGAAATTTATTACTAGTAGTCTAATACTGGTGGGCTACTACGAAACTCAGTGCGTAATCTGTCTTCTTCCTGGGCTCGATTAATCTGAACCTGACTGTGATATCTTACCCACTCTAAATCATAATCATTTCGACGTAGTCCATATTGTCGAGCGATCTTCCGACCTTTATGTCTTATGACAATTCGTCCTAGCGTACTATAAGTCGGAACATTCTCCGTATCGTCAAAAGCTTCCATTGCCGCTTCTATTTTTAACTGCTCTAAATCCGTATCAGTAGTCACCAGCCCATCGTGATGTGCAATAGTGGACGGATCATCAATATCAGCGTGCAAGAATGCCCTTGAACCAGTTCTACCCCATAAATATGCTTGTTTTGCTAACGCAGGTAGATATTTTAATTGCTCATACAATGCTTTGACCCTGTCTTCTCGAGCTTGTTTCCACTCAGAAGAGTCGGGAGATATTACTAGATCCATGATTTGTTCATCAGATTCAAATCCTGGAGTCACGCTCTGTATAAAATGGAGTGATGCACGAACACGGTCTCTTAATGGCGCACGACGGAGTTTGCGTAAATTTTCTGGTCCGTTCTTTAGTAGAGATAAAGTAAAGTTAGATCTTGCCTCTAGATCTTCATAATCTTCACCTAAGATTGTTTGCGTTAAGAATGCGCCAAAGCGGCTATCCACTTCTACTTCTTGATGTATAGCTCGACTAAAGTAACCGAGCTCACAAGCCGATCGAACAACCTCGAAAGAATATTGCCCTACATCAAGCACCTCTTCGTGGGTTAAGTTACTTTCGCCTTCTAAATCATGAAGTTTTTCATGAAAAACGGAGACTATGTGACCCGCCCAGTCTCCCCATTCTTCATATCCTTGTTCTACTGCAAATGGACGGAGTGTGTGATCAAACGCATCATAGTGAGAGTCTTGAGATAAATCTTTTGTAAGTGTATCCGTTGTCATCATATTTCCTTTTATAGAGATAATTAAACTCTTCAGCCCTATGTTATGCAAGCACAAGCAAAACAAAAAGCACTCTTCGAAGTGCTCATGATATGGCCTGCCACACGAAGCCTTGCGCGAAGTGTGGTGGAGATGGCGGGTATTGCACCCGCGTCCGAAAAGTAACATCTGTCCTTCTACGTGTGTAGTTTATTCTAGATTTAACGAATTATTGGATGTAAGAACAAACAAAAAACCAATAAACCGTAATCAGTGAAATGTCGAAAGCTACGCTGATAAACCGCAGCCAACCAAGCCAGATAAATATGACACCGATCTGACTCTATCTGACGTCAAGAGATCGATGGCTACGCTAAAATTAGGCAGCTGTCGCACGTACAGCAACAGGAGACTGAATCATAGCAGCAAGGCTAGATACAGCACCGTTGAATGCTGAACGTACTGATGCAACAAAGTTTGCAATTAAAAAACGAATTATGTTCGTAAGTCAACACGCTGGTACAGATTGTTAAGGTCTCTTCGTCTAAAGCTATGTCATCCCCGCTTTATGATAGAGCAAGCTACTCTATATTTTCATTATACCATAAGCGTCAAGTTTTTTCAATTTATGTTCGCAAAACGTGTAATGTTACGTCATCAGTACATTTTTGGAATAATATATTGACAATAAATTATAATTATGATAAAATCTTTACATTATGAGTTTACAATCAGAGCAAACACCAGACTTTAGTTTAGTTAGTTTCGCTGAAGCGATAGAGCGTAGCGATAATACTCCCGTCCCTGGATATGAAGATTTAATGATTGACTCGCAACCTCAATTTTTAAAACGATTGAGTGGGCTTCGTGAACGCTTACGTGCTGCAAAAGAATCTGGAAAACTCAATCTGATCATACTTGGTACTGGTGGTACTTTTCAGTCTGCTGAGACAGACCATGGATATGCACCGGAGGGGTCGTTGGAAGAAAGTTTCAAGGCACTTAATCTTCCTAAAGATGAGAGTGTCAACCTTGAGTTAATAGACTTGATGAATCTTGATTCATCTCAAATGACTGTTGATCACTGGAGATTTTTAGCTGAAAGTATAGTATCTATCGAGGAAGAAGCAGGTGATTTGTATGATGGAATAATAGTCACACACGGTACGGATACTATGACTAGAGGTGCATCTTACCTCTCCTTCATGTTACAAGGTTTTCCAAAAAGTGTAATTTTTACGGGCTCACAATATCCTGCAAGACAGACTGGAACAGATGCAAAAGATCAAATGGAACGATCTATAACAACTGCTAAATTGGCTGCTAACCCAAATAAAAGGATCGCAGAAGTGATGGTTTCTTGTGGGCTTCGCATTAGCAGGGGCACCTGGGCAACAAAAATGGGTGATAAAACTACTAATGCCTTTGGACCATGGAACCAACCTAACCAGGACTTTGATGCAACGGAATGGGGTAAGGCGGCTGCGAACGGCACACTTGATCGATTAGCACCAGCTCTGCTAGATTTCGGTACAGGTAAAAATACAGGAAGTCTAGAGTTTGCTGAACACGCCCGTAGTGTAGATGATAAAATACCTTATCGCCCATTCACTGTCGTAACACATGCCGCAGATATTATACCGGCTAGACTTACTGATCTATCTCCAAGAGGGTTGGCAGAGTTTATGGTCGGTAGAACCGCAACAGTACTCACACAACTAGGTTCAGCTACTGCGGATGATCGTTTAGTCGAAGTAGCTTTAGCTGCAGGAAATCACGGGAAAGCCGTGATTCTAGAGGCACCATTTGCCGACTCAACCGTTGCTGCAGGTACTTATGCTGCAGGTGCACGAATTACTGAAGTTCTGCCCTTTATCAAGCGACGTCTGCCGACAATTAATACTTCTCCGGATGCATTAGCAGCTAAGATTAACTTCCTAATACATGCAGAAAAAGTTGAGCCCTCAGAAGTAGCGATCGACGGTCTCGGTGTTGTCTTTGCAAGTAACGATCTGCGTCGACTTTATGATGCAATGGAGACTAACCTCGTTGGTGAGCTAGTTTAGCATCAGCTAGATTAAATATATTAAAGTGCATCATCCTTCGGGTATATATCCACTCTTAAGCCGCTTCAACTCGACATACAATAAGTCTTTCCATCGCTTCTGTTCTTCTTCAATTTGGTGTCAATTTCCGTACTAGCTCTACCGACCTATATGTTCTTATAGAGGTTGTGCCAATCTCTGAGACTCAGTTCTTGCGCACGAGTATTTAGGGAGATGCTGGCTTTTTGTAAAAGCTGGTCGGCTTCAACCTTTGAAATGTTCAGGCCACCACTTAGGGATGAACGGAGTTTTTTGCGTTTTTCAGAAAAGCCGGCTCGCACCAGATGAAAGAACTTTTTGGTATCGACATCCGGGAAAAGCTGTGTTTCACGCCGTTTTATTTGGATGATTTGGCTATCAACTTTTGGCGGCGGTGTAAATAGTTCAGCCGGGACAAGTTCTTTTAGCTCAACTTCGGCACAAAACTGGGTGGCAACAGTTAGAATGCTCATTTGCCCAGGCTTAGCAGCAATACGCTCGGCCACTTCTTTTTGTACTAAAAGCGCCATAACCCTTGGGGGGTTAGCGCTTTCTAGCAGGCGGCGAATCAGGTTTGAAGTTAGGTAGTACGGGATGTTAGCGATGACTTTATAGTTTTTGGGTAATGTTGAAAGATCGAATTCAAGAATACTCTGGTTTACTACTGTGAGATTGGTGATGTCATCCTGAGCCTGCCGAAGGATCTGATCTGTGTTTGAGACTAGATCTTTCGGCTGCGCTTTGCTTCGCTCAAGATGACGAAGTGTATTACCCTTTAGCTCAGTAGCCAATGTATCGTCGAGTTCTACTGCAATGACCTCTTTGGCGTTTTGACAGAGTTTGGCCGTGAGGGTGCCTAGACCCGGGCCAACCTCTAAGACTGTGTTTTCGGTAGTAACCTCGCCAGCCACAAGCATGGCATCTAGACTTGCCTCGTCAAACAGCCAGTGCTGCCCAAGCGATTTTTTAGGAGCTGGCATCGCACGCCCCTAGCCTAGATCGTAGATGATTCAAATCAAGCCGCATCACGTTCTGGGAACTCTGGGTGAACCCTCTCTCAAACAGCCCCATTCGAACAGCCCATTCATGTGTATGAACTTCTATGAATGATAGATTCTTTAATGTATCTTCGGCCCTACGATAAACTATGGCACCATTCAAAAAACTATCGAGCGTCTCGTCATCACTCCACCCAGCACCCTGCAGATCGCTTAGTACCAAGACACTGTCTGCGCGTTCAATACGCGCCATAGCATAATGAGAATTGACATAAGAGTTGGGCCTCGCATAGATATATTCTAGGCCTTCAGGATCACTAAATAACTCTAGAACCGGGCTGTCTTCTTCGCTCTCCGGCAGCCAGTATATGGGAAAGTCCCCAAATTCAAGCATATCTTTCCAGGTATTTTTGTAAGTTTTGCAAAAACCGCTCCTCACGCTTGGGATTCTGCTGTTTCTGTAATACATGTAGCGCCTCACCGTAGGGCAGCCAGAGCTTGGCAGAGTGTTCTTGGTCCATGCTTGGCAGGTCTTTTTGCCACTCACCTGCAAAATAATGGACTGTCTTATGCTGCTGAAATCCTTGATGACTCACCCATTCATTGATTGAAGATCCAAGATAACACCGTACCACTACCTCAACCCCAGCCTCCTCAGCTGTCTCTCGTAGTGCGGTTTGTTCAAGCGTTTCACGACGTTCTACGCCACCTTTTGGCAAATGAAAAGTATCTCTATCGTTATCAGACAATTCTGGAAAATCACCTGCGGCGCGCTTCAAAAGAAGTACTTGCAGCTTGTCATCTTTGAATCGATACACGACACAGCCTGCAGAAATAGCGTACGGCCAATCCTTACTGGCCCGATATTCAGAGTTGTCAGATAACTGCATAACTTTACTATACCATGATTTTATATAATTTGCTAATAACTGTGGTACTTGAGCCAGTGTTCATAAGTGCCAGCCCAGCCGCCGTATCGTTTTACGTATCCATTTACCCAACGCAACGAATCAACCGGATTAAGCGGGTTGCCAGGCACCTTGCTGCACGGATACGCCTGAGCCAAGCCGCAAGCACCAGATGATTTGTTGACAGCGTTAGGATTCCATCCGCTTTCTTTACCTATAATGTAATCAGCATACCCCCAATCTGCCTCAGAAATACCAGCGGCTGTTAACCACTCTGTTTTTGAACCACCGCCAGTGTAGGGAACGTTCGTCCGAGCACCCACAACAACTACTTGCTTAATCGGTTCTTCTGTTACCACCTCTTTCACTGCTGTTCTTACCGGTTCACCATTGTTCCGGATTACGGTTTCATAGGTAACAAGTTTTTTACCATTAGTACCTGGGGTTTGAACTTTTCGGTACGATGTTGGCTGCTGTGCATCTTTAATTTGCTCCTCAGAGAACGGTACGTCTTCTTCTACGGTCTCAACTGCCCTACGAACGGTAGCAATACTGATGGTCATGCCATCAACTATGCGTGCGGCTTTTGGCAAGTTAATTTCGTCGCCATTTTCAATCGTGACTCCGCGCTCTTTTAGAAGATCACCAACCGTTGTCTCGTTCGTACTGAGTGGCTGGGATGTGCCATATAAATCAAAAGTGATGGTTTTGGCTCTTTTAATAACCATCTGCGTGCCAGGAGCACCAGCAAATGGATCATCGGAACGTTTAAAGTTAAACTCGTCTTCTTGTTTTGTCTCAAAACCGGCATCTTCGGCGATTCCGCGCGGCGAACGTTCAGCTGTCATAACAGTATAATTATTTGCGCCATCGACCACAGTGATTGGGCGTGCACGGTAAACATTGATAGTAAAGTCATTGCCGCGGACCTCATCATGCAACGACGGTTCGGTTTTATCGTGATTACCAAGTACTGCATTGGTCTGTGCGAGCACATCTTTAACAGTCTTGCCGTCGGAAGCAACTGTACGCATTTCACCGTCTATATGAATGGTGACTATTCGAGTATTTCCGGCATGTGCGGCTGGCTGCGAACAAAAGGCCGTGCCAAGCCCCAGTGCCGCAACTATTAATCCTGCAAAAATAATTCGTTTCTTCATAGATTTCGTGAAGAGAGCACCTCAGTAAACCCTCCAGCGTGTAGATTTAGTATAGCACACCCTTCGCCGACCTCAATACTTATGCACAGCCTTCGAAGATATCGTATTTTGTACTAAAAAACGTCCAATTGGACACTTTTTAGTATTTTTTCTAATTATGGGGAGAGTTTTTGGTTAATCGTTTTGGGAGGGTTTGATGCTGTATACTGGTTGCAGCATGGATTTACTGGCGGGTTTAAACGAAAAACAAACACAGGCGGTCAAACAACTTGATGGACCAGTCTTGATTTTAGCTGGCGCTGGTAGTGGCAAAACCAAGACCCTTACTCATAGAATCGCCTACCTTATTCAACAAGGAGCCAGCCCGTATAACATTTTAGCTGTTACGTTTACAAATAAGGCAGCCAAGGAAATGCGCGAACGAGTGGCCCAGCTTTTGGGTGAAAATCATGAAAATCGCAGTTTTATGCCCTACATGGGAACGTTTCACTCTATTTGTGTGAGAATCTTACGTCAGGACGGCGAGAGCATTGGTATACTGCGTAACTTTGTCATTTTTGACGAATCTGACCGGCAAAGCGCGGTCAAACAGGCCTGTAAACAGCTCTTTATTGATGAAAAACAGCACAAGCCAAGTACGCTCTCGGGCATGATCTCCGGGGCTAAAAATGAACTTATTTCGCCTGAAGAATACACCTCTACAGCAACGCTACCCGCTCAAAAAGTTGCCGCGCAGGTGTTCCCGCTATATGAAAGGACGCTTCGCGAAGCCGGCGCGCTGGATTTTGATGATCTGATTGGCAAAACGGTATCTCTGCTGGCCAACCACACCGAGCTGAGAGAAAAATGGTCTACACAGTTCACGCATATCATGATTGACGAGTATCAGGATACCAACAACGCGCAGTATAAACTCATTAAACTGCTTACTAATCAACAAGAGAACTTGTGTGTTGTTGGCGATGACTGGCAAAGTATTTACAGCTGGCGCGGTGCTGATTTCCGTAACATTTTAAATTTTGAACGCATTATCAAAGGCAACTGTAATAAAACTTGAAGAAAATTACCGCAGCACCAAAAATATTCTAGATGCCGCCCATATGGTAATCACTAAGCCGAACAACGCTCTGATAAAGAACTCTGGACCAAAGCGGAGCCGGCTCACCTGTGCAGATTATTCAAGAGTACAATCCGAAGCCCATGAAGGTGAAAGCATTATCACAAAAATTAAAACGCAGGTTGATATGCGACTGAGGCCATATCGTGATTTTGCAGTACTTTACCGAACCAATGCCCAGACCCGTGGCTTGGAAATTTTTGCGTTATGGCGTTCCATACCGCATTGATACCATTAACACCGTTTTTATGACCGTAAAGAAATTAAAGATATTCTAGCTTATATTCGCTTGATTTATCAGCCTGAGGATCACACTAGTTTTTCGTATTGTGAACGTACCAGCCCGCGGCATTGGCGCAAAAGTTTAGAAAGTTTTTTGCATGGGCGAGCGCAAATCAGCTATCACTCGATCAAAGCGCTCAATCAGGCACAACTTTGCACAGTGGTAACAGGTAAGGCATTTGCCGGACTTATCGCACTTGGGAATCTACTGAATGATCTGCGCAAACAAGCGCCTTCTGTGGATACAGAAAGTGCCGATGACCGACTACCGCTGAGTGTGAGTCAATTCGTAGAGGCGGTGATCCGCCGAACTAATTATCGGAATACTTGATGATGGATCGCTCCAAGCTAGCGAACGCATTGAAAACGTAAAAGAGTTAATTACAGTTGCCAAAGAGCCGACGGCGTTGGGCTCGACCAATTTTTGAAAGGAGATTGCCCTGCTTTCTGGGCTTATTCCAATCGACGATGCGAGCGATGCTGTTACACTCATGACGCTGCATGCTGCTAAAGGCTTGGAGTTCCCAGTAGTTTTCATGGCCGGCATGGAAGAATCTGTATTCCCCCATTCACGCGCTGTTTGACGCAGCTGAAATGGAAGAAAGGCGCCGGCTTTGCTATGTGAGCATGACTCGTGCGCGTGAGGGGATTATTTTTGTATCATGCCAACAGCCGAATGCTCTATGGTTTAAGCCAACACAACCCTACTCGATTCTTAAGTGATATTGATAGCGAGACCGAGAGTGCGCCTCAAAGTTCAACCGAGAGTGTCTTTAAGCCGACTGGAATTTCAGAAACTCCAGATTACATTCCGGAGGCCTCGCTGAGCGTTGATGTAGGGGCTCGAGTAAAACACCAGTTATTTGGCCTCGGCACTGTTGTAGAAACAGATGGAGAGATGCTTACAATTGCCTTCAACGGAAAAGGTGTCAAAAAGCTCAATGCCAGTTTTGCCCCGCTGGAACTGCTTTCATGAAGCTATTCTATGCACGCTGCGCAAAACTACTGAATGCCTTTGGTCTCCCAATCAAAGGATTGTTCATTCATAATTCACGGCGAGTTCGAGTGATTGCCATATCAAACCAACATATTCTTCTTACCAAGAGCGCCATTGGCACACAGAAGTGGAGTCTGCCGGGTGGCGGAGTCAAAAAGGGTGAATCTGCAGAAGCTGCGTGTAAGCGCGAAACTCTTGAAGAAACAGGCGTATCAATTCATCAACCTCTTCAATTTCTTGGCGAGAAACGGCTGCCCGCAAACATCAAGTGGCCCGTTGCCCACATTTCATTCTTTGCTACTACTGTAAAGAAGATGAAGGAACCTGCAATTAATCGTCCCCTCGAAATTTTAGAGGTTAGGTGGTTTCCGCTGAGTGCATTACCAGAAGATATCAGCCCAACCGTCCATGTTGGTCTAAAACTGAATTTCGAAACTCCACCCCTGCCATCCTGAGCTTGTCGAAGGATCTAATAAGTACATAGCAGATCAGCCAGATCTTTCGACGCGCTCAAGATGACAGAACAGATCGTAAGTTTTGAGATTCGTGTTGGCTTAAAGTTTCAGGCTGTCATTTAAAATATAGGGATATGCAGCCAGGCAGGTAAAAAGCTTGGTCGAAATATAGTTGTAACTAGGAGTAATAGCAAAATAGTGAGTAGCACGCCCAGGAACAACCACTGGCGACCACGACGATCCCCCAAGTGCGACCAATCGTGAAGCTCGCCGTGGTAATCCTCTGCATCAAATACCGCCAAAGCTGGTTGAGTTTTGCGTGGCTTATATCCGGTGGGATTGCTTGATTGCACTAAATTATTGGCATAAACCTGTCCCGAAGCATCTGATTCATTCGCTTTTGTCGTATCTTCGACTTTATCTGAAGACGCATCGGGTTGCTCGACAGCATTGCTTGCTGGAGTATCGGCATCATCCTTTATTTCTTGTAGCACTTCGGACTCACTAGTAAGCGTGATCTTCTCGGCATCATCCTCCTCATCAGTAGATACTTTGGTGCTATCATCATCCAGTACAATCGGTTGTTCTGCAACTTTCACAATCTTTTCGGGGGATGGCTGGGTGACCGGTGCTTCTTGTATAGTATCTTTTTCCAAAATCTCCTTCTCTGCAGGCATATCTGCGGAATCTGGTTGTGCTGGAGCAATCTTTTTGGGCGCTAGTTTTCGTGGCCGGCTATTTGGGTGAACGATGTCAAAACTACGACCCGCCTTGAGTGGTTTCACCACTTTTCGTTTTGGCATTTGAGGGCGCGGATGCCCATCAATTTCACTTTGGAGCATTGCATTATGGCGAGCCAACTCCTCTACCGCGCTATCTAGTGCTGAAAAATCCTTCTCAACTGGCTTTGCTTTGTGCTTTTTTATCGTTTGCTTCACGCCTTAACCTCAATCTTCATCGGAACAGCCTGGCTAGCCGCCTCTACAATCGGCCAAAATGTTGCCACGCTCAGGCTTGCCCCGCCAGGCAGAAGACCATCCACCCCTTCAGTTCTGAGATAGCTAAGTGCGTTGTCTTTATTTGCACTGCCCCCATACAACACTTTAACCTTTTCGGCCACCTCTTTGCCATACAGCTCACCAATATTTGCACGGATTATCTGGCAGGCTTTTTGTACATCTTCAGGTAGTGGTGTTTTGTGATTGGCAAAGTCAGTACCATTACTGAGCGCCCAAACTGGCTCGTAAGCAATGACCACTTTTTTGACTTCTTCTGCTGTCAGGTTTGCTACACCAGAACAAACTTGGTCAGAGATAACCTGCCTTGTATGATAGTGTTCTCGTTCTACCAGCGTTTCGCCAACACAGAGCACTGGCGTTATGCCACTTCGAACCGCAGCCGCTACTTTATTTCTTATTAAATCGTTTGATTCGTGGAACACATGTCGCCGCTCAGAATGGCCAATGAGTACATAATGTGCTAAACCTCGAAGCATTGGCATGCTAACCTCTCCAGTGAAAGCGCCTTCATCTTGAAAATAAGCATTTTGAGCGGCTATTTTAATACCTGTTTTTTGCAATATTGTCGCAATTTCTGAAAGAGCTAAGTTATGAGGAGCAATGCCCACTATTACACCTTCTGGGATCTGCTTAGCCGCAAGCTTGCCAGCAAAGCTCACCGCCTGCTTGACAGTAAAGTGCATCTTCCAGTTACCAATGATTATTTTGCGTCGCCCACTCATAAGATCCACCATTTATCTTACGTTTATTCTAACACAAGACTATCGCGAACTACCGGCTTTCTTCCTAAAGCCCGCCACAGCCACTACGCCTACAGTCAATAGAGTAATAGCGAATATTAAAATCATTCGAACGTTCTCCCCCGTCCCAGCCAAGCCCTCGTCCTGGCTCGTTCCTGGCTCGGTTACTACACTTGCTAAACGTATTTGACTGAACTCGCTGGTGGAACCAAAGCCAGAGTTAGTAGTGCTATCTATGGCGGTAGTCGTAGCGGAGATAGATTTACCGGTTAGGTTGATGTTGTTTGGAAGCGTGAAGCTGGTTTGTTGGTTATTCCGTTGGAAACGGTGGCAAAGCCTAAGAAGGTTTGGCCTTCTCCGTAACCGGAAGGGTCTGCTTGGTCGTTAGCGAAGAACTCTACTCGGTATTGGTCAGTTGGGCTATCTGCAGCATCAAGGTTGAAGTTAATGGTGGCGGTAGTACCATCTTGAGTGACAGAGTTTAGGGTTGGGAAGTTAATGTAGTTGTTGGGGCCGGTGTCGGAGTCGGTGGGGTCGTTAGGGGTGGGGCCGGAGGAGGTGTAGGTGTTGGGAATGCCATCTGGTATTGAATCGGTCTCTATGCCAACCATAAGGTCTATACCGAGGCCAGCGCCAGTGCTAGGGTCTGAGGCTGGAGAAGTGTCGTAGATGGAGTTGCCGAGGATGGAGACTTTTTGAGGTGAACCTGAGAGAGACATAGCTGGAACATCGAAGCCCATTGTTGTAATTCCGGAGCCAGTTGAAGATGCTATATGGTTGGCGTCTGCTGGAGAAGTGCCTCCAATAATGACGTTAGTGGGGTCGCCAAATACATTTATGCCTACGGGGTTATTTGGAGTCGGTGTCCCGTTTATGTCTAGACCCACCTTGTTGCCAGTGATGGACACATCGTCTGTGACGATACCAAAAAGAGACATGCCAAATACGCTAATACTGACGTCTTGGTTGTTGTATATAGTATTACCTACAACCTGAATATTTTCAGAAGCGCTTATTTCTATGCCGTTAGCTTCGTTGTCATGAATTATGTTGTTCTCGATTGACAGATCACTGTTGTCGGAATTTATGTCCATTCCGCCTTGATCCCAGCCTGCTACACGATTGTTCTTAATAGTTACGTTATGTGAGGATGTTAAGGTTATGCCGGTACCAATACCTGTGTTACCGCTCCCCAGGATAGTAGTACCGTCATAGCCAAGGCCGATGTAGTTATTTTCGATGAGAAGGTTGTCGGAGTTGTGAGGGGCTATTCCGTGGCCCAAACTGGATCCAATAACGTTAATGGCTGTAGGTTGGGGGCCGCCAACAATTACGTCTGGTACATTATCTATAGATAATGTACCACTACCGTCAATCACACTATTAGCTATACCGGTAAGACCATCAGCACCTACGCCAATGTAGTTGCCTTGGATTATCCAACCAGGGCCTGGATAAGAGGCGGTTGCAGTAGTCTGGGTAGTGGAAGTGTTACCGGAAATAAGGTTACGGTCTTCCGGGTTAAGGCCGCCAACGAGGACATCGGTTGCTCGGTCTGGATTACTGTTAAACGTATTTATGCCCACGGTATTAGATTCTGCAGCACTTCCCATAGGGTTTGTTCCTATGTAGTTGCCTTGGATCTTAATGCGATCATATCCGCTAATAGCTGTATGCCGTCACCTTTGTCAGCATTGTCGTTCAGAGCCAAGCCCTTGATGATACTGTCATCACTATCATCTTGAAAGTGTAGTATGCCGTTATTAGCATTAGGCAACCCTCCCCCATCCAACTCAATAAGCAAAGTACCATTAAGCGGTTGCGGGGCTGGAGCTGTGTTTGCTTGGGCTCCTGGTTGAGAGTAACCATTGATGGTGAGTTGTTCGGTGATGCTAGGAAGGGAAGAAGTTGGAGCTATTGTGTAGCCGTCTTCAGAGTTGTTGGTGAAGTCTGGGGTTCCAGTGATGTTGAAGTTGATGGTAGAGGCGTCTGGGTTAGAGTTGGCTTCCTGGATAGCCGCACGAAGCGTACAATTGCCTGAGCCATCGTTACAGATGCCATCCCCAACGTTAGAGTCTGGAGTATCGAGAGTAGAATCTACAGTAATGCCGTTGGAGAAGTCGGTGTCTTGGGCGTGAACGGGAAGTGTGTCGACGGGAGTCTTAAGGATACCGACAACAAGGATTACAAGCAGGAATAGAGCCGAGGAGACAAATGCTTTGACGGCATACCGAGAAGTACGATGAGCAAAAGAGCTACCACCAGGCAGCCAGAGTAAGCGTTTGATTGATTGTTTCATTGGTCCCCCTCGTTCATTATGAAAAATTACTGATATGGGGAGTTGATGTGGTGATTAGGTTTAGTTTAGCTTAAGAGGGATGGGGGGTCAAGAAATGAGCGCTTCAAGACCGGGAAGTTTTAGCCCACTCATGAGCTCCAAGCTGGCACCGCCACCAGTTGAGACGTGGGTAAACTCAGCTTTTGGATGTGCGGCTTGCCAATCTAATACAAAATCGGCCGTATCACCGCCGCCAATAATACTCGTGGCGCCGTGTTGCCGACTTATTACATCAGCTAAAGCTGCTGAGCTTTCTGCAAATTGCGGTAACTCAGCATAGCCAAGTGTGCCATTCCAGATGATAGTGGCGGCCTTGTCCACCTCTTTTTGGAATAATTCTACTGTTTTAGGACCAAGATCAAGAACATATTCACCGGACTTAACATCATCTAGGTTACATATAGTTTTTTGCGATTTTTTCGCAATTTCTGTACTCACTGCCACATCCACCGGCATCACCAGTTGATCAGATTGAGATTTTTGCAATATTGTCGCAATTTCTTCTTCTTGACCCTCTTCATACACACTGCTACCAATCGGATGGCCCTGCTGTTTCAGAAAAGTATTTGCCATCGCGCCACCGATGAGAACTTTGTCTGCTATGGAAAGTAGCCTCTCGATAAACTCGATTTTATCTGATATTTTGGCTCCGCCCACCACAGCAACAACTGGATGCTGGGGATGCTGCATCGCTTTTTCAAGTGTACTCACCTCTTTTTCTAACAGCAATCCTGCGACTGAAGGCAGAAGGTGTGTAATTGCCTCGGTACTTGCATGCGCACGGTGCACAACACCAAAACCATCTTGGACAAAATAAGCAGCTCCGGAAACCATCTTGATTGCCTGTGCAAATTCCGAATCATTTGCTTCTTCACGTGGGTCAAACCGTAAGTTTTCCAATAACAGCAGCTCGCCAGGCTTAAGTGCTTTACAAGCTTGACGGGCTTTATCATCAATAAGCGAAGCCTCAAACTGAACCTCAACGGTAGGTAAAAGCTCCTGAAGACGCTCTGCAATAGGTTCCAGCGTGTACTTTTTGTTCGCAAGACCCTCTGGTCGACCAAGATGGGCAATCACGACCACACTACAGCCACGTTCGAGTAGATATTGAAGTGTTGGCAATGTTTGAGTGATACGATAATCGCTGGCGATCTTACCATCTTCCGTAAGTGGCACGTTGAAATCTGCCCTTACCAAAATTCGCTTGCCATGCACAGCAATATCCCGGATAGTTTTTTTCGGGAAGTGATAACTCTTGTTCATATTTTACTTCAGTGTGCGAACTTTTATAGTATCAGTACCACCTACCAGCCCCGGATACATGCCTGAGGCCGTAACGATTGTGTCGCCTGCCTGGAAAATCTTTTGGGATTGCAGCCAGTCGGTCAGCTTAGTGGCGGCATACTTATCGGTTGGACGAACAAAAGTTTGTGCACCATACAAAAGTGCCAGTTGCTGGGCAGTTCTTTCTTGTGGAGTTACCACAATGACCGGCAAATTAGGACGCCATGAACTAATTGAAACAGCCGTTGCACCGGTCATGGTTTCTGCCACCACGGCTACAGCATGTACTTTTCCTGCAAGATCAATAATGACGGAAGAGATCGCTTCAGGAACACTGTAATTATGCATGTTGGTAAACTGCGCGCGAACGGTACTATTTTCCTGCGTATACATAATTATTCGTTTCATAATACCGATGGCTTCTATTGGATAACGTCCGTTGGCGGTTTCGTCGGAGAGCATCACGGCATCTGCTCCAACAATGACGGCCGTAGCTACATCAGAAACTTCGGCACGGGTCGGCTCAGGCTGCTCCATCATGCTAGCCAACATCTGTGTGGCAACGATGCTGATCTTCTCGTGCTGCAAACAGAGACCCACGATTTTACGTTGAATAACCGGAACGCTCTCGGGCATTGTTTCAATAGCCAAATCACCGCGAGCAACCATCACGGCATCACTTTCGCGAACAATTTCTTCGATGTTTTCAACGGCAGATTTAGTTTCAACTTTGGTAATTACTCGGGCCGTTGAGCCAAGATTTTTAAGCAACTTCTTTAGGTGGCGAATGTCATCGGCTGTTTGCACAAAACTGAGTGCAACAAAGTCGATATCGTGTTCTGCGCCAAATACAATATCTTGACGATCCTTTTTAGTGATAATATCACCACCGAAATCAGTATCAGGTAAGTTAATGCCTTTGCGCTGCATTAAAATACCGTCGTTTTCAATCCTAATACTAATGAGTTGTTCGCGCACGCTGGTAACTACACTCTTAACTTTACCGTCATATATAAACAGCCTGTCACCCCGTTTTACTTTTTTAGAAAGGTCATATTGCACTGGTAGGATTGTACCGTTATATTCGTGCTTAAAGCCAAGCTGCAATTCTTGCCCAGCCTTCACACTCACTACACCATCAAAATCTCCAAGCCGGATTTTAGGACCTTGTAAATCTTGAACAATTGCCACATACGAGCCGACTTCTTTGCTGGCCTTGCGGATCCACTTAATCTGCTGCTCGCGCTCCTCAAACGTACCGTGGCTGAAATTTAAACGGAATCCGTTCACGCCCTCACGGACCATCTCTAAAATGGCCTCGTAACTATTAGTAGCCGGGCCAACGGTAGCCAAAATCTTAGTGCGCTTAATCACGCTTAAGGAAGAAACCGGACTGTGTTCATCTTTTTTCATTTACTTCTAGTGTAGCAAAGCATAAGTGATATGGAAATCCACCAAGCCTGGAGCCCTGTAGTGGCCGAAATTCTTGCTCGGTGAATTATCGAAAATAATCAAAAAGAGACGCGGCTCAAGCTGTCCAGCAAGAGCGACGCCTCTTATATAATGCTATCAAATTACTTGGTAAATGTCAAGCACTCTCCACCGAATCGTACCACCACAATTAGCCCTCGCCAGCTTTTGGTCATACGGAAATCTTTTTCTATTTTCGTGATAGCCTTGCTCTCTAGAACCTCATCCAGCTTGCGTAAATCTATCACTAGATTATTAGCCTGCTTCAATCCGGCTCGCTCAGCATGATCGAGTGTATACTTACCCAGCTTTTCAATACTTTTTATCTCCCAGTACTCACCGTCAATAAGCAGATCTGGCGTTCGCGCACCTTTGGTACGATTTGGTTTTAGAAACATAACATGCTTTTTTGGAATTTTATTGATAACCAAAATATCTACCACCTCCATTTCGGTTATAGACGGTATTGCGCCCAGCTCTTTTTCTATCAGTACCTGCATTAGGGATTTAGTATATCATGAGGTAAGCGATATGGCCTCTGGCAAGAGGTTGTGAAGTAGCTATAGTGTTATAGTCGGTGATCGGGCGGGAAATAGCCGACTTATGTCACAGAACCCGCTCGAAAAGTTCTCTACCTTGTTCAGCTAGACGGAGGAGTGCTTTGTATAATCTGCGTGCTTTCTTGAAGCAGGCTTCTGCAAGAGCGGCTTGCCTTCGAAATCCGGTTGCTATCCACTTCGTGGCTACGACAACCAGAGATCAGTACTCCATGAAATCAAGGCACGAAATAGCCCAAACATTTGTTTGGGCTATTTCGTGGTGAGCTGCGTTACGTCGAAATGGAACGAGATCTATTTGGATATACAGGCTATCGTGGACTTAAACGGTATTGTAACGGAGGACATGTACATTCCTGCGTAGAATAGAGCTTCGATAATTGACGGGCTCATACATCTTACGCAAGCACATTTTAAGACAGTTTTATATCCGAAGGGTAGTGCACTATGAACATTATGGTATGACGAGGGTACGTCTCTTTCTAACTCCATCATCTGCCAACTTTAAGTAATCGTCTGCCTCTTCGTGGGGCATACTTACGATACGGTCTATGATCTCCCCGCCCATCTGAGTTACTCTTCCTTTGCCTTTCGATTGCACTTCTACACCTTCTAGCAACGCGGAGTTTACCATCTCTACTACTAGCCAGGGTATAAACCTCGCCGTTTCAACATCTCTGCCTCTTCTAAGCTCGTCAACAATTTGAGCACAAGGTTCTATATCTAACACTTGGTATTCTGGTATCTCCACTTTTTGTGCGATACCTTCACGACTAAGTGCAAGAGCTATGCTCATGTGTGCTGAGCCCCAGAAAGACAGTATTCTTGCCGACTGCTCATGCAAGCTCATAATACCATCGGTGGCAGTTTCATCTCTTGGAACCATTCCGTCTTTTATGTAAAGCCTACGAGCTTTTGTGTAAGCGCTCAAAGATTTTACACCTAGACCGTCCTCGAGCACATTACTAGTTGCAGCCTCTAATTGCAAAAGCCTCTTCCTTCGTAAAGTCCAAAGCTTTGAATCCGCTGGTGGCTCTACTACCACAGATTTCATTCCTGTTTGTGCTAATAAACTTATAATCTTGGCACGTGGATTGCGTTTCGCATCATACTCCAACGCAGCAAGCAATCGTTGTGAAGGGTCTCCGTTGAGTAAAGTGTTGTCAGTAATGTTAAATGCAGTACTTGGCTCAACTGACTCAAGGACTAGTGTGTCATATGCACTGAGTCCTTCTAGTAGTATTTCATCTGAAGGCAAATCATTAAGAGTGTGGTGATAGACATAAAACGTCCTGACTAAAGGAACGGTTTCATCTCCAGCACCTGGTGACGGAAGTAATACTTCGCGAAAAACAGTACTCATTTTGTATATTATAACATAAATTTATACAATGATAAATTATACGCATCGTTAAAGCAATCTAAAGCAGAGGCAATTTGCCTCTGCTAAGTATAATCGGAATTGGTGATCCCACGGAGAATCGAACTCCGGTTGCCAGGATGAAAACCTGGTGTCCTAACCACTAGACGATGGGACCAAAGCGCAAGAAGGCGATATATGCTTGCATAATATCATCTTCTGAGCATTTGGGCACAATATACACCTTGGTGTATATGGGACCATGAGTGAGGAAGGTGCGTTTATCTGCTCGCAGAATAAATCATCTGACGAACGATTGGTTCGATACGTTAGTATGGGACCTTGGACTAGAAAACTATAGCATAACAGATGTGAATTGTATAGTGGCTATTTTGCGGTGTAAACCAGGGGAAGCTGGTTCCAATCAGTTAGGTAGGAGGGACTCATCCGATTTTTCTGGGCATGCCACTTGGTTAAGGTTGGATTAATGGAGCCTACGTGGATGGTTTGGCTGCCGAAGCGTTGATTTATATCATCAAGAGCACGCATAAATGAAGTGCGGCGCTCGCGGTGTTCTGCCGATACCTTGTCGAATAAGTATAGCTGTGAAATGTTGGCACTTGTAAGGTGGTTAGCAAAAACGCCAGCTTTGATGTAACCATTATCTTCGTCGTACAGTTGGTAGAGTAGCTCAAGAGCGGTCTGCACAAGTTGACTGGTGTCGTTTGAGGCCACCGCAAACTGTGTTGCAGCCGTAGCCGCTTTACGCTCAGCATCTTTAGTTTTATATCGCAAGTACACACCAAAAATTCCGGCAACTTGACCGTGGGCCCTGAGGCGGTAGGCGGCTTGCGAGGCAAAAGAAGCAACTGCGCTTTCAAGATCGTGTATATTTTTTATTGTATGACCAAACGAGCGAGAGGCCACGAGGGTTTTCTGCGGCGCACTCTCAGCCTCAAATGGGTACATTGCGATACCATTTAGTTCTTTGAGCAGCCTAGTTCCGTTAATTCCCATTTGTGAATGGATCCACGGCTCACTGACCTGCGAAAGCTGCAAGGCATTTCTGATACCCGCTTTTTGAAACTTCGGTGCCATTCGCCAGCCAACTCCCCACATGGCTTCAACCGGTGTTTTGCTCAATATATCTTGGTAAACTTCCTCATTTTTTGGATCCAAAAAACAAGTTCGCCGGTGTTTTTTTGCATAGCTGCTGGCAATTTTAGCAAGTGTTTTGGTTGGAGCTATGCCAATGGAAACCGGGAGACCAATAATGCGGTCTACCTTTGCGCTCAGATCATTTCCCCACTCAGTAAAATCCAACGAAGCGAATTGCGAAAGATCCATAAATGCCTCGTCAATTGAGTACACTTCAATCTGTGGAGCGTGATCTGAAAATACCGAGAGGACGCGTTGCGAAAGTGCACTATACAGCGCGAAATTACTCGAGAAGCACTGAACATTATTTTTTACAATAATGTCACGAACTTTAAAGTACGGAACGCCCATTGAGATACCAAGCGCCTTCACCTCTTCACTTCGAGCTACAACACAGCCGTCGTTGTTAGAGAGCACCAGCACTGGCCTACCTTGAAGATCAGGCCGAAACAAACGTTCACAGCTGGCAAAAAAGTTGTTGCAATCAACAAGTGCAATCATACCTTTAATTTCCTAATCAAATGCTGGACAGTGCCCCATAGTTGCGCTTCTGAGTGTATCCTCCCAAATCGCATTATTTGCAGTTCAAGAGCATCAGCGATACTTACCACGACTACATCGTTTTGCTTTGGCGTAAGAGAGCGATCTACTACTACGATATCTCCGGCCCTTAACTCAAGCTCGACAATATCCTCAGCTAAGCGCATAAAGAATGTGCTGACCGGATGTGCTACAAGCAACTGATTTAAATCGACTCCTTGCGCATCACTTGAAATCCCAAACCGGAAATCTTTACTTGGCATACATCCATTGTACTCTCTGATGAGGGTTTACTCTGTGACAAGGCTATCTTTACGAAAAAATTTTGTGTTGCGAAGAGATCGGGGCTGATAAACTTATTATTTCTGTGTCTGCAGCTTTAGGTAATGGGTTTCTAGCGCTTTTTGCTGTTTGTTGGCGGATTTGGCGGCCTTTAGCATGAGCTCCTTGCGCTTCTTCTCGGGTAGGTCATAGAAATTAGTCGGTTTCTTCTTTAGTAACGCCATTAGTGTAGAATCCTTTCGAGACTACTTTTAGTATAGCTAAAATCAAGGTGATCTTCAATACGGGAAACATCTTCGATGGCACTGGCAACAGCTTTGTTTTCTTTGGTATCTTTATAGTCTTTGAGGATGATGTTGAGTACCAGCTTATCGCCAAACGCAGCCTTTAGTTTGTCTACAACCTCCTTGGCCCCAAGAAACTTCTCAATAAAATCGTTCTTCTTGATATTCCTACCCTCTACGACTTCACGAAGCTGCGTGAAGTGCCAAGCTATGGCTGGATGTTGGAAGACATAAAAGATAGTGACTTGCCCATAGTGGTCAATGGCTTTCTCAAGATTGCTTTTAGCACGATCATAATCGGACAGCGTACCGTCAACAAAAGCGCTCTGCTTATGCTTCAGCACGTGACGAAACAGATCATCGACAGCAATTGAGATAGCCCGCTGAAAGACATACGAATTAGAACCAGTGTAGCTAGGCAGCAACTCGCGTACTTTATCAGGGTCAAGTATGGCTAGCTTTATTTTAAGCGAGCGTTCGATAGATTCCCGAAAGCCTTTAATGAATTCTGTCTTACCAGCCCCAGGAGAGCCAGCCGTAAAAAAGACTAAAGGATGTTGAGTTGGTTGATATCTCTCCAGCGAAGCAAACTGTTCAATGACTACTTTTTTATTCGCGTTACGGCGAATCCAACGGACTGCTTCTTGCGCGAGCTGCTCTTCATGTTTAATCATACGTCCAGTATAGCGATAAATCGGTATTTACAATTAAAAATTTAGTCGCTGACAAGCTTACGACTTGATTCTCTTTAAGGGGAAGCGGAAACCAAAGGTGCTACCTTTGCCTTCGGTGCTTTCAAATATAACTGCTCCACCTTGCTCTACGATAATCTTCTGAGCCATAAACAAACCAAGACCGGTACCGTCGGGTCGAGCTTTTCGAGCGTTACTGGCACGGAAGAATTTAGTGAACAGTTTATGCTGTTCGGCTTTTGCAACGCCGATGCCGGTATCAACCACTTTAAAAATAAGTTCCTCAGCTGTTTTATAAAGCTGCACGGTAACTGAACCGCCAGCGGGAGTATAGTAAATGGCATTGTCGATCATATTCATCATTACTTGACGCATTTTATTATCATCCAGCATGAAGGTTGGCAGATCGTATGGTGGCTCATAAGAAAGCTTGAGATCTTTAGCCTCAAACAGCTCTCTCAGCTGTGCCAATTCTTCGGTTACCATGGTAGCCAAATCAATTTTGCTACGTTCAATAACGAATTTTCCGGTTTTAATGCGGCTGACATTCAAGAAGTCAGCGATTAAAAAGACCATGCGCTGCGAGCTGGCAAAAGCCTCTTGTACAGCTTTGACTTGCTGCGTATTCATTTTGCCCATATCACCATCGGAGAGCATCGAAAGATAGCCCTTGATTGAAGTAAGTGGCGTTCTGAGCTGATGTGAAGCCATGCTAATGAACTCATCTTTAGCCTCATCAAGCGCAACCAGTTTTTTATTAGTCTGTTTGAGTTCGCGAGTTGCCTCAGTAATCTTCTCCTGCAAGGTAATATTAAAAGCCTGAATCTCCTCAAACCGCTGCGCATTCTGAAGTGCCACCGCCAGCTCATTCGTAGCTATATTAAGCAACCCCACATCTTGTGCGCTATAAAGATTTCCGCTCCTCCTTGGACCAAGCACCAAATAGCCGATTGTTTCGTCTTTTGTAACAAGAGGTGCGACCAAGCTGATATCCTCTGCCCTTAGCGTGGCTTTTACTCTAGAAGTACTATCATCCATTTCATCATAAATAGTGATCTTCTTGGGTAACTTCTTCAGGATCATCTTAAGATTTTCAACGTCATGCACCGACCACTGCTGACCAGCAACATCTCCCCTCTTTAGATTTTCTCCATTGGTCGTAATCAACATGAAAGCCGCATATGTTGGCCGAAGCGCGGCAGTTAGTGTTTTGAGAGCGCCTTTTTGTATTTTATGTGGATCAATATTACCCACAATGATACTACTCACTGTGTCTAGAACTTCTTGCGTATTGTAAGCGTCTCTGAAAAAAAATCGGCTAGTGTACTTATTGAAGAACTTCACTATTGGCGCATAAGTTAACGCCACCAATAAAGTCGTGGTGACAAAAAATAACCTCTGATTCATGTCTGTATTACCGACACCAGCAAACTGAACTCCAATAAGGTAAATAAGCGCCGTATATATCACACCTATTAGACCTATTGATAGCAAATAGACTGCTGCTCGAAAAACGAGTAACCTTATATCAAATAACTTGTGACGAATTATTGCAACAGTTAAGTAAGCAATGAATAATGAGATGAAGATTGGTCCATAACGAGAGCTTGACCAGCTATTACTAATCGCCGGTAAAATTAATTGTGCAATGGTGCCAAAAAGTGCGAGCAGTACAAATCCGACTGCAACAAGTCTAATCTGCTTCTTCTCGGTGAAGCTAGATATTATATGCTGCTTCCGAAAGTTTCTAACTGCAAATAGTATAGATCCAACAATGTAAGCTAGGTACGGATAATAAAAACTGCCTACGGTTATTTCAAGCCCAGCATCTGCTTTTGTAACACTTTCAACAAGCAGTGGGGTCAAAGATATCAGACCTACAAGCACAGCCAAGAGTACATAAAGTATAAATACTCTATGGGTTATAATCCATCTCTTAGTAGGAAAGTAAGCGCTCAAGGCTACTATACTGATACCTACAAATGCCATGGAGAAGAAAGTGAGTCGAGTGAATAAAAGATAATGGCTTTCGGAATTATCTGAGAGGAAATTAAGCACGTCCCATGAGATAAGGCTAAACATAAACGCGGCAAGCGCTCTATTTCTACCATCATGCACATTGCGCAACAGTACAACCCCAGTTAGAGCGAAACTGAGAGTTGTAGTTAGTATGAGAACTATTGAATCAGGCATTTATGATCTGCTGAGCACCTAGATCGAGCGTTCGCTTTAGCTCGCTCTGTAGGGTCTACAGAACATATACTAGCATAAGCGGTAGATTCGGTCATATAGACGGGCACCGTATCTGAGCCCATATAATCAACAACTGGACCCATTTGCTGCAGACCATCACCAAACAGACCCTTGAATCCCTCAAAATATTCAGCATCGAAACTGGCGACAGCATGAGGCAGGCCCTCTCTTCTGCTATACCCGAGTACTGCACCGTATAGCCATATTGATGCTCTTCCTGCATCTTTGGTTCGATAGGCTTTGGGGACGCCTATTGTCCCGACTTCAAAGATTTGCTTTTGAGCTTCATGCGTAAACCGCTGCATCCATTCATTATCAATATTCAATTTTCCCGTCTTGGCATCCTCGAGCGTCTTAAAACCCGAGTCGCTATGTCTAATAATCCTCAGAACACCCCTTATTTGACCACCCTCAACCATCGTAAAAAAGATACTGTCGTACGGTTTATATTCTTCCGCAAGCTCCTGTGCATCTTCTACGTAACCCGCATCAACAAAAACCTCTGCCTCGATTTCTTGGGCCAACGGCCAGAATGGGCTTTCGGGCCCAATTATTAAAACCTGTGGACCCATACTTTCTACTTCCCGCTGATCCGGGGTAGCCTGAATATCTTCTGGTGTTTTTACCATATCTACTTCCTCTTCTTTTGATTGATAAATACATACTCGGGCATTTCAAACCCATTAAAGTTTGAACCATAGACTACTGAGTAGGCGCCAACACTTCCGATGATAACCCTATCACCAATAGTAGTGCTTGAGGGTAAAGGGATATCAAACCCTATCGTATCGTATGCATCACAGGTAGGACCGGTTAGAGTAAAGCTATACGGCAATGCAGAACTCTTGTGAGTCGTTTCCGTAAATACGGGATACTTCCAGTCATCCATTTCAAGACACTCCATGAGACCTTGGAAAACGCCCATATCAAGATAGAGCCATTCCTGACCCGATCTATGCTCTCTCCCTATAACAGTACTGAGAATGATACTCGATTCGGCGACAACGTATCTTCCAGGCTCTGCATAAACCTCGACGTCACGAGAAATATGTGTATCTAATGCTTTATTGATAACTTTAGCTACTTTCTTTATTGGAGGAACTCCTTCTACATATCTCGCGGGGAAGCCTCCGCCGATATTGATCATCGTTACTCTAAATCCACTTTCAGTCAGTCGCCTAATAACCTCGCCACACTTTTCAAGTGCCCATTCCCAGACAATGAGATTTTCAGACTGGGACCCAACATGAAAGGTAAGACCTATTGGATTTAACCCCAGGTCTTTAGCCGTTCCAAACAATGCGACAGCGTGCGTAGTGTCAGCACCAAACTTTTTTGAAAGGGGAAACGAACTGCCTCTATCGGAAACTCTTATTCTAAGGTATACCTCTGATCCAGGTGCATACTGTGCAATTTTTTGTAGTTCACTTGCGGAATCGAATGCGAATCTTCTTACACCAGCCTTGTACGCCCCTTCTATGTGACGTGGTATTTTTACAGGATTACTATAGAGTATCTTTTTCCCGAGATTCCTTTTATCACCTACAATCTTTTGTAAGTGCTGGAACTCACCGAAAGATGCGATGTCAAACCCATCTACAAGGTCTTGAATGTCCTCTATTACTTCCTTTGAAGAAAGTGCCTTGATAGCATACATAAGATTTACTCGAGGAAGAGCTGTCTTAAACTCGTGTATCTTCTTTCTAATAATTTCGAGATCGGTTACAAAGAGCGGGGTTTCAGAAGCATCCAGCTTTGCTGCTTGCTTAATCCAATATTTTTGCGTAGTAATATTCATATATTTTCTTATTAAAAAAGACGGGCAAAACCAGTTTGATTAAACTAGTCTTGCTTACGTCTATTTGTAAATATTATCGAAACTAAGTCAAATTATACTACAGCTGTCTTAATTTGTCAACAGTTTTTGTAAAGACGGTGGGATTCGCTTGTACGTATAGCACCAGTTAGTATATAGTTAGCTTAGATTAGAACATTTATATAAAGAGCGAAGTCATCCGTTGAGGGGGCTTCTTTTTTTATTTAGGAAGTAGAAAGTATGTATAAAATCGCGATTATTGAGGATGAGGTGGCTATTCGGCGGATGTATGCGCTGAAGTTGCAGTTTTCTAATTTTAGCGTTATTGAGGCTAGCGATGGCGTCGAGGGCTTGGCGATGGTGGAAAAAGAGCAGCCAGACTTGATTTTGCTGGACTTGATGATGCCCAAAATGACTGGTGATGAGATGCTGAGAGAACTGCGAAGTACTGATTGGGGCGAGAATATCCCAGTAATTATTCTCACTAATATCAGCAAAGACGAGGCCCCTCGTACGCTCTGGCATCTTGGAATCAGCGACTTTATTATTAAAGCAAATTCCACCCCACAAAAAATACTTGAACACGTTGAAAAAGTTTTATCCAGTTTAGATACGTAAATCTTTACTTGAATAAAGATTTGTATAGCTCAACAAGATTGTGTTGTTGATGATCCCAAGAAAGATGCAGGACATCATCACCTGCCTGTTCAGCCATACTCTTGGCCAATACTTTATCCGATGCGACCAAAGTGATCGCTTCTGCCAATGCATCTGGATCCTTTTGAGGTACAAGTAAACCGTTTTCTAAATGTCTAATAAAACCGTTGATACCTTGTGAGTCCGCGCCAATAAATGGAGTCTTGGTAGCCATGGCTTCTACGGTTGCTACAGGGGCACCCTCATAATATGAGGGCATTAATATTATATTACTCGCTGCATATAGACTGGGCATTTCTTCTGGCAATATACGAGTATTTGGGATAATTATCCGCTCTGATACAGATTTAAACTGCTCAGAACTTTCAATATTGTTCCAATAGAGTAGATCGTTTGGAGTCCCTGCACAAGGCAAGCATAGGTAGAAGTGTTCGGGCAATTTGCTAAGAGCGTAAACTGCCTCACGAATTCCTTTACGCTCAATAATTCTTGATGGAACCATTAACAATATATCCTTGTCTAGTAATCGGAATTGTTTACGATAATAATTTTTGTCTTGCTGTTGATAGAACTCCGAAAGAATTGGGTACGGGAATTCAATAACTGGAACGACGTCTTTAGCTAACTTGCGTGCTGCTACAGCGTACACTTCATTTGCCGCAGTAACAGCTTTAGGTAGTGTGGCCTTAAGAATTTTTTCAGCGAATAATCGCTCCTGCTCAAACCCAGACATACCCCCGACAATTCTTTCGCCCCAGACAGGGGTACTGTGAATCGATGCCAACACAGGAATATTAGCTTTATTTGCAAGATACGTTGCCAAGAGCGCAAAGTAACCATGGACATGAATAATATCCGGCCTGAAATCTTCAAGAAGCACAAATAAACCGTCCGTTGCGGCAAGAGGGTCTAAGGGTAAATCACACAAACCATTAACTTCATGTACGGGATATTTGTATTCAGAGATTCTTCGATTCTGATTTGGCTCAACCGCGACCTGAACATCGTGACCGAGCTTAATAAGCCGTTCGACTGAATTTATTACAAATGTCTCACCGCCACCTATAATCGGGTGAAACTTTGGTGAAACTACTAGAACCTTCATGCTTTTACTCCGTTGTGGTGCATAAGCGACAAAGCCGCTAAAAAGTTAATATTTACGATTTCTCCTCTTGAGACCTTTTCGTGTATTTCTTTTAATGTGAGCCAGTGCAACTCTATAAATTCATCCGGATCACCTTCAAGCACATGTTCGAATAGATCGGAGCAGATGACTACATATTGCTTTCGGTTTGATTTGCGGTTCTGAACATAAAAGTATCCGAGATCAATAACATTTTTAGAACTGTAGCCGCACTCTTCTGCAAGCTCCCGAAGAGCCGCGTCCTTAACTGTCTCGCCAAGTTCCATAGCACCCCCCGGTAATTGCCACATAACCTCGTTGGGTGGGTAGCTATACTCTCTCTGTACAAGAAACTTACCCTCCGAGTTCTGGGCTATTATGAGCACGGAATGAAGATCTGTATGCGCGTGCAGCACGTAACGTGAGCGTTTACCATTTGGCAACTCTACAATATCTTCGTTTATAGAAAGTTGGGGGTCGTCAAGTATTTGTTTACTGGAGATTTTTTTCCATGGCTTTGGTTTACTCATGCCCCAACTGTATCATATACAAAATCGGTCAATCTCGCTTGTGTATAAGATTGCTATTGTTGATAGTATATCTTTATGAGTGGCTTTGAAGAATTAGGTGAGTACATTGACGAAAGCCCGGGCTTTATAAATGTAGTGGGGGTTCCACGTTCAATTTCGACTGCATTTTGTCGAGCGCTAAACGAATCTTCAACCCCAAGTATTTTTGTAAACGAACCGTTCAATAGAGAAAATGCAGACCTTGACACTGCGGCTGAATCAATACTTGCAGTGCTAGAGCAGGTGCAGGAACCACATCTAGTTATAGTCAAGAATATGGCCTCGTATTTAAGTGCGGGCGACTTTACTGCGCTTAACGAGATTGCCACGCATACCATTTTCACTATACGTAACCCTTTAGTACAAATAGGCTCCCTGCTCACTCGCCTCGTTAACGATAGTGAGATATTTCCAGGATCAAGTCAACTTCAGCAGGATGACATATACCCTTACTTGGATCGAGTAGTTGAAATATTAGTAGACAGTCCGAGATCTAAGGACTTTTCTAAAACAGGCTGGAAAGCAATGCTGGAACACTTTAGCTTAAAGGGTGAAGCGCCAACCACCGTGATTGATGGTGATGTATTTACCCGTAACCCAGAGCTAATACTCCGTATGGTCTGCCAAAGAGTGGTACTTGAATATAGCCCAGCAATGATATCAGGCTGGGGCAGCGATTTTTTAAACGTTATTAATATCGGAAAGCCCGATGAAACCCTACAAAGCGCATGGACATGTGATGTAGCCAGCAGCAGCGGCGTATCTTCTAATGCACGAGGAGAGCTTGATGTCTCACGACTGCCATCTGAATTGGCTCGACATATTAGTGGTCTCGCACTTCCGGCATATCTTCAGCTTGTTGAAGAAAGTCATCCGGGCCAAGAAACTGCGCGAGGTCACCGTGCACCTCAGTACCATTAGGAATATGTACACCTACCCCTGTGTAAAATAGTAGTGGCCGAGCCAACCCTATATGGGGGCCAGTAGGCAGTAGGGCACTTGCTCGGTAAGCTCCAAACATGTCAGTCGCTACGGCTACACGCGGATCTAGGTCTTTTTCGTCAAGTCTATCAAGCCCGAGTCTTAAGCCTTCCCTATATACTAAATCCCCCCTGAGCGTGCCTCCGGTGTATACACCCTGGTTTCCCTTGAGCTTAGAATAGATATCGTTAGCTAATACCCTCGTGTAATTGTTTGTACTAAAAACCACTAGACGGCAGGTTGAACCAATGTACATTGCAGCTCGCGTCAACCTTGTGTGCATGGTTTCAATCCTGTAAAGATCGTGTTTATATATATTCCAATACTTCGTTGGATCCATTTCAACATCTTCTGTATAAACTAAGTTGTATCGCTCTGCAAGAAACGCTTCAATGGCTGGGGCAATATGAAGCATGTCAGGCCTCACAAGTACCATTGCTAGGTTACTTGCCACCCATTTAACATGACCCTGTTCTTCGGGCGAGCCACCATTAAAAATGGTATCCACTACGTTATCTTCAAATAATCCTGTTTTTCGATATTCAGCTGGATTACATAATTCGGCTGGGTCATCTTTGCCCGGGGTAAAATTCATCCGCGCTAGAAAAGCGGTGTTCTTTTCTGCCAGTTGATTGATATTTTTGGGAATAGCATCACTCACTAAAAGCTATACTACACCAATACGGTACGTTATAACCCTTGACGCTATTGATTCATACGCTGTTTTTAACTAGCATAGAGACAGTAGTTAAAAGAGGGTAACGTAATGGCCGCCGCAAAAGTAGCGATTGTAGAAGATGACATGGCTATTAGCCAGATGTATCGATTGAAGTTTGAGACAGAAGGTTATGAGGTGCAAACAGCCGATAACGGTCGGCTGGGGCTAGAGCTGGCTGAAGAGTTCAAGCCTGACATAATCCTGCTTGACCTTATGATGCCCGAGATGACTGGGGACGAGATGCTAGCCGAGCTTCGTAAAAAACCTTGGGGCAAGGACGTAACAGTGATTATTCTGACAAATATGGGTGAAGAAGAGGCCCCAAAATCACTCAAGGGATTGAATGTACATTCATTTATTGTCAAAGCCGAGATGACACCCCGACAGGTGGCGGAAAGGGTTAAGCTTGCGCTTAATTCTTGAGATAGCAGATCTTAATTCTTAGATCTTAGAAGAAAAACAGTTAACGATTACAGGAGCACTGTATGGCAACGCATAGTTTAAAGATCCGGTTGTTTGGCAAAGAGCTATGAAGCTAACCGAGGATGTGCACGGAGTAATCTCGAGATTACCGAAATCAGAGCTCTACTCTTCATCCAAGAACTAAGCTCTAAGATCTATTCCTGCGGAAATCTTGGCGGCTTTAATGACATTCTCAAATAATGCGCAGACGGTGAGTGGGCCAACGCCACCTTTTTTGGGAGTAATTTTAAGATCATCTCGTTCGTACACATCCTCGGCTAAATCACCTACTGCCTTGCCAGCCTCAACCGCCACTCCAGCGTCCACCACAACGGCATTCAAGGGAATCATCTCGCTGGTAATAACACCTGGTGAACCTGTGGCAGTAATAATAATATCTGAGCTACTTACCGCGGCCTCAATCGTATCAGACTCATTATAGGCCGTTGCATCAATTTGAGAGGCACGCAGCATCCGCTCAAGCGGTTCACCAACCAATTTGCCCCTACCGACAATGGTAATTTTTCGCCCTCGTAGCTCAACGCCGTATCCGGCAAGCAGCCACAAAATTGCGGTTGGCGTGGCCGGATCAAACATAGCCTCCTGGCCAAGCGCGTCCACGTCTTTTTCAGGCGCAACCGCATTCACAATTTCATCAGTCTGCGACGGATCTTCAAGCGGTAATTGAACAATAATGCCATGTGTGGCAGCATCTTGATTGAGCTTTTTGATAGCGGCCAGTGCTTCGGATTGCTCAACTCTATGGATGTCGACATCAATCAGGATATCGGCACCATAGCGCTTTTTCAGGCGCATATAAATCTCGATTACAGGCTTTTCAACCGTTACTACAATCGCAAGTTTCGGCTGGAAGTTATAGGCTTGACGTAAGCCGCGCACCGCCTTCGCTTGACGCTCTTTGATAAAACCGGCTAGTTCGGAACCGTTTAATTCTTTCATTACCCTTCAGTGTAACAGAGGTAGAGTAAAAATTAAACCAGCAGGGCCTAAACTTGTTCGATACGATTCCGGCAACTCATGATGATTTTTATAAGGAGCTCTCTGGCAAGTGGTTTTTCTACTGTAAACTGAATAGTACCTTTTGAGAGCGTATAACCAGCAAGCTCTTTCTCGAACTCCTTAATCGGCGCAGGACCGGGGAATAAACTCAGGTGGTCTTTATACGCAGCAAAATGAAGAAGGTTCTTGCCTTTAAACTTAAACGTTGGTATGCCGTAGCCAATAACTTCCTCAACCTCTGGCACCAGTTGAGTAACTAACGATTTAATTCGCTTTAGCTCCGCTTGCTGTGGTGGCTCGAGTGTGGCTAGATATTCATCAACGAGACTCATAGTTTTATTGTACTCGCTAGCCCACTCTGCCACAACTTCGAAAACATTATGAGATACTAGGCTTCAATAATCACATTGCTTTCATGCCACTTATGCTATAATTCCCCTTAAGTTAAACTGAGAGGAATTTTATGGATGATATCCAAAGACCACAACCAACCGAATCGCCGCTGCTAGTGACACCGGCTCCAGCACCAACAGCCTATCCCACAACGAACGTCACACCAGGCGGAGTTTCTGAGCCTCGAAACTTTTTAGCAACCTTCTTGCTTGCATCATATGGTGGGATACTAGGACTTCGAAACTTTTACCTAGGCCAAAAAGCGCTTGGCTTTGTAAGGCTTGGTTTATTCTTAGGATATTTTCTGTTAATAATTCTCGGTATTTTTACCAAATCTGCGGTTGTCGGTCTCCTAGGAAGCGTGTTATTGCTCATTGCTTACATTTGGTCGCTTGTTGACTTCTTCGTTGTGTATCTTTCTGTAAAAACAGATGCCGAAGGACAGCCGCTCACCAGAACCGCTCGTGATTCAAAATGGGCAAAAACCATCTTTATAGTCACGGTCGTTATGTCTACAATTGTGATAATTGGGGGTATAGTCCTAGCTCTTACTGGAGAAAGTTTATTTAAAAAAGCTGTCCGTGATAGCGGAAGTTCCAGCAACTCACTACAGTCAGATACTAAATTTGACTATGATTACAACAGCGACTACGAGTATAACTTTTAGATACACCCCCATCAGCAGAAACCCCTCTAGGTGCAGAGGGGTTTTAATTTGTCTTTAGTTCTTGTATGGAAGTCCGTTGTCTATATTATAGCTACTCTGATAGCACAGTCTTCTGGTCACCATTTACTAGATAAACATCTCCGTCCTTAAATGTTTTGTGAGGAATCTTATTTTTAACGACATATTCGTACTCTTTTTCAACATCGTCGGATTCATGATGATTAGACCTGAAATGAACTATAGGGTGAAAATCTATGACACCCAGCCCCTCCCAAACCTCGCCCGACTCATAACTCTCAACTTCCGCATCCTTATCATCGACAAGCTCGATGCCGTGAAGTGATTTTGCTAATACACAAAATGCCGCACTATATCCACCATATACAAGTTGCCCAGACGCAACGAGGTCTTCAAAAACTTTGTCAAAACCACTTTGCCTAAATGCCTTGGCTAAAATAAACGTATTTCCACCCGTAATCCAGACCATGTCATAATTCTTTAGAACTTCTGCTAGATTACCGTTATCAAAATAATTCCGCAAGTCCAGTTGCTCAGCCATAAAGCCAAGTGCAGCAAGCCCCTTAATCTCGTCTTCCAGTCTTTGAGCGACTCTCGGCAAATCAATTGAGAAATCGAGAGCATTCACGCTAACCGCAACCTTTGCACCCTCCTTACCTACAAGCTCTTTGAGTTTTTCAGGATAATTACCTATTCCGTATTATGATAAATATAGTTTCATGATTTACATAATATCAAAACAGAGGCGAATTGCTTATAGCATGTGAGACTAGAACTATTTTACAGATTGAAAATGCCCCTCAAAATTGAAGAGCATTAACTTGACTGAAATCGTATCTGTTATTCAGATTGGAGGTCCATTGTCGACGTTATAGCGTCTATGATTCAATCAGATTTTTATCGTATCCAAGTTTGATTAGCTCATTCATTGCAGCAACGATATTATCGGGAACTTGTTGGCTTACCTGAAAGCCCAGCTTGGGGTATTCAATGATTCTCTGCAAATCTCCTACCATGACATTCATCATGTAATCTCTTGGGTATAATGGGTCGGTTATATATTCCTCGTATGTAATAGGCACAGAACTCATAATAAATTCTGGCTGTGGCGCAGGCCACTGAGCTTTTATAGTTGCGTATGTACGACGCTCCATGTAGGGCTTGTGAACAATGATGGCCTTTTTTACTTCAATTTTAGTCTCATCTATGAACTGGGCGGCAAACTGTATGTTCTCGCCTGTATTAGTGGACTTGCTTTCAGTCTTGATATCCGACTCAGGTACGCCAAGTCTTATAGCCTCAGCTTTATATGTTTCCGCTTCAGGGATACCATCAAAGCCGCTTATTTTTCTTCCATGACCTTCATTTCCGCAGAATAATATAGTTGGCGCATAGCCATCTAAGTAAAGTTGTGCCACCCACTTTGCAGTGCGCTTATCGTGGCTTCCAAAACCAATAATGATATCAGCCTTTTCTATAGACTGGTTCATTAACATGTAATCCCAGATAGTTTGAGCTAGGTCATCTGCGTTTTTATTCATTGAATACATTTTAGCAAAATGCACAGGAATTACTTAGGGCAAGTGAGACTAGAACTTTTTAACAGATTGAAAATGCTTCTCGAAATTGGGAAGCATTAACTTGACTAAAATTGTATCTGTTATTCAAATTGGAGGGCCATTGTCGACGTTATAGCGGCCGAGGTTAACGTCTACGGGTTAAATCTTCAATATCTGGTAGCTCTTCAAAACCTGCAGATTTGTAAGTAGCGACTGCCCCAACATTTACACTATCTGTACAAACAGTTGCGCTTGATGAGCCCATTTCCCGCAACGCACCTGCAGCAGCTAAAGTTATTGCTCTGCCATAGCCTTTACGACGATGATTATTATCAACTCCTAGTGGCTCAATAAGCCCTGGCTTACCTACTCCAGCAGACCAAACTGTTGCAATCGCCACTGGATTATCCTCGTCGTATCCTACTAAACATCTCGCTTCTTTGTATGGCAATCCAGCTGCCATTGCGTGCCATTTCTCTTCTGTGAATGTAGAATTATCAAAGGAGGCTTGCTGAACGGCCACACGGTCTTGTGTTTGGTCAGAAGTAACAACTTCTATTCTTAGCCCGCTATCTTCAACCGGTTCAGATAGGTCACGCTTTAACGAAGTCCACGGCTCACCCTTTTCCCAACCATGGGCGATAAGCCTGTCTTTTAGCAAGCTGCCTGACCGAGCTTCAACCGTTGCTGCACCTTCAGGAAGAACTCCATTTTCAGGATTTGTTGAATCTTCTGCCATTCTATCTGCAAGAGCTGGGTCTTCAGTCACAGTGGGGTCTATTGCAATTCGTAACAAATCCCTACCATCAAGCAGTCCGATTGCTACCGTCTGGTCATTGCGCTTCCATGTTCTAATAGCCTCAATTGTGTCTTCGGTACCCATCCTACCGTACCAGCCCAAGTCACCTGGGTGTAGCTGTACGATATCACCGTCTTGTTGCCAGTCACATAAGGCCTGTACGGTCACCGGTAGCTCTGCAATAGTTGGCTTACTTAATTCTATCTGGTTATTTTGCTCACTCATGATTCTACTATAGCAAAGCCGACACAGTTTGCTTAGAGCATCAGAGACTAGAACTTTTTAACAGATTGAAAATGCCCCTCAAAATTGAGAAGCATTAACTTGGTTGAAACTGTATCTGTTATTCAGAATGGAGGGCCAGGAGGGACTTGAACCCTCGACACCCTGCTTAAGAGGCAGGTGCTCTAACCAGCTGAGCTACTGGCCCGAATACAAAGGCGATCATATCAAATATCACCCCTGTTTTCAATGGTACACGCGGTAGGATTCGAACCTACGACCCTCTGTTCCGAAGACAGATGCTCTAATCCACTGAGCTACGCGTGCGCGTCGGTTATTATAACAGATATGAATGACGACTGGTATACTAGATTTAATATGAACGTTCAACATAACACACTACTTGGACCATTCACTTCTCTTAGGTGCGGAGGGCCGGCGGAAGTACTTATAACCACATCCAGCACAGAAGAGTTGCTTGAAGGACTGCGTACAGCCAAAGGTGGCCCTCTAAGCATGTTAGGATATGGAACTAACTCGCTAATTTCAGACTACGGCTTAGCCGGCACAACTATCATTACACACGGTGGTGATATTTCTTTTCAAGACGATCTCTTGGTCGCTGATGCTGGAGCCTGGTGGGGTGATTTGGTACAACTTTCAATCGAAAAGGATCTTTGGGGCATTGAACTGATGAGTGGCATACCGAGTAGCGTTGGCGGTGCTGTCATGGGGAATATCGCTGCATACGGTCAACAAGTCAGCGACACATTAGCTTGGATCGAAGTATTTAATCGTGACACCACACGGGTGCAGAAACTATCAGCAGACGAGATTACCTTTAATTACCGGTCAAGCTCGCTACATAAGCAGCCAAATATTGTAATTCTGCGAGCTGCATTTCGTCTCTCTCCGCAAAGTACTACTCACCTAGCCTATGCAAGCGCGCAATCAGCAGCTGAAAAGCTTGGCCTTGATACAGAGAGCCTGAATAACCGGAGGTTGATCATTCTTGAAGCACGACGCCAAGCAGGCTCTTTGTGGGACCCTAATGACGCAAATGCCCAACACACAGCTGGCTCATTCTTTAAAAACCCGTTGGTTACCCAAGCACAAGCGGAAGAGATTGCAAAGTACGATGAAACAGGTAAATCGCTAGAACGTTTGTTGGCACAGAATAGAATTCATGGCGGGAGTATAAGTAGATCTTCTGCTGCCCACGTTTTGTTAGCGGCTGGCTTCAAAAGAGGCCAAACCTGGGGTGCTGTTCGGTTGCATCCTGACCATATATTGAAAATTGAGAATATCGGCAACGCCAAAGCACAAGAAATCTATAACGTTGCGCAACGCATTATACAGCGTGTGAAGGAAGAACTTACAATTGTGCTTGAACCTGAGGTTACGTTTATTGGACAATTTGATAGTGTAAAATAGGAGATATATGCAATCCGATACTTTGACACTTCTTTTGTACGCTATTCCAGCCCTTGTTGTAGCGATCTCTCTTCATGAAATGATGCATGCGGTTACCGGTTTTTGGCTTGGGGATGATACCGCTCATGCACACGGCAGAATCAGCTTTAATCCACTTAGGCACATCGACCCGCTTACTACAGTTGCACTACCCTTGATATTAGTGCTTTTTGGTCTTCCACCTTTTGCAGCTGCCAAACCGGTGCCTATTAATATGTACCGTTTGAAATTTCAAGAGTTTGGCATGGCACTCGTGGGCTTGGCCGGACCGCTTACTAACTTACTGCTTGCAATTATCTTTATCGGCATTTTAAGAATCATCGAACCAGCCGCACTGAGTGCTCTGGCTGATGGCAATATTATTGTAAGTGGCTCGTATATAGTCGGCTTTCTGAGCTATAGCATCCTCTTAAATATTGGTTTGTTCGTATTTAATATGATCCCCTTCCCGCCGCTTGATGGCTCACGCATACTTTACGCACTCGCCCCTGAACCCATCCAGAAAGTAATGATGCAGATTGAGCGAATGGGCTTTTCAGCCATTCTTCTTTTTATGTTTGTTGGCTTTCCGCTCATTAGTCCGTTCATTCGCGGGGCGCAGCAGATGATTATTCAACTTCTTACCTAGTATTCCAATATAAACAACCCCGATCAAAAATTAACTTATCTGTAGGGTGTGGGGTGTCATCTTGGGCGCAGTCGACCTGTCCACCGTAGCTCCAGCGAAGGAAGAAAGATACAGCCTATTTGCCGGGGTTTACTAGATCACTCCACTTCGGTTGGGATGACGGCTTTTACGTCTACTGACTATCTATTTGCTGCTATCCGTTATCTTCCCACATCGCTCGGCAGTGGGAACTGCTTGCAAAATTCGGTAATCGCCTGGTGTATCTTAGAAAGGTGCGCTTCATCTTCGTGCTGCGTCAGGGCTTGATCTATCCAACCAGCGACCTGGGACATCTCAGCATCCTTCATTCCACGACTAGTGAGCGCTGGCGTACCAAGGCGAATTCCAGATGGGTCAAACGGTGAACGTGGATCAAATGGTATTGTGTTTTTGTTTACGGTTATACCAGCTTTGCCTAGCGCCGCCTCAGCCTGCTTACCACTGATATTTTTATTCGTAAGATCTATCAATAACAGATGACTATCGGTACCACCCGTGACAAGCTGATAGCCTTTTTCTAGCAACGCTGTTGCGAGTATTTGAGCGTTGGTCAGCACCTGAGCGCCATACGCCTTAAACTCAGGCGTAGAGGCCTCTTTCAATGCTACTGCAATAGCGGCAGTCTGATGATTATGCGGCCCGCCTTGCAAGCCGGGAATTAGTGCCCGATCAATCAAAGATGGAATGTTCTCGCGAGTTCTTTCAACTTTCTTAAGTGGGTTAGAAGGCAGCCCGTTGGCCAAAATAAGGGCACCACGCGGCCCACGCAAAGTCTTGTGTGTTGTTGTAGTTACCACATCAGCAACGCCAACTGGAGTTGGGTACACGCCAGCGGCCACAAGGCCCGCCACATGGCTCATATCAGCCAAGAAGTATGCCCCGACGCTATCAGCCACCTCTTTGTATTTTTCCCACTCGTAAAAACGTGGGTATGCGCTGCCGCCGCCAATAATTAGCTTTGGCTTATGCTCTTTGGCCAATTTGTACATTTCATCAATATCAATGTAACCATCAGGGCGCGCGTGATACTGCACACTGTTATAAAATGTGCTGGAAAAGTTCAGCTTCAAGCCGTGTGTCATATGGCCGCCGTGTGTCAGACAAGGCCCATAACGGTATCGCTCGTGTCCAGCAATGCGTAGTATGCAACCAGGTTAGCCGGACAACAGAATGCGCCTGAACGTTGGCATGCGTAGCACCAAACAGTGCCTTAGCCCTATCGCGAGCCAAATTTTCTACCTTATCAACAAATTCGCACCCGCCGTAATAGCGCTGACCGGGATATCCCTCGGAGTATTTGTCGGTCAAACACGAGCCAAGTGCTGCCATAACATTTGCTGATGTGTGATTTTCACTTGGAATCATCTCTAACCCCGAAGTTTGCCGATCATGCTCAGCCTGAATTAAATCACGAATTTCATCATCATTTTGTACTACCATAATTCCTCCTAAAACTACATTAACTACTGCCGCACATATCTGTAATAAGAGGAAGTAGTTAGATCATACAGCTATTGTAGCATGCTATACTTTTGCTATGGCGCATATTCATGAACATATTGATTTTGTAATCACCGCTATTATTGTCAATCCTGATAAAAAGAAGGTGCTTCTCGCCAATCATCCACGCTACCAAATGTGGATACCAATTGGCGTGCACATTGAGCTTGAAGATGATGCGGATATAACCCTCTCGAAAGAAATTGCTGAAGAAACCGGATTAAGTTTTCACCCACTCGGAGGAAAGCCAAATTATACATCTAAGGGGGTAAAGCCACTCATAACTCCTGATTATGTTGATATACATGAGGCAAATCCACCACATAAACATCATGCTTTTGTTTATTTTGTCATTGCTACTAGCGATGACTTTCAAAAATCAGATGAGCATACTGCCTTGAAGTGGTTCACCACCCAAGAACTTCGCGAGCCTCAATATAATATCAGTGACCATACATTCTTTTATGCCCAGAAGGCTCTTGAAAAAGCCCGATCAGTGTAAGTATTGTATATCACATGTGATATGTTATGATGTAACATATGCAAGAATATCAGCAAAAAATTGGTGAATTGATCGCACGAGTTCGCAACCAGCGCGGTCTAACTCAAAAGGAGTTGGCAGATAAACTGAGTACTTCTCAAAGTGCTATTAACCGAATAGAGGCTGGGAAACAAAATGTCACCCTTGAAATGCTTGCTAGAATAAGTGATGTGCTTAATAAAGAACTTATTTCGCTTGGCGGTAACTCGCTCAATCTGAAAATTGAAGGTGGTCACAAGCTCCGCGGTGTAGTTGATATTAAAGTAAGCAAGAATGCTACGGTAGGCCTCCTCTGCGCAGCACTGCTCAATAAAGGTACAACGACACTTAAAAAGGCACCGAAGATTGAAGAGGTTTTTCGCTTACTTGAAGTCCTGCAAAGCATTGGTGTGAAGATCACTTGGCACGATAATGGTGATTTAGAGATTAGGCCACCAAAAAAGCTGGTTCTAGATAAGATGGATGTGAAAGCTGCTCGCCGTACCCGTAGCGTTATTATGTACCTTGGGGCACTCATGCACCGCTATAAAGAATTCAGGCTACCGTATGCCGGTGGCTGCAAGCTTGGTAAACGAACTGTCGCACCGCATCTGTATGCTTTAGAAGAATTTGGCGTTCAAGTAGTCACAAAGAATAACTATTACCAAGCTACCATCAAAAAGCGGGCTGCACGCGAAGTAACGCTCTACGAAATGGGTGATACCGTTAGCGAGAATGTGCTTATGGCCGCCGCCCTTACCGAAGGCAGCACAACCATTCGCAATATCAGCAGTAATTACATGGTGCAAGATATGTGTTTCTTTTTAGAAGTTTGCGGCGTCAAAATTGAAGGTATTGGCACAAATACACTCATTGTTCACGGTGTGAAAGATATAGATAAAGATATTACCTACGCCCCAAGCGAGGACCCGATTGAAGCCTTTAGTTTTCTTGCAGCTGCCATCACCACCAACTCGCACCTCACCATTCGACGCTGCCCTATCGATTTTCTGCGAGTAGAATTGCTTCGGCTTGAAAGAATGGGTTGTAAATTCCGTATTAGCAAACCTTACGTGGCAGAAAATAAACGCACCCTCTTAGTAGATATCACCAACCTTGAGGCAGATAGCTTAAAAGCTCCTGAAGATAAAATCCACGCACTGACCCACCCGGGTATCAATATGGATAACCTCCCCTTCTTCGCTCCAATTGTAGCAAGATCCAGAGGTACCACACTTATTCATGACTGGAGCTACGAGGATCGGGCAATTTATTTAACCGAACTACGAAAACTCGGGGTAGATGTTCGCCTTGCAGATCCTCACCGTGCCTATATCAGTGGCCCAAGCAAATTTGAGCCAGCCGACATCAACGCCCCAGCAGCCCTAAGGCCCGCAGTCATCATTCTCATCACCATGCTCGCCGCTCCTGGCACCAGCATTCTCAGAAACATCTACTCTATCACCCGGGGCTACGAAGACTTCGCCGAGCGCCTCAACTCCCTCGGCGCCCACATAACTGTTCTGCGAGATATATAAAGTCACTCAATCCTGTTTACCAAAATGTGTATTTCTTTGAGGAGGTGTCGGATGACTGCTTCTAAGGAAGGTTAGTTGTATCTGTCGTAGGTTGTCTTATCCACATCTTTCCATTTCGACCAATTACCATGGGTACACTTTTCCCTAAATCCATCCCAATCATTCGAGCGTTGTCTTAGTTGGTAAACTGTGGTTCCAAAAATATTTGGCCAATACTTAGTAGTAGTTCTCGTGTCGTACTCCCTGGCTGGACAATTTCTTCTGGGCCGAGCTGTCGCCATGACCACCCATGCGCTATGTCGCTTCACACACCTGCCGCTGGAATTTTTAATCCAGCTGTATGTTCGCTGATATTTGGTCGTAGCATCGGCGTAGTACTCGACCCCATCTCTGTGGCCTAATAAATAGCAGCTCTGGGTGTTGTTGCTTGTGTTTGCTGAATCTGCCGTGCTTGAGTCTCCAACCTGTCCGCCTCCATTATCGCTTGGTGCCGCAATGCTAGAGTTGCCAGATGAGGTACTTGAACCTCCAGATCCTGGCCCACGGCCTGGGTTAACCGGCACGATAGCAGGAGGTATATCACATCCGCCATTCCAGGTTGGCGTACCGCCCTTAGATCGACAATCTTGCTCTTTTCGTTGACGCTCAAGGAGTTGTTCGAAAAACCCGAGGTTAGCCTTATAAGTCTTCTCTGCACGGGCATAGTCATTCTCAATGTTCTTCAGGTAGCCGCTCAGTTGCTGGAGGCTGCTAGCAAGAGACCTAGCAATGGTTTGGAACTGAGAGGTTTCGGCTGCGCCAATGGCAGCAGCCTTCTGAGAGCTGTCATTGATAGTACTGAGGCCGCTGTTAACCTGACCGATAGCGCTACGGACAGAGCCAACACGCTGGGAGATAGTATCGAGGTTTTCTTTGGAAACGACAGTCTGGGTAGAGAGCTTGTAGGTTTGGTCATTGTAGGTCTTGGCGTTGGTTACATGGGCGTCGGCTAAAGTCTTCCACGCCTGGGCTTCTTGAAGTTTGGCCGCAATGTTTGTTTTAAAGCCTTCACTGCTTTGCTGAAGGTGGGCCTTAATTTGAGCAGGGGTCCAGGTTTTGCTTCTTTCTACCCAAGAATTGATCTCGGATTGGCTTGGGTCTCGGCCCAGAATCTCTTTATACAAAGCGACGACCTGTGCGGAAGTCATGCTAGCACCCTGGGCATTTGGACTAGTCGAGTTGCTTGAACCCGATGTTGCAGCTGGCACCTGATTAGAGCTAGATCCTGAGGTCGCCGCGGGTTTCTGTGCTGTAGTACTGGTAGCCACAGGAGCCTTTGAGGTATTAGGATAGTTGCAAGATGTAACACCGGCTCTTTTCATAAAATCAGCAGCGATAGTCCACTCGCTCTTTGGGTATTTGTCTAGCTGGCCAGCCCAAGTATCAACAGCACTTTGAGATTCGGGCTCACGGTTAAGACACGTGCGGTACCATGATACAACCTTAGCTTTATTCGCACTTGATGCAGCAAAGCTCTGGAAAACAAACAAACCACCAATTAGCGAAACTACGACGATCACTGATAGGGCTCGCTTGTTATTCAGTTTCTTAGCAATCTTGAGACCACCTGAACCAGAAGTAAACTTACCTTCTGTATCACGAGCTGGACCTTTTTGTTTGTTCAAATGCTTCTTGAATTTTGCGTGCAGTGCTTTTGTGAGCCTATTCTCCATTTCTTTTGAAGACTTAGCCGGTTTCTTATTGACTTCAGAGAGATCTATTTTCATGGGGCTTCCTGTTTGTTTTTAGATTTCTGAGTTGATAGTACCACAAGCGTTATAGAAAATACAATGCTTTTTTCGAATATATTATCAGCTTAGTCTACCCGAATTACAAAACAGATATCCATAGTTTGTCATCTTGAGCGCAGTAGAAAGATCTACCTTAATCTGCTATGGAGTTTACTAGATCCCTTCGCTTCGGCCGGGGTGACGGGGGTGGCTATTTTGTGATTGGAGTTAGTCTATTTCGATATGGCGGAAGATTTTTATGCAGCTGATAATTGCAGCCACTGCAAGCCACAAAAAGAATGCTTTTAGGAAACCGTCCAAAATGTTGCCGAGTGTTCTCTTATATAAAATGGTGTCTACTGCTAACGAAAGATTCGGCACAAATCGTGTAATTACCGCACCCAGCAGATAGAGCCCGATGAAGGCCAAAAGCACTCTTAAGATAACTGCAACCATAAAGCTTTGGTTCCACTGACGGGCATCGGCATTAAAATTTTGAAACTTCTCTACCAGTTTATGGTTTGCGAAGCTTGTCTTTGAAGCTCCCACCGCCCAAGCAAGTACAATAACAATTGCCGCAATTACTCCCCAAAACAAGAAGTCGAGCGCTCGATCTACCCACATTGCCCATGGTGTATAAAAAAGAAATCTTGCTAATGGGTTTTGACCCGCAGTCTCAAAAGCACCAATACCCTCTCGTTCTATAAATACATCGGAGTACTGTGCTACAAAAAAGTACGCGATTAGCAGCACCACTACACCAGCAACTCCTGCAAGCCAAGCACTACTTGGCAATAACGCATGCAGATAATTCTTTACTTTTTCATGTGTTTTCATCTTTGATGCATTCCTTAGATGGAGTGTAGCATAAGCATTTAGCGGGTGCAAATTATGAAATTCAATCTGTTCTGGCAACATTGCCATTTTCATCAACTTCACCCAGTGGTTTGGCAAAAAAGACTTCCCGGCCATCGGTTTCGCCCTTGAGTGTGCAGGTGTAAAGCGTTAGTCGCACTGGCTGGCTAGATGTAATCTGAGCCTCAATCTCTACCTGTGTCGGCTTTACCTCTTCGTGCGTAGTGATCTCATAGCCATATCGTTTTCCATCAAAATCGACGATAATCTGATCACCCACATCAAGCTTATCAATGTGGTAAAACGGTGATTTTTGGCGCGTTTTGCCGGGAGTCGCGCCGAGACTAAACCGATGGGCGCTGACAATAAAGTTACCACCCTCAACAGGATCACCACGCTCCGGGAACCGATGCCAAGATCCTTTTTCAAGCGCCTCGGCACCACCAGTCAACAGCGGTACATTGACGCCAATTTTTGGAATATATACTCTATTTTCAGCTGGTTTTGGAAGCTGCTTAGCGTTAATCTCTTCAACCGGAAAGAGAAACGGAATATTTGGCGTAAGCACAAGGATAAGTAAATATATGCCTGCTGCAAAGGCAGCAATTGAAACAATAAGCAGTACACCTCGACTCGCCCTATGCGAACCGCTTGTAAGTGAACTGCCTTTTTTGTGCCTAAAACGCATAGTAGTAAAGTGTAGTCCTTATTGGAGCGTGTAGTCTTATACATTAAACCTGGTGCGGGTGGCGAGAGTCTAACTCGCGTTGCCTGCTTGGAAGGCAGGAGTAATAAACGTTATACCACACCCGCATAACGGCCTTATGCCAGTATAGCAGATAACCATCCGTTCATTTTACGAAACAATCGAACGCCAAAGTCAGGGTTTCCATTGCCCACTACGCTTACGTGCAACGTCCCGTATGGCAAATTCCCTTTTTTACCCTTCACCTTCTGAAGCCGTGTATCGATTTGCGTTTTTCTAAAAGAGCGCTCACCTAAACCAGTCACTGAACTCCAGAAATCTTGGCACTCACTTTGGTCACTGTCGCTGTACAAGTGCATGCGAACAGTGATGTTCTGGTCATTTAAATCACATACTTCACGTAACCAACGCATCCACAACTGGATAATCCGTGGGTCGGAGTTGGCAAGACGCAACTGTTCGTTGGTCTTAGCCCCTTCGCCAAGCCACAAACCCAGCCCCGCCATCCAAAGATCACGTTTTAATATAGTACCTACCTCCTCTCTGCCCTTTTCAATCAGCCGCTTTGTCTCATCTTCTCGCTGTTGCTTCTTGAGTAAACCGTAAGACAAGCGTCCTGAACGAGCACTTGCGAGCGTTTCTTCATTTGGCGTAAATGGGCGATCTCTAAACCAGCTGCTCAAGGTGCTCTTAGCAATATTCAATCGTTTTGAAATGATTGAGTACGAATAACCAGCATCTCTCAGCGCTATCGCATCAGCTTTTTTCATATTCACTATATAAGTCTAACAAATGATGCATGTTGGTTCAATATATATGAACATGCTACAATAACTTCTGTTGAGAGTATTTCTCTGACATCACGCCTCGGTAGCTCAGTGCCTAGGCGAAGCCGATAGAATAAAATAGAGCTGCTCTAATCCACCAGACTACTGAGATTAGCCGCTCGCACAGAACTTACTTCTATCATTAACAGTTAAAACTACGCGCCTCGGTAGCTCAGTGGATTAGAGCAGCGGGCTTCTATCCCGCGTGTCGCAGGTTCGAATCCTGCCCGAGGTACCAAATTGCTTATGCTTAAAGACCTTGTATCAGAATTCTTTTTGTTCGCTAATATACTTCTATGCAATACTCTCAGAAATACTGCTTAGTCTCATTCATTGATCCTATCGAAGTTAACACAGAATTTTCAGTGGAAGGCTGGCCACTGCATGTTACATTAGCTGACGTGTTCTCTATCGAGAGAAATAGCCTAGACATACAAGCCAAGTTAAAAGAATTGCTTGAGAAGCAGCCAGCACTTAAGACTTTTGCAAACAAAGAGACGGTACTAGGAACTACAAAGGTAACCCTGTTAGATAACACCACTAGCCTACGAAAGCTTCATACAGCCTTAATTGACCTGCTTGAAACGAATGGAGCGCAATTTAATGTTCCAGAGTTTACAAGAGAAGGTTTTCTACCTCACTGTACCACTCAGAAAACAGCGCGTCTCAATATTAAAGATGAAATACTAATTGATAATCTTGCGCTTATTGATATGTTCCCAAACGGAGACTGGCAGCAAAGAAAGGTCCTCACTGCTTTCAAACTAAAGGCTCGAGGTACGAAGTAATTCTAGCCTGTGCAATAATGCTGTACCATAGAGATTATGAAACTTTTTTGTGCATATGCGTTTACTGGCGAAGACATAGCTGTGCTTACCGAGCGCATGCGTTTGGTAGTCGATACACTAGAGAGTAATGGACACACGGCTTACTGCAACCGTTTCGATCCGATTGTTGATGAGCTACAGGCTGCCAACGATATCAAAGGTATTTTTCAAGAAGCTTTTAAAAACATTCAGCAAAGTGAAGCCGTTGTTGCAGTCATAGCTTCGCCCAACCGTAGCATTGGCCAGATAATGGAGATCGGCGTCGCACTGAGCCAATCAAAGCCAGTTTATTTATTGGAGCACATCTCGGCAGAAGGCTCTACCTATTTGCCACGTCTGGTGCATAATTATCAGCAATGGCGGACCACCGAGGATCTAAAAACAGCTCTGCTGAAAATTTAGCCAACTTACGTTCTTTGGCTAAGTGCGGCTTGCAGCTCTGGAGCATCGAGTTCGATGGTGGTGCCGGGCATTGCTTGGTTTGAAAGGAGTTTTTGGGCCAAGATATTTTCGATTGAGCGCTGGGTCACGCGGCGCAAAGGGCGAGCGCCAAGGCGTGGGTCGTAGCCGGCTTCTGCCAGGAAACGCTTTGCTTGATCTGTTAGTTTTACTGACACCTTTTGCGCTGCAAGAGTTTTGTTAATGCCAAGAACGATCAAATCGACAACTTGTGTGAGCTCTTCAACTGTCAGAGGCCTAAACAGCACGGTTTCGTCAAAGCGGTTAAGAAATTCCGGGCGGAAGATGTTGGAATCTATCAGCTCGTCAATGAATTGATCTTCAAACTGTTCTAACTGCTCGCCCGCTTGAATATGCTGGCGGATTTTATCAGCTCCGGCATTACTGGTAGCAATAACAATAGCATCACGAAAGCTGACTGGTTTGTTCTGGCTATCACGCAACATGCCTTCATCCAGTAGCTGCAGCAAGACATTGAGCACGTTGGGGTGTGCTTTTTCAATTTCGTCCAGAAGCACCACCGAGAACGGCTGCTTGGCAATTTGTGCCGTGAGGCTGCCGCTATTGGCCGAACCTACTTCTAACAATCTTGAAACATCGGAGGCCTGCGAGTACTCATTGAGATCAACCCGAATAAGACGGTCTTCGCCGCCAAAGTACACTGCTGCAAGGCTCTTGGAAAGCTCCGTTTTACCCACACCAGTAGGACCAAGAAATAGAAAGGTACCTATGGGCTTATTTTGATTGCGCACACCGGCCCGAGCCCGGCGCAGCGCATCACTCACCACCTGCACAGCTCTTGTTTGATTAATCATGCGCTCATGAATACGACCCTCAAGATTAAGCAGCGTATCTCGCTCTTCGCTACTACTGGCTGTTTGCACCTTTACATCAAAGCTTTTTTCTACTGCTTGTTGAACTGACTTTTCGGTAATGAAGTGTTCTTGCTCAGCAAAACCTGCAGCTGCCTCAAGCAAGCGAATAGCCTTTCCTGGAAACGCTTGATCACGAATAAATCGTTCAGCAAGTTTATAGGCTTCTTTAAGGCCTTGGTGCATATACACAACTGGATTTTTGCCCTCCAAAAGCAGTATCTGGTCTTCCATCACCCGCATTGTGTCAGTCTGATCGAGCGGACTGACAACCACCCTATTCATAAGCTGCGCGAGGCCCGGACTTACCTGGCTGAGACGCAACCATTGTTGATCGTCCATCGCCAGAATAATCTGCAAACGGCCGCCTTCCAGCACTGGCAAAAGAATGCTGGAAAGATCCACCGAACCAGTTCCATCTTGCAAAAAGAGCTGTGCTTCATCAAGAAAAATAATGATATTATTCGCATGAATAGCCTCGTTAAAAAGCCGTATTAAAAGATTCTCAAGTTCTCCGCGGCCCTTAGCGCGTGAAATAAGGCTTGATGCATCAAGCTCAATAATTTGACGATAACGTAGTTGCGGATCAACGGCTTTGGGTGCTGCTAACAGTCGCTGGGCCAACGCATATACCAGTGTGGTTTTACCAACGCCGACCTGCCCCACCAAGGCTGCATTGCGTCGCCCGGGTTGCGCCAACAGATGCACCATTTGTTTTATCGCATCTTCATGACCCTCCAGTTCGCGATGCAAAATACCACCTCGGCTTACGCCTTCGCTGATATTGATACCGACCCGATTAAGAAGTGGTGCCCAGCCAAAACTCAAATCACGGCCCAATCCTCCGGCGCTTTGATGCTCGGAAATCCGCTTAAACACGCCTGTGATATGTGCCTGCCAGTTGATCCCTGCGAGAATGTCTTCTTTATCGAGTTGAAGCTGGGCAAGATAAAACTGGTATTCTGGCAAGCTAAAGATTAACGCTGCACTCACTGCCGCGGCTGAAATCTCAGTTTCATGTTCAATACCCGCTGCCAGCTGGCGAGCAGATTCCAGCACCATGTCGACATCCGGCTGTCCTTCGAGCATCTTCTTTAAAAACTCAAAATCAATTGCGTAGCGGCTTGCGAAGAAGCGGCCGCCAGCTATTTTATTTACCTTCTCCGCCAATTGTGCAGCGGTAACAGATCCAGAAAGTGAGCCAAGCAACTTGCGCTCTAGTAATTGTTCAAACGGCGCCTCAGAGCCAAGATCGGCTATAGGTGGAAGTAATTTCAGCTCACCGTGATACCAAAGAACCGGAATGAGTGTAGAAGCCGCAACACAAAGCAGAAGGTGCGCCAAAGGCATATGCATGAAAATAGCGCTGTAGAGCCACCCAGCCAATGAGCTGAATGCAATCACCAGGCAGGCAACTCTCAGCGGCTTACTATCAAACAACAGACTCATTCGAGCCTTACGGGCACGCGGGCTATGAAGGTTTAGTCGGGCACTCATACGCCGCTCATCTCCATAAGAAGCAATGCCAATGAAACGATCGGCATCAGCGGGAGCAGTGGCCACAGAAGTACCATTGCTATCGCCACTACTCCATTGCAGGCTATCGAAATGAAGCCAAGCACAATGAGCGTTGAGCGAATAATGAGGCCAAACATACGCGAGATAATGTTACCGCCAAATGCCTGCAGCTTCACTCCCATCGGAGCGCGCTTTGTATCGACTACATCTTGCCGAAACGGAGAGAAAAGGGTTTTTAGAAGATCGCCCATCGAGAAGAATCGAGCCAACCGACCAGTTTGCACTACAAAAAGCCGCTCAGCAATCCATCCCCAGCCACGTGAATACCACCAGCCTAGCAAGTCTACAAACAACATAAGCGTATTGTATCAGATTGAACGATGAATTGGCAGCCAGTATCCAGCAAGTACTTGTGAGGTTTCTGTAGCAAATCAACAGATAAGTGGTATAATGATCTGGTTCACACTTCGGGGTGTGGCGCAGTTGATAGCGCGCTCGGTTTGGGACCGAGAGGTCGAAGGTTTGAGTCCTTTCACCCCGACCACATTGATTTAATACCATAAAAGTGGTATTATTTTTTATTATGAGAACTGGTTTCGCGCCACATCAACTTGCTCGCCACGAAATGCGGCATCGAGCAGCCCACGCAATTCTTACTGAAAGTGGAGCTTCATCGGTACTTGATTTGGGATGTGGTGACGGTCAGTTTATAGAACGACTGGCTGCAGATCATCAATTTTCCGTACTGACAGGAGTTGATGAAAGCATAGACTCGTTACGGGTTGCTGCAGAATTTTCAGATCCAATAGAGGAGAGTCGTGACGACTTAACAATCGCCTATCACGCAGGCTCGCTTCTGACTGCTTCATTAGCTCTGCCGAGACACGAGGCAGTTACAATGATAGAAGTTATAGAGCATTTTAGACTAGATGATCTACCAGAGGTTGAACGTGTCATCTTCGAACGACTTCAACCAGACGTGGTGGTCTTTACGACGCCATCAGCAGTACCAGTGGACGGTCTTGATGTACGTACACGCCCCAAGCGACGACATGACCATCATTTTGAGTGGACACCAGACGAGGCAAGAACATGGCTTGAGGGTGCAGGTGAACGCCACGGCTACAACCCCCATCATGAAGTTATCTCAACCAAGCCCTTGCCCGGACTTGACCTCCAAGTTATTAGCTTCAGCCGCCGAACTTCAATCCCCGCTTAAATAAACTAGTCTCGACCTCTCTTAGTTTCGATCATTGATTACTAAGATTAAGTTTATCCAACAACATGACTGAGGCAGTGGATTCGTTCGCTATCCATTCAAAGAGTTCGAGGAGCAGCCGTTTCTCTCAATTAGAAGGCTTACGTTCAAACACCGTCCTTTCGGTACGGTGTTTTACTTTGAAAAGAATGCATCGTGCAGTGTGTTAAAGGCTTGCTTGAGATCCTTTTCATTTAAAATGAAGCTTAGCTCCGTAAAGGTAGTTACAAACTCGACGATATTTATTCGACGAATGGCAAATTGTTTAATGATTGTATAGAACTGATTAGGTGTATCTATGCCACTTTCTGTCGTTTGCATACTTAAGCTGGCCAAACCCTTAAGGAATAATGTTGGTTGCTAGGGTGCAAAAAACGTTTTAATTTCAAGAGCCAGATCTTCGGTTGTTATGATCGATATCTCCCCAATACCTACCGTCACAACAAAAAACTGAGATCCTGTAAACTTTGAATCGTTATAGAGTTTACCCACAAGCCGTTGATTATCTGGTGTTTTAGTGTAGGTGATCTCCGCAAGTCCGGAACGACTCAGAAGATTATGTGCTTCAATTTTAGGTATAAAAGGAGCATTCTTTTCTTGTGTTTTTGCATATCTGGTTAATGCTGCAACAATTGCACCCTGTCGCACGGGTTTCTTAGTGCGTTCTTTTACTAGGGGTAAGATTTGTTTTGCATATGCGGACATATTCAGGCAGCCACTTGCCAAGCCCTCTACCGCAAACTCGGAGGAAGAAACGATATCACTCACAGCATCTGATATTTTTAACATAATTGTATTAAATTATACATTATTTATCTATTTTATACAATATACTGAAAAATTTCACAAAAGATAACATCGCCTATATTCTTTTGACTGTACTAAGCAAGGAGAAAACTATGTGCAAAGCATCGTATGAATGCCCTTATGGCACCCCAGAAGAGTATAAACCCAGCCCCGAAGTGAAAGCGGCTATGGAAGAAGCACTAGTCATGCTTTCCAAGCTTCCAGATGCTGTTCAGCCAGTTGGAAAACGATTCTTGGGAGTACAGAAGCTTAGGATGATGGGTGGGTATCACGATGTTGAGAACAATCAATTAGTAGACGTAGCCATCACCTATATCGACCGTGGTCGTATTGTCAACTCTCTACTCAACCCGCATAGACCACGACAATCAATACGCACAATCTCAGTGGCACACATTAGTCTGGACGACCCTACAGGAGCAGAGCCTTACAGATTATTCTTCTACCATGTGCCGACCGGCAAATTAGATACCTGTTTTTACGACGATTACCAGGCAGATGGTTTGGCAGTTTCTGGCTTTGGCACTTCTGAGATTATGCGCGAAAGGTATGAGGAAGCGGTTAGGCTGGGTGAGGATATTGTTACGTCTCAACAGGAAGCCGATTTAGTCAGGAGCTTGTTGCTTGGAACTCAGGTTGGATGGCAGACCAAATATACTGATTGATCTTCAGTAATATCACACGTTACTGCTGAAAACATGGACAGATTGTGTAATTTTTGATATAATAGTGCGAAATGAATAGTGACGGATGTAAAATTTCATGAAGTACGCATCAATTTTTATAACAATACTCCTGGTATGGGTCGCTGTGATTCTGATGGCATTTGTAGTGCACAGTCCTGGAGACATGTTTAAGCTGTACATTGCGCTGATCATCTTCACCCTCACCCTCTTTATTATCGGTTTTGGCAAGAACAAATAGGAGCCTTGGCGTGAGCGCACGAACCCTGCAGGAAAAACAGGTTAAGCAATTAAAAAAGCATCGACGTCACGTACTTACTAAGTTAGTGAAAGACGCCTACCTTCTGCATCGTAAAGGGCTTCACCCTGAAATGAACAATTTGATCTGCGAGGAGTTCACCAAACTCGGTGGTGTCTATGTAAAATTTTTACAAGGTGTGCTGCTAAGAAGCAGTCTCATGCGAGACTGGCAGAGTAGTGATCGCCTCAAGATTTTTGAAAATCTTGAGAGTGAACCACTTGATATTCAATCCATATTGCAGCAAGAGTTTCCCACCGCACAACTACAAAAAATCACCAGCATCAGCCCCACCCCATTTGCAGCCGGAAGCTTTGGTCAGGTTTATTTTGGAAACCTTCAGGATGGCACACAGATCATCATCAAACTACTCCGACCAATGATTCGCGAAACTCTAGCCTACGACCTTAAGCTCATCGGCTTCTTCACACGCGCATTTGTTAATAAACTTTCACGAAATATTGACATGAATGTCGTAACCGCCATTGATGAGTTTAAGCGAGCTACTATGCGTGAGACCGACTACATTGAAGAGGCGCGATTTGGCAACGAACTGTGGCAGGCGTACAAAGATAATCCACAATTTATTATTCCTAGAACCTACCTTGAACTTTCCACCGAGAACATTATTGTGCAAGAGTACGTTGGTGGTATTTCAGGCGCTCAGTTGCTACGCCTGAAAGAACAAGGCATTGACCCTGCGGAATACGTCAAACAGCAGCTTGGCTCAGATTTAAGTACGCAGATGGAATTACTCGGTTTTGAATATATCCGTGGGATATTCCTGCTCCCACGAGTACAAGGCGACCCTCACCCGGGTAACGTGAAGCTACTCGATAACAACCGTGTTGCGCTAATAGATTTTGGCATTTCCGCTCGGAGCCCACGAGAAAAAGCCGCTTTTTACGGTGTGCTACGAGAATATCAGCGTATGCTGAGTGGCAAAATTGATATTCCAATGATGCTTGGCCAGTTCTTGCGCTTTTTTGTGAGTGATCTTTATAAAGCCATGAAAAAAGTCACCAGCCTCCTACCAGCTAACGATAAAACCAACGACCTAACACGGCAAATGGGCTTAATTGCCGAAGCAAATTTTCAAAAAGAGATGGGCGAAGAAGAGCTTGAGGGTTCCATTCAAAGTGGGAATATCCTTGGCACTATTAATCAGGTGGTGAACAGTGGTAACCGCTTTGGTATTATTGTGAAACTCGATGATACCGAAATGCTCAGAGCCGCTCAAAGCTACATCACCCTTGTAGATTCCTTCGGCCTCAAGGGCAGTGTGCTACCCCGAGCATTTAAGGAAGGTCTTGAGTACGTTGCCAAAGAGCGCCCAGATTATACAAAAGAGGGTGAAGTAACTATGAGTGCCAACCGTGCGATGGAAGTAATTAGTAAATGGCTCGAACGAGTCGCCAACCGTGATCCCGCCCTATTCAAGACTTTTGTTAACAAAATCAAAGCAGCCGAAGCAACTGCCAAACCACCAAAACAGGCAACTGAGAAGTCAGTAAAAAAATCCGAACCAAAAAAAGAACCGTCCAAGAAGTCGGACGTTGAAGAAAAAAGTAACCAATAACAATTACGAATATTTCCTAAGAAATATGTGCAAATACAATAGTTTAGTCTGCCGCTGCTAGAGCGCAGCTATGATTTCAAGCAATCTGGCTTCCGTATCATCTGTTTTTGATACATTATGGTCAGCGCCATCAATCTCATGATCACCGGAGACCCCTATAACAACGACTGATTCTCCAAACTTTGCTCGGAGAAGTCGAGTGATTTCCACGCCATCTTCACCCGTGACTCGATTAGAAAGATTGCCATCTACCAGGGCAACATCTGCATCACCACCCTCGAGAGTATTTATCACCTCGCGCACCTGATGCATATCAGTCGCTCGAGCCGAAACCCTGTGGCCGCCATCTTAAATCATTTCACCAAATAACTCTTGCCACGTTCCCGTATCTTCAAATATCACTACGTTTGCGTTATGCATAGAAACTCCGATTTATTTAGCAACATTTTGGCATTCATCTCCGTTGATTGCAAGGATAATCGTTATGTTCTCAAATTTATCACAGCGTGCACCGGACATAGATCTCGACACACGCCAGCAAGCCCATCGTTTGTCATACCAGACTTGATCCGAGATCTAGTATTTCAACTGGATTCCCGCCTACGCGGGAATAACAAGCGAGAAGTTTGGCCTGTGCTTATAGCAATACTTGACAAAATATGATATAATTAAAGGATAGCATGTTTAAAGATGTAATCTTATTTGTAAAGTATCCGTACACCGCTGGTGTTATTGCCACGATGTGGCTGGGTACGGCATTACTCCTTGCGATTAACCGTGATCTTGACCCAATAAATGTGGTCATCATAAATATGGCGGCAAGCTGTGTAGTGGCTTTGCTGGGCTTCCGCGGCGGGCAAGAAGTTTAGCCGGCGGGTGGTTTCTTAAATCTTAGAGAGAAGCGCAGAAAGCCGTCATCTCGACTTTATAGAGAGATCTATTCTGAGTGTGAGGCTGCATCGCCAGCGATTATAAAGACTGGATCCTGAAACAAGTTCAGGATGACGACAACTCACGGGAGCAAATGGATATAAGAACTGTTATCTTATATCCATTTGCCGATATCTAGTTATTCAGCAACGTTAATGATTGTTTTAGTGGTAACTTCACGGTTTTCACCAGCAAAGCGATATCGCTGCTCGCGAACAAACTTAAGGGGCACTTCGTCTTTATTAACTAGGTAAACGATGGAACCTTTTGCCTGTGCACCCGGATCAAGCTTGATGGTATCAAACTTGTCTGTATAACTTGCAATCGTTTGTGGAGTTAATCTTGCATTACCTGAATCTTCAAGATAGAAGGCAAAGTTTGTGATATCCTTTGCTTTATCTTTCGCGATATTACCCATTAAAAAATTAACCTTTACCAGTTCTTTAGTGGGATCCAACTTGTAGTTTGGATCATCTGTCTTAAAGTTACGCTCAATGTTTGTAACTTTTAAAACCAGTCCATCACTTGCAGTTAGCTGCTTACCAATATCTCCTTCAACGTTCTCATCTGCGTACTTTGGCTCAACGAGTTCTGTCCCCAAATCAAGCTCAGCGTCTTTCTCTTGCTCGGCGTCTTTTTCCGCCTCTTGACGCTGACGATCCGCTTCTTTCTTTTGATATTCTGCATCCGCTATCTTGCGACCAGCTGATTTACCACTCACATTGCCAACAAAGAATGCCCCTGCCACAAGCGCCAAAACAAGCACGCTCCCAACGGCAATTAATATAATCGTCTTCCCCTTCCCGGCAACCGGACCACTCGGATCAGATGAAAGGGTGATTCCAGAATCGGCGAGTAAATCTGGTGCTGCCGACGGCTGTTGTTGTGCCTGAGTTTGTGTAGCAGGCTGAGGCGGCATTACGGGTGTTTGTATAACAGGTGCTGTAACCGCTGGCTGCGGTGCAAAAACCTGCTGGCTGGGTGCTTGTGCAGCCGACTGCTGTGGAACCGGGTTAGAATCGAGCCTGGGGCTGGATGGATTATTCCCACCATTTAGATCCATAAAATTACTCCTTAGGATTTTGCTTCATCAATACTGCACTTAAGTATAGCAAAAGTTATTATGCTTAACCATCAATTTGGTCTTCCTGATCATCGATGCGGTAATATCTGGTTTCTGTCAACGTTTTGAATGGAGTCCAGATGAGTTTTGCCTTTTTATGCGTAAGGCTATTTAGTTTGACCAGGCTCAACATCAACATACTGATGCCTGCACAGAGGAGTGCCGTAACAACACGGATGCTAATCATATCACCTGCATCAATCAAAAGTATAAATATCAGGGTAATTGAAAACAGCACCCCCATAATCATCCATTCGTTGCTATACACTTTGTTTCCCATTTGAAGGTAGAAGTTTGTTCGATTTTGTTGGTTAGCAACCAAATAGCCAAGAAGCGTATCGATTTCAGCCTTGGAGTTTCCTTTGTAGGTTATGCAATGTGTTATAAGATCCTCGTAAATTTGTTCGGCCCGTTTCAATTTATTTGTCGTGCAGGACAAAAGATACTGGTCAAATTGTTCTTGAAAACGAGTTCGTAGTGACCTCGGAAATTTCTTTATATAGAGCACCATTGTGAAGATTGCGTTGGCTTCCGCACGTACCACTTTATGGAGTTCGTCTATACGAGCTTTTTGTGCAGACAGTACAGGCGCTATATAGAAACCGTAGAGAAATGAGTTTACAGAGAATAGGGTGAGCGCAGCACTCGTAAAAGTAACTCGTGGAATAATACCAAGCAATAAAAAGTAGGTTGCGAGAAAGAAAATAAAATACCAGCTAAGTCTTACTTTTCGCAGCAGAAAATTCTTCATTACCAAAACAGTACCAAATATACGAGATAATTGTCAATTTGTTTATGCTTACAGGATTACTTAGCGTATTCGGTGGCTCGGGTTTCTCGCAGTACATTCACCTTAATTGTACCTGGATACTGCATAGTGCTTTCGATTTTGTTAGCGATATCCCGTGCCAACTTGATAGCGGTAAGATCATCGACCTTCTCGGGCTTTACAATCACGCGCACCTCGCGGCCGGCAGAGATGGCATAGCTCTTATCAATTCCCGGGAAGCTGTTAGCGACGTTCTCAAGCTCGCGCATACGTTCGGCAAAGTTTTCTGCAGATATATTACGAGCTCCGGGACGTGCAGCTGAAAGCGCATCTACTACGCGTACCACTACCGCCTCTGGAGTAGTAGCATCAATGTCGTCGTGATGAGCCTCAATTGCATGCACGATTGGTTCACTCATGCCGTACTTTCGAGCCATCTCTGCACTAATATGATGATGCTTGCCCTCCACTTTGTGCGTGAGTGCCTTGCCAACGTCATGAAGAAGTGCCGCAACCTTTACGGTTTTTGCATCAACCCCGATTTCCTCAGCAATAACCGCTGCAATATGAGCCATTTCGGTACTGTGTTTAAGGACATTCTGCCCATAGCTAGTACGAAACTTAAGCTCACCAAGTAAACGAACCATCTCTTTTGGTACTAGCCCAACCACGCCAACTTCACGCACCGCATCTTCACCTGCACGGTCAATGTCTTTATCAATTTGCTTTTGGGCTTTTTCGACCACCTCTTCAATGCGACCAGGGTGAATACGCCCATCTTTCATGAGCATCTCAAGTGTCAAACGCGCGACTTGGCGGCGAATTGGGTCGAAACTACTCATAATTACCATGCCCGGGGTATCATCTACAAGAATATCAACACCGGTAGCACGTTGAATTGCCTGTATGTTGCGGCCTTCTTTACCGATAATACGGCCCTTCATTTCGTCGTCAGTAAGCTTTACGGCGGTAACAGTTTTTTCCGTTGTCACATCGCTTGCCATACGCTCCATTGCCTGGGTGATCACAAGCTGAGCTCGCTCTTCAGCATCTTCCGTTGCATCATGCTGTAGCTTAGCTATCAGTCCTTCAAGATCTTTTTTGATGTCGCGCTCCGTCATTTGCATGAGCTTTTCAGCTGCTTCGGTTTTTGTGAGCTTAGCAATCTTCTCGAGCTTTTCCTGCGCAGTTGTGCGGATGGAACGCACTTCGTCTTTTAGTTTTTCGAGCTCGTCCTCGTTGCTACGTAACTTCTCACTCCGTTTATCGAGCTCGTCAAGTTTTTTATCAAGCGCTTCCTCGCGTGTAAGTAGGCGCGATTCAGTTTCTTTTAATTCACGACGTCTCTTTTCTTCCTCTTTCTTGGCTTCTTCGGCTACACGAACCGCTTCTTTTTTGGCTTCAATCACCAAGAGATCTGATTCTTTTTTAGCTTTTACAAGCTCTTTTTCGGCATTAGCAGCTGCTGAACCAATCTTCTTCTTAGTTGTGGCAGTTGCTCCACCAAAGCCAGCAGCAACGCCAGCAATTGCTGCTAAGACAACAAATATCATCATAACTATCCTTTCCTCACAAGACGCGTGGCTACGTTTGAATAAACCTAGGGTCTTCGGTGCGGCTCAAGCGGCTTGTATTTCACTCATTAGTCAGTACATCAAGGCTACACTGTCCTATTTTGAACGTAGCACTTATAAAAGTGTACTCTATTCGCACGTATTTTTGAATACAAAAGGGCCCTATACGTATATTGTCGGGCCCTGATTTAAAACGTAGGCTAGTTTTGTTGACGTTTTCGGTACGATAGGAATCCGTAACCGAGGGCAGCACCAAGTGCGGCTCCGCCAACAAAGACAAGTGAATTTGCAACCACTTTGTTTTCGCTTGGAGCAATACCCGTATCAGGTGTTGCAGGAGTATCAGTTCCTCCAGTTGATGGCAGCGGGGTGGTAGGGTCAGTTGTGCCAGAAGTTGAATCGCCTATATCAATAGTACTCTGGGCGTGGACTACGGCTGGCACAAAAGTCAGTGCAGCAACAGTTATGATTGATGAAAGTATACTTGCAATTTTTTTCATAGGTGGTGGTTCCTTTTTTCTTATGCTTATTATGATACAGATGAGTGACGCTTTAGTCAATTATCTTCTTCGCTGTAACTTCTTTAATTTTTTAACTACTATTGCGGCACTAATCAACCCTGCACCAACGATATAAGCGACAGGCGTGGAGTTCTTAGGATTGCCAGTGTTTGATCCACTTGGAATCGCTGTGAGTTCAACATCATTCCCGTCACCTCCCGTATAGCTAATGGTATAGGCTGCACCATCAACAGTAATGGTTGCACCCTGTGGCAAATCTTTAAACGTACCCTCAACAACGTCATCACCATCATTAGCAATAATCACAAACGACTTTCCAGCACTCGGTTTGAAGCCATCAAGCTGACTGATACTCAGGATTCCATTGCCCAGATTCACAGTTCCAGTTACATTAATCTGATCGTATTGACCAGCCTCATCGCCAGCGATCTCAAAATCGTATATGCCTCCTTCTTCGAATGCAAGATTACCAGTTGAAAGTACGCCAGGACTATTACCAGGAGCGATTTTGCCCCCGGATTCTACATTGGTGTTACCCAGAGCTCCGCTCCCCATAAGGATGCCCGCAATATATGCCGTAGTGTTTGTGCAGGATGCACTTACAATATATTTGTAATTTTTGCCGACTGCGAAACTACTTTCGCAGTCGTCGGATTCCTCAATGGGTACCGTCACCTCTCCCGAAACCTGTGTGGAGCTTCCGATTGTTAGGTTACCGAGAGAACCCTGCCTTAGGCTTATTGCCCCATTAACGACCCCACTCAAAAGAGCGTCTACCGTGCCACCATAGGTTACCCCGTTGCTCGCGGAGATTGCCCCAGACAAAGTAACGATATATGGTAATTTTTGCTCATTGCCACCTCCGCCCATATTGCACCTACCAGCCCACGCATCGATCCTGGCGTTATTCAAGTTAAATGGCTCACTGATCGTCACGCTCTGACTGATTGATTCTAGATACAGTCCTCCGTTTATTATGCTTGTGCCTTTTGCGGATGATCCAAAAATCGTAGGACCTGTTTCTACACAGAGATCTACATTATCTACAGAGATCCCACCACCAAAAGAGCCATTGCCATTACCATCAGGGTCTCCCAGTAACAACGTGCCTTTGTATTGTCCGGTGTAGCCTTGTGTTATATCGCCATTACCAATTAAGTCGCCACCAAAATTAACAAACCTTGCTGATATAATGACGTCATCTGTCACATTAAGAGTATTATTGAAAGTGAAGCTACCATCTTGGCTAGAGGTGAAGTTCCCTTTTACTTTAAGTTCTGCGCCATTAATAAACTTCCCACGACCTCACGGTCGGGGTATTGGCTCCTTCAAACTAACCGAAGGTTAGTTTGCCCACTATCCTGTTTGCCTTGGTTTTCTATGTAGCTTCGTATAGTGCTTTCGTTTATGCCAACTGTGCTAACAAAGTAGCCTTCCGACCAAATACTGTCTGTGCCCCAGTAGATCTTTTTTAGAAATGGTAGCTCGGCCTTCATGCCTCTTGCAGTGTTTGCCTTAATTATACCCACCACCTTACCTACGGACCACGTTGGTGGAATGGAAACGAGCATGTGTATGTGGTCTTTGTCGGTATTGGCAGTTTTGAAGATGACTTCAGGGTAGTGGTCCTGGATTTCTTTGATACGAGATGTAATGAAGGCCTTAACGCCTTCGTTGATGATACTGCGTCGGTATTTGGTCGGAAACACTATATGGTAGTCACAGAGGAATACACAGTGGGATTTATGACGATAGAGCGTTGGCATTACCTACTCATGATAGTCGGTGCAGGCCGAAAGCGGCAAACAAGCTAGTGGGTTAGGGCATACTGCCCACGACCTTACGGTCGGGGTACTGTGCGCCTGGAATAGAAACCGTTCTCCCTGTATCAAAGCCATCTACTACAATGGAAGAACTAAGGTCATTATTCAGCGTCAACGATGAGCCGCTTCCAAAAGCGAGACTATCACCATCAACGGGTGCCACACCACCTTGCCAGTTACCTGCTGTGGCGAGGTTACTGTTGCCACCGGAACCGGTCCAGGTTTTTGTGGCGGCAAATGCAGCTTTACCGTTAAACAAAAATAGGCCGGCACTCGCTATTACAATGAGCAGCCCCAGCTTAGAGATATGACCTTTTAGAGATTTCATCTTATTTTCCTTTTTTATTTTGCTTTGTCAACTTCAGGTTATCATATTCTGTATAGAGTTTGCAAACCGCTCATGCTCTGGTTACTTCCGTGGTTTCGTGATATGCACTTTCGCGCCATATTTTGGGACCACAAATGTTCCCGCTGAGGATAAAATCAGGCTACTGTGAATATCGTTAAGCCATGAACCACCACTTATGCCAACTACCGGAATACCCAGGCTGTAGGCAAGCGTATTAGCCACAGTAATGCCGATTCTCAAACCGGTGAAAGAGCCGGGACCTTGATACACCACAATATGCGTAAGAGAGCTAAGATCCACTTGTGATGAGTGGAGAAGCACCTCGATATGATTCAAGAGGGTATCTGAAAGCTCGCGGTGTGCCTGCCATTTGTCTGAAGCGACTACCCGACCGTTACTATCTAATACATATAGCTCTGCCTCGGGCTTATCTGTTCTGAGCGCTAAGATCATGCCCTGGCCTCTTGAAGGTTATCAAATAAATATGCATATGCGGGAGGGGCTTTAATACAAATCTCACGTTCGTTATCACTTAGAGCCTTAATCTGTATGTGGATACGCTCTGCAGGTAAAACATTATGCACTTGCTCGCCCCATTCGATCGCCACAACTACATCTTTATCCCCTTCAACTTCTGCCAACTCATTTGCGACTATCCCAGGGTCATTAAGCCGGTAAAAATCAAAATGGTACAATGCCTTACCGTCGGCCCGAGTATAGACATAACTTATGGTGAAACTCGGACTAGCAACTACATCAAGCGAACCGAAACCCTGTGCAAGTCCACGAACAAACGTAGTTTTACCGCCACCCAGATCACTGCTGAACTCTATCACTTCGCCACCACAAAGTTGAGCACCTATTTGATTACCAAGAGCCTGAGTCTCATCAGAACTTACCGTTCTAAATGTTTTTTCTAACATACTCTTTAACTATACCCCATTTTGTATACGGAAACCGTGCTATTCACTAAAGGGGTTTTGACGATCTGTCGGCAGGCGTGTTCCTGGATCATTTACATTACTCTCGTTCAGAGCTTTGATTTGCTCTATAGCTTCTTCATTGAACTTGACTGATTTAATTTTTTCACCTTCTTGCTGAAGATACGCTTGGTCCAACGGCATGCTGCCTAATTCATTAATACGAATAAAAACTGCAAGCAATACCAACAACACCACCACGAGCACAACAAACGTTTGATGCGTGCGCATAACCTTACCCAGTTGATACCAATGACGTGCTAGTGATTTCATTTTGCATTCCCCGCCGGTTTTTTTGTGTAGAGATTGATAGCCACGGCAACCTCACTCAGTACTGCCCGGTTTTTAGCATCAGGCGTAAGATTGATACTACTCACCTGTGCCTTGCGTTGTGTTGTTTCGACCGTGCGCAGAAAATCCAACAAACCACTATAGCTCGCCTCCTTAAACGTCACCACGACAGGAACAACAGCAACACCCTTCGGCACAGCCGTCTTTGTCTTCGTATTCTTGCTTTTTGCAGCAGCATCCATCTCAACAAAATCAATGCCAGCGAGTGTTAGTTTAGACCGGAGCGCAAAGTTTGAAATCTCAGTAACAACAGCCGACTGCTCTTGATCATCGGGCAAGACTTTTGCCGCCAAATCCTCGACATATCCAAGCGATTCTACTTGTGACTGTGTAATGCTATAGGTCTGAATTTTCTTTCTGTTTACTTCAATATCCGCCGAAAGCCTACTCGTATCAAGAGCGATCTTGGTCAGTTTTCCGTTAGCAATATATACTGCCGCTCCAGCAATAAAAATAATACCTACGATACATAGTACAAGCAGATACTGCATGCGGCGAGGGTTCATTTTGACACCACCATATCTTTAAAATAGGTATCGATAGTTGTGCTATACCGATATGGTTTTGGCTCTTCTTGTGCTTGAGCGGCGGGCTCACCTGTTGTGGCAGGTTCTTTATCTACGGGCTGCTGGGGTGTCTCCTCTGGATCTTCGAGAAGTGTGATATTCTTGATCGTTGCTGTCTTAAAAAGGCCTATCGCAAGGAGATTGTTACGGAGCACTGCTGCTAATCTCTCGTTTTCGGCCTCGGCACTGATAACAAACGGTGCATCAGCGTTCTCAAGCGAAAACTGAAGTCCTGTTAAAACGGTGCCATCGGGCATTGCGCTACCAATTTTGGTAAGCATTTCTGAAAATTTTAAGTTCCTTGACTGCAGACCGGCAATTGTATTAATTGTTGCCGAAAGCTGTTCTGCATCTTTTTGCACCAACTCTAATTGCTGCACCTTCTTTTGCTCAACAGTCAGTATGGCTTGAACATCTTGTTGTCTCCTGTGTAGAAAGTAGTACGACACCGCCAGAGCACTAAGCACAACAAATAAACTGACTACTAATAGCTGTACATAGCGTAAGAGAATAGTGTTGGAGTGCGCTATACGTATATCAACAAGTCGCTTTGGAGGTATAAGGTTGATCATCGCTCAAACACCTCGTCTTCTTGCGCAAGTGCCAATCCGGCACACGTAAGAAATCTCGGTAAATCAGCAAATTCAGGCGGCTCAAGCCTACCGAAATGAATATTGTTGCTCCATGGCGACGAAACACGAGAGGGAATATGTGTCGCATCGGTAAGATAGTCCCCAAGGCCAGGCATATTTGCACCGCCACCAACTATGAGTATTTGCAGAATCTCACCGTCTTCGTGCACTCGTTCTTGATAGAACTTCTGCATACGAATAATTTCATGCACTACTTTATTGAGTATTGGTGTTACAGCTTTTTTAATCTTCATCTGATTTTTCCCAGAGGCGATACCTTCTTCTACTTTTAAGGCATTCGCTTTTGTATACGAAATTCGTTGTGCAGCTGCGATGGACTTTGTCAGACTATTGCCACCCTCATCTACCGTAGCTGTTACACGTACTGTGCTATCAAGAATCCCGATATCGATTGAATCACCACCAACATCAACAATAATGTGCGGGCTATCTTGGTCAACCCCCTCAAACATACGACACAACTGCCCATCGGCACTGATGTTTGTTTGCGCTAACACCAGCTCAAGACCAAGAAGATCACAGACACCAACATATGAATCGATAATTGCGCGTGGTACCGCAACAATTGAAACAAGGTGGTTTTCAGGGTCATCTATATCAGCTGTTTCATAATCAAAATAAAGATCTTTGCTCGGTAATGGAATCGATTGTTCAACCTCTAGCTGTACAGCGCTTCGTAACTCTTTCGGCGACATGTGCGGCAACATAACTACACGTGTAAATGCGCGCGATACAGGCACGCTCATAGCGGTGCGATTGGTGGTAAGAGCACCAGTTACATGTTCGTCTAGCAGCGTATCAATAAGCTTTGCGGCTTTTGGAATATTAGTGATTGCGCCTGAGTTCATAATCTTTTCATCAGTAACAATACTACCGAAGGCCTTCACCGTGGCGCTGTGCTTACCGTGATGCTCGAGTTGTAGGAATTTAACAGTCTGTGAACCAACATCTAGCCCAAACAGCGGCCGTTTATGATAAAAAAGCGGATCTTTCATTTTTTTAAGCATAACTGTTTTTAGATCGAACCGCAACTATTCAAATACCTGCTGGTAGCTTGTGATCGTCCAGGTCTTTGCACCCGATGAAAGCTTTGTGCCAAATGTAATTGTCCCAGCTCCGCTCAAATCAACCGTTTGGCCAACCGCCGAACCAACATTACCACTCCCGTCTACCTTTATCTTGCTCCAGTAGGCCTGGAATACCATGCCCGGAAGGTTACCTGCACCACCAACACTCACTGTTTCAAGATTTTGCGTATTTTTAAGTGCCGTACCGGTTATCGTTGTGCAACTTGGATTGCATGGGGCATTCGATTTAAAGCTAATGAAATGCATACCCGTCCCTGAGGTATTCGCCAACATCTGCGCCGAGCCACCGACCGTGACGCTACCATCAACCACAATCACTGGTCGATGCGTGCCAACACTATCGGCAACACGAATCTTTGCAGCACCACCAATATTAAGGTTTCCCGTAATATACACATCGCCGGTAATAGTTAGGTCGCAACTACTTGAAAGGTCCACATTGCCGGTCATCGTTAAGTTAGCTGGCCATGTTCTGGTAAATGCATCGGGGTTGCGCCATTGGCTGCAATTGTAGTTGCTGTTGCTCATGGAACCCGTTGTTGACATGCGTGCAATATGTGCCGGGCGGTCATAGCTTAGAGAACTCACCGGTGCAGCTGTGCATCCAAGCTGCAGACCAAGCCCCCCAGAGCCAGGCAAAATATTTTTACTGGGATTTGGCCCATACGAGGTTTGACCAGTGGCGCACACTGAGCCATATATGTAGGTACTCCACTGTAAATCAATAGGTTGGCCCGATTCGCACACCTGAGGGTAACTCGCACCAGGATTGCTCACCATAGGGCAGGCTTGGTTTGCCACATCAACTTTAACAGGTTGTGCATTCGTGCCAATTCTGGCGGCACCGCTCATGGTTATTCTGCCGTTCACGAATACATCAGAATTAGTAATATTAGCACTTCCGCCTAATATCAAACCACCGGGCCCGGTGTGAACCGAGTAACCTTCTGATCCTGTACCCACCACAGTAACTCTTATTTTCCGAGTACTGACCGGTTTTGATGCGTTGTTATAATTATAGGTCTTTGCAGTTGTAGTAATGGTTTTAGCATTGCCACCCGCAAGATTCTTGATACTGCTCGTATATACTGCCCGGCCAAACTCGTTAGAGTTAGAGAACACTTGCTCTGTTGGAAATCCAGCAAAAGAATCGTTCTGATTCAGCTGGTAGAGTGTCTGCTCTATACCAGCCTCGGCTGTATACAAGGCGCCGGTACTGTATGTTATACGTTGTGTTTTAGAATACTGAGCAACAACCATTCCTGCAAGCGATATGCCAATAGCAGTCAGTACGATCATAATAATAAGTGCAGCTGCCAAAAATGAGCCGTTTGTATCTCTTAGCGGAATGCTTTTTTTGGTGTGGGCTATCACATTAACCATTTCTAAATACCATCCTTGTTCTGTCAGTTGACTCAATAGTTTGACCAAAGGCTTTTTTACGAAGCTTAATTTCAAGTTGCACTGAACGAGCGTCTTCAGGCTGGACCTCTTGATTCTCTGCATTAAAGTAACGTACCCTAAATTCAGTGACGTATTCTGCCATCTTCCGATCAGATGAGCATATATTGTTTGCTGCACTCAGAGGGCACGTAGTTCTCTCTCGGTTATCCGCAACCGAAGCCGCAAGTACTCGACGATAAAGCGTGGCATTGTTAACAAAATAAATAACATTGTTCTTCTCGCTAATATACTGTACTGGGTCACTAAAAATTATATTCCTATTTTTGTCCTCGGCAGCAGTCGCAAGTATCAAGACTGCATTTCCCGAACGCCAACTCTGCCGATTTGTTGGAGCATTTGGAGCGTTATCATCAAGTATGCGGTTCTGTGCATCTGCGCCCGAGGCGAGCCTGATATCATTTGTTACCTGGTCAAGTGTGTCCTGGGCTTGGGTTAGTAGCGCAGATCGCGTTTGCGTAATGAGATGTTGCTGAAGCCAGTTCACCATGAAATTCATCAGTACAAGCGAAAGAACACTGATAATAGTTATTGAGATAATTACTTCCACAAGCGTCACACCTTGTTGGTTCAACTTCTTCACTGTGCAATTCCAATCACACCAATGAGCGAGCTCATGTTTACCTCTTGTTTCTGACCATTATCATAATAGATAACTACCACATCGACACGTTTAATTCCTGGTGTTGGTTCACTGACCCGAACTCGACCGCTCTTGTTTCCGGGCAAGATATCCGGTAGATCATTGGTGAATATAATGTCTTGTCCATTCGGTAGGCTATTGTAGCTACTGTTTCGCAGTACCTCAATTTCGCGCTGAACTGCTCGTGTCGCCGTATCGTGATAGAGTGCCCGCCTCTGTGTGTATTGAACTGTATAGAATAGTGCCGCTATCCCCACACCAACAATGCCGATAACGGCAATTGAAATCAGCAGCTCAACAAGTGTAAACCCGGCCTGTCTGCTTATTTTTTTATCAATACCATCAATCATAATGCTTATGCTTCATAATACCATCTACTTGCGTGTAAAAAATAGAGCCGGATAAACCGGCTCTTAATTTTTGATGCCAAGGTAGAACTAGTTAGTTACTACAACGTCACCAGCAGGTTTTGCTCCCCAGAGTGAGTCATCAGCAGTGAGTGAGAATCCAGCATCACAACCATCTTCATCACAAGCATATACATACTTATCAGAACCAGTACCTGTTGCAGGACCAATCGTGGTTGAAAGTGAGTCATTGTTTCCACCCTCATCACTCTCAAGGAATGTTTTTACCGCTGCCTTGTCGGCTGGGTATGTATTATTTGTAGCATAGTATTCACCAAGCTTCGATTTTACTTGGCTCAGTGTTGACTCAGCCTTGCTCTTATTGGCTTTGTTTTGCGCACCAGAGAACGCAACAAATCCGATAGTTGCCAAAATACCGATGATAACGATTACGATCAAAAGTTCGACAATCGTAAAACCTTTTTGGCTTAAACTTACTTTTCTCATATTGCCCACCCTCCTTAGAGTGTTAGTAATTTTGTGGTGGAGAGTAACTTCAAAAAGGTACTACTCTTCCTGTGCGCCATTATTGCTTATGCTTATTCTACTGTCAAGAGGAAAGAGCCTCAGTCTCAAAACCTCGGGTTTGTCATTTTCAGCTTGACTGAGAGTCTAGCGAATAACCGGATCCCCAATCGATTTGGGGATGACGTAGGAAGGTTTTGGGAGTTGGGCGCGGAAGACTTGACAAAGCTTATGTTTATTGCTATACTTGATTTATTGCTTTGCTCGCTATGGGAAAAACGAGATAACAGATAGTTGGTAGGGTTTAGACCTTCTCTTTGCTGTTATCTAATATCTGCCATCTACTTAATATTCGTCGAGATACTACTAATTGGCCCAAAGACGCTCGCTGCAATTACGCCAACAATTGAACCAAGTACGACGATCATTAATGGCTCAATAATTGAAGAAAGCGCCGCAACAAAAGCGTCAACCTCCTCTTCGTAAAACTCGGCTATTTTGAGTAAAATTTGATCTATTTGGCCGGTCTCCTCACCCACTGCTAACATCTGCGCCACAAGCGGCGGAAAGTGCTTGCTCTTTTCGAGCTTAGCCGAGAGCGGCTCACCAGCTTGCACAGCCTGCGCGCTATTTAATAACTCTTTTTCTATCACAGCGTTGCCAATAGACCCAGCCGTTGTATTAATTGAATCCACAATTGAAACACCCGCTCCCATAAGTGACGAGAACGTTCGAGCAAAGCGAGCAATTGCAACCTTAGTAATGAGCGTCTTCACTACTGGCAACTTCAGCAACGCCCCGTGCCACAAGAGCCGACCTTTTGCGGTTTTTATATAACGTCGAAACAGTACAATGAAAATTGGTGTTATAAGAAGTGCGGCAACAAGAAAAGGTGGTGATTTCATAACATTACTAACCTTCAGCAATGCTCGTGTGTATATCGGCAACGTAGCCCCTTCGCCTCCCAGGCTTAAAATAATATCACCTATTTTAGGTACAATTGTGGTCATCAAAAAGAAGAACGCAACAAACGTTATAAACGAAATCACCGTTGGATACGCCATAGCACTTTTTATCTTGCCCTTTATGGCAGCATCTTTTTCTTGCTGAACGGCCAAACGCTTGAGCACTTCATCCAAAATACCCCCCTCCTCACCAGCTCGAACCATGTTGACATAGATCTGTGAGAAGGTCTTTTTATGCTGAGCTAGTGCGTCGGCAAGCGATGATCCTCCTTCAACCTTTTTAATAACTGCTGCGAGTTGCGTTTTGAGCAGCTTACTGTCAGTTTGAATTTGTAAGGTACTCAAGCTCCGAACAAGTGGTACGCCTGCATTCACAAGTGTCGCCAGTTGACGAGTGAAAATAACCAGATCTTTAGGCTTCACCTTGCCGCCAATCGAAAATTGCAGTATACCCACAGCCTTACCAGCGGGCTGTACACTCAAAACTTTAAGGCCCTGCTTTTTTAAACTTTCAAGCGCCGACTGTTTATCCTCTGCTTCTACGATGGACTTGATTGTTTTTCCTGATTGGCCAAGAGCTACATACTGAAAACGTGGCATAACACTACTCCCTTGTTACCCGTAAAATTTCTTCAATTGTTGTAAGGCCGCGCAGGGCTTTCACAAATCCATCCACCTGCATCGTTACCATACCAGATTTAATGGCTGCGTCTTGAATAATCTCGCTCGTCTCATTATTCATAATTAAATGTTGAATTTTGTTTGAATTTTCAAGCACCTCGTAGATACCAAAGCGACCCTTATACCCAACACCCCCACATGCATCGCAACCCGCTTCATTTGCCTTCCATAACCGTATAATGTGCTTCGTATCGGTTGAAGAATCGGCACTCTCTGCACCAATAGATTCCGATAAAGCCAACTTCTCTAAATCATTTATTTTCTTAAAATCTTCTGCCGTTTTAATGCCAAACATCTTCTTGATTTCATCAAGCTCATTATCTGCAAGCTTATAAGATATACGACACTCCTGGCATACTCGGCGGACCAGTCGCTGACCAAGAACAGCACGAACTGTTGAGGCAATCAAAAAAGGTTCAATACCCATATCCAGCAAACGAGGCAGACATGTTGCAGCGTTGTTTGTGTGCAGAGTTGAAAAAACCAGGTGACCCGTTAAAGCTGCTTGCACACCCATATCAGCCGTTTCACCATCACGAATTTCACCCACCATGATTATATTTGGGTCTTGGCGGAGTAGTGCACGGAGGCCGGAGGCAAACGTCATCCCCGCCACCGGATTCACCTGAGTTTGGTTAGCACCGGTAATTTTGTACTCAATGGGATCCTCGACTGTCGAGATATTCACCGTGTGATCATTAAGAAGCGAGAGCACACTAAATAGCGTGGTCGATTTTCCTGAACCTGTTGGGCCAGTTACCAATATCATCCCATGCGGCTCAATAATCGCTGCATTGATGGTTTTTAGCGCACTACCCCAGAATCCCAACTCTTGCATGCTCTGAGCTTTGTTCGATTCATCCAGAATACGAAGTACCACCTTTTCGCCATCAGCAATTGGTAATGTTGAAACACGCAGTGCGTACATCTTGCCAGCCTTGACTATCTTAAAACGTCCATCTTGTGGTATGCGGCGCTCATCTATCTTCAAGTTGGCCAGAATTTTCACACGACTAACTAAAGCTGCTTGCACCTTTTTGGGCAATCTATCTGCCTCACGGAGAACACCGTCAACCCGATACCGAACCTGAACAAAATCTTCACGCGGTTCAATATGAATATCCGAGGCGCCAGATTTAATAGCAAACTCTATGAGCAATGTAACCGTTTGTGCAATTGGTGAATCTTCGGCCAAATCCGCCTCGCTCACATCAATTACCTCGCTTTCGGCTTCGGTATCTTCGGCAATTACTTTTGTCAGTTCGCTGCTCATTTCACCACGATAGAGATCAAGTGCGGTAACGATATTTTGGTGTGTCGCAAGATAGAGCGCAGGCTGAGAACCTAACTGCTTCTGTAATGAATCAACTGCCTGTAGGTCATCGGGGTCCTCCATGGCGAGCTGTTTAATGTCACCCTCCTCCCCAAAAACAACTGCGTTATATCTCCGAGCGATTCGTTCTGGAATTAGATTAAGCAGAGTGAGATCAATCTTTTTTGGGTCAAGCTGCACAAAGGGAATGCCTGATTCTTCAGCATACCACTGCGCTAGCTCTTCGTCGCTTACAACGCCCTTCTTCAAGACAACCTCTTGAAGCGGCTTCTTTTGTTTGGCTGCGGCTTGCTCCAGTTTTGCAAGCTCAACTTCTGCAAGCTTTTTGCGACCTTCCAATAGCTTCCTGACGGTTTTATCAGATATTTTCATGCTTATGTTTCAGTATAGCAAAATCAAGCAATATCAGTGAGAATAGCGGGCTATAACCAAAGCAGAAAGTATGCGAACGCACATCACTGTCAACTCTGAGTTATATACAGTAAACTATATTTATGCTTCTTCTTGATTCGCAACTAAAAGATGTCTCAGTTATGAGCCTACAGAGTGGCACTTCGCTTGGAATTACCGCCGACCCAATTATTGATCCACGAAAACTTCAGATTATTGCATATCATGTTATCGGACCTCGCATTCAAGAGCCAAGTGTTCTCTACACAAGTGATATCCGAGAAATTGGGCCGCTTGGTCTTATTGTTGACAATGCCGATACCATCATAACTCTTGATGAAGATTTAGTTCGCCTACAAGATGTCATCAGCTTAAGTTTTAGCTTAATAGGCAAAGCAGTATTTGATGAAAATAAAAAACGGCTTGGCAAGATTACCGAATACACTCTGGAGAGTGACGGATTCTTTGTACAGAAATTACATGTGAGCCAATCAGTTGTTAAAAATCTGCGTTCAGCCAATCTTCTGATTCATCGTTCACAGATAATTGAAATTACTGATAACAAAATTATCGTTCGGTCTGGCTCGGTAAAGGAGCAGGTTGGCCTGGCACAGGTGCTAAACCCATTCCGGAAGAATATCCAAGCTCAGATGACGCCCGAATCGAGTGTTGCCCCGTGGGGACCAGCCCCATCTTAGCCATTAGCCTGTCATGTTCTTTGACTAAGCTGTTGAGATCTTTCGCCGATGCATTCTGAATCATCGCCTGTGCCTGATATATTGCGCCCATACTTGCTGCTATCCTTCTTCGCGCAAACAACCTCCAACGAGATATTGTAATTTGCTCCTTAAAACTATCGAGTGCCATTAAAGACAGGTGTTGCAAAAACACTTCCTTGGCATCATCGAACCCTTGATTGGGCCCACCCGGAGATTGGGTTCCACTCGGATACCCTATGACTTCATTGGTCATACATATTCAATCTGTTCTTTGATATCATCATAGTTGAATCCTTGGCGGAGTAGGTATTGAGTTAATTTTACATCATCTTGATATTTTGACAATCTTCTTTTTTTGATGATTACCTCTTTAAGATTCCCTACTTCGGTGTCGTTTTGATTTTGCAATACTGTCGCAATAATTTCTTGGTCAATAAATTTGGCTCGTAATTCTTGTTCTAACTTACGTTTGCTCGATTTTTTTGTGAGCTGGCGTGAGTTAACCCAAGCCCGAGCAAACGCCATATCATTTATATAGCCTTTTTCATCAAGCCGTGCCATCACCCGCTCAATCATACTTTCAACCTTTTCTTTATCGACCTCACGCTTCACAAGCTGCCGAACGCCCGCTTTATCTACATAGTTTTTGGGTTTTGGATACAGAAACGTCCGCTTAAGATAATCTTGAATCTCTTGCTTGCTTCGTGGTCGAATCATTACGTAGTTTAGCGCTCGTTCGTACGCCTTACCAAATGCAGATTCATCAATAAAGCTCGTCAACTCTCCCTGCGTAAACTGCTTCCCAATAAACAACTTTGCGCCCGCCAACTGATACTCGCTCAATGAAAAACTGTACTTTTCATCAATATAGATCGAGTACCGATCCGGTCGCTTCTGCTGCTTAGCAATCTTGGTAATTTTTAGATTTTGAGCATCAAGTTGACCTTTATTGTGGTCTTCAGCAGATGAAGAAACGGGACGTAAAATCACAAGCTATGCCTCAAAAACTTCAAACTCGCCTTCTTCAAGCGCGTAAATTGGCAAGCTTGTATCGCCATACGCTGCCAACTCAGATTTTGCCTTCTCCCAGTTTATTGGTCCACGTGGATCATTATTGCCGTAGTTAGAATTAAAATGGGCCATGGTTTTGATCGGAAGTAGTCCGATGCCATCACCACATTGTCGCCAGTCACACGTCCAATACGATTGCGAGAGCACCTGTGTGCTCGCAGAATTAGTACCGACCACTTTGCCCACCCATATTCTCGGAAGGTCATACTGTCTCAACCAATATTGTACAAGATGGTCGTCACCACCGTGAATGTACAGCACATCGCTTTTAGTAATCTGCTGCTCAAACGTAGCGGGAAAGGCTAAATCAAACGTCACTGAAACACCGTGTGGTAGCCACTCTGAAAACCCAATTTGAAATTCTTTGTGCTTTTCCTCCCAAACCTCTCGTAGCTGTGCAAAGAAACAAAAAAGGACCTTTGGGTTATTGCCAAAACCTTTTACTAGTTCTGCCACAAATTTTTTGGCCCCTGGAATGTTATTCCTTAACCCTCCAGAATTAAGAACATATTTTGTCATAGCAAACTCCGCTCTTCTAAGATTTTAACAAGCTTGGGGAATTTGTTGTATTTCGGATCGAGCGTGGTTGAAAAATGGCCACCACCATCCACAACTACCAGCTCACCGTCAACCTCCTGCGAGAGAACTTCTGGACCCTTAAGTGGGCACCATGGATCGTCGCTGCCATGCACAAATACGAGCTTTTCTTTGCAGCTATTTTTTATCTTTGCAAAATCAAAATCTTGCGTGAACATCCTATCGTGCTGCGCCTCCATACCTGGAACGATACGGTCAAACGAGCTAACCATAACCGCTGCTTGAACTTTAGTTGCTGGCGGCAAGGCTTGCAACAGATACAATACTTCAACCGAACCGGATGAATGCCCGATTAACAAATTATCGTTAAAATCCCAATCTTTGTTTGCAAGTAGAAACTCTGTCATCTCTTCTGTGTCTGGATGGTCAGAATGAGGCAAGTTTGGCACCCAGACAGCATAGCCACGCTCCTCTAACTCAGATTTCAGCCACTGATACCAATGCCCTCGTGAAGTCTGTTCCATAGCATGTAAAATAACTGCGTGCTTCACTTAGCTTAGCTCCATGTTCTCGTCTGATTAATCTTTTCTTTATGGATAAACGCTTCGTAGAGATTAACTTCAAGATGGTTGCACAGATCTAAAAGCAGGATGAGAACATCTGCTGCCTCTTCGGCTACATTACTTGACGATGTAGTAGCGCTTGTTTTGACTAGCGTATGTTTACGGACACCCCGAGCCAGCTCACCTAGCTCCTCAGTGAGAAGCATTATTCGTTCTGCGCTAGTATGGCTATTAAGGCCACGTTGATCAAGAACTTTTTTTACATAGGCTTGAATTTCAGCAAGTGATGCATCTTTTGAAAGATAATCAAGCTCGCTCATGATTATTCCTCAGTTTTGGCGGCTTCAGCTTTTACCTTTTTGATGATTTCTTCCAGCACCTTTGGGTTTTCTTTGAGATACTTTTTGGCGGCCTCACGGCCCTGGCCAATTTTAGCGTCGTTATAATCAAACCAGGCACCGGCTTTGCCAACTATGCCGTATTGCACGCCTAGATCTACTGCGTCGCCCGGTGCCGAAATACCTTCGTTGTACATAATATCGAACTCAGCCGTACGGAATGGGGGAGCGATCTTATTCTTTACTACCTTCACCTTGGTGCGGTTACCGATAATGTTCTCACCTTCTTTAATCTGACCGATGCGGCGAATATCTAAACGAACCGAAGCGTAGAACTTTAGCGCGTTACCACCGGTTGTAGTTTCCGGATTACCAAACATGACACCAATCTTCATGCGAATCTGGTTGATAAAGATCACGGTACACTTGCTTTTATTAATAATACCGGTGAGCTTACGGAGTGCCTGGCTCATCAGTCGAGCCTGCAAGCCCATGTGGCTATCACCCATATCCCCTTCAATTTCGGCCTGTGGAACCAGCGCAGCAACGGAGTCGACTACCACAATATCTACGGCGTTAGATCGGACCAAAGTTTCACAGATTTCGAGGGCTTGTTCGCCGTTATCTGGCTGTGAGATAAAGAGGTTTTCAGTATCAACACCGAGCCGTTTGGCATATTGCGGGTCCAATGCGTGTTCGGCATCAATAAATGCTGCTGTGCCGCCTTGTTTTTGAATTTCAGCTATAGCATGAAGTGTCAACGTGGTCTTACCAGAGCTTTCCGGCCCATAAATTTCGATGATGCGACCCTTTGGAAAGCCACCGCCGAGTGCAAGATCAATTGAAAGCGCTCCTGAACCAAACAGATCAACATCGCTTTTATGTGATTCCCCGAGCTTCATAATGGCACCATCGCCAAATTGTTTGGTGATCTGCTCCATAGCAAGCCCGAGAGCTTTATCTCTCCCAGATGCGTCGCTACTCCCTGCGTCTTTTACTTTCGTACCCTTATCAGCCTTTGGCATATCCCCTCACTTTCGTTTATCCACCCAGCTGCCTTCCATTATATAGGAGTTGCGCTAAAAAATAGCACTCTAATTTGCTACAATGGTTCTAGATATGAAAAAGCATACTTTAGATTCTCAGGGTTTTACTATTATCGAGCTGCTGGTGTTTATTATTGTGATCACAGCAATTGCAGTAGTTGGTATTTCTAATATACGAACGTTGCGCGCCCAGAACCGAGATACCGCCAGCAAAACAGATATCAATGCAATATATTACCAACTTGAATCATTTCATGAAAAAAATGGTTACTACCCGGAAAAAGTAGAGGCAGCAAGCTTGGCTGGCATTGATCCAGAAAGTTTGAAAGATAAAAATAATCTTGAAATTAATGCTGCCGGCAGCACCTATGCCTACAAACCAGCCGCCTGCGTCGAAGCCAAGTGTAAAAGTTTTGAACTCAGTGCACAGCTTGAAAAAGAAGCCCCGTTTATCAAACAAAGCCTCAATAAGTAATCAAAGTCTGCCAGAAGCAGATACAGCCCCACCCCATTGGCCACCGCCTGAAACAGCGGAACCTCTGTTTTGTTGGGTCAAGAAACGACTTGGCCGAACAAACAATTGAATAACGGCGAGGGACGCTTGCCAGCGGAAAGGAAAACATTCTCCTCATCACTTTTGGCAGCAAAAGCAAAACAAAACTGCCAACCAGAACTCACCAAGACGATGTTACGAGCAGCCAGTATCTCTTGGGCTGCTGCGGAGCTCGAGAGCTGTTATTGAATTGGGGTGACTAACTGATCTGGCTCGCGTGCATTAGAGATTAATTGCCGTACTCTACGACTGAACCTTCATGCATCTGCACTGTCTTTTGCGCAAAGTCATATGGCTTCTCTACCTGATCTAGTACGTAGTTGTTTTGCTCACCAGCAGTCTCAATAGTAACCCGACCAGTTTTGAAAATTCGATCAAGGAGCGCTGGTTGAGAGACATTGACATCTTCAACCTCACCAATGTTAATTTGCGAAACCTCGCGGGCAATTAAGCTATGGTACTGAATTAATACCACTTTTTGATTCGTCAAAATAATACGACTCTTACGATAGACGTAAGCCGCCAAAAAAGAAACTCCAGCAATCACAATCAGGAGCATTAATGTCACAAGACCAGCTACGGCACCAACATTTGCCGGGTTAATACCGAGTGAACTCCCCAACGAGCTATCAGTTGCAAAGAAGAGGTATGTGGCAATAACCACCAGTGCCGCTGCGCCAGCCATTACGAAAATTGCCAAAACCCCAATTGGGTGACGTGTAGCCTGATGCACAATCACCTCGCTTGGATCATGCTCAAATAAACCCATGAATTCTTCCGGCACTCCAGCAAGATTTTGGCTGGTAGTGCGCCCATTGGCCTCGCCATAATTCGGCGTTTGAAAATCATCACGCAGCTCCTGGTTAGAATCGATCTGCACCGTCTGACCGGCAGAGCGGAGCGTCTGCTTGGGCTGGTCGTAATGTTCCATCCCTGTTTGTGAATCAACCGCTACCGAACCTAAAATCTTCTTTTCCGTTTTCTTTTCCATACGCTTATTGTACTCCATCAAATAGACTCGGTGATACTAAAAATATGCCACGAGAATCAGCTGGCATCATAACAGCTCGGCTTGCTTTTTGCCCGGATGCTTTTTACCAACGTGTTGGTAACCCTTCTGCGTAACTTTTCTACCACGTGGGGTGCGCTCCAGAAAACCAATTTGTAACAAATACGGCTCAAAGAAATCTTCAATCGTTGAGCGCTCATCTCCTGTAATCGCTGCTAACGTCTCCACACCCACTGGGCCACCAGCGTGATTTTCTATAATAGCCTCAATCAACCGCCGATCAGCCGGATCAAGCCCGGCATGATCAATTTCAAGCATTTCAAGTGCACGGTCGGCAACAACTGTGTCAATGATGCCATCACCATTTACATCAGCATAATCACGTACACGCTTCAGTAAACGATTTGCAATGCGTGGTGTTAATCGCGACCTTATCGCAATTTTTTGAGCAGCATCAGTATCAATTTTCACTCCGAGAATATCGGCGGAACGATCAATAATTTGCCCAATTTCTTCATCAGTATAAAATTCCAACCTATGAAGATGCCCGAACCGATCTCTCAGTGGCGCCGCCAACGCCCCCGTTCTGGTTGTCGCGCCAATTAAGGTAAACTTTGGTAAATCCAGCCGCAAGCTTTTAGCACTCGGTCCCTTGCCCAACATAATATCAAGCTTGTAATCCTCCATCGCCGAATACAGCACCTCTTCAACGCTGCGCGCCAAGCGGTGGATTTCATCAATAAATAGAATGTCGCCGTCTTGTAGGTTAGTCAGTAGGCTTGCTAGATCACCCGCTCGACTAATCGCCGGCCCAGAGGTGATTCTAATCTGCGCACCCATTTCATGCGCAATAATACTAGCCATTGTGGTTTTGCCGAGTCCCGGCGGACCATAAAGCAGAATATGCTCCATCGGCTCGCCCCGCTTTAAAGCCGCCTCAATTGCTAACTTCAAGTTCGTCTTCAACCGTTTCTGGCCAATATAGCTTGCAAAATCCTTCGGCCGCAGCGAATTCTCAAACTGCTCCTCAGCCTGATCCACCTCATCCACACTCGTATTCACAATCCGCTCAATCGCCATTGAATACCATTGTACCAGTTAGTTACATTGATGTTATAATCTCTCTGATGCGGTGACTGAGAATAGGTGGTAGCCCGCAAGGCTACATACGGCAGGGTCATGTCTGCCCCGTATCTCCAAACATTATGACTGCACAAGATTACATCCAAACAAAACTTGATGAACTAGCTCAACCTGTTGAGCTAGATTAGCCGCCCGACAACGAAAAGCTGGTTGATGATATTTATAGACTCATTATGTCTAAGAAGTTTCGAAAGTATTCTGCCAATGAAGATTTACAGAAGCAGATTCGTAACGCTATTACTATCAATGTAGAGAAAAATGAACCAATCAATATTACTTTCCTACATGGTGCCTACAAGCTTTGGCGATTAGAAGAAGCCCCTGAAACAGATTGGGCGGAGCTTTTTGCATTGATGTATTACAGCAACTGGGTGAGGCCTGTGTGCGAAATCTACGAGCCTGGCGTATGGTTTGACTTCTTTGTTGATGACTATATTGTGAACCGACTTAATAACACACCGATAGAAGACATCAATGCGTACATTAAGAGCTATCAGTCGCTTATAGATTTCTTGAAGAGTTACCAGCCAAAAAATCTTAAAATGACAATCACTACCGTAGGTGGTCAATTTTCGTCAGAAGAAGCATTTAATGAATCACTCAAAAGGAATCTCGAGAAACTCACCGCCGAGACGCCAAGTGGGCTTCCAGAACTTAGTGAAGCACAGCGAGCAATGGTTGGGTTAAACGCAAAACCAACCGAGGAGCAACTTAGAGACCCAAAATGGCAGGAGAAAGTATTTCATCTGCATAATGCCTATATGTCTACTAAGGCCGAGCCTGGATACCACAAAGGGCGGCCAGAAAAAATTATGGCGTTCACGCAACCTCTTCCATCAGGTACTACAATCTCAGTTGGCACTACCAAAAGTTCAATTATGAAATTCTGGATTGGTGTTGGAGCCCTAGAGAAGAGTGGAGACAGCTTTAGGCAACTCGTACTTTCTCCAAGTCAATTAGAAAAAATAAATTTCAGCCTACAGAACGTGAATATCAAGCATCTCCCGAAAAAGAATTTTGACAATATTAGAGTTATTTCTTAAGAGCTTGTTTTATGCGGTTTTCAAGGGGGAGCGTGGGGTCGATGTTTTGGAGGGCGAGTTGGGCGTCGGCTTCAGTGTAACCTAGAGCGGTTAGCGCCTGCAGGGCTTCGTCGTTTTGGTTAATGCCTGCGCGCGAAACAAGGTTTTCTGCGGCGTCGCCAACTGGTGCGCCAACTTTGTCTCGCAGCTCTACCACAATCTGCTCAGCCGCGCGTTTGCCCACGCCCTTGGCGGTCTGCAATTGCTTAACGTTCCCTTCGGCAATCGCCAAGCGCACAGTATTGCTTGAGCCAATATCCAGCACGCTCAGCGCCACTTTTGGCCCAACATTCTTCACACTCAGAAGCTGCTCAAAAAGCTGTTTGGTATCTTTTGCCACAAACCCATACAAATCATGTGCATCTTCTTTTATATGCTCGTGAATGTATAGCTTTGCTTCCTGTCCAAGTTTAAGGGCATCATGATCACCGCTCGAAACAGACACACCATACCCAACGCCGTGACACTCCAGCACCACACCGCCATCTTTTTCACTGACCAAACCGCGAAGCATCGAAATCATACTTTAATTATCCCACAATTCTACTTGCTGCGGGTCCGTCCTCCAGCATATACTATTGGTATGCCTGGAAGAAACATCATTAAACTGTACGCCGAGGATAGTTATTATCATGTTTATTCACGTGGCGTTGCAAAGCAAGATGTGTTTCAAAACCGTGAGGATTATCTTATATTTCTCAGTCTCTTTGAACGGTATCTTTCAAAAAAACCTAAGATATCACCCGCAAGAACCACGTATCCTCATTACGCACCACGCCTTAATCTCATTGCATATTGCCTGATGCCAAATCATATACACCTTCTTGTTTATCAAAAAGATAGGGCTGCATTAACCGAATTTATGCGTTCACTTATGACCAGCTACAGCATGTATTTCAACAAAAAATACAATCGAGTCGGCCCTGTGTTCCAAAGCCGTTATCGCGCTAGTCACATAGACCATCAGAGCTATCTCGAGCACATTACCAGATACATTCACCTAAACCCAAAAAACTGGCGAAATTACGAATTTTCAAGCATCAATAACTACCGACATAATAGATCGCCTGAATGGCTCAATATCAGCCCTGTTATGAAAATCTTCAACTCAAGTACAAAAGAGTACCTTCAATTTGTCTCCGACTATGAAAGCATGAAGACAACATTAGACGAACTCAAATGGGAACTCGCTGATAATTAATCTTGCTGCGGGTCCGTCCTCCAGCAGATAAACTGGGTTTAAGTCGTTAATCTTCATAGCCAAATAGTGTATGCGCCGCCCAGTTTAGAATATAAATCGAAGCGTCGTCTTGGTCCCAATCCATCTCGTAAATCAAGATATCGGCCATCTCAAGAAGAAATTTTGCTGCGTCTGGGTCGTGCAACTTCAGCTGACAGAGAATCTCAGCGTCTATGTAAGAGGTATGTTCTAGCCGCCAACCTTCGGCTACTTCTTCAAGCTCACTCATGTCTTCATAATACCTTACGCTACTGGGGTTAAGGCTGTGTTTCTGAAATAGCGCCTCGTAGGCCGGATGCAAGTGCTTTGTACAGCTCGACATTATATGCCGCAACGGTAACTGCGGGGGCTCCTCCTTGTCGCGCCCTACGAAAAAGAGCATCAACTGGCAAATCTCCTACGACACCCCGCAACAATCGCAGTTCATGATTACTTCCAGGGGGACGCTCCCAGCCCTCAGGAGGCATGGCGATATGTAGGATGTCTGGTGCTGATTCATTCATAACAGATTATCATTATACAGCTAGCGCATCTTTTTTACAATAACTCGAATATCTTTTGGTGTTATTGATTTTTGAATTGTCTGAACTGCAGCGTAGGTATGCGTGAGCATCATACGAAGATTCATGAGCACAACGAGTGGATTGAGCATATTAGCCGGCAATCATCAGCAAGGCAGAGGTTGCAATCTCTTGCATGACCTTTTTGCGATGTTGGCGCTCCTTGTTTTTAATGAAGTTATTCAGATACTTCTGAAACTCTTTACTATTTGGGGCACTTTTAAGCTGTTCGGGCATAATGCTCGTTCCTTTCGTTTTGTGTTTTGTCGATTACCCTTTCATAATAACAAAAAACCTTATGTTTGTCAATACTTTTTTGACTATTATTTACTTTATGTCAATTTAGTTACATTTTAATCATGAGGCTATGGTGCTACACTCTGAGCCAAAGAGGATGGGTTTGGTAAAAGCCAGATCTTTCGACTGCGCTCAAGATGACAAACAATGTAAAATGGGTGTATGGACCAATCCCCTCCCCTACTAATCAAGAGAGCTAAGCTCAAACGGATGGTAAATGCATTATTGCTCGCACTTGCTCTGATTGCGGGCATGTATGCACTCGATGCGCAGCAGCATACCGAAGAGCTGCCGGCTGAGACGAATATTGCCACCACGGAAAAAACTAACGATGCGGCATTGCAGCAGTATCAAAACGCAAGCGAAGCTCTGAATGCGTTATTGGTGAAAGGGCGAGCGCCCAAGACTGGCTACAGCCGTGATCAGTTTGGAAATGGCTGGGAAGGGACGAATAGCTGCAACACGCGAAATCAAATTCTGCAGCGAGATCTGCAGAACGTTCAGCTTGGTGATGGCTGTACCGTGCTTTCAGGAACGCTCAATGATCCGTACACCGGGCAGATTATTCAATTTATCCGCGGACAGGACACCAGCGATAAGATACAGATAGATCACGTCGTGGCACTTTCAGACGCCTGGCAAAAAGGTGCGCAACAACTTGTGCCCGAGCTTCGACGGCAGCTCGCCAACGATCCGCTCAACTTACTGGCAGTTGATGGTAGCGCTAACCAAAATAAAAGTGATGGGGACTCCGCGACTTGGCTTCCGCCTAATAAGCCCTTTCGCTGCACCTACGTTGCTCGTCAAATTAGTGTCAAGCTCAAGTACACTCTGTGGGTTACAGCCGCTGAAAAAACCGCCATGCAAAACATCCTCAAAACCTGCCCCGACCAGCAACTAATTATCTAGCGTTATAGCTGAGTGCGGCAGCTAAAGCGTCGGCACAATCGTCGGGCTTGGGGATTTCTTTTAGACCAAGTATGATGCGTACCATCTCTTGTATTTGCTTTTTGTCAGCCTTGCCGTAACCAGTAATTGCCTGTTTAATTTGCAGAGGCGTGAACTCAGCAAGCTTAAGTTGATACTGCTCTCCAAGCAGTAAAATCACCCCCCTAGCCTGCGAAACGCTCATGGCAGTGGTAACGTTGCGCGCAAAAAAGAGCTGTTCGACAACCATAACCTGAGGTTTGGCTTGAGCTATAATCTCTTTTAGCTCATTATAAATAGTAAGTAGCCTCTCCTGTGTTGGCTGATGCGCTGGAGTGCGAATAACGCCCGCATCAACCATTGTTTTCTTGGTGCCAACAACATCAATAACGCCAAAACCGACAATGCCCGTGCCAGGATCAATGCCGAGCACGCGCATGAGCTATCCCATCTACGTAATATTGATGCGATGCCGAATTTGTAATCAGTATCCCATCACCCCACTCACTGTACGATCGTCGATTCCCCAATAAGTCGCTCGCCGTAGCACCAGCCTCTTCGGCAATCAGTGAGATTGCGGCCGCATCCCAAGGTGAACCATAAGACATTAACGCGCCGCTGGCGCTTCCCTCTAAAACAAGTGTTGCTAGATACGTGAAGCTTGGGATGAAAAGGGTTTTTGAACCACGCTTTTTTAAATCTTTAATAAACGATTCAAAAAGGTGCGGTTCTTCTTTTGATCCTGTTGGAACAAAGGCATAGCGCTGAGCCAGGCTTCCGTTCTTGTTGCACGTGATTTTTTTACCATTTACGTATGCCCCCGCTCCTCGTGTTGCGCTAAAAAGCCGTTTGCTAAAAGGGTCGTGCACAACGCTGACCATTACCATTCCGTCAACCACAAGTGCAAGGCAAAATGTAGAATTAGGCATACCAAGATCGTAAGGGGCAGTACCATCAATTGGGTCGACAACCCAGAGAATACGCCGTTCAATAGCGAATGCCTCTTCCTCACCCAGAACTCCATGATCGGGATAGGAGCGCTTGACTTCGTTAATTACCAAGGTGTTTATTTCCAAATCGGCTTGAGTTACAGGACTATTGTCTGGCTTCCACGTGGTTGTTTTTGTTGAGCTACGAAAATATGAAAGCATGATGTTCCCGGCTTGATGTGCCAGGCCTTCAGCAAAATCGGCGTATTTGGTCAGTTCCTCTTTTGTCATATGTATCTACTAGTATAGCTGAAGATGTAAAAAGCCCCGAACAATCGGGGCTTTGGCCGGATAATGTGTTAGCCAGGAGGCCGGCCACGTGCTTTGCTGTCGCGAATTTTGCGTATGTAGTTTTTCAGATCAGTGCGGTATTCGTACATGCCATATCCGATCAGTGCAGCTGATACGGCAAGAATGATCGCAGCGTTGAGCCTGAAGCGTCTTGCATTACCACCCGCCTGCTGCGCCTCAGCACTAGCAGCGCTCGTCGCTGCTGGCGCCAATACCTTGCGACAACGATTTGTTTCGGGATTGCGTTCTTGCCCCGGCTCGCAGGACTTCAACTCTACTGTTGAAGCAGTAACTTTTCTACATCTGTTTGTTTCTGGATTTCGTTCTTGATCAGCAGCACATGGAGTAAGCGCCGCGCTCGCTGTAACAACTTTACGGCAGCGATTAGTGGTAGGATTTCGTTCTTCGTCCTCATCGCAGGGCGTAAGTATGGCTACTGCGGTCTCAATATTTTTACAGCGATTCGTAGCCGGGTTACGATACTTTCCCGCTGGACATTCGCCTGGTGCTGTCGAGCCATTCGCCTCACTACTGGCAGATACTTCTTCAAAAAGTATTATCTGATTCATAGCCCCAGGTGTTGGTTGGTCACTCACTGCGCCAACACGAGAATTCGGCTCAAAATTAACCGTTTGACCTGAATAAGCATCGGGGTATTCATAGATGATCTGGTGACCGTCTGACTGGGTCAACGTTACTGATCCGGCAGCGTTCCTGATTACACCACTTGCGAACGTCATGATGAGATATGCGCCAGGTGACACCTCTTGCGCTAGGGGTATCCGCTGCGAACCGCCATTTATACTGATACTGCACAGTTGCGCTGTCGAGACGGAAGATGAGCTATTGTAAAGTTCTATATATTCCTGGCCACTAAAGTTTGGCTGGGCTGAAATCTCAGAGACTTCAAGATGACAAACTTTAATAAGATCACATGTGCTGCTTGTAACTTGTTCGTAACCTACTGGCGGGGCTGCTTGCACGCCATCGATATTTGAACATACATCCGGCGGATCTTCTGAGATGCCACCCCCAACCGGTGATGGATCTGCAGCAAAGAAATCATTCTTATTACTACCAGTATCCTGAAAGACACCAACACCATTCTGTTTACGCGTAATGGTTTTATCTTTTGGTACAGCCTCAGCTGCTTCTGCCTCAGGGTACAGAGCAGTCCCCCAACCGAGTGTATCCACAACCTGACCCTGCAATACAAGCTGAATATGACCACCAGTATCACTGAAGCCATTCGTACTAAAAACAGCATCGGCCGCCAGTGCATATCCCGACTGCTTGAGTAATAGATATCCTCCGCTCTTGAGCGAGGTGCCAGCAAGGGAAGGTGTCAATGCCATTGGCGGCCCGGTATTATTTGCAGCAGAAAAATAAATGACCTGTAATGTGCTGACATTTATTGCTTGATCAGTTGGGTTATATATTTCAACAAATTCTTCAGTTTTTGAGGCAGCAGATTGCGGCTGCACCTCAGTTATCAGCAGTGACGGCGAAACAGCCTGGGCATGTACATTCGCAAATGGAATAAGTAGCAATCCGGTAAGTAATACCGTCAACCGCATGATACCTAGTTTTACGGCACGCCCCTTTGCCATAGCTCTTATGCTACTCTGCAAATCTTAAAAATCTCTTAACTTTCAAACATATATGTCTCAAACCACAGAAACCCCGCTTGATCCATAACCAGTTCACTGATCCATGTCGGGATGAATGAGATCCTGAAACAAGTTCAGGATGACAAACCAAGAACGAATCTAGTTCTGTAACTCAGTTTATATATACGTAGAGCCGGGTTCGCATATGCCACCCGATTTCACAGCTCCCTTTGATGAGGCGCTTTTACTCAGTCAACAGATCGAAATTACTGTGAACATTCGTTACATCATCAAGATCATCAAGCGCATCGAGCACCTTCATGATCTTGCGACCAACTTCAGCATCGGTAATTTCGATTGTATTGTTCTGCAACATACTGCCAGCTTGCGTCACTTACCTCAAGTCCAGTCGCCTTCAGCTCGCTATTCACTTTTGAAAGGTCAGTTGCGGCAGTGTATACAATAATTTCGCCATCTTCTTCAACAGCATCCTCAGCCCCGGCATCAAGAATGGTAAGAAGCGCATCTTCACCACTTGCTGCAACTCGTATAACGCCTTTACGAGTAAACTGAAACGCCACACTCCCCGGCTCCGCCATAGTGCCGCCATTTTTAGTAAGCGCTGTGCGAACCTCTGGGTACGTACGATTTTTATTATCCGTTGCAGCCTCAATAATAATACCGATTCCGCCTGGACCGTAGCCTTCATACACTACCTCTTCAAGTTGCGCTGCACTTTTATCTGCCACGCGGTCAATGGCTCGCTGAATATTAGCAAGTGGCATATTAGCAGCTTTTGCACGTTCAATTGCCAATGCTAGAACCGAGTTGGCCGATGGGTCAGTGCCACCACGAGCCGCAATAGCAATTTGGTTCCCTATTTTAGTAAATACTGCGCCACGCTTGGCATCGGTCGCCTCTTTTTGCCGCTTAATGGTTGACCATTTACTGTGTCCTGACATAGCACTCCGTAGTTATCTTCTCTCTATTGTACCAGATGGTTGGCCTCTGTTAAAGATGATTTCTCACGTCGTTTTACTACAACTTGCAACATTCGTATGCCGAGCAGAATAAGCGCAAAAGCAAGTATCATTCGTATGACCGATAGCGAAATTGCAATCTTTGCAAAAGAAAGCTGACTGAGATGTTCAATAATCCACAACTGTAGGGCCAAGAGTGATTGCGGGAACAAAGCCATGACCGCAGCACATGATGGTGCAAGAAGCGCTAGACAGCCAGTCGCAAAAACACCCAGCATAATGAGCGGGATTAACGGCAGCACCAATATATTAGCGAGCGGAGCAATCACCGAAACTTCACCAAACAGAAACAAGACATACGGCAATGTTAATAATTGTGCGCTCAGCGTTTCAATTAATATACCTACAAGCATTGGAGGTGGTTTATCGTGAAAAAACATCTCATTTATAAGCGGCGCCAACAGTAATACACCGGTAAATGCAAGAAACGAAAGATACCAACCTGGATCGCCCCAGACATAGAGTGGATTAGCAAAGCCAGTAAGCGCACCGCTCAGAAGTAGCAGCACACTTGGCTGAAATCTTCGCCCAAAGTACCATGCCAGCAAACTCAAGCAACACACCACCGCCGCACGATTGATCGACGGACTACCACCGGCTACGGCAATGAACCCTGCTAATAATAGACCGGTTATCATCACCGATTGATAGGCCGAACGTTTGCCAAGCAGCTTCCGCACCGCCTGCACGATAATTGTGAGGTTATAGCCACTCACGGCAATAATATGCGTTAGGCCAGTCATGGCCAGTTGATCGCTCAGTAACTGCGGAATATTAGCCCTCAACCCAACCAGATAGCCAAGGCCAAGCACTCCATACGGCTGGCCAAGCACTCCATTTGTCGCCGCAAAAAACCTGCTCCGGAAACTCTCTAGCCAACTCGTGTTTTTCTCCAAAACTTCAACTTTTGCCGCCGAAAGGTAGCCCTGCCGTGACGTCCCTTTGGCCGAACGGAGCTGAGCACTCACAGAAACTCGATCACCACGGTACACCACAACATCCTGATAGGTTGAAACTTGCAGCTTGCCTGGCAACCGGTTCTTGTCGAGCACAATGCTATCCACCATAAACTCCAGCTGCCCACGTTGATTCTCTCCAGCATCGTCGGCCACTCGAGCGACCACCGTAACTGAGGTATTGTATAACTTCTTGTATTGATCAACCTGATTAAACATTGTGCCGCCCCGCCACATGCCAACTATAAAGCTAACCACCAGCACCGCAAGTAGTGATATAAACCGGCGTTTTGGCACAAACAAAACAAGTGGCAAGACAAGCAGCCAAAACCACTCGGGCTGAATGCCGAACTGCGCCACATATATACCTGCCATCAGCGCAGAAAATCCTACGCTCATCAGCGTCGTTCGTCGAAACTCAAACCGCCGATACAGCACCATAGCTCGATACTACGACCAAATTCTTAACAAATCTTTAACTTTTTTAAATTCTCGAGCAGCAACTCGTATCTTTTACTCCCACCGCAATTTAGTCATATTATTACGTGGTTAAACCAATGTCCTGATGATAAAATTATCTCATGAAACTGTTGACACTCAATGTATGGCAAGGTCGCTTAGAACGGGTTTTACTTAAACACTTAGAAACGCTCGATGTAGACATAGCGTGTATGCAAGAAGCCGTTGACTACGGCAACAAATACAATGGCCTCATAAGCTCTTATCAGAAAGTTGGCAAAAGCCTCGGATTAGAAAACCAGTTCTTTTCACCTCTGACCACAATGAAGTTGGGTGATAGAGATGTTGTACATGGAAATGTTACCTATTCAAATGTTCCGTTCAGCGAAACAACAACGGTATTCACTAAAGGTTCGTTTACCGAAAACTTCGACTTTGATACAGATGATTACAATATTCGCGCATTTCAGCACTCGCTTATTGAGATAGACGGTAAAAAACTGAATATTATCAACCATCATGGACATCATATAGATGCGCATAAACTTGGCTATGAAGAAACGCTTCGGCAAGTACAGCAAATCGTTGACTACATAGCGAAGCTTGAAGGAGCAGTGATTGTGTGCGGGGATTTAAACCTCTCGCCAGAAAGTGAGTCCATACAGTTACTTGATACAAAACTGCAAAACTTACCAGTTACGCATTCCTTAAAAACAACCCGCTCTCAACTAACCCATAAAGACGAAGTTTGTGATTATATTTTTGTAAGTGACGATGTAGTTGTGAATGGATTTGTTATGGATGAGACGATTATTTCAGACCATAACGCACTCATTTTAGATTTTGATATTAGACATACATTAAGCAAGCAATGAAGGAGCATCATAGCAGGCTACTTCACCGCTTTGGAGGTCCATTGTCGACGTTATAGCGGCTGAGATGTTAGCCTTGAAGAGATTTCCAGAACTTTAGTTGCTTTGTTTTTGCTCGTATACCCTGTTCATCTCCTCGCTCCATGAATGCACCGAGCATGGATAGTATGCTTGCGTAGCCGCATAAGAAAATCAGCTCTTGGCTTATTTCAATTCCAGCTTTCTCAAAATAGTATTGAATAATCAGGTCAACGTAGTCGGGCATATCGTTAACTAAGCGATACACCTGAAATTCTTGTGGACCTATGCAAATATCAGACCAATCAATCAGTGTATATGTATTTAAAGGCTCGTCGTACACCCAATTACCTAGACCGGGGTCACCATGGAGAATGAATTGAGGTGCTTGATTCCAAACTGCTAAGTAATTCTGTAGTGTATACTCAGCGAGTTCATGTAGTTCGTCGTCAAGAATTTTGCTATCAATCACTTGCTTGACCCGCTTTAACCTATACTCATTGAGCGAGACTTGCTTTACACCCATTTTCGTAGCGTCATCTAGTGGCATTGATTTACCAAGTGCCATAGCAGTATCAATCCATAATTTTACAAAACCTTCTTTGTCTTTGATTTCTTCAAAGGAAACCTGCCCACCACTAGCAAAAGTGTATCCATAATAGGATTTGTCTTCTGCAACGTATTTAATGGAGGGGCTTTTAACAGGCAATTTACCCTCAATTCTTTTTAGGAATTGAATCTCTGTCTTAGTATGGTCAAGGATTTCTTGGGCTATCTCTTCGGTCTTCTTCTTGGGCACCCTGAAAACTACCTCATTATTCACAAGGTACGCAATATTATCCCAGCCTTCGCCTATTCGCTTAATTTCAGCAATTACTAAGTTTGGAAAGTCAGATTCTAGCTTTTGCTTTAGTTGCTCATCCATTTCTTCAAGTCCTACAATCCAGAAGACTCCATGACTTCGATTACAACTTCGTCCAACGGCTTTCGTGCGTCAACCATAGCTGCACCCAAATCTTTATATTGCTGCTCTTGCTCAAGGTTTTCCTTGAGTATTTTTTCCAACTCATGTGGTTTGGTGCCGTAAGTGTGGTCACGGGGGTTATTAACTCTTTTTCTGATTGTTGCTTCGTCCGTTTTAAGCCAGATGATTGTATCAAGGAGGGGTACTATATTCGATACATCACTTGAACCACCGCAGAGAAAAACTGCTCTATCTTTTGCTTCGGTGGCTCTTTGCTTTACCCAATCTTCCGAAATAAGCCAGTGGTGTTGATTCATCCATCCGGCCGTACGGCTAGGTACTTTGCCAAATTCGGCAGCTCGTCCGCCAGTTTCTTTGTTGAACCATGCACCTATGCCATTATGTTCAGTATCGTAAGCTTCGTAGCCACGTTTGGTCAGTTCTACCGCCATAGTAGATTTACCAGAAGTTGAAATACCAGTTATGAGAATTAAGGGCATGGACCTATGATAACAAAGATAGAAATCGGTTGCTTAATGCCCCCAGAAATTTGAACTTTTTAGCGGATTGAAAATGCCTTCCGAAATTGGAAGACATTTTAGTGATTGAATTATCATCTGTAATTCTTGAATGGAGGGCCCACTGGGACTTGAACCCAGGACACCCTGCTTAAAAGGCAGGTGCTCTAACCAGCTGAGCTATGGGCCCGAAATTGGCTTGATGCCAAGAACTACGTTATTTTCTCACATTAACAGATGTTACGCAATATGCTTTGTTCGTTAGACTAATCGAGATCCTTTGACTTCTCCCAGGATGACACACGAACTAGCGATGAGTTTCAATCTTTAGAGGATTTCTTCTTTTTAGATGCAAGCCCAGCGTTATGGCTCATTACCATCTCGACAACCGCAAGGGTCGCACTAGCAGAAAGGATTGCGTTTTTGTATGGACTGAGGAAGTGAATCAAGCCAGCGTTTGCAGCGGCATCTTTTACCAAGGGAAGATTTTTAATTACCTCAAGCCCAAAGAGCACCATTAAGAAGCCGAGTGTCAAGCCTGTGAGTAACGACAGTACTGCATTTTGCTTATGAACCTTTACAGCAACTAGAGCTGCAACTACTGGGGTAAAGAGTATCAGCAGCCGAACGACTATCGGGACATACTCGGAAGCCGAGCTTGCAGCAACTGGCATCAGAGTCACTAGCCAATCACCAAGTAGCTGGTTAAGCAACACGCCCGCTAACAGGGATAGAATCGCCACACCACCACTTGTTTTACGAATAAAGACTGCCGCAACTACTATTACTGCAATACCAAGTGTAACAAGATCAACCATTTACGCTTATGGTAGCATTTTTAGATCTTAAAGGGTAGCACTTAGGAGTAGCGTTACAGACAGCGATAGTACATATTAGATTCCGGATTGGGGTCCGGAACGATAAACCTTCGGTTTGTTTTGGATTTAGAAGCGGATTTTATCACCAACTTTGATATTATGCTTTTTGGCAAATCTAGCATTGGTTTCTAAAACATACTGCGCCGGTTTTGGCGAGCCAAACGACCTTGGATAGCTCTCTGGCCGCACATTTTCTTCAATATGCACGATGCTCTTTTCGCCGTTAATCCAGTACATATCCAGCGGAATACGCGTATCTTTCATCCAAAAACGATAATCGCCTGGTTTATCGTAAACAAATAACATACCAGAATTAGTATCGAGAGAGTCGCGGCAGCAAAGACCCCGCTGCTGCTCTTGAGGCAAACGAGCAATAGATACATGCAGCACTTGGTCGCCAAGATAGAGTGGGATATTATCTCTATTTTGCAATATTGTCGCACTTTTATTATATGATGCCACTTCAGCTTTTTTATAGTGATGTAATAAAGATTGCGATAATACCGCAAAAATAATCAGAACGGCAGCTGCAGCGAATATAGCCAGTACTTTACGCGCCGACTTTGTCTTTTTTGTTACGTCGTTTCGCATTGATTTCTACGTAGTCGATTACTTTAGCAGCCACGTTTCGCCCGGTTACCTTTTCAATTCCAAACCCTGGACTTGAATTAACCTCGAGCACCAACGGACCGCGAGATGAACGCATCATGTCAACACCACAAATTGGCAGCCCCATTGCCCTAGCAGCCTTAATGGCAACTTTCTTTTCTTCATCGGTGAGCTTAACCGACTCACCAGAGCCACCTTGATGTAGATTGCTCCTAAAATCATCGTCTAGACTTTGGCGTTTCATGCTCGCCACCACGCGCCCACCAACCACAAAGGAACGAATGTCTTCACCAGCCGATTCCTTCACAAATTCTTGTAGTAGAATATTGGTGCCGTCTTCATTATTCAGATAAAACGCTTGCAATACCGACCTAGCGGCTTTTTTAGTCTCCGCTAACACCACGCCATTGCCGTGCGTACCGCGAGCCAGCTTAATGATAACCGGCGTTCCGCCAATTTCTTCTATTAAATCGTCAATGTCTGCGGTATTACGCGAAAAAACCGTCTTCGGGATACCCACGCCAGCCTTTGAGAGTAACTGCAGGCTTCGCAGCTTATCACGCGAACGAACAATTGCAATAGAAGCCGCCGTGGTATACACGCCCTGCATCTCAAACTGACGCACAATGGCTGTACCATACCTGGTCATACTGCTTGCAATACGCGGAATAATTGCATCGACATTGCGCAAATCTTCACCTTCGTAGGTTACGCATGGGTTACTACTTTCAATTGAGGCATAGCAATCACGATACTTCACCACGCGAACGCTGTGACCGCGCGATTTGGCTTCTTCAACCAACCGTTTTGTGGAATAGTTCCCGGGACCGTTTGATAAAATTACAATCTTCATGCGTTTACCCCCTCTAAATCTTCTTCGTCAAATGGCACACTGGCCGCAGCGAGTCGTAATTCCATGCGGTTTACGCCGGTTTTGTCAGAATCAACCAAAAATCGTTTATTAAGCGCTTTTCTACCAATGAGAACCGGGAATATGTTTGAGCCACGATCGGAAAGTGTAAAAGGCGTTATAAATATCTTGTAGCCGAGGCGAATTTTTAGATTTACCTCATAACGGCTACTGATGTGCCCGTTAGAACTCTTCACTTGCCGTGTTTTATAGGTGCGCACCTCAATTGTTCGGTGTTTTTGATGCGCCGGGTGGCCCAGCAGTGTAAAACGTAGCACCATTTTGCCATTCTTCTCAACCACTTTAATGTCCGTAGCATGGATAGATGAGCGGTAAGCGCCTGTGTCAATCTTAGCGGGAATGGCCTCAAGTATGCCTACAAGATCGATGTGCTCAAAGCGTCCAATAACGACAGGGTATTTGCTCATATGCTTATCCTAACATGCCTTGCGATTGAAGTGCATAGGCATGCTGCGCTCGATTCGTCGGGTCAAACTTGCCGCTCAGAAGAAATTGCCATACTTGGTCGCGCTCTTCTTCGGTTGCATCAGCGAGTACGGTATTAAGGTACTCTATTGCTCTAACCTTACCGAGTGCGTAGGCTTTATCTTTTCCAAAATGCAGTACACTGCCATCGCTCGCACGAAGTGCCTTGCTCGCTGGTGTTCCTCTGAAGATACGTACCACGCGAGCCAATGCCTGCCTGGAGGCAGCCTCCCACTGCTCAACATATGAGGCCTCGGAAACTTTTGATGCCTTAAACACTAAATCCATACGACGCATTACTTCGAATACCTGCCGGGAATCAAAGCCTTGCTCAGCGAGTGCAATGCCGATATAGTTCCCCATTGCTGCCATGCCCCAGGCCTCTTTTTTACCTTGAACTGCTTTCTGCAGGGTTGTTGTAAGCCCTTCTTCGAACGTTAGGTAACCAGGCTGCTCGCCCGCTTCGGCCACCGAGAATACCCCGTTAGCAAGATACGCATCGCCCAGTGCCTGGCCGCCTAAATATCTACCCCCGTGCACGTAGACCTCGTGAACAAAGACTCCGACGAGTTCATCAACCGAAGTGATGTTCTTTCGCTTACATCCGACCTTAACCGCGGCGTCCTCCGAAGACCAACTGAGTACCGTATCGTTTTCGTCTTCTCGTACTTGTACACCTTGCAAACTCTCATTGGCTGCTATTGCCTGACGAAACACTTCCGCAATGTCTTGCGGCGTAAACTCGGTAAGATCATGCTGCTGCGCATAAGTTTCAAAAATGTGTCGGGCTTCTGCCGTATCCGCCTGCATGCGTTCTTGAATCCATGCAAAGACATCATCCTCAAGAACAGGTAGCTCCTGCGAACCTTCGGCTCGAGGCAGAGCCGGAACTTCAACCACTTCGCCATTTTCCGCTGTAAATACAAAGCCATTTTCTAGTTCTGCCACGACGTGCCTGAGCACAGGGTTTTGTACGGCCGTAATTTTATCCCAGATTTTAGAAAGAAAAGCCCCGGTGATTTGCGGATCGATTTCTCCGTAAATTTCGCGGTTCATACGCTGAATGGTATCTATTTGTGCCTGCGATATGTCGCCTTGTACTTCTGCCGCATTTCGGAGTGCTTTTATAAGCCATACCTCAGCTAATCGTAGCTCCGGAGTACCAATAGTAAGGCTTGGATTTTGTGCAGAAAGCTCCTCGAGATTCGCTCTATGCGCGGACAGTACCTTATCTGCACTGCTTGATAGCATTCGATAGGTTCGATCTATGGGCAATTGCGCACATTCGCCGCTTAGGAAGGCCGCCAACGCCTCATCTCTGCCTTCGGTACCGGCAAACATCTCGTATGACTGCAGTGCAAGCGATGCCTCGGGCGGCACCTTGCGAATTTCCGGATTATTTGCGTGTTCGATCATAACTGCTAAATTATAGCAAATTATGTTTGTTTTGTCAATATTCGCGATGGATGAATATCTGGTCATGTGATTAATCGATTGTTGTTTGTTGTATTTTTTATGATTATTTGTCATTATGTGGGTAAGTAAGCTTAACGGAGGGAAAGCGATGGCTACTACGAAAGAGAAGAAACCAACCAGCGAAGCAGCGGCAAAGACCGCCGAGCAAAAGGCTGAAGGTGCCGCGAAGGCGCTGGACGCAAAATTAAGTGGGCCTTTGGCGCCGCTTGAGAAGAGCCTTGATGGGGTATTGGGCGAGAAAGCTCCGTACAAACTACCAAAGAACGCTCGTGAAACATTGGTGAAAATTGCACCTTGGCTCAGTCTTGCCGGTGGTGTGTTTGGTATTATTTCGGCAATTGGGCTGTGGCGGGCAGCACATTATGTGAATCAGTGGGTTGACGTTGCGAATCGGCTTTCTGCCAATTTTGGCGTCAGTGCGCAAACCCCTCGGCTTGGATTGACCTTTTGGCTCTCGCTGGTCATGCTGGTTGTATTTTCAGTGCTCGCATTTCTAGCCTTTCCAGGCCTCAAAGCCAAGAAGAAGACTGGTTGGAATCTGATGTTTTTCAGCTCATTGGCAAATATTGTCTACGCCGTTATTTCACTCTTTTACGATGGCGGCGGTGTTGGCTCGTTCCTTGGCGCTGCTATTGGAAGCGTGATTGGATTGTACTTGCTGTTTCAGGTACGTAGCCACTATAAGGCTTAATGAGACGGCAGAGCTTAGTTCTTAGATATTAGAAAAGACCGCCTGTACTGCGGTCTTTTTGAACTCTTAATGAGTACTTAATGTCGCCAGCTGGGATGACGACTAGGAGAGTTTGTTTTTGATTTAGCCGAAGAAGCCTCGTTTTTTGGTTGTTTTGAGGCTTTCGAGTATCTCTTGCTGCTCTTTGCTCAGATTTGTTGGGGTGTCTACCAAAATGGTAACGATGTGAGCACCGCGGTTTTTATCGCGAATGTGCGGCACGCCGCGGCCGGAGAGCTTAAAATCGGTGCCGCTCTGGGTGCCGGCCGGGACCTTCATGGTCATAGGGCCATCCACCGTTTCAACTTGTATTTCAGTTCCAAGAGCAGCATCAATCATGCCAACATGCTGGCTAGAAAGAATGAGATCACCCTCCCGCGTAAAGTGTTTGTGGGGCTTTACGTTAATCTGAACATAGAGGTCACCCTTATTGCCGTTGGCGGCTGCCTCACCATGCTCACGAAGTCGAATAACTGCACCATCATCAATGCCGGCAGGTATTTTCACAGTAATCTCCTGCTTTACCCGCTCCACGCCAGTTGCCTTACATACCGTGCAGGGCTTCTCCGGAACCTTACCCCGACCTTCGCAGTTGCGACAGATCGCAGCCTGCTGAATAGCACCAAAGATGGTGTTCATCTGCTGAGTAACCTGGCCTGAACCTTTACACACATCACAGGTTTTTAGTTCATGACCCGGTTCAGCCCGGCTGCCCTTACAATGGCTACAAACATCATTCATAGTGAGATGCAAAGTCTTTTCAACTCCAAATACAGCCTCTTCAAATGTAAGAGTTAAATCTGTCTGCACATCTCGCCCCATATCATCGCTTCTGCGCTGTTGGCCTCCGCCAAAAAAGCTGCCAAAGATATCACCCAAACCCATATCGCCAAAGTCGAAGTGCATGCTTTGCCCATTAAAGCCCTGGAAACCATCAAATGGATTGCCACCAGCCGCGCCGCCACCAACACCAGCATGACCAAACTGGTCATAGCGCTGCCGCTTAGTCGGATCTTTCAAGACCTCGTATGCTTCCGATGCTTCTTTAAACTTTGCTTCATCGCCGCCTTCTTTATCAGGGTGATACTGCACGGCAGCCTTACGGAAGGCTTTTTTAATTTCATCAGCTGAAGCCTCTTTTTTAATACCTAAGACTTCGTAATAATCACGTTTACTCATCCAAACCCTCCTGCAAGAACCTTCTTGCTATCGGAATTGTAATGACTCTCGTGCTATCAGCGATACTCGAAAGCGCACTTATTGGTCTATATTCGTAACCTACAAACATTATTTTTGCGCCTAGTTTCTTCGATGCACGGACGGCTGGCACCAGATCAGTGTCAGCACTTACTATAATTATTTCCGTGTCTTCATGAGCTTCGGCCAACATTCGTACCGCCAGACCAACATCCACGCCTTTTTCTATAAATTTCCACTCCTTGTTCTGACATTGAGAGCAAGGATCGGTTTCACGAAGGCGGAGATAGCCAGCTTTAATAAAAGTGATTTTTTGCGATTGAACATGGTTTACGAAATATGACTGCCGTCTTATCGCATTATTTGTTTTTTCGAGTAGTTCTGGTGTTTCGGCGTATTGCCGCAAGCGCGCACCAAACCATAATATTTCTCCTGGAAGTTGATCTGCTAGAACTTCTTCTGTCAAGCCTCTGAAATCATATGTATTCAAACTGTTTCGAGGAAGCTTTTCATCTTCAGTACTCAGTAGTGTTCTGAGACCGTAGGTTAAGTTCTCGCCATCAATCAATACTATTCTTCTCATACGCCATCTCCACAAAAAAACCTCGCGAGATCATAAGACCAAGCGAGGTGCTGTACCAATAGTCTAGCAAAAACATCAGTATTTGTCAATAATGTGTGTACCATTTTACTTATGTGCTCCTAGTGCCACTTTTATCCCGAGTGCAATCAATACTGCGCCAAACACCTTTTCGAGATGATGCTTAATGCCTGAGAAGATTTTGTTAATTCGTCGGTGCGTTAACAGAACTGCAACTATCGAAAACCACACGAATGTTGCTACCGACATCTCCAAGCCATAGAATGCCTTTAACAGCATGCTGGTTTCAGGATTAATAACTTGCGTGAATAGTGCCAAGAAAAACAAAGTTGCTTTTGGGTTAAGCGCATTTGTTAAAAAACCCAGCTTGATGGCGGCAAAATCTGAGATGTCTTTACGGCTTTTCTTTACCTCTTCAGTCGTAACGTCTTGTTTTTTAGCAAATAGAGATCTCAGGCCAATGTATATAAGGTATGCCGCACCAAGTAGCTTGATACTATTAAATAACAAGATGGACTGCGAAATAATAAGGCCAATGCCAAGTAGCGAATACGTGACGTGTAGTAATATTCCAAGTCCCAGTCCAATGGCGGCCAAAATACCTACTCGCCGCGAATACACGATTGAGTTTCTGAGCACCATTGCGAAATCTGGCCCGGGGCTCATCACCGCAAGTAAGTGTATCCCTGCTACAAGTAGAAGCTCTTTCATAATATACTCCATTTTAGCACTTTAAGGCGTTGAGTGCTAATACTTTTCTAGATCAATGTGTGAAAATATTCTGCAAAATGGGTAAAAATGAGCACGATTATAATTAGGTAATGGAGCGCTACTAGTTTCCCGGGATTTTCTTGCAGAAACCTGCCGAGCGCACCGCTGATTTTAATATTTTTCTCACGCAGATTATAAGAGGTAGTTGCCCAGAATATTGGAATCGTTACCGCCCAGACAATCATGCAATAAATGCAGAGTTTTTGAATATTATAGATGGAAGAATACTGAAGCCATGTGATAAATAAAACTCCAAACAATGTGCCGACTTGAAAGCACCACCAGAACCACTTTTTAAGGTTTTTTACACCAGCAAAGAGCATCATACCAACGGCCCAGACCATAGCAAAACCAGCCAGACCAATGAGCATATTCGGGAAGCCAAAGGTACTCGCCTGCCATGAGGTCATTACGGGAGAGCACGCTACTACTGGACTAATTGAACAGCTTGGTACATAATTCGGGTTGGCTGTCACATGCAGCTTTTCGATTGTTAAAATTGATGATGCCAAGAGGCCGATGATACCACCGATTACTAATATCCACGGAAATATTTGCTTAAATGTAAGTGTCTTCATAATTCTAGTATACGACAGTGTATCAACGCCCGAGACTACTTAACGCTTTAATTGCTTGGTCTTTTAATTCGTAGGGTACAAAAATATGATCATGATAGTAAGCCGCAACCACATTGGCTGATATACCGTATTTAGTAAGGACCTTTGCCATAGCAGCAGTTAAGCCAACCGCCTCCAGCGAGGTGTGTACATCGATGGTCAACTTGGCATAGCTACCACTTCTTTGAACGTCGTCATCCTGCAATAGCTCTTTTAAAATTATGACGGTTGTCGCTTCATTTTCTTTGAACAGCCCGACAGAATCAGGAAGTAGGTCTGCTACTTTATCATAACTATTTGTTGCACAGTAGATGTATTCTTTATCATCGCAAGAGACCGCGATTGACCGCAATATTATTGCTAGATCTTTTTCTCCGGACATCCCTCCTCCAATATAATTAGGTGATTTTATTGTACTGGATTCCCGCCTGCGCGGGAATGACACAAACAGGAGGTCCTGTTATCTATTTGCTGTTATCTTTCTTATCTTCTTCGATGACTTCGCCTTCTACTGCTTCGTCTTCTTTAATGGTTGTTTTTGTTTTTTTACCCTTGGAACTTTTTTCCTCGCTGTCTTTTTCGGCTTCTGCCTCTTTTGCAGATTCTTCGTACATTTTGGCACCGATTGGCTGAATTTTCTCCATCAGCTCTTTGGTGGCTGCCTCAATCTTCTCTTTATCGTCAGACTGCAAGGCCTCTTCAGCCTCTTTCACGGCATCTTCAATCACTTTTTTGTCATCTTCGGAGATCTTGTCTTTGTACTCATCGGGCATCTTTTTAGCCTGATAAATGGAGTTTTCGAGTAAGTTTTTAGCCTCTACTGCTTCGCGCTTCTTTTTATCTTCTTCAGCATGAGCTTCGGCATCTTTTTGGGCTTTTTCGACATCCTCTTTGCTGAGGTTCCCGGAGTTCTGAATAGTGATGGATTGCTCTTTGCCAGTGCCCTTATCTTTAGCGGTTACATTCAAAATACCGTTGGCATCGAGGTTAAAGGTAACTTCGATTTGCGGCACGCCTCGTGGCGCTGGCGCAATACCATCCAGCACAAAGCGACCAAGTGATTTGTTATCGGCTGACATTTCACGCTCACCCTGTAGCACGTGAATTTCTACCTGCGGCTGATTATCTGCAGCGGTTGAGAAGACTTCGCTTTTTGAGGTTGGGATGGTGGTGTTTCGCTCAATCAGCTTAGTGGTTACCGATCCCATGGTCTCAATACCGAGTGAAAGCGGCGTAACATCAAGTAGCAAGACATCTTTGACATCACCGGCCAATACGCCGCCTTGAATGGCTGCACCAATTGCTACAACTTCATCTGGGTTTACACCCTGCATCGGCTCTTTACCGAAGATTGACTTCACTTTTTCTATGACAGCCGGCATACGCGTCATACCGCCGACCAAAATGACTTCATCAACATCTTTGGCAGTAATTTTAGCGTCTTTCAATGCTTGTTCGCACGGTTTAGCTGTCCGTTCAATAAAGTCTTTTACTAGATCTTCAAGCTTGGCGCGAGTAAGGGTGTATTCAAAATTGATTGGGCCATCTTCGCCTTGGTCTAAGAATGGTAAGTTGATTTCAGCAGTCTGAGCGCTTGAGAGTTCCTTTTTGGCTTTCTCCGCCTCTTCCTTCAGCCGCTGCATCGCCATGGCGTTTTCACGCAGGTCTTTACTGTGCTCCTTCTTAATTTCGTCTAAGAAGTGATTTACGATCGCGTTATCAAAATCTTCGCCACCAAGATGCGTATCACCGTGAGTGGACTTCACCTCAAAAACGCCGTCACCAAGTTCAAGCACCGAAACATCAAACGTACCACCACCAAGGTCGAACACCACAACGGTTTCGTCTTTTGCTTTTTTATCAAGACCGTAGGCAAGAGCTGCTGCCGTTGGTTCGTTAATAATACGCTTAACCTCAAGACCGGCAATTTTACCGGCATCTTTGGTGGCCTGACGTTGGCTGTCGTCAAAATAAGCGGGGACGGTAATGACGGCCTCGTTCACTTTTTCACCCAAGAAAGCCTCAGCGTCTGCTTTGATTTTACTTAAAATCATAGCTGAAACCTCTTCTGGTGTATAGTCTTTACCTGCCATGGTTACACCAACGCCATTGCCTTTTTTCACAATTTTGTACGGCATGATATCAATATCTTTTTGGACTTCTTTATCTGAATACTTGCGGCCAATGAGGCGCTTTACGCCGAAAATGGTGTTTTCAGGATTGGTAACGCGCTGACGATTAGCCGTTGCGCCCACTAAACGCTCTTCTTTTCCGTTCTTATCTTTTTTAATCGCCACAACGCTTGGGGTAGTACGATTACCTTCCGCGTTAGTAATAATATCTGGCGTACCAGCCTGAATAACGGCCACTGCTGAGTTAGTTGTTCCTAAGTCAATTCCGATAATTTTGCCCATTTTTGCTCCTTTTTGTCGCTCCGGGTAGATCTTGGTTCTTAGATCTGAGAGCTTCAATACTTATCAATTACATTTAGCAGTCCAGTTACGACTGTGCTAATACTATTCTAGCATACAAAAATTAGCACTCACAAGTCAAGAGTGCTAATTAATTATCCTGTGAGATTTACTAAACTGCGAGAGAAGCCCCGATTGCAGCACCTCCTAGTTCCGACGGAACGCGAGCCCTATTCCTTTCGGAGGCCCTAATCATATCTGCTTGTGTAAGGCCACCGTCTCCAGCCCCAATTGGGTGTCGCTGTCGTGCACTCCTTTCATCGGCGCCCGGTTCGACTTCAAAGGATTCAACTTCATCAGTTAAAGGTTGTGGTTCAAGTTGCATGAAATATCTCCTACCTTAAGTGTTCTCACGATACCTTAACTGACAAAATAAACTGTGATATTTAGCACACCTACTTAGACTTAAATACAAAACCGCCGCTGGTCGCCTCCCAAAGCGGACACTTGCCATCAAGTATAGCTTGAGCACACCGGCTGGCTTTTTGTTGAAGCTCTGGATCCCCTACCGGCACCTCTTCCTCAAAGCCGGCATAGTGAGCAACTGCACGAGCTGTATCGGCTGTCGCTTCTGCAATTGCCTCATTGCTGAACGGTAAAGAGTATTCCTTAAGTGGACACTCCGGCGAATGCATTCCTCTTCTCAAACTTGGCATCTAGCTGTTTTTCACTTTCACAACTGCATGGCGGATGATTTGATCGCCTAGCTGGTAACCATTTTGCAGTACTTCGCTAACGATTTGCGTTTCGCCCTCGCCCTCAACCTGTACGGCTTCGTGAAGATTATGGTCAAATGGTTGATTTAACGCCTGGATTTGGGTAACACCAAGCTTCTCGAGCTGCTTTTGCAAGCGATCATACACGCTACGAACGCCGAGTGCCCATTTGTTCTCTCTCAGATCATCAGGAAGATGGCCAAGGGCGCGTTCGAGATCATCAATAATTGGCAGTAAATCTTTGATAGTTTGTGCTTTAGAAAATTGTGATAATGTCGCTTTTTCGTTTTCTACTCTAGTTTTGTAATTGATAAACTCGGCCTGTATTCGTTGTAAATCAGCTCTGAGCTCTTCTTCTTGAGGCGTTGAACGTTTGACGCCTGACTTTGGCGGGTGCGCACTTTTGTCTTCCTTCTCTTGCCTCTTGTCTTTTGCTCTGCTCATAGCACTGCCTCCAATGTCCGTCCGGTTTGCTCCACTAAGCCCATAACGCTACGATAGCTTTGTCTGGTCGGGCCTAAAATGCCGATGTAGCTGCTGTCGGAATACGGACTGCGATACTTTGAAATAATCAAGCTGACACCTGCTGCACGGCCAATGGGATTTTCACGACCAATATAAACATTCAGTGCTTCGTTTGGAGCAGCTTCTTTAAGCCATGGCTCCAGATTATCCAGAAGACGTGCAACCTCGCGGGAATGAGCCGGATCCAAAAACTCAGGCTGCCCAAACAGGTTTGAATACCCGGCGACATACAACTGATTGCCGATTGTTGCCAGGCCCAGATTGTGCGTGAGCTGTACCAGACTATCAACAGCGCTCTTTATGGCCTGAGCAGGTTCACCAGAGTGCGAAACACGGGTAGCGATTGCTCTGGTATTGCGCGTAGCTTGAGAGGTATGCGGCTGGTCATCATCACGAAGGTTATTTACATAAAAACGATAGCCCTTGTCAGTTGGGATACGGCCAGCTGAAGTATGTGGTTGGCGAATATAGCCATGTCGTTCGAGTTCGGCCATCTCGTTACGAATAGTCGCACTCGAAACATTAAATAACCGAGCAAGCAAAACACTGCCCACAGGAGCAGCAACTTCAGCATATTGCTCAATAATTGTCTCTAGAATTTTGACCTGACGATCTGTCATAACTCCCACTAGTATACAGTTTTTAGCACTAAAAGCACAAGAGTGCTAAACCCAAACACCAAACCTTATTAATTCACCCCGACCGAAATGGAGAGATCTATTCTCGGTTGGCACAAAACCTCTCCTCCGTCATCCTGAACTTGCTTCAGGATCCAACCGAGTACCAAACCCAGATCCTGAAACAAGTTCAGGATGACAAGTAAGGGGGTATTTGTTTTGTGATTGGGGTTTGTAATATTTGACAAAGCTTATGTTTATTGCTATACTTGATTTATTGCTTTGCTCGCTACGGGGAAGAATTAGAGGTTTAGCACTGGGGACGAGGTGCTGTGTTTATTAGACTCTACTCTGCTCCGCATAGAGCCATCAACTATGCTCAAGATTAGAGACATAAAGGCCCTCTACTGTAAGGTTCAAGAACTGATATCTTAGATCTATTTGCTTTTTTCTCTTATGCTTTGTATACTTACTCCTGTAAACGTAAAATAAACATGAAAAAACGAAAAAGTGCGATACGGCGAATAGTAGTGGTTTTTGTGGTAATAACCGCTATGGCCGTTCGCTGCCTGCCAACACAGGCAGAAGCGACAATTACAATCAATTATGCCGACCCCCAGGGCTCCCATGCATTTAAAATAGGTGAATCATACAAGTTGAAGGGCTCAGAATATGTCGATAGCGCCTCGCAACAAAAAATTGCCGATATCACTAAAGATTCTATAACGCTTCAAAATCAGCATGTTATCGCTTTTGGCTCCACAGCGCTTTGGACAGACCCGACCGAGCGTAACCCCGATAACTGGGACTGGGATTCGCTCGATGCCAAGATCGACACCATGCGCCTCGCCAGTGGTGCAGGCGGTGCAGATATTGTAATCACACTTGGTATGGCACCGGCCTGGATGACCACTCATCAGGCAAAAACGAGCCCGAGTTACCCTGCATATGCGGATTGGACTGATTATCCGGGAGCCAGCTCTGGCAACCCGAATTCAAAATACACAGCTAACCCGGCAGCTAATGACGACTCGATAACTCTCGATACTATTGACGCTTCGGTTGATCCATGGTTTGAAGATGATTTTGCCTTTATGGCAGCAGCTGTTGCCGAACGGTATCCCGATGTCAAAACCTTCCAGGTGTGGAATGAGATGAAGGGATATTATCTTTCCGGTCCCAACCGCTGGGATTATGAGCAATATACCAGCCTTTACAATAAAGTGTACTCTGCCGTTAAAGCCGCTCGTCCTGACGCAAAACTTGGCGGCCCGTATGTTGTTATGAGTTCGTGGAGCAGCTCTGGTGCTGCCTCACATCCGGCAACTAATCCGGCTTGCCAAGGTTCTTGGGGCATATTTGACCAGCGAGATATTGATGTTATTGATTATTGGTTGCAGCATAAAACCGGTGCTGATTATATTTTGATTGACGGCTCAACTACCAACCGCGATACTAATCCGGGTTTTCAAGAATTTCAGACCAAGGAGCGAACTGATGATCTACGCGCCTGTCTCGATACTGTTATCACGGCTGCCCCAGATCAACTTCTGCCTATAGGAATTGCGGAATACTACCCGAAGGCGAGTAGCGGCAGCTTCACTCAGCAACACGCGGCGGCAATCATTGCAAATGCACTTGGCGATACGATCATTAATAAATATAACTACGTTTTGTTATGGGATTTAATGGCAGATAGTTGCGACCCGCTTGATAGCGCAGGCCTTATTGCGCTCTCAACCAGTGTTAATAACGAGGATTGTTCTAATAGCGCGCAGCAAGGCCAGCCGTCGGCTTTGGCTCCAGTTCTTAAAGGTATAAAAGAAACGTTTGGGTCTAATGCCACGCTCTATGCACCACAGTTTGATACAACAAAAGTGGGAGTTTTTGCCAATAGCGAAGGTACCATGCTCATCAATAAGCAAAACAGCTCGGAGAGTGCCATTATTAACGGATGTGATCCTATTACCCTTAGCGCTTATGAAGTAAAGTTCGTGGACCCAGATGACTGTATCGCCCCAAGCGCACCACCGAACGCTGCCAGCGAGGTTCATGGCATGACAGTTACGCTTTCGTGGGATGCAAGCACGGACCCAACAAGTGTTGTTGCAGGCTACCGTGTCTATCGAAACGGTTCGTTCATTCAAAGCCTAGCTCCAAATCAGCGAAGCATCAGCGATACGTACAATGGCAGCGAACCAATTGATCTTCTGTATGAAATTGAAGCGGTTGATAGCTTTAGCAACCTCAGCGCCCGAACTGCACTTGCCAATATTACACTAACACCCGAGCAGAATCAGGGGCCTGACGATACCGATGACGACGATACCAATAACTCAGCCACTCCGTCCAATAGTAGTGTAGATGAAAATTTCACCACAACAATGACGTCAAATCCTAACAGTAAACAAGCACCCGGGGCACCCCAGACAGGCATTCGATTACCGAAACAGCAGACCTTGGTTGGCTCAGCCGTTATTGGCATTCCCCTCCTTACTCTTACAGCCTACATGGTGTGCAAATATCAACGATAGTTAGAGTATTTTCCTGATATCTCCAAGGAGTGTCTCAGCAACAGCTCGATCCCCTTCTGAAGTCGGAAGTTGCTTTTGGCAGAATGCATCGATTGTCTGAACCGCTAGCTGCAAATCATCGTTAACGACAATGTGGTAGTAATCATTTTGAAGCGCATGCTCAATTTCGCTGGCTGCACTTTGTAGCCGCCGACGCCTCTCGTCTTCTCCCAGTGCGCCGCGAGCTTGGAGCCGAGATAGCCATACGGTCAGGCTTGGCGGTACAATGAAGAAGCAAGCTGGATCTGCATTGTAGCGCAGGAACGATTCTACACCGTCGGATTGAATATCAGTTATTGCGATCTTGCCGCTGGCATGTGCGCGTTCAACTTCTGCCACACTCACTCCAGAAACTTGTTGATTATGTATAATTGCTGCTTCGATGTACAGACCCTTCTCAAGACCTTCAAGAAACTCTCTTTCGGTTTTAAACCAGTACTCGACGCCATCCTGTTCAGTAATACCATTGTTTGTTCGGGGCAGTCTTGTTGTATCAGAGACGATCTGGTGATACCGACCCGTCTTTACGAGTTCAACAGTGATTGTGTTGCGGCCGCTAGCACTCGGACCATCAAATAAAGCAATCTTCGACTGTTTGAGCACCTGCTGGGAGGCTTCGCTCGCTTGGTACGACTGAAGAATATTCTCAAAATCTTTCCGTAATTGGAGATAGTTCATGTATGTACTATATCAGATCATGAGGCGGAGTTTAGTGCTTTCTGCGAAGCTCGATAAATGTGTACGGGTAGGGGTTGTCTTCATCTGCCAAAAAGTGTTGTTCGGTAACATCCCACTCAGACTCACTATACTGCGGGAAGAATGTATCGCCTGGTAGCACGGTCTCTACTCTTGTTAAGTACATGACGTCGGCGTATGGTAGCAGGGCTTTAAAAATCTGGCCGCCGCCTATCACCCAGATATCCTGGTGCTTAGCCAGTGCAATAACTTCCTGTACACTGCTGTGAATTTTTGCCCCTTGAAGTGATTTTTTGTTTTTAGAGAGTACCCATACATTTTTAGTTTGGAAGGTCTTACCAATATCTTTGTAATCATGGTAGGTACGCTCACCCATAACCAAGGCTTTACCTGTAATGAGCTGTTTGAGTCGTGCAGTATCATGCTTCATTGGCGTATCGCGCCAGGGCAAGTGGCCATCTTTGCCCATTGCGTAATTTTGCGTAAATGCTCCAACGAAATACATCATTTCACTCTGTAGTGTAGCCTAAAGAGGTATACTAGCATAGAGTAGAAACACCATGAAACCATTTACTAATTATCAAAAAGCTGTACACCACCTCATTCACGAGATACCCAAAACAAGTAGGCGGGTGTTTGATGACGGTGCTGCCCTGAAGCGCAATGTAAGAGCCATGGAGCTGCTTGGCAATCCGCAGGAGCGGCATAAAGCCATACATGTAGCAGGTACGAGCGGCAAAGGAACAATCTGCTATCTGATTGATGCGCTGCTTCGAGCGCATACCAAGCGAACTGGTATGACTCAAAGCCCGCACGTCTACGATATTCGAGAACGTATTCAGAAGAACGGACAACTGATAAGCGAGAAACGATTTGTGGAAGTACTCAACCATGTACTACAAACGCTCCGAAGTGGTGATATACAAACCTCATACTTTGAGACACTAATTGCTGTGGCGTACTGCGAGTTTGGGCGCTCACAGTTGGATTATCAAATTATTGAAACTGGTTTTGGCGGTCGGCTTGATGCCACCAATGTCATCAACCGCAAAGATAAAATCTGCATCATCAACCGTATTGGGCTTGATCATACCAACGTTCTTGGTGAGACACTGCCCAAAATCGCTGCCGAGAAAGCCGGTATTATTCAGGCAGGCAATACTGTATTCGCACTGCGCCAAGAACCGGAAGTAAACGCGGTTTTTGAAGCACGCTGTGCGACAGTAAGTGCCGAGCTTCACTGGATTGAACAAACCGGCAATTATCAAATCACCAACGACACGATGGCAATACGCGTCTGCCAGTATCTTGCCGACCGAGATAGCTGGCGGTTTGATGAGGCGCTTGCCAAAACAACGTTGGAGCACGTTTTTATTCCCGGCAGGTTTGAGAAACGGCACTTTAAAGATCACCTTGCAATCATGGACGGTGCACACAACCCACAGAAGCTCGCAGCGATGGCGCACAGACTAAGGCGTGAAGACATTGCGCCCGCAACCTTTGTTCTTGGTGTTGGAGCCAGAAAAGACATCATCACCTGCCTGAAAATCTTAAAACCAGTTGCACAGCGAATCGTGGCAACAGAGTATCTGACAAAGCAGCAAGACATCCCGGTAACCCCACTTGAGAAAGAAGTGATCGCACAGTATGGTCAAGAGCTCGGCATTGAAGTGAGCACAGCAAACACGCCTCACGAGGCCCTGCTAGCCGCCAGTCAGTTCCCTGAGCCTATTGTCATTACCGGCTCATTCTATTTGCTTGGCCAAATCGACAGCTCGTTTTAGATCACCCACCCATACACAAATATCCAATATCTTCAGATGTGAATAGTATCATAAAACTCACGATCGTGAGTTTTATGATACGGATGGAGATTGCTGGGACATTGTCTTATTGAAAAGATGTTGGTGATATACTATTGGGTATGAAGGCACCTGATTTTTCACTCACCGATCAAGACGGGAACACCAAAACCTTAGGGGACTTTGCAGGTTTGTGGCTAGTTCTCTATTTTTACCCAAAGGATGACACACCAGGCTGTACGGTTGAGGCTTGCAGTTTACGTGACGCATATGATGAACTGATCGATCTTGGCGCACAAGTGGTTGGCGTAAGTAAAGATGACGAAGAGAGCCACCGCAAATTTAAGGCTAAGCATAAACTGAACTTTACGCTACTCTCAGACCCAACAGGTAAAACGATTGAGGCGTATGGTGCTTGGGGGCCAAAAATGTTTGGCAAGCTCGGTATCCAGCGCAAAACCTTTTTGATCAACCCCGAAGGCAAGGTTGTTAAAACCTACGGGCGTGTGACACCGCTAGGTCACGGCGAGCAAGTTATTGCAGACCTTAAATCCCTTATCTAGACTACATCTGTTTTTGAGTTCGCTTTTTAAGAGTCACCACCACCCCTCCCCCACACCCCACCAGCATCACAGCTATGGCGATGACTATGAGCCGGTTTTGTCCGGTTGCGCTTAAGAGGCTGTTTGAGTTGGTGTTGGTGGTGCCAGTTGAGCCTGTGCCTCCTCCACTGGTATGGACGGTGTATAGGACTCGAGCGAAGTTATCACTTGTAATTGTATCGAGTACATCGCTTGTGGCCGTGTAGAACTCATTTAGGAAACTTGGGAGATCAGGGTCTCCGGGTGCTGTGCCGTTGATTACGTACAAAGAGAGTTGGTCTGTTGGTGCAGCTAGTACGGTGAAGCCAACACGGAGGGTTAATGAGCTACCTGGAGCGATGACTTCTCCGGAGCCAGTGTTAAAACAGAGGAATACTTCGTGATTGGGGTGGTTTGAGCCGGCAGCCCCCCAGTAGGCAATACTGCCTGGGCCAGCACCTGTACAGGTGATGCCGGGGTTCTGTGGGCCGATGGGTGAAAGTAGGCTGGCATCAAAGGCACCGCCGATGATGCTATTGCTGAGACTGCTGTAGTTTGCAGTATTGTAGGCGGCTGGGCCATGGTTGGTGAGCGTGATGTCGTAGTAGATTGTATTGCCTGGTTGGATGGTAGTGGGTTGGACGAGGCTTGCGGTGAGGTCTATGTCTGTGGGGGGATATGAGGTGGCGAAGTTGTTAACTTGTGGATTCATGTTTTTAGCGGCCTCCAACCCATCTGGAGCGCCCGAAAGACTACTGCTGAACGTAGCCTCATCAGGGTCTTGAGACAGAGAAGGTGGTGCTGTGTAGACATAGTTGGCAAAATCTAAATTAGAAGTACCGTCAAGGGTAAAAGAGAAGCTTGCGGTGACAGACGCATCATCCGCCAAATAGCGGGTGGCTCCTGTATACCAGCATGCGAGCAGCCCGTAGTCATTATTGGTACTTAACGTCATGAGCATCTGGGCAGTTGCCGGACCGGCCCATAAACACGTGAGATTGGGGTCACCGGAATTAACGTAGTAGCTGCCAGGTAGAAAACCAGGGCCAGGCGTGCCATTGCTTACCGGCGTAAGATCAGGGTTAACAAGATCTATAATCATTGGGTAGGTCGCGAAGGGTGTTGCATACTGGGCAAGCGCTAGTGGATCGGGGCCATGATTTGTAAAGCTCACGGTATAGTTAAGAGTTGCGCCAGGAGCAATATCTTCGGGGTTGTTTAACGATTTGGTTAAGCCGACATCGGTATTTGGCTTTGTTGTAGTAGCTACATCAAGATTATTGATTGAGGTACCGAGAGTATTAAGAATATCGTTACCGCTACCCTGAGCCTGCTGATACTCAGCATATCCGTCATCACCGGCTCTCCCTGGTACGCTCAGGATGTAATTACTGAACACGTTTTGCTGTGAATCATTGTTGGTAAAGTGAAGTGTAAAGCTCAGTTCTTGGCCAGAAGCAAACGAGGTATTTGAACCTGTATAGCCACATGAGGCAACCACAAAGGCAGTATGACTACTAAATAAACTACCGAACGAACTCGCATTGTTTTGTTCGCTACAATCAATATCGTCCCCGGTAACAGAAGTAAGGCTAAGATTAGCGGGGAATATATCATTAAATATTGCCGTGTTAAGTGGATTGCCGGCATCGGCTGTATACTGCGTAAGATCGATGGGATCTGGGCCATTGTTCTTAAAGGTGACTGTGTAATCAATGGTGCCATTTGTGGTTAGCGTATTTTGATCTACGATTGATTTGGTTACCTCAATATCGGACTCATACTGAGGAGGCCCGCTAAATTCGCTGGTTGGGCCGTATCCTGTTGAGCTATCCGGATCAACACGTGTTGCGGTGGCGGATATATTTGAGAAACTCGTGCCGGCAAAAGCGGTATTAAACAGCTGCACCCCTGCGCCATTTGAAACCACAGTATCGGAGCCGATGTATGATTCACCTTCACCATGGCCACTTGGATCAGCAGTAGTATTACTATAGAATTCGATTCTATAGGTTCCAGCCGGGACATCAAGACGATAGCCTATGTTGGTATTACCACCGGAAGTAGTTGGAGGCAGTAGTGTTGGGTAGTTTAGATGATCATTAGGCCCAGTATCGGGGTCAAGTGGATCGTTTTCTGTTGGTACACCATAAGTACCAAATGGATCAGCAAGAAGATCAATGCCTAGCTGGGTGTTTCCATAGATTGCATTACTAAGCGTTGTAATGTTTGCGGAATTTCCAACTATTGTGACACCGTTTTGTTGGTTGTTGGCAATGATGTTAGCTTCTCCCGCTTGAGTGCCACCGATCAGTACGTCCGTTGAATCGGAAATACTGACACCATCAGCCCCATTGGGCAGTATGGAAGCGCCGTCTTCCGCTACGCCAATATAATTGCCCTGTATCTTGATTGGACCACTAGCATTTGTAATTTCAATGCCCGATCCGTAAGCAGGTGTCGCGAAATCACTTAACACATCGTTACCAGAAATGATATTACGGCCTGCGGCAGTACCATCACCAATCTCTAGGCCTGAAGAGTTATCGAGAACAGCTATGCCTTTATTATTGCCCACTATCCGATTACCCAACACCTTACCATTTACTGTGCCAGCAAGAATGAGACCAGGATATGATTGATTATTTTCTATACTATTCCCAAGCTCACTACTCGCGCCCCCTATCATTGCATTAGCACCTGTAATAGAGATTGTTTCGGCAGCACCGCTAACAGCTGAGCCAGATTGAAAGGCGGTAACTCCGTCAGCACCAACACCAAAGAAGTTGCCCTGTATAATCGAGTTGTCACCGATGCCAATAAGTCCCCGATTGATCGCTGCAATAATATTCCTATCTTCGGGATTGGGGCCGCCAACGGTTAGACGATTAAAGCCAGCGTTAAGACCAATGCCCGCCTGTACGGAGTCATAAAGCATACCCGAGTCATCGGTGCCAAAGTAGTTACCCTGTATAGTGATATCATCTACGCTTGAACCCAGGCCCTGGACAGCCGAAACATTGGAATTTCTAACGATGAGTCCTTTTATGGTGATGTTGTTCGAGCCAATCGCAAGGCTTCCAAAAGAATCGGTTACCGCGTTTGCGTCAATCTCAACGCGTAGCACGGCATCCATGGGCTGGGGCCACGGCGTGGTATTTGGGCTGGCGTCACTCTGCGTATAGCCATCAATTAGTATTGGCTGGGTTATATAGTAAGAAATGGTTCCTTGGGTGATGGTTTTTAGACCAGCACCTGGAATATCAAATTCGATTCTATCTTGCTCGGAGGGATTGCCATTTGAATTGGCCGTTTGAATTGCGGCTCGTAAAGAGCAGGCGGCTACTACCGAAGTATCGGGCAGCACCACTGTTGCGCCAGTATCGCAGGCTCCGGAGCCGCCAGATAGATCGCCCGTATCACTCACCGTATTCACTACAATTGGCGTGGCCGCAAGCGGTAGCGTAAGCGCACTAGCAGACTGAGGCTGACTAGCCAACCCGAACGCAAGCAAAATGGCACTGACTAGCCCGATGAGTTTGATCTTCGTCTTTTTGTGTATCTTTAGCATGCTACCCACTTATTATGGGTTTTAGTGTAGCATAATCGGCTTATGTTTTTCAATGATGTCAGTACCATAAAACTCCGGATTGGCTAGTATCTGCTCGAAGAAGGGTCAGCTTGCCACTGGTGTTGGTGGAGAGGGAGTTTTTGTATTGGCCCACAATGTACGGACCCGGATGCGCGGTTTTGAAGGCGAGATCATTTTTTACTAACGTAGCCGTGTGGCCGGCAGCTATCACAGATCCGGGTGGTAGTGTATAGTTGATCTCTGCTAGCTTCCACCCGCTCATATCAATGGCTTCGCTGGTATTGTTTTTGAGTACGATATGCTCTTCGTCTTGATTGAGCGGGCTGGGTGTAACTGTATTGATATCAACCACCGGATGCGCAGCCTGCTCGGCTGGAACAGCCCACGCAGCGCGGTAACGAACTAGAAGGTTGCGCTTCACTCTTTGGTAGATTTTAGTAGTATTTTGCCGGGCATCGTCAACACCGCTCCAAGCGCCCCACTTATTTACATCTTGGTAGACATCATTGCCCATTGCATCCATCTCCTGGTCAAGCATGGTTAGGTATAGATCGGTACTAAAGTAGGTGTCTACTAATGTGCGTAGCCGGCGATAATACATTTGGCGAAAATCTGGCTCATCGTACAATGCTGTGAACTGATAACGATCGACCCTGCCATCGCTGTTATCGTAGGGCGTTGTTAAGGTTGCAGCATCACCAGACACCATCGAACAATCGAGATCTTGTGGTAAAACCTTCCAGCGATTTGATCCAACCACATCATGGTACTTCATCATGTTTTTACCATTGTGCCACTCGCAGTTGTGCATGAGAGCTTGAAATGCCATGTAATTGATCATGTTCGGCACATCAGAATTATCAACCGCATACTGGCGGCGGGCAGCACTTTTTGTAATGACTAAAGACCGCCGCCAAATATCGATTTCGTCAATCGGATCTGTGACAGGACCAGCCTTAAGGGCATTGGCTTTGTAAAAATTGCCAGTGTCATACTTAAATGCTTCGCGCCACGACTTGTCGTACTCTTCTAAAAAGGTAAACACACCGTGAAACTGAGCGTTCTTCTGTAGCCGCACCTTGAAAACTTGCGGCACGTCCATACCAAGTTGGGCCGCTATTTTCCAGGCAACAGGGACTATGGAGCGCGTTGCGTCCATGTAATCAGCATCTAGGTGAAATTCATCAACTGGACGTTCTAACACACTTGGTACTGTCAGTTTATGACCTTTTGGTAGATCTATGGCAAAACTTTTTTTATCAAAATTACGATCAACCCCTCCCTTTACCCAGATTTTTGCGCCGTCGATAACGGTATTACCGTAGGCGATCACGCAGTCAAATTGCTGATCATCAAAATCATGGTTCTCAACCATATCTGTATATTCCGCATCTGGCATAAACCACTGCAGCATTGGCAACTGTGTTTCGATTGAGTCATCTTGCACTACGTAACCATAATAGTTAATGGTGTCTTCAGAGCCGGGCTTTTCCTTGGTGCCATCATCGTTGGTAGCAGAAATTTTAAATCGAACCAACGTCCCAGCAGCCTGAGCCGGTATACTTGCTCCGTAGATACCGTCTAGCGCATCTCCGTCTTCATGGTTCCCGTCATCAAACATCTCAATGGTTTGCTCTAGATCAAACATCTTTCTGTACACCAGCGAAACCGAAGAAGCATCATCTACATTTGCCGTAACAAATGGCGAGGTTGTGGGTGTTACGTTCTGGGGCATGCTCACATCGCTCATTTCAGGCAACCCCATGCCGAATATGCTATTAACCACCCCCGGAGTCGGGCCGCCAACACTGGCCCCCCACGACACAGCAAGCTCGCTATCAAGCTCAGGATCCTTAAGTTCTAAGGATGGACCCGTGCCATCTGGAGTTGTTGGCCATGGCGCAACGTCATCGTAGCGAACACTACTCACAACTTCTGGGACACCGTTGGAGAGCGTCACCCTTTCGCCACCATTATCAAGTTTTCCTGTATACGTACCGATGGTGGTTTTTCCATAAGTTGCAAGCGTTCTGGTGGCATCGGGGCTTACTACCCCATAATCATGCGGAGCCAAGGTGGTCCCTGGGTTAAAGCAAAGGGTAATACCCGCTGTAAAACACCAGCCTGTAAGATCAATATCTCCTGAGGTAGTGTTATAAATTTCTAAGAACTCATCACCGTCAACGTCAGAGGCTGGATTATACATTATCTCATTAATCACTACTGGTGGCGCAGCAGCATAGACGTTGTTGTTATGTAAAAAATTTACCAACAGGAGCGCGCATAAGGCCGCTGCGCCACCCCTAAGAATAGTTCTTGTATTTCTCATCACTTATGAGTATTTTAACATAAGCGTACTGAGTCAGTGCGTTATAGTGCAATCTTCGCCGTGCCAATGGCAACGTCTTTGCTTTTTTTGTCTTTGCTAGCGTTTGGTATGGTAATAGTAAACAGCTCTTTGCCCTTTTGTACGGATAGTTGATTTGCGTGGGTATTGAAGTAGGCTGCATCGCCAAGTCCAGTTATATCTTCACCGTCTTTGGGCTGTTTCAGTGCATCAAGAGTCTTCTTAGCTGCTGTCTCATCCTTGAGCTCTCGATATAAGATAAGGACCGACTGTGAGTTACGGTCGCCATTTTTGGTTCGGTAGATACAGGTCGAGGTAACGGTTGGCTCGGTTCGGTCAGCCACAAAACCCGATATGCGTTCGACTTCGCTACCCATGGCTTGTTTGACCTTCGCTGCCGGAAACTTGTCGCAGGCTATACTTTTTTGATTCTCTGCTGACTTTTCAGCATTAAGTAAGGCTCCACTTTTATTTTGTTGGGCAATCTGCTGCTTGGTTTTGACAGAACGAACCTGATAGCCAAAGAGCGTCCCTTGTGTAAAGAAACGTTCTGCTTGTGAAAGAAGTATTACCACAGGAATTATTATCAGAGCTACCCTCAGAATATGTTTAGTGGTAATGCGCCACCTTCTTTGCGAACTGTGTAAAAATTTAGCCACGTATGCCTCCAAAATTATCAGCTACCATCGTATCACGAGATACGACCGTCCTCTCTGTATTATATCGATTTCGTCTTCTGAGGCCAAATGCAACCTGTCCGCTGTAGCTTCAGCAAAGGAGGAGAGACCCTGGTTGATCTGTTAGCCTGTTACTAGATCCTTCAGCGGAGTTTATGCTCGACCCCGATCGAGTACTCAGGATGACAAGGGTGGCTATTTCGTAATTCAAGTGTGCCTTGACAAAGCTTATGTTTATTGATATACTTGACTTATTGCTTTGCTCGGTGTGGGAAAAATAGGCACTTCGGGTACCTGTACTCCCCCTATCTATTTGAGGACTATCTATGACTTTACCTTAATCGCGCTTGAGCATGACGGTGAAGGCTTCGGCGGGGATATCCACTTTGCCGAAGCGCTTTAGGCGTTCTTTGCCCTTTTTCTGCTTGGCTAGCACCTTCTTTTTTCGTGAGACATCACCGCCGTAGAGACCGCTGGTGACATCTTTACGAAACGCCGAAATATCTTCGCGAGCAATAAAGCGCCCACCGATGGCGGCTTGCAACGCAACTTTAAAGTTTTGCCGCGGGATCACCTCTTTGAGTTTTGTTGTAGTATCGCGGCCTAAAGCTTCGGCTTCAGAGCGGTGCGCCATCACCGAGAGCGCCCCGACAATCTCGCCAGCTACATAAAAATCTACCCGCACTAGATCTTCCTCGCGATAATCGCTGAGTTCATAGTTAAACGATCCGTAGCCGCTGGTAACACTTTTGAGCTGGTCGTAAAAATCAGTTAGTAAGTTGGCAAGTGGCGCATCAAAGCTCACTAATGCAAGCTGCGCGTCAACAAAACTGAGACCCTTTTGCACGCCGCGTTTAGATGAAATCAGTTGAATTACCGCACCAACATATTCTTTTGGCACGACAATTTCACCCTTGATCCAGGGTTCGGCAATCGATTTAATTTTTGCGGGGTCTGGTAAATCACTCGCCGACTTACTATCAAGCCGTCCTCCATTTAGTAGTGTGACATGATAATCGGTGCTCGGGTTGGTCACAATTAGGCTTAGGTTGTATTCGCGCTCCAGTCTTTCGCGCACGATATCCATGTGGAGCAACCCCAAGAAGCCGACGCGCACGCCAAACCCAAGTACTGGCGAGTTTTCCGGCTCGTACTGCAAGGCAGAATCGCTCAGACTTAGTTTTTCTATGGCGTCTTTCAAATCTGCGTAGTATTCGTTGCTTTCCGGGAAAATACCCGCATAGACAAATGGCTTCACCTCTTGATAGCCCGGCAACGGAGTTATTGCAGCATTAGTGGTAAGGGTTACGGTATCACCAACTTTGGCTTCGCGAGTAGACTTCAGATTAGTAACAATGTAGCCGATCTCGCCGGTTTTGAGTTCGCCATCGGCACTCATAGCGGGGTTGAGGTGCCCGATTTCTAAGGCCAGACCGTGCGCCGTAGAACTCATCATTTTCATTTCATTACTCTTTTTAATAGAGCCATCAACCACACGAACATACAAAATGACGCCGCGATAATCATCGTAGTAGCTATCAAAAATGAGTGCCCGCGCCGGAAGATTCGGCTCACCTTTTGGGGGTTCAACTTGTGCTACAATTGCATCGAGTACCGCTGGCACGCCCTCGCCGGTTTTAGCTGAAATATGCAGAATCTCGTCTTCATCGCAGCCCAACAAACTCACTACTTCCGCCGTTACGCGTGGAACATCGGCGGCCGGTAGATCAATTTTATTGAGTACCGGAATAATCTTGAGATCCGCAGCCATAGCAAGGTACACATTAGCCAGCGTCTGCGCCTGAATGCCCTGGCTGGCATCAACCACTAAAATTGCACCTTCGCAGGCCTCGAGACTACGCGAAACTTCGTAGCTGAAATCTACGTGGCCGGGTGTGTCAATGAGATTAAGTTGGTAGTTGGTAGTTGATAGTTGGTCGTGTTTTGAGTTGTGGTTGTTTGCGTTTTGGATCTGTTTAACATTTGGTGCTTGTGATTTGGTGCTTGCAGAAGGTGTGTAGTTCATTCTGACTGGCGCCAGCTTAATGGTGATACCTTTTTCGCGCTCTAAATCCATCTTATCAAGCAGCTGCGCCTTCATGTCGCGCTTCTGGACAGTTCCGGTAAGTTCAAGCAATCGATCTGCCAACGTACTTTTACCGTGGTCGATATGAGCGATAATGCAGAAGTTTCGAATGTGATCTTGATTCATTGTAGTTCAGTATAACAGAGGTGGAGTTTAGATAACAGATAGTAGCAAATAGATAACAGGCTATTAAACCGGTAGTGCAGTGATTCTATTATCTATTTTCTGTTATCTGCAATCTACTGCAGGCGGATGGGTTTAAATAGTATGGTGCGGACTTTGGCAATGATTGGTTCGACTTCTTCTAGCCGGAAGAGCCACGAGATGACCACGTAAAGCAGGAGTACGATAGTACAGAGTAGCCCCAGTTTTGGCACAACGGTCAGGAAACCGCGATCTTGTGCACCAAGTTCAAAGAGTTCACGGCGCAAAATCCAGGTTACCCAAAAGGTGATACCAAAAGCCGAGAGCATACGCCAGAGTGCTCCAACAAAAACGCGGCCGAGGAAGCCCGGGAATCGTCGGAACAAAATAACGAGCAAAATTGCCACTTCAGCGATTGAGACAATCACTTGAGCAAGTGGAAGGCCAATAATGCCGTAAGCACTTGGTCGGGCAAGTAAAATTGCAAGAACCACGTTGAGTGAGATTGCAAAGATTGAAACGTAGAGCGGCGTACGAGTATCTTGCTGGGCATAAAAACTCCGGGAAAGCACGTGATACAGCGCTCGAAACAACACGGCCCACGCAAAAATACCGAGAATCGCTGCTGCTGTTGCGTAGCCATCGCCAGCAGAAAGACGAATTAAATAGCCTCTCATCAGGAATGTAATGGTAATTGCAGGCAACGAGAACCAAATAACAAGACGAAGCAGACCAGCTAGCTCCTTCTTGAAAAGATCTGGCCGGTTCTGTGCCAGCCGTTCGGTCATGCGAGGAAAGGCGGCCGTAGAGAGTGCCACTCCAATAAGCGTAATTGGCACATTATGCAGGGTATAAGCCGCACTAAAATTACCGATTGCACCCGTACCGAGACGTGATGCCAAATTAACCTCAACTATATTATTGAAGTAATCCATGCCTTGGTCGGCCGAACGAGCCGGCAGAATTTTAAGTAGCCGACGGAAGCCTAAGTTCTTCCAAAAAATTTTTGCTTGATAGTCAAAACCAAAACCTGCCAGACCCAACACCCCAACAAGCAGCTGAGCCACTGAGCCAATCACCACACCAAACGCTACACCCATAATCCCAAATTTTGGCGCTAGAAAGACAATGCCGAAAATAGTGCTCAGATTATAAAAGGACGGTGCCAAGCTCACAAAAAAGAACCGCCCCACGGCCTGCTGCATCGCTGCAAAAACAGAGCTAATTGAGAACAGCAATGGATTGACCGCAATGATACGCATCATTGAAACCGCCAAAAAAGTTGTATGCTCATCAAGCCCTGGCGCCACAACATACTTCACTAACGGTTCAGCAAATATGAGTATCAAGATACTAGTAAAAAAGGTTAGCACGGCAAACATGTTAAGCAGACTGGAGCTCAGCTCCCAGGCTGATTTTTTATTACCTTTAATGTAGCGTTCGTTAAAAATCGGAATAAAAGTAACGCTCAGTGCTCCAGAAATCAGTAAAAAAAACATGAAGTCCGGCACTGTAAAAGCCGCTTTAAAGGCGGCTACCTGTGAACTTTCTAAACCAAAACTACCGTATAGAAAACGGTCCCTCAGAAGCCCTAACGCCTGAGCAATCATGCTTGAGCCGGCCAGCAAAGCTGCCGCCCAGCCAAAACTAACCTTCTGATTCGCTCGCACTAAAAATTGTTTGACCATTACTGCTAAGTATACGCATTAGAGGGGTAAAAATATAGCTATATCGCCAGTGATTAATAATAACTGGATCTTGGATCAAGTCTGGAATGACAGCAGACGACGAGCAGGTCCACAATAAGAGAATAAATTAGGTGCAATTAAACTACTTAAGCACAGTTTCTGATGGTGCCGTTGCACCAGCAAGTGAAGCACGTGCCTCTTCTTCATCGAGCGTTTCCTTTTCAAGTAATGCTTTCTTGATACTTTCAAGAGCAGGTAGATTGCTGCGAATAATCTTTTCAGCTCGGGTAGTCGCCTCCCTGATTAAGTTTTCTACCTCTTGGTCAATGAGTTCAGCTGTCTTTTCAGAATATGGCTTTGAGTGCACCATGCGGTCTAGCATCATGCCACCTTCATCTTCGTGGAACACTTGATCACGCAGCTGCTTGCCCATCCCTTGCTCAATTACCATCTCGCGGGCCAACTGTGTTGCTTTCTGAAGATCATTACCGGCGCCAGTCGTTACCCAATCATCACCATATATCACTTTTTCTGCTATACGACCGCCTACAATGCGCACCAACACATCTTTGAACTCGTTAATTGAATGGTAGCTTTTATCTTCTTCGTCCAAGAACCAAGTAACACCGCCCGTGCCACCACGTGGAATAATGGTAACTTTGTGTAAACCACCCGAATTTGGCAGTGTAAAACCGGTTAAGGCGTGTCCACCTTCATGATAAGCTGTCATCTCTCGGTCTTTTTCGGTCATCACTTTATTTTTGCGCTCAGGACCAATCGCTACACGTTCAAACGCCTCAACAATATCAGAATTTTGAATTACTTTTCGGTCACTTCGAGCAGCGATAATTGCCGATTCGTTCGCCAGGTTAGCCAAATCAGCCCCTGCCATACCAGTCGTTTTTTTAGAAAGCGCATTTAAATCAACCGATTTATCAAGCGGCTTGTTTTTAAAATGAACGTTCAGAATAGCCTCACGATCTTTCCGCTCCGGCAATGGAATGTTTACACGGCGATCAAAGCGGCCCGGTCGAAGAAGCGCCGGATCAAGCACATCTGCTCGGTTTGTGGCTGCCAACACAATGACGTTTACGCCGGTTTCAAAGCCATCCATCTCTACCAAAATTTGGTTCAAGGTTTGTTCGCGCTCATCATGCCCGCCACCCATACCAGAACCACGACGCCGACCAACTGCATCAATTTCATCAATAAAGATGATGCATGGTGCATTCTTTTTTGCTTTTACAAAAAGGTCTCGAACACGTGAAGCACCAACGCCAACAAACATCTCGACAAACTCAGAACCAGAGATTGAGAAGAATGGCACACCAGCTTCGCCTGCCACCGCTTTTGCCATCAGCGTCTTACCAGTACCAGGGCTACCCACTAACAACACGCCTTTAGGAATTTTAGCCCCGACGGCTTCAAACTTTTTGGGGTATTTTAGAAACTCCACCACCTCTTCGAGATCTTGTTTTGCCTCTTCATTCCCGGCGATATCCTTGAAGGTTGTTTTAGTTTTTTCGTTACCGGCAATGCGAGCCTTGCTCTTACCGAAGCTCATCGCCTGATTGTTTTGGCCCTGCGCTTGACGCATCATGAAAAAGAAGAACCCTAAAATGAGCAGCCCCGGCACCAACAACTGAGCAGCGCCCCAAACAATACTGCCAGTATCAGATGGTGATTCAGCCTTAAGATTCGCCTTCACAGGATCGAGCTTTTGTTCGTCGGGTAGCTCGACTCCATCAGGATAGAGCACTTCAAACTTCTTGCCTTTTTCTTCTTTGCCATCAACGGTGCGAGTAATCTCATCTTTAAGTGTTACTTTTAGCGTACTGCCACTTTTAATGGTTGATTCTATCTTCTCCTCATTCATCTGCTTCACAAAATCAGAGTAGGTGAGTACATTCTTTTTATATTCAGCCCCTTGCAGGCTTGAACTTGCCCAGAAAAAGGCTCCAACTAACCCGATAAAAATAACGAAGGCAACGGTTTTCAGCATGCTTTTCTTGTTGTTTGGCATCTTCCCAGAACTTTTTGAATCCACTATTTTCTCCTTTTGGTACCCTATAACCCTACCATATTATGGCACTTTTTTAAACCAAACTTGGCCTTCGGTCAGCGAAACTTCAAGGCTTCGATGAAGTTGGTATGTTTTACGCGGTAGTCCTGTTTTAACAAAATGGAGCATTCCCAGTATTGCTCGGCGCTCAGGGTGCCAATCTGGTACAAGCTCTGCGATTATGTGGTAGAGAATCTCCTGGGCAACCATAGCTGGAATCATAATGAGGAAGTATCTTGGTAGTTGGTAGTTGATAGTTGATAGTTGATAGTAAGCAATTATTTTTTGCAATTCTGTCGCAATTTCATATCTTAACCCCACCACATTTGCATTTAGCTCAAGTAACTGCTGCTTGGCGGCTGGGTTTTTTGCATGCACAGCTGGTAATAACGAACGTCGAACATAATTTCTGAGATATTTTTCATTTGCATTGGTACTGTCTTCTCGCCACTGTAATTGATACTTCTTTGCATACTCTAAAATCTGCGCCTTACTCACGCCAATCAGCGGCCGGAGAATGGTTGGTGATTGGGAATCTATGATCTGAGATCTAAGATCTGAGATCTTAACAGCCATAGGCGCCAAACCACGCCAACCAGTCCCACGAATCAGGTTGATGATTATCGTTTCAATAACGTCATCTTGGTGATGTGCAGTTATTAAAAGTGCATTATGCTTTTTGCAAGTTTGTCGCAAAAAATTATAGCGCATCTGGCGAGCAGCCGACTCGCTTGCGCCTAAGCCAAGCTCAACTCGTTCAGATACATACTCCAATCCGTAGCCTGCAGCCAAGGCCCTCACCCACTCCGCATCCTCAGCCGAATCTGGTCGAATTCCATGGTCAAAGTGTGCCACAATGAGCTCGTGATTCGTGATTCGTGATTCGTGATTCGTTAATTCATGAAGACGGTTATGCACTAGCGCATCAAGTAGCACCACGGAATCCACTCCACCACTCACTGCGATAACGTACTGTCTTGACTCTTCACACATATGCAGGCATTGTAACTCATCCTGGGATTAATGAGTAAGCACGTGCTCAAGAAGTGCCATCCGAACAAACAAGCCATTGTGAGCCTGTTGAAAGTAAATCGCCCGTGTGTCATCATCAACTTCGGCTGCAATCTCACCAACTCGCGGCAAAGGGTGCATAACAATCGCTGAAGCTTTTGCTCGTTTCATAAGATTACCGTCAAGAATGAAGCTATCTTTTAGTGACTCGTACTCTTCTGGTGAGCTAAAGCGCTCTTTTTGTATTCGCGTCATATAAATAATGTCTAGATCACCTATAACATCTTCTAGGTACGTAGCACGCTGAAGACCATGCGGGGCATACCCAGACTGCAGCTGTAGTGATTGCGGAGCAACGCCTACAATTCTCATGGCAGGATGCAGACTACCGAGCAAACCAGCAAGCGAGTGAACGGTGCGCCCATTCTTAAGATCGCCGACTAAACCAATTTTTAAACTATCGACATCCTGTTTAAGCTCTCTGATTGTAAAAAGGTCCAAGAGCGCTTGAGTAGGATGCTCACCGGGACCATCACCTGCATTAATAATTGGCACACCGGAGACTGCAGCCGCACGCTCTGCACCGCCCTTTTCGTAATACCGAAGCACGATAGCATCAACATAGCCCTGCACCGTTCGTATAGTATCTTCCAGCGTCTCACCCTTGGCGGCTGAAGAGTATACGCCAGCGCTTTCGGTACTTACAACATCCGCACCAAGTGCAACCGCAGCCGACTCAAAAGAAAGTCTTGTTCTGGTACTTGGTTCATAAAACAACGTTGCGACCCGCATACCGGTGAGCGGCTTTTTACGAAGCGGCTCAGCTTTATACGCTCGAGCCAACTCAATAATCTCATCTACAAATGCTGGCTCCAAAAACTGTGAGGATGAAAGTATATGGCTAATTCTAGTCATGATCCACCTCGCCAGTCGCCACGGAGTTATCGTCAAGTCTTCCGTATCGAGCCTCATTCACATATCCAGACGGTCGATCATACATTACTGCGGCCGTAGCGGTGAGGTGTTCTACATAAGCATAGAATGTTGCTGCGTCAGTATACCCGCCAGTTGCAGAGATTTCGTGATGGTACACAGTGAACCCATCGGTAAATACAAATGAAACCATCCGGTCCACGACCTTACGCCTCGAATGCACCACATCATCTTTACCCTGCAGATACATCTGGTTGGCCACAGCGGCATTCTCACCACCAAAAATGAAATCAAGCTCTTTCTTAGCAGCTTGACTCTCAGCCAAAGTCGGCTGTCGGCATGTAGTCCGCGCACGAGCCGCAATCTCGGCATCACGTTGCTGTTGGAATACCGTCTCCCTAAATAACTCCGTATCTGGCATACCACCCCTGATTGGTCTATCAGGAAACTGAACAACTTCACCCATCGTAACCTCCTTTTTTCGCCTGTCTCTTTTCCCTCTGAGAAACAATAGCGCATGTACTCACGTCAAAACATATAAAAAAATCGCCAAATGGCGATTTGCGTGAACGTGTTTCTAAATGCTTTCCTAGTACATGCATACTAGAATTTTATTATAGCACACTGGATTGTCCTGCAACAAACTTGCGCCTATGCCGGATAATATTGATAATGAGCGCCCGTCTGCTCTGGCTGGATTGAGAAAGGCTGACAAGCAACGGAGACCAACAGGCACGCACCAACATACCGTATAATGCAACCATGCAGTCCTTACAATACGCATATAACATCATCGAGATATTAAGACAGAGTGGTGTTGATCTAATCTACAGTGAAAATGGTAATTTTGTTATACCAAAAAATGATGGCTTCCCGCTTGTCAGCATTTCAAACACGAAAATCCTGATCAATCAGACAAGTTTTAATGATCGACTCGTCCCCTCTAGAGAATCGAAGCTACGTAATAAAATCGAGACTAGTGTGTTCAAGGCATTTATCAACGAACTTTCGTCAACTAGCGAGGTAAAATTAAACCACTTCGGCGTCAGCTACTACTGCTCTGACCTCAATCTTGAAGTAATCAATATCAGAAAACTACTTGGCGATAATGCATTGTATGAAGAAACAACAGAAAGCGCATCGACAAAATGGCTGTTTATCGGCAACGTCCTGAAACCAAGTGAGCCCCTATTTGAATTAATTCTCAATGAAAGAAAAAAGCCTGCACTTTCAAGCTGGACACCACATATTCAAATAGATATCGATACTACGCTATCTTACGAAGACCTCCAAAAAGTAATCAAGAACCACTTTGGTGATAACTGGATAAAGTGGAGTATTAAAGTTGATAACTGGGGAACGCCCCTAGTTGTTGGTAGACTATGTAGTATTGATGGCCTCAAAGTTTACCTTGGAATAGGAACCGACAAAAGAGGTAGAGAGTGGCACAGGAATGAAGCACTCAGGCAGCTGTAAACGGTACCTGCAACGAAAAGCCTCACCAAAACGGGGTCCTTACGGTTGGAACGAAATGGAACTTAATACGGTCTGAACTGATGGCTATTGCCAAGATAGTCGATCATGCTAATACGTTTACGGTAGTTTGATTTAAGCAAGTGGAGTGATAATAAGAATAGTCTAAGCCATCACTTCTGCTGGTCTCACGTATACGAGAACCGCATTCAACACAAAGGGCTCAGAGTCAAATGGTTGGCATTCGATAATTCTCACATCGTCGACTAGCCCTGGAACGATTTCCAAAGTTTCAGTTTGATCTGCAGAAGCTTCAGCCCAGACTGCTTGCACACCAAGCTTTCCCAACGCATGATCAACGGACTTTTCCGGCCACGCTGGATTGGTTTCAAGCCATCTTCCTTCACCCCACTCACTCAAAGCATTCGGAGTATCGGGATGCGAGCGAATCACCGCCAGTGGTACATCTATATGATTTATGCCTTCCATTTGAGGCGGACGAACCATAGGTCCTCGGTGAAGCAACTTGTTTTGATGAACGGCTCCATCTACTGCACTACGAAAGTAGTAATGCTCTGGCCTCCACCACGTCATATCTTGCCTGTGAAGCTCCCAGAGACCCGCCCAATCTTTGGTTCCCTCTAAATGCTCAAACTCACCACTTCGAGCACGTGCGTCTAGTAAATCCCGTTCGATCTGCTGAGGCGAACGGCCATCACTAACAATTCCCCCTGATTCTATAGCGTGTCTTCTTCTGAATAAGCCCATGTCCTGATCTCCTTACTGACCATCTTACTATCTGGCCACTTCTTTGCAAGCATGAGCAAAAAGAAAACCCCCGCTTTCACAGAGGTTCCAAAACGTAAAATGGTAGCAGCGACTGGAATTGAACCAGTGACCTTAGGCTTATGAGTCCTACGCTCTAACCAACTGAGCTACGCTGCCTCGTCAGAATCAATTACAAGTTTTCGCAAGTTCAAGATTTTGAATCGCTGCCACTTTCCATTGCTTCTTCCTTTCAGTTTTCCAAACAGATCGCTGTCTTGGTTTGAAAAACTGGTTTAGAACAATCAACAAGTGGTAAACAAGAATGACTCTTGCCAACTTAATTAAGATGTACTCTCAACAAAAAGATCGCAGATTGGCTGGGCCGAAATGCGATCTTAATGATAACAGATTTTACTCTGTTACACTAGTGAGTTTTGATGATGTAAGTGTATTAATCGAGGCTTTGCTCTCGATGTACTTCACTACAATCTTTTTTGGCTTACTCATATTGGGTAGGCACTCCTCTTTAGTTTTTATTTTGCTGTTTATTTTTAAACAACACTCTCATATTAGCATAAGCTTTATTATTTGTCAATATAGTTTTATATGTAAATCATTATCTCACTTGTCACCCTGAGCCTGTCCACCGTAGCTCCAGCGAAGAAGGAAGGATCTAGCGCATATGCAACCGATTGGCCAGATCTTTCGAAAGGCACAAGATGACACACCAATAAGCTAGCGGCTTGGGTAGTTTTATCAGGCCGCAATATTTGCTATCGAGATCTTGAGAGCGTATAGTAGTATTAAGCATAAACAAGATGTATGTTTCACATAAAACGAACCCCAAAACAGACACCATTATTCTCGACCCACTGGCACGATGCTTTTGCTGATAGAGCAAGTACAAAGCGGGTTGTTTCTGCAACTCACACAAGTGGTTTTGAGCCCCATATATTAGCGGAGAGTATCCATGAAGCCTGTATGAAAGCATTTGGGTTTGCTGGCGAAGCAGAGCTGACTGCACTTAAAGTATGCAGAGAGGTTGAAACTTGGTTAATCAACAAAGAAGAAGTCACAAGTGCGGATATTAAGAGGAGGGCCGCTGCAGCACTTCATAAATACAACCCCAGAGCTGCATATGCCTATCTACCGGTGAAAGAATACGAAGTACATGAGGACCAATATGGCTTCGTACGATTATGATCTGATTGTCATCGGGAGTGGTGCCGGCGGTATTATTGCTGCCCAGCAACTCGCGAAAGTGGGTAAAAAAGTAGCGATAATCGAGGCTGAAGAGTTTGGGGGCAGCGATGCAAGAAGCGGACGATTACCAACGAGTGCCCTTCTGGAGGCCGCAACTGCGTACCGTATAGCACGCAATAGCGATACGTTTGGTATTCGCGGCACCACAGTTGGGTACAATTATCCTACCGTTAAAGCATGGAAGGATACAGTAATTCGTAGAGCGGGATTGCCAAGAGCGGTCGATTCTTTAAGCGCCATGGGCATCACGCTTACTTATGGGCGAGCGCACTTTATTGATCCGCACATGGTTACAATTGGGAAAGCTCGTCTGAGTGCAGATAAATTTTTAATTGCCACTGGATCTGAGCAACAGATACCAGATATTCCTGGCTTAGCGACTGCTGGGTATCTTACTACCCGAGAAGCACTTGCACTCACTCGGCCACCAAAGCGTCTCGCTATTCTTGGCGGTAGTCCTTTAAGCTACGAACTAGCGGAGCTCTTTGGCACATTTGGAACGAAGGTCTATTTTATTGAGAGTGCCGCAAGATTGCTTGCACATGAAGAGCCTGAAGTATCCGAAGCTCTAAGCGCCTCGCTTGCGAATCAGTATTCGGTAGATATTCATCTCGAGACAACCCCAACTAAAATCATTGCCATTGGGGCAACTAAACGGCTGCAGATCTCGCAGAAAGGCAAGGAGACAACGCTTGTAGTAGACGAACTGCTCATTGCCACGGCGCATCAAGCAGTTACCGATATCGGGCTTGAAAATGCCGGTGTTGAGTATCAATCTGAGAAGATACGCACTAACTCATTCTTGCAAACAAGTGCGCAGCACATATATGCTGCCGGTGGCTGCGTTGGCACTGCTTTTACTCATATAGCTACATACCAGAGCCAGTTGGTGGCCTATAACTTACTCCATCCTCGGCGACGGCTTATGTTTGAGGATCGCATTGTACCACGAGCCTATTTTGTACAGCCAGAAATTGCTGCTGTTGGACCAACTGAAGCGGTACTCAAAGCACAGGGCATTTCGTATAAAAGTGTCGGTGTTCCGCTTTCGGTTATTTCTAAGGCAAATATTGCTAACTTTAGTGATGGGTTTGTGAAAATACTGGCTGACCCAAAAAGTGATGTGATACTGGGCGGAACTATTGTAAGTCCGCATGCCAGCGAGCTTATTCAACAACTAAGCCTAGCTGTGAGCACCTACCTGAGCGCCTCGCAGCTTGCGCGCACCGTTCATGTCTTTCCATCGTGGTCAGAGACGATTCGCGTTGCCTGCCTACAGCTTGCTAAGTCAAACTCTTGAAATCAAAGAGCTTATGCTCGCAAAAATATTTGAATTGTTTTATACTGAGGCTCAGCAGTCAGTACGTGTATGGTTCGTTGGTTACATCAGCACCTTAGTTACGTTACATGGTCGAACTGCAGTAGTTAAACAAAGGATACATACACTAAATGGCATATCGACTTTTCGTAGGCGGCCTACCATTCTCCACAACCAGTGAAGAACTTGAACAGCTTTTTGCTGCTCATGGTACGGTTGCGTCAGCTCGTGTTATTACCGATCGTGAAACTCAACGTTCTAAGGGCTTCGGCTTTGTAGAATTTGAGAACGAAGATGAAGGTAAAGCAGCTGAAAAAGCCCTCAATGGATCTGATCTTGGTGGCCGTACACTTACGGTTAACGAAGCTCGTCCTCAAGAGGATCGCCCTCGTCGTGATTTCAACGGCGGCGGCAATGGCGGCTCATTCCGTCAGCGCGAATGGTAGTTTAAATACTATTCATACAAAAAGAGGTCTTTTTGACCTCTTTTTGTGTCTCGATGTATACTGATTGTTATGATACAACTATTCGCACATCACACCCCAGTTCATACTCTTTCAACAAAGCTCACTGTTATCTGCATAGCAGTCTCCGTGCTTGCAATGAGTATAGTAGCGTACCGCTACTCTCGTAAAAAGAATAGTGGAGAATAGTTTTACAAACGCGGGTCGGCAATAAGCGTATTGAACTGAGTTTTATTTTCGTGAGTAGCCACGTTTTTAATGGTGTCACGCACCAACACCTTGCCTGTTTTATTCCGTATCGTAAACACCGCCCCATCAGTAAATCTCGGGGTTTTAAAGGCTAGTTTCTTCTCTTTGACAATGTCAACTGTTTTAATTTTTCCTTGTTCTGAGAAATCCTCAACAGTTGTAATTGGGATATCAAAATAGCTTAAGTATACTGGGTTACCTTCTTCAGTCACGCTAAAGTTGTACTGGTTCTCTCTCGTGTTAGGAATATCTGCATGCGAATTATATTGATCGATAGATTTTAGCTGCATCGAATCAACAGAATTACCTACTTCAAAAGTAAAGAGGAGCACCTTCTGCGTTTTGTTGGCATCATCAGGAATTGTAACTGTTTGTAGATTTTTGTAGGCTGTATCTTCGGGATCGTTCTTGTGCTTATTGTAGAGAAGAACAGTTGCAACCACCGCACACGTAAGTACTATGAGCGTTCCTGTTAGTATAACTACTTTTTTACGTGTCATATTCATCTCCTACTTTGAAAATATTCCGCCAGCGTCACTCCCCGTGTTACCGTAACCAGGCAAAGTACTCTCAGTACCAGTCGTAACCCGATCAAGTTCGTTCTTTACGATAAATTCGGAGACAGAGTTATAGAACCCGTAGCCACTGCGCATAATACTATCCGCTGAAGGTCTTAACCACCTTGTATCACTACATTCACGATTCCAATCAACGCCTCCAAGATTAGCCCAAGCAGACCACGGGCCTTCGACGTCCTTCCAACCACCATCAAAGAACATATTAGTATCGCTTGATTCTGTCGCCGTAATGCACTGACCGTACGTCGTGAGAGAGTACTCACCCCACTGCCCATCACTGTATCCATGATATTCATCAGCCAATCCCATTACATGTCCCATCTCGTGCAAAAATGTTGAAGTGGATGTCGAAGGAGATATAGACATGCTACTTCCGCCCGCATGCTCCCTCCCGACGCTGCTTGAGATAATCACCACTTTATCTGCTGGGACGCCGCTTGCTGTTGCTGCCTGAGCCACATCACAACTTACCGAATTATATGGACCATCTAACGTATCGACCGGTGTGTCGGTACAGTCTGGCTTTTCAGTAATGGTATGAATAGCGATTCTATCCTTATACTGAGAATACGGCGGAAAATTATACAAAGCCGGACCAAGTCGCGATGCAGCACTTTCCACCGCATCGTCACTTACGCCATCGCCCATGAATACAATATCAAGCTTACCCTCGCCACTCACTCGGGTATTCGCCTCTTCATCTTCCTCTGTGCTCGCATATGGACCCCAAATAGTAGCGATACTCTCTACCTGCTGTGGGGTCAGCGTGCCAGTTACTGAAAGCTGAAAGAACTTCTGGAAGTTTTGAATCGCACTCACGGTCTTATCATCAACCGTGCCCGTCACTGAAAGGTCGTTTGCGCCTTTCTTGAGGTTATACTGCACCGCTGAAACACACTCGTCTTTTCGAGCCGCAGAGGTGTTTTTGTCGTTGCGCTTGAGCGTTGGATATGGAGATGTGCAAACATGTGGGTTCGGTTCAGTATTTTGTTCAGACTGTTGGGATTGTGATTGAGATTGCGACTGGGAAGAGCTAGCAGGGTTCTTTGACTCGGCACACTTCTTCCCTTCTGCCGTATTCAACATTGCTTGCTTTACAGAGCTACGTGATTCAGTTTTTAATCTATCGAGCCAGTATTTAAAGCCATCTGAATCAATTTTGTTCAGTGGCCGACAAAGTACATCATAGTACTGCGCCCTCACCCACGTCTCATCGGTTGCAGGGCTTTTTGAATCTGCGCAACGAATAGCTTCCGACGTGCTTGCAAGTGCTTTTTTTACTGAATCACGTGATTCTTTTTTACTGAGTCTATCGAGCCAGTATTTAAGATCATTCTGGGTAATTTTATCGTCTGGGCGACAGAGCAACTCGTGGTATTGGGTTCGAAGCCATGCCTCATCTTCCGAATTTGCCGGGTCAGTATTTACAACACTCGATCCAGTGCTGCCACCAGTATTCTGACTGGTTTGGCCGCTGGACTGACTCGATGAAGAGCTCGAAGAGTTATTGCTAGAACCAGCCTGTTGATTAAGTGCTGCCCATTTTTTTGCTTCGGCCGTATTAGCAAGTGCTTTTTTTACTGAATCACGTGATTCGGTTTTCAGACGATTAAGCCAGTATTGAAATCCTGCTGGATCAATCTTGCTTGGAGATCGCCCCAAAATCTCTTGATACTGGGTAATAAGCCACGCCTTATCGGCTTCGTTTACCTGTTCAACTGGTTTAGTATTTGAGCTAGAGCTAGCGTTTGTTGATGTAGGTTGATCCTCTTTTACCGTTACCGTACATTCTGCCGCAGCCTGTTCTTTCGAGTCTGGCCCATTCTCTGGGTTATACACGCTTATTCTATACGTTTTCGTACTCTTTTGATAGGGGACAGGCCAACTAGACGGATTTGATTTATCATCACGATTCAACTCCAAATCACGAGCCAGTACCGAGCCATCTTTTTCTGCGATGCGCACCTTCCAGAGCCACTGAGTGGTGACGGTAGTCCACTGAAGCACATACTTGCCACTCATCTCTTTGGCAGAGCAAGAAACCTTAGTTGCCGCCGTTGAAGAGCTCGAACCCGTGCTCGATGATGAAGACGAAGATGACGAACTAGAGGAATTTGATGTTGAGGCGGGCTGTTGTATAGTAGTAGTTGTACTGGTGGTGTTTTTAGGTGTATTTGCGTAATTACAGCTTGTAACTTTCGCTGTTTTCATAAATTTATCGGCGATTGACCATGTTGCATTCGGATTTTTATCAAGTTGGTCAGCCCAATAATCAAGTCCACCGGAGTCTGGCTCGCGATTCAAACAGGTACGATACCACTCGGTAACCTCACTCTTACTCGCACTTGAGGCGGCGAAACTTTGGTATACCAAAAACCCGCCTACCAATGAGACGACAATAATAACTGGCAGAGTTCGTTTCAAATTAATACCACGTAGTGAACGCAGGCCACCAGATCCAATAGCTGCGAATCTACCCTGCCTATCTCGCTTACGGTCTTGTTTTTTGAACGGATTTGAAAGAGAAATTTTGAACTTTGGTGATTCTTTTCCCTTCACATCAGGCTTGTTAATGCTCGATAAATCTATCTTCGTCTCATCAGGCTCCAAAGATGTGCCTTTTTTCGTTTGTTTCGTACTGATGTTGTGATCGCACTTTGTGCTAAGACGTTTTACCATACAACTTATACTTGTTTATTTTTTATAAATCATAATAAGCATATACAATTTAAATGCCCATGTCTACCCCAGCCTCAAAGCTCCCAAGAAATCCGACGATATTCAGCGACTAGCCACGCAGTCGCTCGCGGCTAAGAACAGCGAGCGAAGCAATCGGCAGCAATCCAATATTTTGGTCAGCAGTATTACTCACCTCAATTTCGTAGCTACTCTCTAGAAGAGAAGGGCGCTTAATAAAACGTGCCACCAATTCACCCTGTAAATTTGTTACGTTGTATTTTGGGTTAAGAAAGTAGCCGGTAAAAATTCCAATAATCGGCAATTCACCAACTATTGCATCAAAAAACTTGATCCAACCGTTATCTTCTCTTACCTTGTATACCGGCTGCTGTGCTGCGTTGAGAATATCGTAATCAGCCTTAAGAATAGAACGCCGACCATTGCGCTTAATAGCCAACTGTATAGAACCGCTTTGATCTTGGTACACAAAAAGTGGTGAGAAGTCTATTACCCTATCGGCTCGTATTTCACCAATTGGCTGCGTTTTATTTGTATCAGCATAAAGCAAAATCTGCTCTTTAAGCTTCAACAGCTTCTGATGCGCAAACGCCACAACTGTACCGTTAGCATCCGTTACCGTCATTTTGTTGGTAAGTGCAATCTTTTTGAACTCTACTTTGAGTGGAAAATATACATTATTCATGACTACCAGTATACACACCAGACAAAAAAGCGTACTGCCCTCCGTAGGGTAAATTGCCATGGCAGCGTATCGTAGGCAAACTACCAAGAAAAAAGCCCCACTCTTTGTGAGACTCTTTTCTTGGTAGCGGGGGCAGGACTTGAACCTGCGACCTCTTGGTTATGAGCCAAGCGAGCTGCCACTGCTCCACCCCGCGTTGTCTTGTAACTTTTTGTGAAATGTACATGACGTTTTTTCTGGTTGGCTCATTGTGTATGAGCGATTGATTCCAGATGAGCTGTCACTGCTCCACCGCGCGTCGGCGTCGGAAGCCGTTGTAAGTTTCAGCTTCAAAGTAAACTTTAAAGGCTTTCACTCGCCGCACTTCCTCCTTCTCAATTCAAAAAAGTCGCTACGCTTTGTTTTTTGAATTGGTCTTGAGCGCTTATGAACGAACAAGTATGTAGTGTAACAGATTATAAATTTTGTTTCAAGTTGCTGTGGTACGAATAGTATCTTTGCCCTGCAGGAACCGCCACCAAGCTTTTACGTTGGCCTGCCATCCTTTTTGTTCAACCTTCTGTTGTTTTTCTGTTTTTTTGGCAACAGGTGCCAGTGTTGCTGCTGCGTTGTTTGGCAAATACACCATATGCTCACCCGGCAGTGCTTTGTTAAATTTATCTCGGGCAGCAAGCTCTTTATAATCATCAGTTTTAAGGTACTCAATATTGTAGCGAAGATTTTGGTTTTCCAGCTCCTGCAATTCAACTTCAGCGGAAAGCTGGTCATACTTCTGCTGCAGCCGATAATTTCGTTGCATGGCGGAAATTGTATTCCAGACAAGACCAAGTGCAATCAATAATGCAGCGACTAGTAAGAAGTCATTAAAACTAAAATATTTGTTCAGTTGAAGCTGCATGTTTCTGTTTATTATATCCTCTCACTAATTGTATCACGCACAATAAAAGTCGGGCATATAACCCGACTTTTGTGTTTGTATATCTAGCTACTTATTAGAATACTTGTGAGCTATCGACTTTCCATGTTCCATTTTGAACAACAAGACGTATCACAAAGTTTCCTGTAGTACGACCATAGGTATTAGCTGGAAGATTACCAACGGAGCTTAAGTATATAGCCTGATTAGTTGCCTGATCTTTACCAAAGAATATCTCCTCATTAGATATTTGCGGCTGGTCAGATTTTAAGCTATCAGAAATTGCCTTTACGCGTTCTTTTGTGTTCTTTGCCTGGTATGCAGTAGTTCCGAACTCGTATGTTTTATCAACATCGCCCTTCACAAGAGCATCAACAAAATCTGCTGCGGCTTGTTTTGCAACACCATCTGAGTTTTCAACTACTACCTTTTTGGTACCGTATTTATAGCTTACGACTCCTGTAAGTACCAGCACCACCACTGCTATAACCCCACCCACGATACGTTTTATGTCCATTGTACTATTACTCCTTATTCTAATAATTACACTTCTCTAATATGCACTTGCCAGGTTACCGCTTCCTGCCTGGTACGGTGATTGATATGGACTCACTTGTTTTGCTGCTTCAAGGAGCTCCCAAGTTTGTTTATCTACAACTGGAGTACCTCGCAGGCCCCTCATAGCTTTAAAGCGAGTTACCGCATTTTGAGTTGCGGCATCGAACTGTCCGGTAATCGACAGTGTTGCATCTTGAACAAATGCAAGAATTTGCTGCAACCGTTTTACGCACTCTCGCTCTCCAGCATCCATGCCGTCGCTTTTGTCGAGAACCACGCTGTTTTTGCACTTATCAAAAAGGCGGGCAAACTCCTGTTGCTGCAACTCATCACCAACTGCAGCAGCAACTTGAATGTCGCTTGCCACTTGCTTCTGGCTTTGGTACTCGTGAGAAGCGAAATCCTTTAAATCAAGCCATGTTGCCTTATCAACACTACCCGATTTATTAGACATTCCTCTATCTTTTTGGTACTTGGCGACGGCATTTTTTAGACCTTCTCCAAAGATCATCAGCCCGTTATAGCCGCTAACATTTGCGCCATCCTGAGCAGTTTCTTCATTAAGATAACCGACCAGACCTAAATACAAGCGAAGGACCTTCACGCAAACCGATTTATCTCCCTGCTTAAGTGGAACATATTGGTCTACACACATTGCAACGTCACTGGCTGCAACCATGGTAGAGCTCTCATTAGTAACAGTGGCACCAATTGTGGTGCTGGCAGCGTTTACCGAACCGCCGTTATCCCAAGATTCTGTATAGGGCGAAACTGTGGGATAATTATTTTCATAAATCGGAGCTGCGGGAACCGTTGCATCACTCTTTATATCTGATGTCTTCGCTGTTCCAAGTGGTAACACCGCGCAAGTAGTGCTATCGCAAGCCTTCACTGCTTTATCAACACCGGTAACCGACTTCGCCTTAGAGCTTGCTTTCTGCAGTGGTGTCTGAGAGTTATTTGTAGCCGAAGCCACTGCTGCATCGTTAGGAATATTAGAGTTTACTGCATCTTTTGAAGGAGCTTGTGACGTGCCTCCAGTGTTTTTGTTTGATCCGTTGGTTGGCTGGCTTGGTTGATTTGGGAAGCAATCCTTGCTCGGAGTACCAGTAACTAAATTTCCTCCGTAACATTGTTGTGCAACTGCTTGGAGATCAGCTTGAGTAACATTCTGCCCTCCGGCACCGCAAGACGGGAAAAGTGAGGCCATTACTGCTACATCTTCACAGCTCGCTGTTGTCTCTCCCTTCTTTACCCTCTCTACAGCCTCTTCGAGTGTCATTTTACCGTTTTGAATAGCTGCCGTCCAAGTGCCGCTTGATACACCCATTAGCGAATCTGCCAAGGTCTTGCCCCTTTCTGTCTCGGCACCGTTATCAAAACCATAACCGCTATTGTAAATGCAGTAGTAAGGGATACCACCCTTAAGCAGTCCTTTATCAAGTAGCTCCTTAGTTTTATGGCAATAATCGATATCCTTGATATCACTGTCTGTAACTTGCTCCATAATTGCAGAACCCAGTGTCTGCTTAATTTTTTGGTCAATTGCCTCCTTAGAATCAGGATTTGCTTCTATGGCCATCTGCTTAAGCGATTGTCCACTCTGTGTTTTTAAGTGATCGAGCACCTGTTGTGGTGACCACTTACCAGTTCTTATTAACTCAGCCCAATTTACCATACCCTTCCCCGTGCCACTGGCCAATCCTCCACAGCAACTTTGGGTCATAATTTGAAACTCTACTTCAAGCCATGCGTCAATTCTCCGTTCGTACTGTCGATCAGTTTCACCATCCTTGCGTTGAGGGAACGGGTTATCTGCTCCTGGCGTTCCCTCGGCAGCATTGACACCAGCAGCGGTAGGTTTTTTCCCGTCTGTAGTAGTAACGGTACTCTTGGCCTTAAAGAATGCCTCCGCTGTTGCAGAAGTTTTGGCGCATGTGTCAAGTTGATCAACCCAGTATTTTAAACCTGCATCATCTGGTGCATATTTAAGATATTTTGTGTAAAGACCTTTTATGAAGGCCGTGTTGCCCACAGTGTTTGCTACACAACCGCTAGTTGAGGTAGAGCTTGAGGAGGTCGAAGTGGAAGAGCTTGAGGTGCTTGGGCTAGAATTTGTCGTAGCGTTCTTTGTGCCAGTAACTGGTTTTGTCGAGACAGCAGGTGCGCTTGAGGTAGCTGCCGCCTGTTTATTTTTATAAGCCTGGGTGTTCTTGAGCGTTGCAACAAGTTGCTCAATCACCGCATTCTTGGCGGTTTGGTCTTTTGCTGCATCGTACTTAGAACTCCAGTAAGCAAGACCGCTCGAATCGGCACTCTGACCTATAACTGTTTGGTAGTAGGTATCAATGATTCCCTGTGTCCCGGAAGCCGCAAAGGAATTCCACACAAAAAAGCCTCCGACAACCGCAACCACCACGGCTAGCATGCTCATTTTTACCCACGAAAATTGTTTTTTATCCTTTAACCCACCGCCACCGGTCACAACGTGGTCATTTTTTACGTGATGTTTATCTTCATCAGGCATAACGCTACCCTTCTCCTGTTATTACACTTATGGTTTAATCGTATCACCGCTACCCAAATGTTGTCAAATAGGCAATCTTTACTCAAAGATGACTTCTATTTTCATGTTCACCGTCTGCCCAAGACTCCTTAAGTTATAGGCCTGCTGACGAACGAGCGTAAGGGGTGTTGCTCCTGATTCAACAGAGAAAACAAGTGACATTCTGATTTTTCCTCCCGAACTTACTTCAAGTTTATCTATTTGACCTTCGTAGTTACCTATATTGGTTCTTGGCAATACCAACGAACCCGAGAGATCACGTAACCCAAACATATCGTTGGAAATTACCTTAGATTGTGTTGCATCAGCATTACCCACCAGAAGATTTACCTTTATCAACTCCTCACCGGGCATAGACGAATAAGATGCATCTGACGGCTGAAAATTGCGTTCAACATCTTTAACGTATAGAACCATGCCGTCTGAGAGCTGTAGCTGCTCGCCTACAATACCGGAAACAGCCTCTTCCTTGTACACCGGCTGGGCCATCTCAAAATTGAGGAGTTCATTGTCGTTTTCTGCATCCTTGTCATTGGTATTCTGCGTATTGTCAGTATCCTTACTCTGGCTGGCAAACGACTTTTTAGTATCTTCAACTCCACCAGCGTAACCCGCATTTTTACCCATTGTATAAGCGGCAAAGCCGACGCCACCAAGCAAACTCAATACTAATACGATACCGGTTGTTATAATAATTACTTTTTTTGCGGTTGATGTCTGTGGGGCAGGAACCGGCTCTCCTGTTGTCTGGTCGTATGAAATCTGAAAATGCTCCGGCGTTGGTTGCACTGGTGCTGTCGGCTGATATACAGGTACGGAGTTTGTAGGATAACTTACCTGTGCAACTTGAGGTTGGTACTGTGGCGCGGGGTTACTAATTTGACCCCCTGCAATGGGCTGGCTTGTGCCTACTGGCACATTACCGGCAAGCTCGGCATAAATTTGTTGTTGCCAGTCTGGTCGAACCTCAGCGGGCATGAGCGGATCTGGCTGTTGCGCATATTGCTGCTGAGATGACGGGTTTGCGGCAACCATATCAAATGAGTTTGGTTGCTGAGTTGGCATGGCTAACTGAGTGCCGTACTGTAGGTAGTGTAGTGGATCACCATTCGCAACCCCTTCAGAGGTTGGCGCTCCAGCATATCCCCCACCAGTTTGATCCATTAACCATCCCTTTTATGTTTATCAATACACTCATTATACAGAATATAGTTAAGGTAGATAGTTCATTGATAGTGTGTAGTGTTTTTGTAGAAATGATTTTCTTTACGATGTAGTCCCAGGCAGAGATCTTTATCTTACTGGATCCCGTATCAAGTACGGGATGACCGCTAGGGCAGACTGGTGCTTAAGAAATCACAACCCACGAATCTCTACAAACTATGGACTAGATGCCATCAACTACACTATACTACTCCTGTTGCAGTCAATGCAGCCACCAATTTAAGAAACAGAGCATAGCGACTTTCTTAAATTGAGACGAAGGACAGCAGAGAGCGTAGGCTTCTAGAATTTATCTTGAAACCGAAACTCAAAGCAGATCCTGAGGAGGGGGCGTAGCTCAGTGGTTAGAGCAGTCGGCTCATAACTGATTGGTCGTAGGTTCAAGTCCTACCGCCCCCACCAAGTCTGATTTCTACATTTCAAGATAACCCGGGTGCTACAATTGTTAGATCTTACTACTTCGCCATCCAGACTATCTGGTTATCCATTAGTCAGTGCGGCTCTGGCAGCTTTTATACCAACTATACTTACAGTCCGCTCATCTGAAGTAAGACGAGGTATTCCATCTCCTCTCTCTTCAGGCTTCGGCAGTCCATCGCTATTGTAGTCACGCACAGAATGTCTGCCCCTATCTACTGCTCTGTTTATCGGCAATGGTTCTGCGCCCTGAGTTGGTCGTGGCGAAACAGGGGGCAAGTTCACTTGCAGTGCCTCACGATGGCCCCCGCCCAAATCCGCATAAGCGGACGATATCTTCCCGTTAGGATCCCACAATCCTACCCCGACCTTCTTTGGCTGAATATTCACAGTAGATGACGGGTCCGCATCGTGAGCTTGACGTCCGTCAGAAAAAAGTGTGGGAATAGTTTCTGCGTTCATGATTCTATTATATCACGGATTGTCAAATTATGCAACAGTGGTTGTAGTGTGGTTTATCTTTGAGATTCAGATTATTCCGTAGCTTTATTCCCAGCGGAAGACACGGAAGGCGATGACATAAATTACTAGCATCCAGGCGCCTATCATACCAATTTGCGGGGCAACATCAATCAGATTTTTACCTTCAGTAGCTATCAAGCGAATGCCATCAACAACTGGCGTTAATGGCAGGAAGCCGGCAATCTTTTGAAGCCAATCGGGCATTAAGAACCGTGGGAAGAAGGTGCCGCTTAAAAACATCATCGGGAAGACGATGATATTACCGAGCGGCGCAACTTGGCGCTCATTTTTAGCCCAGCCGCCCAGAGCTAAACCAATACCCAAAATCATGACGGTACCGAGCAGCAAGAAGAAGGCAAGCTCAAACGGATTTCCAACAAGTTTAAGCTTGAATACGGCAATTGCCACAGCAAATTGGACTGCAAAGGAAATCAACCCAATGAACGCTTGGGAGAACATGGTAGAAAGAAAATACTGCCACACACGTAGCGTGGTAGTATGTAGCCTCCGTAAAATGCCTTGTTTTTTCAGCTCTGGAAACACGTTCATAGGACCAAAAATACCAATACCTAAGATCGAGAAACCAAGCAATCCAGAAAATACAAAATCAAAGCGAGAAAGGCTGCGATCATTGGTTTGCTCAGTTTTAACAGTAAAAGGCTCTACGGTGGGCACAAACCGTTTGTTAATACCTTTGAAGATACCCTCTAGAACCGAGCCGAGTGTTTGGCCAGCCTGTTCATTATTTTGTGTGTAAATCACCTGAGCTTGGCCAGACGGATACTGCTGATTGTCCCGTAACTCGCCGAAATCTTTTGGCAAGACAATAGCTGCATCGAGCTCGCCCCGATTCATCTTCTCTTTTGCATTCTGTAGAGTCGTGACCTCTTTATTAACTTTGAGCACCTTACCATCTGCCTCTGAATCTTTGACAAATTGTTGAGCAAATATGCTCTGCGAGTTATTAATAAGCGCCACATTGAACGAAACATTACTTTCTTTACCAAAGATACCGCCAAAAACAAAAAGGAAGATGAGCGGGAATGCGACGGTAAAGAAGATTGCTAAGCGATCACGGAAGAATCGCTTGCCGGCGATTTTAGTAAACACCAATACAGTAAATAGTTTTTGCTTCATGTTAGTGCCTCAGTTCCTTTCCAGTCAGATCAATAAAGACATCCTCCAGATTCGCCTGTTCAACATGCTGCTCTTTTTTAAAACCTTTGGCCAGCAGATCTTTAATAAGTTTTTTGGGGGTATCGAGCTTGACAATCTTGCCAGCATCCATAACCGCAATACGATCACACAGAATCTCTGCCTCATCCATGTAGTGAGTAGTGATGATAACGGTGACACCTTTATCACGAACCTCACGAATAAGATCCCAGAGGTGGCGGCGGGCTTGTGGATCTAGACCCGTGGTTGGCTCATCGAGGAAAAAGACTTTTGGTCGGTGCACCAATGCTGCTGCAATCGAAAAACGCTGGCGCTGGCCACCGGAGAGGTTCTCGACATAGCTGTTCTTTTTTTCTTGCAAGTTAACATTGGCCAAAAACTCATCGACATTCACTTTTTCGCCATACGCTGCTGCGAAAAGTTCAATCAGCTCCGAAAGCTTAGTTTTATCTTGAAAACTTGGGCTTTGCGGCTGCACGCCGATGATACGCCTAACGCCGTAGGGATCTTTTTGCACATCTATGCCATCTATAACCGCCGAGCCACCATCAATTGGCCTCAGCGATTCCAGCATCTCTAGCGTTGTAGTTTTGCCAGCTCCGTTAGGTCCTAAGATACCGAATATTTCACCTTCAAGAACCTGAAAACTAATCCCATCAACCACGTTCTTTTTATCGTATGTTTTCGTGAGATTTTTTACTGAGAGAACTACGGGTAAGTGCTTATTCACACTAACAGTGTAGATCCTAGACTGGGAATTTGTCTACTGTCTAACGGTGTCGTCGGACGCCAGCTTCGGCAGAATGGCCCAACCATCGTACCAGACATCCCAGCTGCCCTCTTTGAGGTCCTGGTTGCCACCCTTGGCCCTACGCAGCCCCTTGGTTGTACCACCACCCTGAGCCTTGAGCGTATCGGTAAGCCAGTAATCCTCTTGCCACCGAGTGGTCTCACCTTTCACACATTTTCCTGGAACTGCACCAGTCTGCCACGTTGTTGCTTGCGTTTTCTGGAACCTGAGGGCATCTTCTCTTGGAGTAACCTTTTCTTGACCAAGTATTCTAGATGTGTAAGTTACGGAACCCGTGCATTTAAGCTGAAACTTACCATTAACCTGTTCAAAGTACTGCGCTGTGGTTTTGCCATTATATTGCCATTTTTCACCTTTAACCATTTTGCGGGGTAAGAGGATGATCGGGGATTTTGCGTCATAAACAATTTTGTTCGGCACGCTACTGGCACTTGGGCTTGTACTATTCTTGGCGCAGCCCGACGCAGTCTCACTATAGCGCAATGTGTTATCAGGCCACCAGCTCAACACAGTGGAATGGCATCGCCGATCTTGGTTTTGCGGCGCCGCATTATACATCTTAAAAGTATACTGATCTTGCGGCTCGAACCACAGAACGGAGCGCTCGGGACTACCGTTTACATAGTTGTTACCTTCTAGATACTGACTTTTGAACAGTTGGTTATTGGGGAAGTACGTTGCAAAATCGTAAGCTGGCGCTTGTTGTACGGCGGCGAAGCTTCGATAGACGAAAAGCCCGCCAACTAGACTAATCACGATAACTAGAGGTAAAACACGCTTTACCTCCAGTTTCTTTCCAAACTTTATCCCACTTGATCCAGCAACAAACTTGCCTTCTGCGTCTCGGCCTGGATACTGCGACTTTTTAAAAAGTCCTTTTACTCTCTGAATCAACGAAGCACTTGGAGCTTTATTTACACCACTGAGGTCTATTCTATCGTCTTTATTGCTTTCCATGTTTTTCCTTTGTTTTAGTATAGATGACTTAAATATATCATAAGCATTTTATATTTTGCAAATACAAAACAATACGACCCCCAGGCGGGGGTCGTATTTGCATCTGAATGTATCAGAACTATTTCTTCTTAAGAACGAGGAAGCCGTTGCGTGGGTTTTCTTCAACCTTGCGGTCTTCTGGAAGATCAGTTGCCTCACCTTTAGCGTTGGTGTCTGACTTGCTGAAGTAATAGATTCTTTGTTCTTTGCCACCACGAAGCTTTGTTACAGATGTGAACAAATAGTATGTTACACCTTTTGAGTTTGTGTGCGAATATTGTGCCATAAGATTAACTCCTCCTTAGGTTATAGCGTACCCTTAGACTAGATCAGGTCATATCTGTTGTCAATAGGTAATAATCTAAAAATTATTTCTCAGGCGCTTTCTAATAACTAATCTGACGAGCACGTATTCAAGTATCCGGCCCAGCAACCAGAGCAAAACCACCCCTGTTAATAGCAGTGAAAAACCAGCTAAATCCGGTGTCCAAAGCGGTGAAGCAAAGGAGTAAATAAATCGGTTCTTATCAGGGAGAACAATCTGCTGTGGACCAACCCCTGGATTATTAGTCACCGCATATTCAGCAGCACACTGGGCAATACTGGCAAGCGGTATGCCCCTGCGTTCACACGCCGCGGTAGCTTCGGCGTAGACATCTCTTCCACTATTTTTGTTAGCTGCCTCGATGACCGCTTGAGCCTGTCGGTTGTATGTGTTCACCAACTCAACTGGACGCACAATTTTGGTGTTCATGTGGTGGAACACATGATAGTTAAGGCGCTCTAACGCGCCAGTTACATCAGCTCCGTTTTTATCAGCCGCTACTACTGCTTCACGCAGTGCAACCATCCTCAGGTTGTTCTGGCGCAGTAAAAAAACCGTACAGAGCACACCTGCTACTAGCAATAAAACAAGCTGCCAACTTTTAACGTGCAATCGACGCCAATGTCGTAAAAACCGTTTTTCTTGCCACCCGTTCATTACTGTTTATTGTAGCAGGTTAGGGCAAGCCTAAGATACCTACTAGCGTCTAGCCTGCAAAGTTGCGTATTGCTGTAGCTGAATCCCGGCTGAACATACGGCGCCAAGTAAGAAACCGACCACAAACACCCCGTGTACTGATAGCACACCAACCAGAAGTGCTAGCACGCCGAAGATGATGAAGCAACACACATGTGCAATCATTTCATTTTTTGCAACGTAAGCAACTCTCTGACCAGGATAGCCATCGGCACTATCATAAAAACCTTTTAGATACGGAAGACGATACACCAAGGTACCGGGATCGTTTAAAAATGATATACCTGTTGCTCCAAGGAACCCCCTCACAAAGGGACGGATCCCGTGAACAATCGCATTTAGAAACGTACCGACTCTGAGCATTGTTAGGCCTCGCTCTTTATCAAGCAGATGTGCAAGCGGCAAAGCAACGCAGACCGTAACTGCAATGGAAATTGAAGCAACGCCACCGATCTTAAGGTATGCATCAGCGGAAAACACCACTGTCGCTAAGAATGTTGGCCAAAGCACTATTGAGATCGCATTCTCTGCCACAAATGACGCATACGAGGCAGTGTTTCGCAACTGGCCCTTCAGCAAGCCCTTGAAGCGAAGCTTCTGTTGTACTCTGACCGGCTCGGGACTAAGCATTAAGGTTATGACCGCTAGAGCCAAAAGGCCAGCCGAAAGCATAAACAATACATGACCGCCAAAGAGGGTCGCAATGATGCCTCCTGCGATTGGACCGCCAATCCCCCCAAGCCGTTCGAGAAGCTGAAGCCACCCCAGTTCTTTGCCTCCATGATCACGGTGCTTAATTTTTGAAAAATCAACATGGTATGGCAACCAATAGAAACTGCCCGCCATCGCCTGTGTAAGGCTCAGTATTATCGCTGCGCACGGTAAGGAATCTATCTGGGTAAGTAAAAGTGCGTACACGAACTGTATAAAAAATCCGAGTCGCATCACATGTTTAGGTCCAAAATGAGCAATTAAATATGCAGATATCAGATCCATGAGTACTGCACTGGCATACACCAGTGCGTAATATACGAGTACCATTTGGAAAGATAGTCCATTCTTTAACAGATACAGCGGCACAAAAACACCTATCATTCCTTGTGAGAAGTTTTTTAAGAAACCCGCGATATACATTTCACTCAGCTCCGAAATACCAACGGCACGCCATGGATGATGTGGCCATAAAATTCGATAAAAAAGTCTTCGTAACACTTTTGTTTTCCTTCTTTACCAAAAAGTATATCATGTGGCACTCTTGATACTTGCTACTTGATACTTAATACTTATAGCTATGCATGTCTATTTTTCTGGGATTGGCGGGGTTGGTATTGGCCCACTGGCACTCCTAGCCCTTGATGCTGAGTTGACAGTAAGTGGCTCAGATCTGCAAGCGTCTGAACTCACCACATCTCTTGAGGAACGCGGTGCGAACGTGGCAATTGGTCAAGACGGCTCCCACTTACGCAAGATTTATGGAAAACAGCCTATTGATTGGTTCGTGTATACATCCGCACTACCGCCCGATCATCCCGAACTCCGTGCCGCGCAAGAGAAAGGAATCAAAACCAGCAAGCGAGGTGACTTCTTAAATGAGCTCCTAGAAAAGCTCGACCTAAAGATGATCGCCGTTGCCGGTACACACGGTAAAACCACCACTACCGGCATGTTAATTTGGCTATTTAAGCAACTTGATCTACCAGTAAGCTACTCTGTTGGCACAACCCTATCATTTGGGCCAGCTGCGCAGTATCAAAAAGATTCCGAATACTTCATCTATGAGTGCGATGAGTTCGACCGAAACTTTCTTACATTTCACCCTGAAGCAAGCCTCATTACCTCACTTGACTATGATCACCCTGATACGTATCCTACTCAGCAAGAATACTTTGATGCCTTCGCTCAGTTTAGCGAACAATCGAAACTGACGATTTTATGGGAGCAAGATGCTGCAAAAATTCAATCGGAAGGCAACCTTTTTGTCTTAACCAAACCAGAGGAACTCGCCCAAATTGCACTCGCTGGGGAACACAATCGTCGTAATGCCTGGCTAGCATGCAGTACCATCAATCGGCTCGGTTTTGTTGAAAATACTATCGCAGATTGGAAGCAGCTTCTGAAAATAGCGAGCGACTTTCCGGGGACTAATCGTCGGTTTGAAAAGATTGCTGAAAACCTTTATAGCGATTACGCTCACCACCCAACTGAGATTCAGGCTACCATACAGATGGCGTATGAACTCAACCCAAATGTTATAGTTATCTACCAGCCGCACCAAAACATCCGCCAAAGAGAACTGTTAGAGAATGGCGGCTACGGAAGCTGCTTCTCGGGTGCAAAAAAAGTCTACTGGCTGCCGACCTATTTGAGTCGTGAAGATGGTAGCAAAGTACTTTCACCAGAAGAACTCAGTGCCACGATAAAAGATGGATCTGTTGAATTGGCTGATATGAACGATCAGCTACGTAAGAAAATCGAACAGCATCGGGAAGAAGGAGACCTCGTGGTAGCAATGTCCGCCGGCAACTTGGACACTTGGGCTAGAGAGCAAGTGCGCAAAAATTGATTGGCGACCCTTCGGCTACAAACTTCTGTTCGTAGTGAGTCATGATTTTATATTCATCTGAAAGATTGCTCTCGTGAAGATCGAACGTCAGCTCTTGAAAGTGCCACTTTTCGGCCACGAATTGCTCGAGGCTCCAGAGGAATAGTTGACGATTATCAGTTTTAAATTTGAGAAAACCTGTGTCCTTCAAAATTTTGCGATACTGTTGCAGAAATGAAATATGACTTAAACGATGTTTGGCACTCCGCTCTCTCGGGAATGGATCAGGAAAAGTAAGCCAGATTTCATCAACGCTGCGAGGCTCAAATATCTGTTTGAGTTCGTTAAGGTGCATCCTTAAAAATACGATGTTTTTCACACCCTCTTCAAGTGCTTTTTTGGCACTGGTATACAATCTATCTGATTTAATATCGACTGCAATGAAATCTTTTTCAGGATACCTGCGTGCAAGCTCAAGGCTAAACTGAGCATTCCCTGCCGCCAGTTCCAGCACCAACTGCCGTCCGCTTCTGCTACCGGAGGACGGACCCGCAGCAGATGAAAAATATGATTTAAGTTGTTTTTTTATGAGCACTGGTTTGCCATCTCGGTCAAAAGAGAAGCAGTTTGAGTAACTATCGAAGTGGGCGAACTTCCACTTTTTGCGTTTCCGCGTAAGATAAAGGCCTTCATTCGGCAAGGGGTTCACTAGCGATTATCCCCGCTGCCTCGGCTTAAGCCTCGTGATTTTCGACTCAATACTTTATCGAGATTTTGCTGGGCAACGGCTTCGAGATCAGAGCCAAGAAGCGTCGCCACGGAGTTGATATACCAAAGAATATCGCCGAGCTCTTTTAAGATTTCTTGCGTATCCTCTTCTGAGAGTTTGCCAGCCTTATTGCGAATCAGCTTTTTGAACTTCTCGGCCATCTCGCCGCTCTCCCCCAAAATCCCAAACACCTGTGCAATAAGCACCGGACTGAGATTCTGTATATCATGCCCGTCGAGCAAAGTTGAAATTGCCTGTTTTGAATATTCGTGTATCGTCATGCTTACTCCCGTATGATCTGCACGTCACCGTGCTTAATTTCAATAATCTTCGACGGTTTATTTGAGCTTAAATCACCCCCGTCAACATAAAAATCTACATTCTGCCTAAAGATACCCATGGCCTCCTGCACCGTTGTGGCTGGCAATTCACCTGCGATATTTGCACTGGTTGTTGCGAGTGGGCCTGTTCTCATAATGAGATTACGCAGATTTGCTTCATTCGGGATCCGAAACGGCAAGCTCATCTTACCACGATGTGCATAGCTGAATTTTGTGTTCACCGTAAGCAATACGCTTACTGGCCCAGGCCAATACACTTGAGCAGCCAATAATTCATGAGGGCTAACGCTATCTTCAAGCTGCACAGGATCTGCAATAAGAATGGTGCCTATGGGTTTGGTATGTGCACGTTGTTTAATATCGTATATTCTCTCCACCGCTGCTTGGTTGGCGAGCTGGCAGACAAGACCATACAGTGTATCAGTCGGGATGACACCTACAGAACCAGCTTGTAATAAACTAGCCACCTCTAAATTCAATGAATCATACACTTGCATCTATTTGATAGTATCAGATATACGGGCTTCGCTAAAAGCATAACAGTTTTGCTATACTTAATTGTAATGAGTCTCGAACAGATACTTGCAAGTATACGCAACTGGTCTCTTGACCATGGCTGGAGAATTGTTCTCATACTTTTTGCCGCCAGTGTTGTACGGCGTTTTGGCGAGGCATTTTTGGGGAAGCTCATTCAGCGGAGCATTCAGCACTCAGAACGGTTTGAGAATGACCGCGATAGAAAGCTCCGTGCAGATACACTCATTAGCTTGATAGGTTCTATCATAAAAGTGATCATATGGATCGTCATTGCACTCTTGGTACTTTCGGAGCTGGGCGTGCTAAGGGCACTTGCGCCAATTCTCGCAGGGGCGCTTGCCGTTGGGGGTGTTTTAAGCTTGCTGCTTGGTTTTGGTATTCAAACATTCGTGAAGGATTTCATCAGTGGCATTTTTATTGTTGTAGAGAATCAGTATCGTGTTGGGGATGTCGTTTCCCTCACGGCAACTGGTGGCGATATTGAAGGCACTGTTATACGAATTACCTTGAGGACAACCGTGCTTCGTGATAATGATGGAGCTATCCATTTTGTACCAAATGGCAATATTAATCGAGCGGCAAATCAAACACTCGACTATGCCAAGGTGAATATTGAGCTCACCTTGCCGCTTAACGCAGACTTTGACAAGGCGGAACGAGAGATAGCAGCATTAGGCCTTGCAATGGGTCATGAAGATTTATGGCAAGGTTCGATAGTGCAAGCTCCGTATTATCACGGCGTGCAGACCTTCGATAAAGATCACGTAACTGTTGAGGTGCGCGCTAAGACTATACCTGCAGAACAGTGGCGAATCTCTTCGGAATTACAAAAACGTCTGGCAAAGCTAGTGAGCAATGAAGACTTTTTTACGCCAAAAAAGAAGCCTTCGAAGAGGAATAACTAGAAGTACTCGCCCTCCTAGAGTGAGGGCTGCTCTGGCGGCGCGAGCTGTATGGCTTGGTTGTTTAAATCATCGGCACTAAATTTGCTCAAACCGTTGAGTGCCCTTAATTCCTCTTCTAGATACTGAATTTTACGTTTAGCTGCGGGAGCGTCAACCGGGCTGGTCGTATCTGCATCATCATCCTCAACACTGAGCGCTTGGTTGCGATGCGCCGAACCACCACGCTCAATATCATACTTACGATTTGGGCTGTTCCAGTAGAGTGTATAGGCCACACCAACAATTACACCAGCAGCAGCAATGGCAATAGCAAGCGCACTTACTAAATTGAGTTGAGGCGGCCAGAAGCGCCGCACCTCTTGGTCTACTGAATCAGTCTGCTCGCTCATTACTGTGACCCGCCTTGCCCACTCGATAACATCTGTTGATGGAGATTCTCAAGATCAGTTTTAATATTTGGGCTCAGTACACTTTGGAGAAGCTCGATATCTTCCGCTACTTTTGCCCTGGCCGCACGTGCTTCATTAAGCGCAGAGATAAACGTTTCTGCATTTTCTCGACAATCCTTTACCTTCACAACTGCTTCACGCGCGGTATCGTATTGTTCATAGCTATTTTTGAACTGCTCTATCAAGCTTGCGAGCCGGTCGATATTTGCTCTCATATCCGCTGCTTTTGGCTGGTTATTACGCTCGAGCCTTACAACAAAATTAGTCATGCGTTGGTAAATATAACGGTACGCCTGCAAACGGTCTACACGTCCTCGTAAATCTCGTGGTTTTTGAATATTTTTAAGATAGTTTTGGGCAAGAACACAACGATTTGGGACATCAGCCTCACCTTCTGTCTCTTGTGCTGAGACACGAGCCACATGCAATACGCCAAGTAGACCGAGGCTAATGACCACCAAGACTGCAATTCGATATTTCACATCTGCTATTGTATCATCTCGCAAGTTGGTAAACTTGATTATCTTTAGTAATCATACCTTCACGTACCAGATCGTCTAGCACACTTCTTAAGCGATCGTCTTGGATAACTTGGCAAAATTCTTGGTAAGATGTCGCCTTTTGTGTCAGTATCTTCATAATCTGTCCTCTCACGAAACGTTTTGAACCAATAAAGGGGCTCTGCTTAGTGTGATGTTTACTACGGCGACTTGGATTTGGAAGTGTTTGTTTTAAGTACGTTCCGTAATCCATAAGCGCCCAGTACCACTGCCTCGGATTTCTTTTATCAAGCGCCTGTTGAATAAATGGTAGGAGCTGTTGATCGCTCACGCCCTCTTGGTCTGTGAAAAAGTGATGCAAAAAGACAGTTCTAATATTAGTCTCAATGAATACTTCGGGCTGGTTGAAGCTATAAACTAAGATTGCTGCAGCAGTATTCGGCCCAATCCCGGGCAAACGAACCAGCCCAGCTACAGTCTGCGGTATTTTCCCCAAATACTCGGTATTGATCTGCCTCGCCGCCTGGTGCAAAAAACGCGCCCGGCGGTTATAGCCAAGTCCCGACCACTCAATCAGCACATCAGCCAAAGATGCTTTGGCTAAATCTTGCAATGCAGGAAAACGATGCATAAAAGCGGTAAATTTCGGAATGACCCGCTTCACCTGAGTTTGCTGTAGCATCAACTCGGATACCAGAATGCGGTATGGCTCAAAGCTGCCACTTGGTTCAGGGATGCGCCACGGCAGCACGCGTTGGTGCTTTAAATAATACTCGTACACTTCAGTTTGAAAATTGGCTATTTCCGCACTCATCAGTACTTAACTATATCGATTAAGACAAGGATTTCAAAAGCCATACTGGCGCATTTGGCCAACGTTTGAGACATCACTGATTTTGCTGAGGCGTCCACTTGCAAGACTCACCACATAATCTGCGGTCTCCTGACTGGTGGCTATTCGCACCACTGCCAGGTCATCAGCAATAAATCGAAGTGGTACCGTTAACCCACCGGCCTTAGCCATCACCTTCTCCTCACCACTTTTGAGATTTCTGAGTAGAAGTGCCCCTTGACCGTCGCGCTGGTCTGCCCAAGCTACTTGCTCACCATTCGGGCCAAGGGCGAATCGCAGCGTATTACCTGGTCGACGGTCAATTGCCTTGGTTGTGCCTGCACCCACTTGTAATTCGAAGTTTGCGCCACTATTATCCTGCAATTCAAGTGCAGTATAATTTGGCCGGGTTGCGTAGTTAATAAGCTTCCCACTAAGGTAAGTTCGCTTGCTCCCCGTACCAATATCAATGCTTGTAAGTTCGGCATTTTCAATAGAGCGATAAGGGTCGCTTGGCATGAAGAATACTTTTGTCTGTGCTGCTATTGCAACCGCGAAATAGTTTGTTTGGGCTAGCTCGGCGAGCCTACTGTTGCTTATGTTATAGCTCATCAAGCGCGAGAAGGCAGGATCGTCGTAGTTAATGCCGGGGTCAGATTTAGTGTAGACCATAGTACTATCAACCCAATCAAGCAATTGGATATCACTGCCTTCATCAATCTTCTTAAGACTTGCTTTCTCTAGATCAATAAGATATATCCCGGCAACGAGACGGCCATTTTGGATCTTGCCATCACGCGTTGCCACTAGTAGAGCTTGTTTATTGGAGCGGTGAATAGTGAACTGCAGCAAGCCTTCATCTTCTTTGCTTCGAGTTGCTTCGATAATTTTGCGTTGATCCGAACCATCGAGATTGCTTGAGAAGAGATCGAAGCGTCCATCGCGTTTACTCAAGAAGTAGTTTTTTTGTGCGGAGACCAGTGAGACTTCGCGGCTCTCAACCGTAATATCGGTCTTCACTGTTTTCGTAAGGTACCCTGCTGCAGCAAGTACAACCTCAACTTGCTGCTGGTCAGTCGGAGGAATAACTCAAGTTAGCCCTTCCTGATGCATCGCTTTTTGCACTGCTTTTTTCGAACGTTACTTCAGCATCAGCTACGGGCTGCCCCGAAAGCCAATTTTTAATATCAAAATCGAGCTGAATACCAATAACTTTCATGGCAAATGTTGGTTTTGTAATGCCAAACGAGCTGGTGACAGTCTGGTTGATATCACCGTAGCCAGACTTTTGGATCACAACTTTCTGTGGGCCCAGTCTAACTTTTGAAAAGCTTGCTCGGCCAAACGAATCCGTTAAGGAAAGAGCGCCGTTTTGCAGCTTAACTGAAGCATGCTGGAATTGGCTTGGCAGCACCTTGTTCGCGAACAGTGACCATGAGTGTTGAGCGAAACCCGATAAAATTAAGGATCGGCCATCGTGTTTTTTGGAACTGCAGTAAACCCGCTACAGCTGCCACAAATAGTAGCAAGCCAAGTAGCATCTTCTTCCGCTTAGGCGCGCTTTTTCTCTTCTGGTGAACGCAGTTTTTTAGCTGTCTTTTTAGCCTCTTTTTTTGCCTGGGAACTTTGCTTATCCGTAGCTTCAAGTGTGGTATCAGAGATATCAACTACCTCTAGCTCGCTTTCATCGAAATCAAGCTGCGTTTCGTGTTGTGTTTCAGTTCTGTACCCATATTTAGTCATTGATTGCTGCCCGTTCCTCAACCTTTATGCATGTACGATTACTTTTGTGCCAATTGGGGCCCACTCAAATACCCACTGTGCATCTGCATTTGTCATATTAACGCAGCCGTGACTTGCCGGTGCCCCAAATTTTTCACGCCACCAAGCTCCGTGCAGCGCATAATCTTGATAGAAGTAGCTAACCCATTCTACGTTTGGAATATTATAGTAACTGCCATCAGCTTTTGAACCGCCCTGCATCGTCTGAGAACGAACCCTTAGCCAAATGGCGTATTCACCCACCGGTGTTTCATGGCCACGCATGCCCGAAGCTATAAGAAAGTTCTTAATTGGCGTTGCTTTTTCGTAAGCAGTTGTCCGCTGTTCACTTAAATCGACCTCTATCCACTTATCGTATGCGTTCATATTTACTGTTTGATAGGCTGCTACTTTGATGTTCATAGTCTGGGCACTATCTTGCTTCGCTTTCAGCGACTGTGCAATTGCGTCAGCTAGCACATTCTTATCAGCCAGTTCAGTACCGTCACGGCCAGACTGCAATACAACTTCCGCACCAGTAGTCTCATCTTTGAGAACTTTTTTATCAACAGGAGCCTGTGAGATTTTTTTGCCAATACCATCTACGTAGCTTTGAATCTTGGCGACATCAATGATGAGCTTAATGCTACCATCCTCCTGCGGCGTTGGAGTTACCCAAGATGCGATATCGCTTGGTCTCGCCTGATAGTTATAGCCAAGCCCAGCAAGAGTTACTCGGCGCGAAACAAGTGTATTAGCATCCGCAAGTAGCGGTTCTAGCTTCGCTTTAGTAATAGTCGGCGCCTTTGCTGCGGTCGCAACGGTCAGCGTTGCGGTTTGTAGTTGTGAGGCAGTGTTTTGGATTTGGAGTTTTAGTTTTTTTGCATCTGCACCTTGCCCATCGGCTTGTTCAGTGATTGCGAAGTTGCTACTGTCAGAATTAAACTGAAGCTGTGCGTCCTGTGGAGCCTTACTAAGCTCTGGAAGGTGCGTCTCGAGGTACTGCCCAAGTAAGGTATCGTTGATGGCTACAACAGCCGGAACATCCTCGCTCTTCCAAAACGCTAGTTTAGCAAGTAAACCTCTCTGGCGTTTAGCCTGCAGCGCTCGGTCGATTGTTTGGTCAATATCGACCTTCAAGCCTATCTCTTGCGCCTTCGGCTCAAGCGTTTTTTCGCCAGTTTGTAGCTTAAGAGAAAAGTCCTTAAGCTGCTGCTCGAGTTGGCCTTTCAGTTCAGCACGAGTTTTTACTGAAGATGCAACGCTCGCAACGGTTACATTCGGCAGTGTTTTATCCTTAAAATACTGGCTCAACACACCGCTCACTACCAAAGTGATAAGCGCCATCACGCCTACCGCCAAACCGGTTATTTTTGGCCAGCGTTTTTGTTTGAGGCTTCCTGCGAAAGCATGATCAGCCTTAACTTTGGTACGCTTTCTCGTATGTGTATTTGCTTTAACCGATTGGCCCTCTTCGTGTTGATGTGATTGATCGAGCTCGGCGCTTGCATCAGGAATATGGGCTGCTTGCGGCACTACCTCAACCTCCGCAGGTATTTGTTCTGCGGCTGCTCTCTCTTGCCCCTCCGGATGTTCATGCGCTGCTTTCGCCATAGCATTCTCGTTTTTGCTCTTACTTCACCTTATCATGCTTATTATACCGCATACGCTTGATATTCAAGCATATTTTTTACAACTGTTCACCAGATAGAAGCTCTCGCTACCTTGAGTTAAAAAGTTAAGAATGTTTTAATAATTCACGACGTGGAAGTCACGTAAGATTGGCTACTCATTATGCCCCTAATGTGTAGCTACATCTGTCGGAAGCGGCCGATCGCAGTCTTTGTTACCACGACCGGCCGCCAAGACCGCGCTCACCACACAGCACTCCGGTGCTGTTTTTGTATATAATAGGCCTATGTTTCTAGCAGAAGTTACACTGCGAAGTGGCCAAAAACATCTTGCTCAGGTTGATTCAAAACTAGCGCTCGTTATTGCAAAAACTGGCAAATGCCCTATCCAGCCACACCACAATTACTACCAAGAGCTGGTTGAGAGTATCATTTCGCAACAACTCAGCACCAAAGCGGCTGCTAGCATTGAAAAAAGATTCTGCGCCCTGTTTGAAGGCTCGTCATTCCCAACACCAAAGCAAATTTTAAGCAAGAATCCGGAAGAACTACGTACCGCCGGTCTCAGTCGCCCCAAAATTGGGTACATTCAAGATCTCGCTCAAAAAGTTTTAGATGGAACCGTTCAATTTGAACATCTAGACGCTCTAGGCAACGAGGCTATAATTGCTGAGCTCACGCAAATTAAAGGCGTTGGCATCTGGACCGTGCACATGTTTTTAATATTCTGCATGGGCCGCCTGGATGTGCTCGCCTGGGGTGATTTGGGCATCAGAAACGGCATTAAAAAACTCTACAACCTCAAAGAACCCCCCGACCAGCCCACCATAGAACAACTCGCCGTTCAAAACCACTGGCACCCTTACGCCTCTATAGCCTGCTGGTACATCTGGAGATCGTTAGATAACACCCCGAAAATTTAAGTACAAAGCTCATTTTACATCCCAAAGAACGTTGTTTGTCTGGGTTTCGCATGTTTTATCAAACAGTAGACCTACAAGCACCAAAGTTGTCACAGAAAATTAAACATAAACAATTAACTTATTAGGCATAATATTGGATGTTGACTTACCTTATTAGGCTAACTATAATGATGGTCATGTACATAAAACGAGATAGCCAGAAGCTGGTAGAAGAGGCTCTTTCAGATGGGTTGGTAGCAGTTATCTATGGAGCCAGACAAGTTGGCAAAACAACTCTATCAAAGCAGTTATTGGAGAATGAGTCTGGGGGTATTTACCTAAACTGTGACGACCCGACCGTGATAGCAAACTTGACAGGAAAATCAGCAATTGAGTTAAAGTCCATAATCGGAGACGCCAAGCTAGTGGTCATTGATGAGGCACAGCGAGTTGAGAATATTGGCATAACGCTTAAGCTTATTCATGATACATACCCTGATATCAAACTCGTTGCAACTGGCTCATCAAGTTTCGATTTAGCCAATAAAGTGAATGAGCCCCTTACCGGAAGAAGTAAAGAAATCCTCCTCTACCCCCTGAGCGTCACAGAGCTATCTCGCAATAACACAGAGGTACTTCCGCACGCACGAGTAATGCTTGACAGAGGCGGGTATCCACACATCAGCCAGCTATCGATGGAGGCAGCACACGCGCAGCTTAAGTCCATCGCCAACAACTATATTTTTCGTGATGCATTTGCCCCACAGGTTATATACGATCAGAAAATAATTAATGATCTCCTAGCGTTACTCGCTCATCAGATAGGCAATGAAGTAAGCTATGGAGAACTTGCTTCGCACCTTTCAATTTCAAAAGTTACCGCCATGCGATATGTAGACTTACTCGAAAAAGCATTCATTATTATTCGCGTTAACCAATACCGAAGGAACCAGCGTGTAGAAGTCGGGCGATTAAGGAAAGTTTACTTTACTGATTTAGGGATCAGAAACGCAATTATTGATAACTTCTTGCCACTTGATACGCGAGATGATACGGGAGCTCTGTGGGAGAACTTCTGTTTTATGGAACGATTGAAATACCTACAAAAAACAAATCGATGGGTGCGTTCATACTATTGGCGCAATCTTGAGCAACGAGAAATTGACCTCATAGAACAAGAGGGCCCAGATCTACGCGCATACGAAATGAAATATAAATCAGCCAAACTGCCCAAACTACCTGTTGCTTTTACTCGTAACTACCCTGATTATAAAAGCTACAAGTTGGTTAACCAAGAGACATTTATACAAACTATGCTCACGTAACCGGTGCGGTTAACTCAGCCGTACTGCACAGTGGCCTTACTTATTTTGAAAATCTAGCAGCAATCCAGTGCATCACCACGAGCGCTGAAATATACTGTGGGAAAACAAAGTAGAGTTGCCCTACAACTGTTCGCCCACCCTTAAACGAAAGATACAGCGTTGCCACCAAGAACAGGATGAATGGAATATACAGCAACCACCCCTGCCAAGAACACGGCAAATAACTCCCCCCGCACCTTTTGAAACCAGATATTCTTTTGTTTAGTCATATAGCCTCCAAACTATGCAATGAGTGTATCAATGTCGTCACTGCGCCGCAATTTTATCCATGAGCGTATCGTCAACATCGATTGCTGAGCCAGCTTCGGCAAAACGACGGCTGTTTTCTTCACCAGGAACACGAATTGTCTCGCCTGCTTTTGGCTTTTGTGACTTGATTGACTTGTGCAGAACCTCTACCGACCGATTGAAGGTCGCTTCGGTACCAAACGCTTTGGGGCTCATTGCAATTAAAATTGCACCATGTTCTTCTGGCACGAATTCTTCAGTCATTTCGGGACTCGAAGGCATTCCAACCAGGGCACTGGTGAGGACCTCCATCAGATAGACAATGTAATAGCCTTTGTAGCCACCACCCATCGGTACAATACCTGTTGTTGGATCGGTTGACTCCCTAGACGCGACCGCATTTTTTGCATCGGTAGTAAACTCGCCATTTTGATCTACTGCTGATTGTTCACGAAGCGGCTTGTCATTTTTTAAACTATCCATAAATTCAAAGAATGGGATTTCAGATGTTGCCATATCAACACAAAAGATCTCACCATTTTTACCCGGCAACCCATACGCCATCGGATTAGTCCCAAACAATCCACGCGTACCGTTAAACGGAATAACCGCATTTGGTCCACCGTTGCAAACAGCAATTGCCACCAGCCCGCGTTTTGCTAAACCCTGAACCCAGGTATGTAATGTATGCATGCTTTTCCCATTAGTAAACGCCGCCATCGCTAAACCATTTTTGTTGGCCCGATCTTCAAGCTCATCATGAATCCGCTTAATGTATGTGAGTGGCCCATGCCCATGAAAATTAATACTGACAAACGATGGTAAATCTACGTCATACGTAATCTCGGTATCTTTTCTATCACGCGAAGCCTCCACATCAGTAACCGCACTCCCAAGCACATCAGTTCTCGGACTCTTCCGTATATGCGCCTCGATCACCTCGTTGGCGTAGTATTCCGCTTCTTCGGTGCTCACTACCGCTTCCGCAAATGCCATAAGCTTCGCCTTGAGCTCTTCTGTGGTAATATTCATGATTTCGCGCCTTTCTTTTGTTGACTAAGTTCATATATGTTCGGAACTGCTGCAGCTGCAATAATAAGAACTGATCCCACTATAATTGTAGTTGTTACCGGCTCATTAAAAAATACTCTTCCGAAGATAATACCAAAGACAATCTCAAGCAGCCCGATAAGTCCCACGAGCCCAGTGTTGATTATCTTAACCGCCGTTATCACCGACCAAGACGAAGCAACTGAGCAAATGGCAAAGAGCAGTACATACAACCAAGATGTGCTACTTAATGCAGGAAGCTGGTCACGAATACCTAGAGCTATCGGTATACTCACCAACAAGCCGCACAGCCAAGCAATAAATGTTGTTGTTAAACTATCTGCCTTGATTTTTCCTGATGCAAGTACATTAAACCCCGTTCCTACGCCACTCACCAAAGCAGCCAGCGCGCCAAGCGAGAGCGCCTCACCTCCACCTGGATGATATACGACAATGAGCCCGAGTAAAGCCATACCAATGGTTCCGATCTCCCTCGAAAGCGGAAGCCGTCGTTCCGTAATAAAGCCAAACAGCTGCATAGAAAGAAAGTAGCTAGCATAAAATATTACAAGACTCAGCCCAATTCCAATGGTGTTCATTGCATAATAGATCGGCGCGGCAGTAAATAAGCTTGAGGCTACCGATACCACGAGCCACCTTTTATTCTTTTTGAAGCTGAACTTATTAGAACTACGCTTGGCAAGAAAAATCGGCAAAAGCAGCAGCACCACAAGAACCGATCGCACCGCCGACTGCGAAAACGCCCCAAAACTATCCCCCATAAGCCGTGTCCAGAATCCATATGTTCCGTAGAAAAATGAAGATAACATCACTAAAGTTACGCCTTGAGAATACTTGTTTTTGTTTGTTGTTTTCATATTTCCTTAAAACCTTAAAGCGCGAGCGATTGTATATCACTAATCAGCTGTTCGACGTCCTCTTCGCTACTATCCCACGATGTGACTAGTCGAATTTCATCTGGTGAATTCCAGTCGTAAAATTGATGTCCAACCTCCCTCAGCTTGTTTCTTGCATTTTCTGGAAGTTTGCAGAATATTTGGTTTGTTTCGAATGGCTGCGTAAACTCAGTGTTTTGCGCTCTGAGGGCGTCAGCAATTTTTTGAGCAAGTTCGTTGGCTCGCTGCGCGTTTTTTAGCCACAAATTCTGCGATAAATACGGAATAAACTGCCCGGATATATAGCGAACTTTTGAATTTAGCTGCATAACTTGTTTTTGCATATGCAGCAGACTGTTTTTTTGAGCGTTAAAAATAACCACCGCTTCAGCATTCATGAGGCCGTTTTTTGCACCACCGAAGGAAAGCACATCAGCACCGATGTCTCGCGTGATCTCTCTAAGACCCTCGCCGAGATAGGCGGCTGCGTTTGGCAACCTCGCACCATCAATATGAAAATACATATCATTCTGGTGACAAAAATCTGCAAACGACCTGAGTTCTTCTACGGTATAAACCGCTCCTGTTTCAGTCGGATTCGCAACACTCAGCACCTTCGGGTTTGCCGAATGCTCACCAAGGGCACGCCGCATTGCAACGTCTTTTTTAAGATCTTCGAGCGTAATCTTTCCATTTTTGTGAGTAAGAGGAAAAATTTGTGCAGTTGTATTTGCGGCCAGTGCGCCTGTTTCTTCTTCGTAAACGTGCGAAACAGACGAGGTGATAACTGCATCATATGGTTTCTCAAGCAACAGTTTAAGGCTCAATACATTTGCAGCCGTACCAGTGCTTACAAAATAAACTTCCCACGACCTCACGGTCGGGGTACTGTGCGCCTGGAATAGAACGTCTATATCTTCGCCAAATACCTTTTTAAACTCGTTTCGCGCCTGTTTGGTTATTTCATCACCATCATACGACTGTGCATGCCCCTGTTGATTAATCTCAGAGAGAAAGTTTATAACCGCAGGATCCACACTCGAAAAATTATCACTACCAAATGTTGTTTTCATACCGCTAGTATACATTGGATTTAGTTTAAGGAGCCACCAGATCTAAGAATATGTCCAGCAAGTACGACAACTTCCGTTTGATCAACTCCACCGCCAGAAGTTAAATCACACAGCGTTGCTTGATCCATAAGCCCAGATCCGCGAAATGCCTTGATTTCTTCTGTAAGTAAATGTGCTTTTCGCTTCTCAGTTCCCTTGAGTTTTGCCATCATTCCGCCTCTTCCACTAGATGGCATGAAACCGGTGGCGCCAAGTAGCCCGCCTTCGGTTGGTTTTGAGCCTTGAAATAGATCTTCTCCAACGAGCTCAGCTATCCATTGCTGAATTGCCAGTTTTCTCTGAGAATCGGAGCGATTTTTGTAGGCTTCTGAGTATAGTGCTTTGGCCCACATCATTGGTGGATAGAAGAAGTCTTCGCCGCAAGCTGCTTGAATAGGGTCGTTTTCTTGAATTGTTTGATCTGGTGATGCCGAGAAGCCAAATACATCACTCGCCTGCGCAGCCTCGTCGAGCGTTATCAAGCCGACATAGCCCTGGTCAGGTATAACCAGTCCGCTCCGCCCAGAGAACTCAAGCAGACCCTTGGTAAGACCCGCCGTCCTTCTGGGCAAAGAGCCTGATTCGCGTACACCGGGGGCATGAGACAGAACTCTATCGTAAGTAAGCCCTGTAAGATGGGCTGTTCTATCAAGAATATCCTGTGTGGCTCCTGGTGTTGCAACATGCAGAATCTCGCCTTTTGCTTCACCTAAAACAGCATGGCCGTTTTCACCCGCAGCTTGCACTCGGTAATGTTGGTCAAGTATGGTTCTTGTTAGTTCGCTCACGTATATCCTTTCACGATATTACTTGCACTTATTGACATATTATGGTTAAAGTGCTAAACTGTTCACTATGTTGAACAACAAAAACAATGTTTTGCTTCAGCTGTACAGATTAGGTTTAAGCGCTGACGAAGGCAAGGTGTATCTGGCACTGCTTGAACAGCCGCTAAGCCACCTCGAGATTGCGCGTAAAACCGGGGTTAATCGCACCAAAGTGTATCGCATTGCTGACGAACTGATTAAACGAGGTTTGGTTGCCGAAAACCAAGATGAAACTGGTCGGCAATTGGCGGCCAATGATCCGGCTAATCTTGAGATCGTGCTGAAAACTGAGGAAGAAGCGGTTGAACGCAAGAAGTCTGTTTTAAAAACTGCGCTGCCTGATCTGCAATCACTTTACATGCTCGGGGATTTGCCAGGCGAAATCGACTTTGAAGTTAACACATACGAAGGCGTGGATGGCTTTAAGCAGATGCTCTGGAATGAGCTGCGGACCGAGGGCGAAATTTTGATTTTTGGCAATGGAACCATTCAGGACTTAGTCAACAGCCCAAGATGGGCAGAAAAGCACCGCGAAAAAACGCTTGAAGCTGGTTACAAAATTCGCGAGATTTTAAACCCAGATGGCAAACCGAATGAGTTCACTAAGAACAAAGCGTTTATGGAACAATCGTACCAACGGCGATATGTAGCGGCCGATATACTCCCACTCGCCCACCAACTCTGCATTTATAACAACACCGTTGCCATCTACCACTGGCGCAAAAACAAAAAAGTCGGTGCCGAAATTATCAACAAGTCGTTCGCGGATATGCAGCGATCAATATTTGAAAATTATTGGAAGATCGCTGAGTGATATTAGATAAGATGGGGTAAGACAAAACTGACCATCATTGGAATATAGACGATTGCAAAGATGGTGCTCGTAAATACGATCAATGCAGCACGCTCTGGTTCAGCCTTGAGGAATGAGGCGTACGCAACCGTATTGGCAGCAATTGGTACAATCGCCATCAAGAATGCGACTTGATACACACCGTTGGCGTTGATGAAAAGATGCGTATATTGTCGGTCAATGGAGATCAAAGCGATCACAACAACTGGCCAAACTATAAACTTTGGTACAAACGACCTCACGATAACTCTGAAATCAAGATGTGCCTTGGTTAATTCACTCAGCGCAAGCCCCACTAATAGTGAACCGAGCAAAACGTAAGCACCCCTAAAGTTTGGGATAAAATCGGCGTAGACTGACCCTAGCTTAATATTGAGTTGTTGTATGATAACCGCCGCAACAAACGCATACAACACAGGTAAGCGAAGGAGTTTGTGTAGGCTTTCTTTGATGCCGTGTTCACCTTTTGCAATCAGCACAAATCCAACGGTGGTCTCGTAAACAAGGTAGCCAAATATGCAGAGTACGACCAAGCCGATAACCTCTTCGCCAAATAGTGCAAGCGCAACAGGCAAACCAAAGTAGCCCGTATTGCCCGAACCTGCTGCAAAGGCAAGCATGCCTCTCATCTTTTTGGGCTTCACCCGAGAGTTCAAAAAATATGAAGTGAGCGCGATACCGGAGCATAGGCAGAAGAAAATAACGGGCAGCAAGAGAGTTTCTTTTGTGAGCTTGGTTGTATAGACAGAATTGAAGATAACCACTGGCGCAACGAGGTAAATGAGTAGACTTGAGACTGCCTCTTTCTTAACTGAGAGCTTTCTACCAATAATAAACCCTGCTCCAAT